>JAFRQD010000022.1 GCA_017428785.1 Bacteroidaceae bacterium
ATTATGAATTATGAATTAAATGTCCTATCTTTGCACAAAATTAGGAGAAATGAAGCGCCTTATAATACTTTTCAGCATCTGCTTGATGGCTCTCAATGCCAACAGCACGACAAGGAAGGAACAAACAGAAGAAGAGCCTGCAGACTCTTCCCTCATATTGAAGAGCTACCTGCAAGCCCTCGATTCTTTGGTTGCCGAACGTGACTCGCTAAGCAAAGTCGCTCCATTTCCCACCCCCAACGCCTACTACTACCAGATCCTCTCGCGTCCGACGCTCTACAGCACATCGCTGCATCAAGCCATGGGACAGACCGACACCTCTTGCTCCGACATGCAGATACAGCGCATCTTCGCGGCACGAAAGGCGCTTTCTTCTCTCTATGCAAAAGCGCCACAATTGGTGACACAGACGGAGAGCGACATCCTGGGGCAAGCAGGCATCCGCAGCGACATCAACGAGATGCTGCAAACCTCCGACAAACTTGCCGACAAGATTGCCGCCGCCACTTTAGAGCCCGACATGAACGAGCCCATACAGGTCATTACCCGGCGCCCCAACTTCTGGAAGTTCGCAGGCTCAAGCGCATTGCAATTCATGCAGAGCTACTTCTCCGACAACTGGTACCAGGGCGGCGAGAAGAACTATATGTGCAACCTCGACGTCACGCTGCGAGCCAACTACAACGACCAGAGCAAGATTAACTGGGAGAACACGCTGGACATTCAGCTGGGTTTCCAGACGACGGAAAGCGACACGAAACGAACCTTCCGCCCCAACCACAACCTGCTCCGCTACACCTTCAACGGAGGCTACAAGGCGTGGAAGAGCTGGTACTACTCGCTCCAGGTCATCCTCAAGACGCAGATAGCACCCACTTACCAGAAGAACACCGACAATATTACCTCCGAGTTCCTTTCCCCTCTGGAAGTGACAGTAGCGCCCGGTATGAAGTATGAAATCAAATGGGGAAAGAAGAAAAAGTTCACCGGCCAGCTCAATGTCGCCCCGCTTGCCATGCATATCATTTATGTCAAGAACGACGACCTCGTCAAGAACTACGGCATTCCCGAAGGAAAGAACCAGAAGACAACCTTCGGTCCTAACATCACGCTCAACACAAACTGGCCCATCACAAAGCAAATCAACTGGAGGAGCCGCATGTACTGGATGAGCAACTTCGACTATCACATCTGGGAATGGGAGAACACCATCGACTTCACCGTGACGAAGCTCATCACAACAACACTATACCTCTATCCGCGATTCGACAACAGCAACGAGAAATACAAGAAAAACAGCCGCTTCGACACCTACATGATGTTCAAGGAGTGGCTGAGCATCGGCTTGAAGTATAACTTCTGAAAATGACCATAACATCCGCCGAATACGCCATCAGCAGTGCCCGTGTGGACCAATGTCCCAAGGGAGACCTGCCGGAATTCGCCTTCATCGGACGAAGCAATGTCGGCAAGTCGAGCCTCATCAACATGCTGACAGGCAGGGCGCATCTCGCCAAGACATCTGCCACGCCGGGCAAGACCATCCTGATTAACCATTTTCTTATCAATAAGGAATGGTTTCTTGTGGACCTCCCCGGCTATGGTTACGCCAAGCGAGGGCAGCAGCAAAGGGACGAGCTGCAAAGGATGATAACCGGCTACATCCTGCGCCGCGAGCAGATGATGAACCTCTTCCTGCTCATCGACTCACGCCACGAGCCGCAACGCATCGACCTCGAATTCATCGAGTGGCTCGGCGAGAACAGCATCCCCTTCAGCATCGTCTTCACCAAAGCCGACAAGTTGTCGAAAGGGAAGCTTGCAGCCAACGTCAAGCACTACCTCGCCGAGCTATCCAAACAATGGGAGGAACTGCCTCCGTACTTCGTCACAAGCAGCGAGACAAAGCAGGGCAAGGACGAACTCCTCGACTACATCGAAAGCATCATCCAAGCGTAACGGGACATCTGCCCGCGCAGAGTGGGGAGAAAAATCTCAGATGCTGCGGAAATGTTCCGCCTGGCGCATTGGGTTCTTGATACGCAGGTTGCGTATGAAGGAATGCAATGTGCGTATGTCTGTACGCAGCCTGCGTCTCTGCATTTTCAGCTTGCGCATGAAAAAGGTAAGATGGCTGAGGGGAAAAGCCAGCACGCCGTGTTTAGTTTGCCTGCATACCACGTTTTGTTTGCCTGCATGCCGTGTTTAGTTTGCATGCATGCCGTGTTTAGTCTGCCAACCAGGCACGCTCTTCATCAATACCACTCTACGTTGCTGCTGTAGGAGCTTTGCTTCTTCCATCGGAGGGCATCGGCAAGGGTGCCGGCTTTGCAGGCGAAGAGGAAGTTGAAGCTGGTGTAGGGCGAGATGACCATGCTGAGCGACATGGAGAAGCAGTGCAGGTCGCGGGCCAAAGACATCGTGGTCATGCTCATCTTCTTGTAGTTGAAGTCGTAGCCCGACGAGAAGTTGATGTTCCAGCCTTCTGCGATGCGGACGTTGCCTGAGAAGTTGAGCGTCTGCGTGAACCGATAGGGATAACGCATCCTCTTGGGGTTTATCGCCGCACTGGTGTTCTCGCGCATTGAGACGCCGTAGCTGACGCTGAGGCTCCAGGGCATCTGGAACTTGAGGTAGCCGTCCTCGTCCAGTTCGCTCGAGATGTTATCCTTGGCTCCTGTCATGCCTTTCTTGCGCTCCGGGTCAAGGTTCTGCATGGTGGGGTCTGTCTCTTCCTCGTCTTCATCCTCTTCATCCTCGTCGTCGCTTCGGCTGCTGAACGTCTTGGACAACTTGTTTCGCATGCCGAACAGCTTCTTGAGCTTCTCGTTGTTGAGGGTATAGGAGATGTTGTGGCTCATGCCCTGGAAGCGTCCGAAGCGGCCTTTGCCCCACTCCGTGTGGTCGCCCACATAGACATTGCCGTTTTGGTCGAACTCGTAGGCATAGGTGGCAAAGACGGCGTTCATGGAGAAGGTGTAGCTCTTGGTGAGCTTGAGGCGGAGGCGCATGCTGAGGTCGCTCCAGGGCTTTTTCTTCGCCGCCATGTTGTAGCTCATGGACAAGCCCAGCTCGTCGATGAGGCTGATTCTCTTCTCGCCTGTCGAGTCACGGCTGGAGCGCATTTTCATCTCCACATTGTTGGAGACGTCGAACGAGACGCTTCCTGTCATGCCGCTTGGAGCGGTGCCGTATGTGCTACCGCTGAAGGGGGAATAGGATACTGTGGAGACATTGCCTTTGGCGTCTGTGCGGACGTATGTGTCATAGAAGCCCCACATCGGTTTGCTGAAGTCGGGCGCATAGCTGAAGGAGATGCCGGGCGTCATCATGTGTCGGATGGCCTTTATCTTCTTTCCCCCGAACCACGGCATGGGCGTGTAGAAGCCATAGAGCTTGGTGTTGGCGCTGACGCCCAAGCTGAAGTTATAGACATTGTAGAAGCCATAGACCGTGTCGCGCTGGACGGTGCGCTTCTCATCGTCCCACGACTGCATGACTTTCTTCGAGTACATGCGGTCGGTAAAGGTAAAGTTGGGCGTAATGTTTATGTACTTGAGCACAGAGAAGCTGGCATTGATGGGTATCTGGTGGCGCATGCCGTTGCGCCAGTCCTTCACCAGGCTGCTCTTGAAGAGAAGGTTCTCCTTGGTGTTGATGCTGTTGGTAAGAGAACCGGAGTAGCCCATGCTGATCTTCTCGTACCACCGCTCCTTGCCTGCCATCTTCTTGCGCTTGAAAGGATAGAAGCGGTTGAGCTGAATGGTGAGGTTGGGCAAGGTGACGGCTATGCTGCTGTCGCGCACGCTCTGGGCGAGGTTGAAGGTGCCGCCCAGCGTCAGGCCAATGCTGGGGAACGACTTGCTGTAGGAGATACTGCTGGTTCGGGTGCTCTGGGTATAGCTCTCGGGATTATACATGCTCACGAGGTTATTGCGCTCGTAGCTGCTCGTGGCGAAATTGACGCTGGCCGAGAAGCTTTGTGTGGGATTGGCCTTCGCGTCTTGCCGGTGCGTCCAAGCCACCTTGAAGCTCTTGTTGACAGAGAAGTCGGGCATGTTCTTCTCGCCCGTCTGCGTATGCTGGTAGCTGATGAACAGGTTGCCGGAGAATTTGTAGCGCTTCTTGTAGTTGGATTGCGCCGAAAGCGCCCATGAGCCCTTCGTGTAGATGTCGCCCAGGACCTTGGCATCGACAAAGTCGCTGAAGGCGAAGTAATAACCGCCCTCACGCAGATAGAAGCCTCGCGACGTCTCATCGCCATAGCTCGGCATGATGAAGCCGCTGCTGTACTTGCTCTTGAAGGGGAAGAAGCCATAGGGAATGGCCAAAGGCAGCGGCACATCGCAGACAACGAGATAGGTGGGGCCAAAGACTACATCCTTGCCCGGCCGCATCTTGGCTCGCGTCATGTTCAGGTAGAAGTGTGGGTGCTCGGCATCGCAGGTCGAATAGAAAGCCTTCCTCACATACATCGTTCCCAAGCTGTCACGCTTGCCGTCCAGACTCTTCATGAAGCCCTCGCCCTGCTGGGTGTAGACATTGGAGATGAAGGCTTTGCGCGTCCGGAAGTTATAGCTGATGCTGTCGGGCTCATACTCGTCCGAACCCTGCTTGAAGAGGGGCTTGCCGATGACGTTGCCCAAGGAGTCTGTTCTGCTCGTGGCATGAACAAGGCTGCTGTCGATGGAGATGTTGATGATTTCGGCTTCGAGCTCCAGGTTCTGATACTGCACCTTGCCCTCTCCATAAAGGTGGGCTCGGGAATTGATATAGTCGAAGGTAATGGAGTCCTTGGCAGAATAGTTGACGGGCAGGTCGAGGGCATTCTTGCTCCTGGGTGTGGTATCGACAGGAACCGTGTCGGGCGGCACAGAGTCCGGCAGGATGGTATAGGCTTGCAAGGGCGGTCTCTGTGGCTGCACCTTAGCAGAATCGGGCAAACTGTCCGTGCGAAGAGAGTCAGCGGCATTCCCCGGAAAGACTGCTCTTCCTGCAGGACGCGCTGCCAATGATGCCAGAACATAGCATGCCGTCAGTATGGATAATAACCTTGCCTTCAATTGCTATACAATTATTCCAATTTGCAAAGGTAAGATTATTTTCCGAGACTTTATGCCTTTTCCTTCTATTATTATGATTTTTTCACTCAAAGCGAGCTATCCACGCCTTGAAGACGTCCAATCCTTCACTTCCGAACTTCTCCAGACTGCGCAAGGCCTGTTCGGGCGTCTTCTCCCTTTCGGGGTGCGACTTGGAGTAGAACTTGTCGGCATAGCATACGATTTGTTCCTCGATGGTCTCGGGCCTGAAGTCCTGGCGAGGCAGGGGCAGGTTCTGATGCTCTATCTCGCTTGCAGTAAGGCCAGTGCCTGTGTGCCGCTCCGCCACGCGGGCATGACGGGGGAGGCCTTCGCTGCGCAGTATCTCTGCTCCCAGGATGCCGTGACGGATATAGGGCTCTGTGCCGAAGCAATGAATGGAAGGCGCATTGGTGCGAACCGAGCCGATGTCGTGTAGCATTGCGGCTTCCCAAAGGAACTGCTCGTCGGCTTCCAGTTCGGGATGTCTCTTTGCTATCTGCAGCGCCCGTCGGGCCACATCACCGCTGTGCCGGATGAGCAACGCCTCGAGCGCCTCATTGTCTCCGCAATACTTATGAATCAATTCATTTACCATAATTCTTGCACAAAGTTACAAAGAAAATAGGAATTAAGAAAGAAGAATTGAGAATTATTTCGTACCTTTGCAGATAATTTGAGTTGCCAAGAGCAATTCTTCTCTCTTAATTCTTCACTCTTAACTACATTTGAGGTTATGAAGTACGGTTTCGACAACGACAAATACATCTCGATTCAATCGCAGCACATCCAGGAGCGCATCGCTCAGTTCTCGGGGAAACTTTATCTGGAGCTTGGCGGGAAGCTTTTCGACGACTATCATGCGTGCAGAGTTCTGCCCGGCTTCCAGCCCGACAGCAAGCTGCGGATGTTCCAGCAACTGAGTTCGAGCGCAGAGATTGTCATCGTCATCAGCGCTCTCGACATCGAGAAGAACAAGGTTCGCCAGGACTTGGGCATCACCTACGATGAGGATGTGCTTCGCCTTCGGGAGGAGTTCCAGAAGCGAGGCTTCCTGGTGAACGGCGTTGTCATTACCCACTACAACGGCCAAAGCAGCGCGGCCATCTATCGCCGCCGTTTGGAGCACCTCGGCATCCGCGCCTATTACCATTACAACATTGAGGGCTATCCCAACAATGTGCAGCTGATAAACTCCGACGACGGCTTCGGTCGCAACGATTATATCGAGACAACGCGTCCGCTTGTCATCGTGACGGCTCCAGGTCCCGGCAGCGGCAAGATGGCCGCATGCCTGAGCCAGCTCTATCAGGAGCGCAAGCGTGGCAACGAGGCCGGTTATGCGAAGTTCGAGACCTTCCCCGTCTGGAACCTTCCCCTCAAGCATCCCGTCAACATTGCCTACGAGGCTGCCACTGCCGACCTGGGCGATGTGAACATGATCGACCCCTTCCACATGGACGCCTACAACGAGGTGGCCATCAACTACAACCGCGACGTGGAGATTTTCCCTGTCCTGAACACGCTCTTCGAAGGCATCTATGGCGAGTGCCCCTACAAGTCGCCGACCGATATGGGCGTGAACATGGTGGGCTTCTGCATCTGCGACGACGAGGTCTGCAAGCAGGCAGGCAAGGACGAAATCATACGCCGTTACTACACAGCCCTCAACCAGATGGCCGACGGGGCCTGCAACGATTCGGAAGTCAACAAGATAGACCTGTTGCTCAAGCAGGCCAAAATCAGTACCGACGACCGCCGGGTGACCGTGGAAGCGCGCCTCAGGAAGGAGGAATCGGGTGTGCCGTCGTCTGCCATGGAGCTCGAGGACGGCACTATCATCACGGCAGCCTCCTCTCCCCTACTCGGCACGGCATCGTCGCTCCTGCTCAACGTCACCAAGCACCTTGCAGGCATCGACCACGAACTGAAGCTCATCTCGCAGGATTTCATAGAGCCTATCCAACGCACGAAGATAGAGTATCTGGGCGGACACAACCCGCGCCTGCATACCGACGAGGTGCTTGTGGCGCTCTCCGTGCTGAGCCGTCAGGACGAGAATTGCCGCCGAGCCCTCGCACAGCTGCCCAGCCTGGCCGGTCTGCAAGCCCACACCACCATTATGCTCGGGGAGGTTGACCGCAAGATTTTCAAGAAGTTAGGTGTTGACCTTACCTGCGATCCTGTAAAGAAGTTTTAGGCCTTACAAACGCCGCGTGCGGCGATTGCAATCCCCGGCTGCGGCGATGACCATTTCCGCGTGCGGCGTTGGCAATCCCCGCGTGCGGCGTTTTTCAGCGCCCCACAGGGGGATTTCGATGATGACTTTTTGGCCTTTTTCCTCCTGCCTGTTTTGACTACAAAACAAAAAGCCTGAGCCGGCAATCCGACTCAGGCTTTCTGCCTTTATTCTTGTTCTTTATTCTTACTTTTAGTATCTGTAGGCAACACCTATAGTAGCATAGATGGGGTACATCCGGAAGGTGATGGCTTCGAAGTCGCGGTCCCAGATGTCTGTCAGTCCCCAGTCGAGCAGGCCAAACACATTCAGGTGCTTCATGGCTTTCCAGTCGAAGTCAATCTCCAGACCGAGGTTCATGGGGAGCATGTGGTCGGCAAAGTCATCGGGATAGGGAGTGGGATTCTCCCTCGACATCAGTATCTTTGCGCCGGTCGGCTTGTCTTCCCGCAGATAGCCGATGCCGTCGTCATTGTCAAAGACCTCCCCTGTGAAGGTCTGCTTGAAGTAATAACTCAGGTAGGGGCCAAAGCTGAAGTTCCACCGAGGGCTCATGCGCAGCGTGGCAAGCACGGGGATAGTCACGCCCCACATCTCTGTGTTGGTGACATTCGTGCCCGTGAAGTAGCCTTTCGTTATTTCGTCCTCCTGCTCGAGCCACACATAATAGTTCTTCACGTCGGCAGCCGTGTGGAAGCCTTCCCAGAAGAAGTGTGCGCCCATGCTGACGCCCCAACGCTTCGTGAACATCCGATAGCCGTCGATTCCCACGCTGATTCCGCCTTTTGGGCTGAAGGCGTTGATTTTCCTGACCTCGGCAGGCAGCGGGAGAGGCGTGGTTCCGCCGATGACATAACCTGCTCGGGCGATAAAGCCGCCGCTCTCCAGGCCTTTTGTCGGCCCCCACTTTTCCCAAGCATTCTCTTGGGCGTTTACTGATAGAGCAAGAGAAAAGAGTGCTGCAATGATATAGAGTTTGTGTTTCATGTCTGTCAAAGTGTTATTCGCAGATGAGTTGAACATTGTCTATGAAAAGCTTGTTGCCTATGGCTCCCTGGAAGTAAGCTCCCTGCCAACTGCTGGCAAAGCTGATGACGAGGCTGTAGCCCTTGTTGGCCAGGATGTCCGGATCGACCTCGGCCTTGTAGACCACAGGGATGACGACCTCCTGCCATTCGTTTGTCAGCCCGTGGATGGGGCTATTGGAGAGCAGGTCGCTGCCATCCGCCTTGAGCCGGTGCGGCAAACGTCCCAGGCCTACGATGTTGGGATTGGTCATGACATCGCTGCCGTCAACCTGTATCTTGCCACCGTTCTGGTCTTCGTTGCGATAGAAGACGATGTAGGCATCGGGCTCGTCCACTACCCCCTCCACCACGTTGCCCTCGCGGTCTTGGAAGGAACCGCCTTGCTCGAAGCGGAGCCAGGCACGGAGCATGACAGGCTTATGGATGAAGGGTGTGCCGAACTGTGTGGCTTTGAGGGCATCCAGCAAGGCGTTGCCCACATCGAAGATGCCGTTGAACATCGAACCGGAGGCGATGCGCATACCTGCCAACCTGCCGAATGGGCCCGTGTCGCACGTCTCGAGCTTGAGGCAGGCGCTGCCGTCGGGACCTCCTCCAGCCACAGGTGTGGAGGGATAGTCCATGGGCTTTGCGGAAGACTTGCTGATCTTGAAGCCCGGGTTGCCGTTCTTCCATTCCCCATCCGTAAAGGCATCCGGGGCATCCCAGATGTAGTACTTGCCCGACGCATCGAGGTGATAGCTCTCGAAGTCAATGAAGAGATTGCCCTCGCTGGGTTTGTCGTTGACGACTGAAATAGTGTAGTTGCGGCTCCAGGCCTTGTCTTGCGAGACAATATGGAACTGATGAACCTGATTGTCCGAGAAGTCAACGAGCGAACCGTTCTGGAAGGGCGCCTCAGTTCCGTTAGATGTCTTTATGAAGATGGAAGCCCCTTCGGTCACCCGAAGCGTGACAGGGATGCTCTGTATGTTGGCATAACTGCGAACGATGAACACGATCTCGGACTCCGACGAGAGGATTGTCTGCATCGAGTCATAGTCGTGATAGAAGATGTCGGAAGGTGAGTCGAAATGGAGCGAAACGGCTTCTATGTCGCACTCCGTGTTGTCCAGCTCAGCTGCAATGCAAGAAGCCAGAAGCAAGGAACAAGGGACCAGAAGCCGGAGGATTATTTTATTCATTTTCATGCTTGGTTTCGTAAATCGCGTGCAAAGGTACGAAATATAATTAGAACTGCAAAATAAATCAACTCAAAATGTGAGCTTGGTGAACTTAGGCAGCGGCGAAAGCCAACCTGGCGGGCATCGTTGCACAACGTCGCACGCGATGTTCGTTGATTTATCATGATGCAGCAATTGAATCATCATGATGCAGCAATTGATTTATCATGATGCAGCAACGAACCAAGCTGGCGAAGTTGGGCAACTCTCCTGCCCGGGACGCCTCACAAGGGCTGAAAGAAGGGCAGTCCTGGGGAGGAGGGCAGAAGTCCTACTGCACCGTGAGTTTTGCGAAGCGAAGCATGAGAACCTTGGTGCCAGCATTCTCGAAGCAGACGGTGGCTTTGGCATCGATGCCTGCACCCTCTATGGCTTGCACCACTCCGCGGCCAAAACGGTCGTGGACGACTGTGCAACCAATCGTTACCCCCTGCAGAACTTGAGGGGAAGAAGCGGGCGACGGAGCGCTCGGACGCGGGGCAAAGGGCGTAGTCCGTTGAGTGTAAAGCGGTTTCATCCTCTGCTCGATACGGGGAACAGCACGCTGACTGCTCTCTCCTCCTGAAGAAGGACGGGATGTGCGATACTGCTCGGGTATCTCCCTGATGAAGCGGCTGGGACGGGAGAACTCCATCCTGCCGTTTCGGAAGCGCGACTTGGCAAAGGTAAGGACGACCTGACGCTCGGCTCTGGTCAGGGCAACATAGAAAAGCCGACGCTCTTCTTCAAGTTCGCGTGGCGACTCTGCCGACAACTCACTTGGGAAAAGCCCTTCTTCCAAGCCTGCGATGAAAACGACGGGAAACTCGAGGCCTTTGGCCGAATGGATGGTCATCATGTTCACCTGGTCGGCATCTTTCTCGGCTGTGTTGCGGTCGAAGTCGGTGGCAAGACTGGCATCCTGCAGGTAGTCGCTCAATGAAATCCCAAGCCCTTGCTCTTGGCTGTCTGCCACAAAAGAGGCGATTCCATCGAGCATTTCCTGGAAATTCTCCTGTTTCGAGACATCCTCGGGCTCGTGTCCGCTGAAGTAGTATTCTTGCAATCCGCTCTCTTTCGCCACACGAAGCGCAAGGGTGTAGGCATCGTCGGTTGCGGCACTTTCGTGGAACCCTTCTATTATCTCGCGGAAGGACTTCAAGCGGGCTTGCGTACCGCTGTTGAGGTCGGGACAAGTGCCTGCTCTCAGCACATCCCAGACCGGCCGGTCGGTCCTTCTTGCTTCGAGGAAGAGCTTGCCGACGGTGGTGTCGCCTATGCCTCGAGCCGGCTTGTTGATGATGCGGCGAAGGGACTCCTCGTCGTAAGGATTGACCGAAAGACGCAGATAGCAGAGCATGTCCTTGATTTCCTCGCGCTGATAGAACGATGTGCCGGCATAGACGTGATAGGGCACGCGACCTTGCAGGAAACCATCCTCTATCTTTCGGCTCTGTGCATTTGTGCGGTAGAGGACGGCTATGCCCTTGTACGGGACACCCGCACGATGAGCGCGCTGCACTTCCCGCAGGATGATATTGGCTTCGTCGGTATCGCTATAGGCGGGGAAGAGAGCGATGGGATTGCCCACTTCTTTCTCGCTATACACGCTCTTCGTTATCTGTTCGCGGTTGTTGCGAATCAGGCTGCCGGCAGCATTCACAATGGTCTGCGTGGAGCGATAGTTGCGCTCGAGTTTGAAGAGCTTGGCTCCGGGATAGACTTCGCGGAAACGAAGGATGTTGTCGATGTCAGCCCCTCGGAAACTGTAGATGCTCTGTGCATCATCGCCCACCACACAGACGCGCTGCCGACGGTCGGTGAGGAGACGGATAATCTGATGCTGAGCGAAGTTGGTGTCCTGATACTCATCGACGAGGACGAAGTGGAAGCGCTCTTGCCAATGGGCCGCCACCTCGGGATTGTGCCTGAAGAGGAGCCAGGTGTTCAGGAGCAGGTCGTCGAAGTCCATCGCATTCGCCTGCCTGCATCGCTCCTGATAGCGGTTGTATATCTCAGGCATGAGTGTGCGGTGATAGAAGGCATCGTTCTCGCGGAACTCTTGAACTGAGGAATAGCCCGAAGGCAGGACGAGGCGGTTCTTGGCAGTGGAGATGCGGCTTTGGACGGCATTGGGCTTATAGACCTTCTCGTCGAGTTTCATCTCTCGGATGACCATCTTGACAAGGCTCAGGCTGTCTGCCGTATCGTAGATGGTATAGTTGGTGTCATAACCTAACCGATGCCCCTCCACACGGAGAATGCGGGCAAAAATGCTATGGAAGGTGCCCATCCAAAGGGACGCGGCCTTCTCGGGAGAGACAAGCGTGGCGATGCGCTCGCGCATCTCTCTGGCAGCCTTATTGGTAAAGGTCAGGGCGAGGATATTCCACGGCTCCATCCCTTGCTCCAAGAGATAGGCTATCTTATAAGTAAGGACGCGCGTCTTGCCACTGCCCGCTCCCGCAATGACAAGGGAAGGAGCATCGATGCAAAGCACCGCGTCGCGCTGGCTGGGATTAAGGTCTTCGATGTTGAACATTGGGCATTACGGTTCTCCCCTTTTGAGGAGTTAGAGAGGGGCCATCATATATTGTAAGCATTGCCAGCAGAAGGACAGGACAATGGCAAAGGGAATGGCGAGCGGATGATTGCGGATGCCGTGAGTGAGCATCTGAGGCCAAGGCTCGCGTTTGTTGTGTCCGTAGCAAAGACAGAAGACAATGAAGGAGAACCATCCGAGGAAGAGCAAGCCATCGAGCAGCGGACTCCCCGCAAGGCCTCCGGTTATGCTGAGCAGCGGACTCTCGGGAGCAATGGCGGCAAACAGGATGGTGAGGAACACGACGGCATAGATGGCGGTGTAACGCAGGAAGCTCGGGTCGCGAAAGGCTCGGCCGAGCGGAAGGATGCCGCTCTCCTTTATCACACCCTGCATCATCAGGCAGCAGAGGGCAAACATCACCAGGCGGCTGTGCAGACAGTCGCTCACATGACGGAAGAGCCAACGCAGGCCTTCGTCATCGATGATGCTTCTGCAAGGCACTCCCAAAGCCGACAACACCCACGAGAGGAAGGGCAGAACGGCTGCCAGAACCATGCAGAAGACGAACGCTCGCTCTCTATTGTTCATCGGCCACAAGGTTATCGGGGTCGATAATGTGCAGCTGAATGGCTCTCACCACAAGGCGAACAGCATTGACGCCGCTCCGCTCTCGTTCAGAAAAGAGGCGGTTGGTGAGGTCCACCTGACGCTTTTCGAGGCTCTTTGTGCTGAAAGGCATCAGACGAAGCCCCGCAATCATGTCCTTTGTGTAACCGAGGGCAAGATGACGCAGGAAACGCTCGTCGTATTCGTCAATCTCGTACTCTACAAAGGCATCGACGGCAGCCTGCTCCTTGCAGACGACCTTGCGGAAGCGCGCCATCACCTTCTCGAGGAACGGCTCGTTGAAGACAAGATGACGACCATGCATCACTTGCACTATATCGTCGCGCTGCAAGAGGTTGCCTGTCTTGAGAATGATACCGTCGGCTCCCGCACTAAGCACCTCAACCCAAAGGCGTTCGTTGAGAATCTCGCCGGTAAAGACGAGAATCTTCATGTCGGCATACCGCGCACGCAGTTGCCGGCAGATATCCACGCCGACAGTTGTGCTGCCGCCAAGTCCGAGGTCGAGCAAAACGAGGTCGGGCTGTCCTTCACGCATCAAACGCCAGAAATCAGTTTCTCCCGAAGCCGTACCGATGATTTCCGCTTCCGGCACCTCTGTTTGCAGGATTTGCTGAGTGCCCTTGAGTTCCAGCTTATCGTCCTCGACGATGATTACTTTGAATTTATCCATATCCGTATCTGTTTGTGTTATCTTTGATTGGCCGCAAGGAGCGAGAAGATGATTCTGTATCCTTGCTCTGTGTTCTCTGCTTCAAGGCGAAGTCCCGGATGTCCGCAGGCAGTATCGTGTTCGCGAACGATCTGACGCATCACCAGATACTCCAGCCGCTCTGTTTGAGGCGAGAAGAGTTCGGAAAGCTGCTGAGCAGAGAGCGGCTGTCCCTCTACATTATATATTATATAATACATGCTGCCGCGATGCTCGATGCTGAGTGTGGCGTTGGCCGATGCTACGGCAAACATCTGATCAAGCAACAGCAAGAGCAGCGTCTCGTCGCCTTTGACCCAAGCGTCTGTGGGCTGACTCGCCACTCCATGCGACTGGGCATAGGCAAAGAGGTTGCCGACTGCAACGGCCTGCATCCGCAAAGGAGCTTGGTCTGTTTGCCCTTTTGCCTGTTCATAGAGCAGCATATAGATGTGGCGATAATAGTTAACGAGGTCGAGCAGATTGTGGCTCGTCTCTGCATCGAAGCCATTTTCCTTCATTTCATCGGTCATTTGCTTGATGCGAGAAGGGAAATACATCGTTTCATGCTTGATGGTGCTCAGCGAATTGTCGAGTATCTGATTCATGACATACAGGCGGTCGTGCTCGAAACTCCAGCGCTTTTCTTTCTCCTGAGCGTCTTGAATGGCGACCTCTGTCTCTTGCAAATGAGACAATCTCGAGGAGAACTGTTGCCGCAACTGCTGCACAGATTCTCGCAACTGCGGTTGCTGAAGACTACGGGCTACGCTTCTCAACTCACTATCCATCATCGCAGCATTCTTAGGAAACGAACGGAGAACCGACGAAAGGCGCTGATAAAGGTCGTCGAGCGAAGCACGATGGCGCAGGCGATGGCGCAGCACAACCCTATAGAACAAAGTCAGAGAAGCGATGAGAAGTAAGAAAATCAGGACATAAAGCACTCGCGAGTCCTCCGTCATCTTCTCCAGTTTCTTGCAATCGGAAGCAAGCGTTCCGTCGGTGCTATAAAGGCGATGCAGACGCACACACTCTGCATTGCTCAGCCGATACGAGTCCCAATCTCCGAGAGCCTGTGCGGCAATGGCTTGTTCATTATACAATGAGACCAGCAAAGGCGTATCGACCGGCGCTTCAGTCAAGGAGATTGCACTGTCGGAGAAAAGACAAGCGTCGGCATATCTGCCATCGAGATTGGCTTTGTAGGTAGAGTCATACAGCTCATAGCATCGCTGCGGCATTGACTGGACACAGAGATTAAATAACAAGAAGAACAACAAAGGCAGCACTCTCGGCAAGCGGAACCAGAAGCGGCTCCCTTTTCCTTGCTCACTTTCAACGCCGAAGTCACAGACATTGAAAAGCGAAGAGAGCTTCTTGTAGCTGTTGATGATGCCTTTGCAGTTCATGATGCCGAAGCCAAAGCCCTTTTCTTCGCCCGCAACTCCTATATGACTCGGGTCGTAAACCTTGCTGTCGTTAAGGGTTTTGACATCTTCCGGAGTGAGGCCAATGCCAGTATCGCAGACGCTCACCTCTACATAATCATCGGTGGAATCGAGCAAAATGGAGACCTTGCCTCCTTCTAGCGTGAACTTGCGGGCATTATCGACAAGCGTGTTCACCATAAACAGCGTCAAAGGCTTATCGGCTTTAACCTGAAGATTTGTCTCAGGAACCTGTAGCGTAAGCTGCTTTTGGGTGAATGCATACTGCTGCATAGAGATAACATTCAATACATCGCTAAGGGGGAAACGAGAGACTTGCAGGTTGAGGCGCCCTTGTTGCATCTGTATCCAGTTCGTCAGTCGGTCGTTGATGCCCATCATGCCAGAGCACAATTCCTGGATATACGAGAGGCGTGCAGGAGCATTTTCGCCCATTTCATCGAGCTTTTTAACCTCAGCAATGACGCGGTCGAGGTAGGGAATGATGGCATAGACAACAGACAATTTAGTGCTTCCGAAGATGTGCCGCTGCTGCTGTTGGAGGATGCGTTGCTCCATAACCTGGCACTCTTCCCTGCTTTCCTCCAGTTGCTCCTCGCTTTGTTGCAAAAGCATTTGCAGTTTCTGCTCAGCCTCTTGACAAACTTCGCTGGAGCTAATCTCGCGAACCTTTTGCTCGAAAGAACGAGAGCGATGCCCTAACTGACGGTAATAGATGGCAGAAAGGACACCTACCACCACAGCAAGCAACAGCAGCAAAAGGAACTGCATCTGTTCGCTATGAGCCTCCTGGTCAAGCAAAGCTTTGCGGCTATCGAGTTCTCTGTTCTGGCGCGACTGGTCGAGAAGGTCAAGATAAGTATTACGGTGGCTATCTGCATTTGTTTTATCACCAAGCGCACTATAAGTAAGGCTGAGGTTCTCGTGTATGCCAGCCAGCCAAGGGATTACCTGATAAGGTGAACGCTTGCGGTCAGAAGCGAGATGCAAAGCAGAAAGGAAGCTTTTGAGAGCCTCGTCATAGTGTCCGGCTGAGAAATAAACCTCGCCCAAGGTTCGCTTAGCACAAGCCGTTTGGAAGAGGTCGCGGTACTCCTGGAATAGGGCAACAGCGTGATGGGACAAGGCTGCGGCAAACTGATGTCGCAAAGAAAGCGTGCTGTCTGACTGCCACTGAAGGTGCTCGCCATATAGGTAACTGTATGCATCAATACGTTGTTGCTTAATCCAATTAGCACGAAGCGAGTCGGCAACCATGGCAGAAAGCGACTGAAGGGCGTTTGCTTCGAAGTAAGTGAAGTGATTGGCCTTTGCCAGAGTATAGACGCGGAAGAGATGATTGAACTCCGTGACGGCCACTTCCTCCGGTGTCCCTGTCACAAGCCCGCCGCTTCCTATCATATAATTATAGTAGAGCCATTGCGTCGTATCCGTATCAAGATTGACATATTGGGCGGCTTCCTGAATCTCGCTACAAGCCGCGCTGTCCTGTCCGAGATAATAATAATAGGTAGAGGCCACGATATGGAGCTCAGTCAAAGCATAATGAAGGCGATGCTTTTGGCGGTCAGTAAGGCTCGCCTCCTCAGAAAGAATGCGTTGAAGACGCTTTTGCGCACGGAGTCGGGCATCGAAGAATGACTTGCCGTTCCCTATCCTTTGCATCACCTTCATTGTAAGCACGTCGGCACAAAGCAGCTCTAACTGGTTGTGACTGAAGCCATACACACGATTTAAAAGGCGGAGCGCCCGGTCATAACGCATTTGCTGATAGGCGACATAAGCCATGTTGTTGAGAGCCTCGGCCTGTCCGTCAGAGTTCTTCTTGGAGCAGGAATAAGCCTCTTTTGCTGCGTGAAGCGATGCTGAGATATCGGAATAGCGCAGACGATAAGCCAAGTCATTACACTTCATAACCGCCTCTTCCCTTTCATCAACCTGCGAACAAGCGATGAAAAGGACCATGAGGGAAAGAAGGGTGGCTTTGGCTTTCATCGGAATATTTACATTTTAACCATATACCATTTACTATTTGACTTGCTCCGGAAGGGAGTTGGTAGTGGTATAGCCTCAGATGAGGTCGAAGGACTTCTTGGGAATCCAGCCTTGTTTGCCGTCGGCAATGGTTACTTCGCACCATTCGTTGAGACTGCTGTCGAGGATTTCGACCTTACTTCCCTCGTGCAGGACAAAGAGGTCGTTGCCGTTGTCGGCCGGTGTGCTCTTGACTGTGACGGCCGGAGAGGTAATGATGCCGCTTGTGTGAACCTGCTTGAAGTTCTTTTGCTGCAGGGCACAAATATTGGCAAGAACGGAGATGAGCAGAAGCAAAACTGCCGATGAAAAGGCCACTTTTCGCACAAAGATGCTGCCGGAGCCCCAGAAGAGGAGCAAGGAGACGAGCATGATGACGAAGGAGAGCAAACCGATGATGGTCCAGGTACGCAAGGAGAACCAGTTCGTCATGCTGCGGAAGTAGGTGAACAGGATGAATTCATGTTGCGGGATTATCTTGTCGATGGTCTTTGTGCGAGCCAGCTCGAGGTTGAAGAGCACGTCCTTGTTGCTCGGGTCGAGTTTCAAGGCACGCTCGAACCATAGGACGCTGTGGGCAATATCATCGAGGCGATAGTAGGCGCAGCCAAGGTTATAGTAAACCTCGGCATCGGGACTCTGCTCGGCCAGTTTGCCATAAAGTTTGACGGCCTTTTCGTAATCGCTTTGCACATAAGCCGTATCAGCCAAAGTCTTCATCTCGGCAAGGCTTGCGGCTTGAGTCAAAACAGAGACAAGAGCCAGGGAAAGAACAAAAATATACCGTTTCATCGCGAAATTTCAACTTTTAACCTTATAATTTTTCTACTTTTCACTTTTTCATCGAGGCATTCATCTGTGTAATCACATCCGAGGCCTGCTGGTAAATCTTCTCTTTAGCGAGGTTGGCATCGGCAGTCGGAGCGTATCGCGCAAACTCGCAATCGCTCAGGACTGCAATGAAGGAATCCACAACAGTCTGCTCCACACCGCGTTCCGTGAGCTTACTGATGACGTTCTCCTTGTTGAGTTCATTGGTCGGGAGGGACAGCTTGTCGCCTGCATAGCCGAGCAGAGCGCGCATCACCTCATCGTAGAAAGCGGCATCGTCCTTGGTGTGCATGAGTTTCGATGCTTGCTTCAGTCGGCGAGATGCCACTTTGCCTGCCTTCTTTCCCTTCACGCTCCATGAGTTCGGATTGAGTTTCTGTTGACGTCTCAGCCAAAGGAAGGCGATGACGAAGGCAGCGAAGAGAAGCAGATAAGTGAGCCAATATGAAGA
This sequence comes from Bacteroidaceae bacterium, assembly GCA_017428785.1. Taxonomy (GTDB): domain Bacteria; phylum Bacteroidota; class Bacteroidia; order Bacteroidales; family Bacteroidaceae; genus Physcousia. The sequence continues at coordinate 18,181 of JAFRQD010000022.1, forward strand.
AGTTCCGAAGAAGTCATCCTCGTCCTCGCTGGCATACTCGCCCAACTTGATGAAGCGAATGTCGTTGCTCAGCACATTAAGGTCTTCCTGCTCACGGGTGTAGGCGACGGGCTGGCCTTTTGCCTTGGCAACAGCGAGGTGGAAGGAGTCGGTCTTGACCGTATTGTACTGCTCCTTTTCGGGGTCGAAATAGCAGAATTCAACCGGTGGAATCGAGAATTTTCCGCCATGACGGGGCACGACGACATAGTCGTAGGTGATGTTTCCTTTTGCCCCCGTTGCCGTATTCTGCGTCTTGTTGTTCTCCTTGGGGTCATAGACCTCGAAGTCCTGCGGGAATCGAATGGTCGGAGCCTTCATGAGCTTCATGTTGCCCTGCCCACTCACAACCAGTCTCAAGGTAGCCGCATCGTTGGCATTCACCTGGTCGGGCGTCAGTGTGGCGGACACAGAGAACTTACCCACGGCACCCGAGAAGTTGTCGGGCTTCGGCGTGGGGAGGGGCATGACGTCAATCTCGATGGCTGGCGCAACGATTGGCTTGCGCACCATCTGCGAGAGACTTCCGCCGCCGAAGAAGATGTCGAAGGGGTCCATCGAGTGGTTCTGCACCTCGACTTGCGTGTCGAAAGTGATGCTGGGTATCTTGATCTTGCCCGTCTTCTGCGGGAAGAGGACATACTGCTTCCAGACGGCTGTGCCGTAGTTGCGGCCATTGACGCGTTCGTACTTGAGCGACATTTGTGCGGCTCGGTCAAGTTCCTGAACATGACAGCCGTCTATCTGAGGCATTTCGCCTGAAATCTGTTGGATGTTTACCAGCGTGTAGAGCTTGTAGGTCAGCATCACGGCTTCTTGCTCATAAATCTTCTTGCGGTTGGCCGTCACGGTCATGTAGAGGTCGCTTCCGCTTATCTGGCCACTCGAAGCCTGCCCCTGCTGCTGCCGTTGCTGGCGGGGATTACCGCCTTGCTGCTGGCTCTGGGGCTGTTGGCTCTGTTGCTGACTGGCTGGCAGCACTTCGATGCTGGCCGTTCCGCTCTTGACGGCTTTTCCGCCGACTTGAATGGTGGCAGCAGGCACCTTGAGCGTTCCCTCCGTGGTGGGCACGACGGTATAGGTGAAGGTAGTGGAACTGCTCTGAGTTGTGCGGCCGTTCACCATCGAGAAATTGCTCGAGCGACTCGTGCTGGGACCGTAAAGCACATTGAACCCCTCGAAGCTTCCGACCTGGAAGTCTTCGATGTCCTGGGTGTTCGCCACATAACTGATGCGGATTCGCTGCCCCACCTCGGCTTGAGAGGGTGCTTGAACCTTGAGCGTAACTTGCGGAAAGACAGGGCTTAACGCAAGGAATAAGAGTGTGAATATCGTGTAAAGTCTTTTCATCTTATGGTGTTTCTTTCATTCCCGAATGAGGGGGTTAAAAACGCCGCGTGCGGCGTTGCCCAATTCCGCGTGCGGCGATGGCAATCCCCGCGTGCGGCGTTTGGCATTTCCGCAGGCGGCGTTTTGCAACATCTCTGGGGGCGTTTTGAATCGTCACTTTTACCATTGTTTTTGCAGCTGTTTTTGCTGACGTTTTTGCTGTGCTTTCTGAATCTTTTCCTGCGTAGCTTTCTCGTCCTGCATAGCGGCATTGAGCATCTGCTCGGCGTTCTCGCGGCTCATCTGCTCGGGCTGAGGTTGTTGTTGCTGCTGGTCTTTCTTATCTTGTTCCTGTTGCTGCTGTTGTTGTTCTTGCTCCTTCTTCTCGTCCTGACCCTTGTCGTCCTTCTGCTGATCCTGATTGTCCTGACCTCCTTGATTCTTCTTAAGTTGGAAGAGACTCAAGGCGTAGTTGTACCTCGTCTCATTGTTCGTCGGGTCGTTTCGCAGGGAGTTCCTGTAACAGGCCACGGCCTTGTCGAACTGCTTGGCACTCTGCAGCACGACGCCCATGTTGTGATATATCTGAGCCAGACGCGTCTTGTCCTTCTCCAGTCGGGCCGCCGTCTCATACTCCTTCATGGCGTCCTCGGCCTTGTTCTGATAGAGGAGGGCGTTCCCGAGGTTGAAGTGCGAGATGGGATTCGTGTTGTCCTTCTCGATGGCCTTCTGATACTCGACCTGAGCCTTGTCGTAAACGCTGTCGCGCATCAGGCGATTGCCGCGACGGATGTAGTCTCTGTCGGTCTGAGCCATTGCCGATATGCTGAAAATCAGCAGGAAGAGTGCGGCTGCCGGACGGCCTCTGCGGAAGAGGTTGCTGAGCCAAGTCGATTTGCTCTCCCTTTCGAGGAGGAAGACGTCGAGCAGCAAAAGCAGGATGCCGATGAGGACGAAGCCCTGGAACTGCTCGTCGTACTCGCTGTAGATCTGGCTCTCCATCTTGGCTTTCGCCAGACGGTCCACCTGCTCCGACAGCTTCTTCTGAGCCGAGCTGCTGTTGTCGACATAGATGTAGGAACCGCCTCCGGCCGTCGCTATCTCGCGACACATCTCCTCGCTCAACTTCGAGATGACCGTGTTTCCCTCGTCGTCGATGATGTACTGGCCGGTGCCTGGGATTGGAATGGGTGCGCCGCCGGGGTTGCCAATGCCCAGCACATAGACGCGTATGCCTTGGGAAGCGGCTTGCTTGGCTGCCTCAACACCTCGAGCCTCGTTGTCCTCGCCATCGGTTATCACGAAGATGGCTCGGGAGACGTCTTCCTGCTGAGTGAAGCTGCGCATCGAGAGATTGATGGCTTCCGCGACATCTGTGCCCTGGACGCTCATCATCGAGGGCGAGATGGTCTCGAGGAACATCTTGGCGCTCACGTAGTCGCTTGTGATGGGCAACTGCACGAAGGCCTGGCCGGCAAAGACTATCAGGCCGATCTTGTCGTCCTTCATGCCGTCCACCATGTTGCTGACCATCATCTTCGCCTTCTCCAAGCGGTTGGGCTTCACATCCTCGGCAAGCATGGAGTTGCTGACGTCGAGCGCGATGATGGCCTCTATGCCCGTGCGCTCGCGAGTGTCGAGGCGCGTGCCGAACTGCGGACGGGCCAAAGCAACAATGAAGGATGCCAAAGCAAGCATCGTAATCCAGAACTTCACCTCAGGCCTCCAGCGCGATACACCCAAGAAGAGTTGCTTGGTCAGCTCAGGGTCGCCGAAGCGTTTCACCTGCTGTTTCTTCTTATATATAATATAATAATGTATAGCGGCCAGTGCCACAAGCACTAACAACAAGTACAAATATTGCGGACTTTCAAAGCGAAACATCGAGATAATTTACAATTTGACGATTTACTATTTACGATTTATTTCTCCCCCTAAAGGGGACAGGGGAGGCTTATGGTATCTTCTTCAATATCGTGTTCCTCAGCAGGATTTCCAGCAAGAGGCAGAGGACGCTGGCGAGCAGGAACATGCCGTAGGCTTCGTAACGCTTGGAGTACTGCCGGACGTTCATCTTGGTCTTCTCCAGCTTGTCGATTTCCTGATAGACTTCGTGCAGCTTCTGGTTGTTCGTGGCGCGATAGAACTCGCCGTCTGTCTTGCGGGCTATCGTGGCGAGCGTCTTCGTGTCAATCTCCACAGGGATGTTGACGTATTCTATGCGTCCGCCAACGGGCCAAGGATAGCGAGCCGTGCCGTTTGTGCCGACGCCGATGGTATAGACGCGTATGCCGAAGCTCTTCGCGATGTCGGCCGCCGTGTTCGGACTAATCTGTCCGCAGTTGTTGGAGCCGTCGGTAAGCAGGATGATGACCTTGCTCTTCGCCTTGCTGTCCTTGAGTCGCGACAAAGCATTCGCCATGCCCATGCCTATCGCAGTACCGTCTTCGATGAGACCGCGCTGTGCCATATCGACCTTCGTGCTGTTCAGCAAGTTCAGGAGAACCGCGTGGTCAACAGTCATGGGGCATTGCGTGTAGGCCTCTCCGGCAAAAAGCGTGAGGCCAATGTTGTCGTCAGGACGGCCGCTGATGAACTCGAGGGCAACATTCTTGGCTGCCTCGATGCGGTTGGGCTTCAGGTCTTCTGCCAACATACTGGTGCTGACGTCCATACAAAGCATGATGTCGATGCCCTCGGTATGCTTGCTGCTCCAACTGTTCGAGGTCTGCGGACGAGCCAAAGCTATCACGGCAAGTGCATAACAGGCAAGCCTCAAGAGGAGCGGCAAATGCAGCAAACGTTGCCGAAGGCTCTTGGGAGCCTGGAACATAGCCACTGTGCTGCTGACCCGGATGGAAGGCGTCGATGACTTATGCTTGAACCAATACCAGACAACGTAAGGTATCGTCAGCAGCAGCAAAAGCAGATATAGTGGGTTTTCAAAGGTCATAGTTCTTTTTATTGAAGATTGAAGATTGAGAATTGAAAGGTCTTTCTTCCTTATTTCAATCTTCAACAATCAATGTTCAATGTTCTTTATATTTCAATATTCAATATTCAATTCTCAATAAAATCACATTAGCAGGTCTGCCGAGCGCCATATTATCCATGCCAGCAAAGCAACGGAGAGAACCCCCAGGACTATCATAGCCACACGCATTATCTTCACTTGCGTGAGGCGCTTCTGGTCGGTCTCCTTGATGATTTCGGGTTCGGGCTTAGCATTCGGGTCAGGTTCTATCTTAGTCTGGTTGACATATTCTACGGCAGCGACGAGGTTGGCGTCGTTCTCGTTGATGAGCGTGCTCCACTTCGCAAACTTGACGAGGTCGGCGGTACGGAATATCTCGCGCAGCTCGTCGAGCGCCTCTTCGTTGTTCTCCGAGATGAGACGTTCGATGATTTCGTTCGACGTCATCTCCATCGCGTTGAATCCGTAGCGGTCGCGGATGTAGTTGCGCAGGGTGTCGGTCAGCAGGGTGTAGTACTCCTTGCTGTCTTCCTCTGCCCACTTCCGCTCGCTCTTGATGCGCTCTATCTCTGTCATAGCGACTTGATGCGGCGGCAGTTTCTTCTTCCTACGGATGAAGCGAACGATGGGTTTGCCGTGCTTGACGTGATACCAGAGGTATGCGATGCAGGCCAGCATCAGCAGGAACAAGAGGCCTCCCAGCGCTACCATGCGCCATTCATCCCAGAGGAAGGGCAGCTCCATGATGTCGTTTGGCGGGAAGAACTGGTCGAGGTGAAGCGTATCGACATCGACCGTATAGACTTTCAGCGCGAGGCTCTTCGACTCGTAGCGTGTAGTATCGACCATCACCTGCATTGGCGGCAGGTAATAGAACGCGCTGTCCCACGCCGTGATGGTGTAGGCTTGGCTGACGGTCATGCGTTTGCCGTCGTTGAGGATAGCGGTGTCGAGCTTGCCGACCTCCACGACCTCGACGTCGGGAATGAGTTCCTGTCCCTTCTTGATGTCGGGCATCCGTAGCTTCTGCTTCGTGTCGAGGGTGACAGAAAGCGTGAGGCCTGTCTGCTGACCGATAAAGAGCTGAAGCGAATCGAGCTTCACATCGACCTGCACCTGCGCCTTGGCAGACCCCCCGACCCCCTTTAGGGGGAGAAGGAAGCAAAGGAACAAAAAGACACCCAATCCCCCTTTAGGGGGAAAGCCTATTGTTTTCAACTTATTTCTTATTTCGCGTATCATCAATTCTATCCTTATTATTATTCCGCCCCATGGGAGAGGAGAGGCTTATTATTCCCCCAAAGGGGGTTAGGGGGTCTTTCTTTTGGCAAATAGCCCTCTTAACACACTCACATAATCTTGGTCGGTTCGGACGCTGACGGCATCGACTTGGCTGCGACTGAAGGTGTCCTTGAGGCGCATTGTCTGCTGCTTCCACCATCTTGCCTGCGCATCACGAACAGCCCTGCTGCTCGTATCAATCACCTGCTCCTGCCCTGTCTCGGCATCGTGCACCTTCAGCAGTCCGATGTTGGGCAGCTCGGCCACACGTTTGTCATAGACCTGAATGGCTACGACGTCGTGCTTGTGGGCTGCGATGGAGAGGGGTTGCATGAAATGATGCTGGTCGAGGAAGTCGCTCAGCACGAAGGCGATACAGCGTCGCTTGATGGCTCTCGTCATATACTCGAGGGCATAAGCGATGTTCGTCTGCTGGCTCTCGGGCTTGTAGTCGAGGAGTTCGCGGATGATGTATAGGATGTGCTTGCGGCCCTTCTTGGGCGGAATGAACTTCTCGATCTTGTCGGAGAAGAAGATGACGCCGATCTTGTCGTTGTTCTGAATGGCAGAGAAGGCGAGCGTGGCTGCAATCTCGGTCACCATGTCGCGCTTGAACTGCTTGACGGAACCGAAGTCGAGACTGCCGCTGACGTCAACCAGCAGCATGACCGTCAGCTCGCGTTCCTCCTCGAAGACCTTGACGTAAGGCTTTCCGAAGCGAGCCGTCACGTTCCATTCGATGTCGCGAATGTCGTCGCCGTACTGGTACTCGCGCACCTCGGAGAAAGTCATGCCGCGCCCCTTGAAGGCAGAGTGGTACTCGCCCGCAAAGATATTGCTGCTCAGGCCACGAGTCTTAATCTCGATCTTGCGGACCTTCTTTAGAATCTCACTTGTTTCCAATTCTCGCTCGTTAACTATGAACTATGGACTCTTAACTATGAACTCTTTTTAGGGTACTTCGACCTTATTGACAATCTTGCTGATGATTTCCTCGCTGACCACGTTGTTCGCCTCTGCCTCATAGGTGAGACCGATGCGGTGACGGAGCACGTCGTGAGCTACGCTGCGGACATCTTCGGGAATGACATAGCCGCGCCTCTTGATGAAGGCAAAGGCACGGGCCGCCAGAGCCAGGTTGATGCTGGCACGGGGAGAACCGCCGAACTCGATGTAGTCCTTTATTTCCTTCAGGCCGTACTTCTCGGGATAGCGCGTGCAGAAGACGATGTCGGCGATGTATTGTTCAATCTTCTCATCGAGATAGACCTCGCGGACAATCTCGCGAGCCTTCATGATCTCGTCCGTCCCCATCACGGGTCTCACAGCCTGCTGCTCGCCCTTTATCTGCTGACGAATGATGAGCTTCTCCTCCTCGAGCTTCGGATAATCGATGACGACCTTCAGCATGAAACGGTCCACCTGTGCCTCGGGCAGAGGATAGGTGCCTTCCTGCTCGATGGGGTTCTGCGTGGCGAGCACGAGGAAAGGCTTCGGCAGCTGAAAGGTGTTCTTGCCGATGGTGACCTGACGCTCCTGCATGGCCTCGAGCAAAGCGCTCTGCACCTTGGCCGGAGCACGGTTGATTTCGTCGGCCAGCACGAAGTTGGCGAAGACGGGACCCTGCTCAACGAGGAACTTCTCGTCCTTCTGACTGTATATCATCGTGCCGATGACGTCGGCGGGGAGCAAGTCGGGCGTAAACTGTATGCGGCTGAACTTGGAGTCCACCAGCTGCGCCAGCGTCTTGATGGCCATCGTCTTAGCCAGACCCGGCACACCCTCCAGGAGGATATGTCCGTCGCTGAGCAGACCGATGAGCAGCGACTCGATGAGATGCTTCTGCCCTACAATCACTTGATTCATGCCCGTCACCAGGTTTGTGACGAAGCCACTTTGTCTCTCGATGCGTTCATTTAGTTCGCGAATGTCGATTGATTCTGCCATGTTTCTACAAATTTAAGTGGGAGCGAAAATGGGAGTAAAGCCAGCATGTGGACTGGAAGTAAAGCACTTCGTGCTGATAAACATCTTATAGACTATCAAAGCTATCGTCCACGAGCGCAGCGACTTTACTTCCTTCTTTTACTTCCTCTTATTACTTCCTTTTTTATTTCTTTTTTTCTTTTCGCGTGCAAAATTACTGCTTTCCGCGCTATCTGCCAAATGAGAAATGATAAATAAAGTTATAAGGGTGTTTAACTTTGTTAAAATAGTAGCAAAAGGCACATGTTTTTGGCTCAGGTTGCCTCCCGACATCCCGATAAAGGAAAAAACAAAGGGCGACAGAATACCGATATCGGTGCTCTGTCGCCCTTACCTGATAACTATGAATTACAACCCGCTTCAGCCGTCGGCCTTCGATTCAGCCTTCATCCTCTCTCAACTAAGCTCTTACACTTATCCGAAAAGCGTGCCAACTGCCATATCATTGCCATTTTTAATTATTCATTTAAGTTTCGGATGTTATGAATGTATTTGTAGTTAAGTAGTTAAGTAGTTATCGCTTCGCTAGTAGTTAAGCCGAATGTTTGGGGAGCTGCAATTTAAGCGATTTATGTATTGGCTTAACTACTTAACTACTGTCTACTTAACTACTTCAGAAACTTCAGTTATTCAGGGTTCGATATTTACTCGAGACCCTGAATCGTATCGGTGTTCTTGATGACCTCGATGGCGTCGGCTGCGAGCTTGCGACTGGGTACAAGCTGGAAAGTGGCCTCCCGACGGAGGTTCTTGAAGCTGTCGCTGGGCGTCCAACGGATGTTGACGTTCTTGATGTTGGTAGAAGAGAAGTCCTCCGTGGTGACTGCGCCTTCGGTGTCAAGTTCTACGTGAAAATCTCCCAGGTCGCCGAGCTTCACCTTGTTGCCGGCAAGCATCTGCTCACGGAGGCAGGAAACGGCATCGCAGAGAACACCCTTGATGGTTCCCTTGGAGAAGGGCGAATGGTGGTCGGCAATATGCTTGCAGAAAGCGTCGAGGTCGAGGATTTCATCCACCTGTGCTGAGCCGTAAGCCTTGGTGTGATTGATGTTTTCCTTCTTGGTGCCGGGCTTGGCACTCATGATAGAGATACTGTACTTAATCATAAATAATAAAGTTTAAAGGATTAATAATTAAAATAATAAATGTTTCGCGCGAGGGCAGCGAAGACGTCTCACAGGTAGTCGACAAACCATGCACGTGAAGTTGGCCAAGCTGGCACGTGTCAATGACCGTCTTTTGCAGAACCCTCACGCTATTATATACTCGACACCCCCCATTTTGTTAACCCCTAAAGCAAAAAATTTTATATAAAAGTTTGTTTTTGTCATCTACTATGCCTTTTTTTTCGTATCTTTGCAGTCGAAAGGGCATGATATCACCTCAGCGGAGGTGCCCTTTGAATCTTATTAAAAACAGCATTCGCTATTATTTCGCGTTCAGCCAAAAGCGTAGGAAACTTATTGGGAATAAACGCAACGAGATAATACGTAACAAGGTGACCGTAAAGGGACATCTTACGCAGTCTTATTAATGGGAATGCATTCACATAGGTGTGATGCATACTTTGTAAGACTGCGGAGGTTCCCTTCCTACGCTACCTCTAAGCTGAACGCAACAAGGTGCATCACGCCTTTTTGCGTTATGGCGTGATTGATAGTTGGATGCGCTTAACAATTATCAATCACTTATGTCCGGAAAAAAAGAGAAAGCAGGCAGAAACAGGACCTTATCTGTTACTCCAAATGAGAAAACATTTCTTGAACCTTTAATTCATTCACTTGACAAACTGAAGAATGGTTTTGAAAGAGATGTAGTTGTAAATGCGGATTTATTGGATTGTTTGGATTATATTCCCAACAATTCATTCGATTTGATCATTATTGATCCCCCTTATAATTTAGATAAAAATTTTCATGGGAAAAAGTTCTCTTCCATGAGCAATGTAGATTATGAGGACTACCTGCGTAGTTGGTTCACATCCGTATGCGACAAGTTGAAAAATAATGGTTCTCTTTATATGTGTGGTGACTGGAAATGTTCTTCAGCAATGCAAAGAGTAATTGAAGAAAAACTAACTATCATCAATAGGATAACATGGCAAAGAGAGAAAGGTCGTGGAGCATTGAAAAACTGGAAAAACGGGATGGAGGATATTTGGTTTGCCGTAAAAAACCCCAAAGATTACTACTTTGACATTTCGTCAGTAATGATGAAGCGAAAAGTTATAGCGCCATATAAAGTCGATGGGAAACCAAAAGACTGGGAAGAAAGTGAAAAAGGCAATTTCAGAATGACATACCCTTCTAATTTCTGGGACGATATAAGCATTCCTTTTTGGTCTATGCCCGAAAACACAGATCATCCGACTCAAAAACCCGAAAAGCTATATGCAAAAATTATATTAGCTTCTTCTAAATCTGGAGATTTTATTTTTGACCCTTTCTTGGGTAGTGGTACTGCAGCAGTTGTTGCACACAAACTTGGCCGAAAGTATTTTGGAGTTGAAATTAACCACGAATACTGTTGCTGGGCCATCAAGAGATTAATGAACTCCGATACAGACCCTTCTATTCAAGGATATTTTGATGGTGTATTTTGGGAACGTAATACACTTAACGACCAAAAGAAATCTGTAAAAAAGAGAAACAAGAAAGATGTGCAATTACTTAATTTCGAAGAACTGATATGAATGCAACTTGCAAGGATTTTGTCCACTTCATTATACAAGAGGCTCCCAAACACAATAAAACGCGTGTAGAAGATGCCGTTTCGTACAAATACAATCTTATAAAAGACAGAAAGGTATATCACAATCAATATTTTGCCGTAAGATTCAGCTATTCTAAATCTTCATCCGATTCTTTTTCTAATACAGTTTTATCACTATCTGCTTTGGAGAAATATGACAAAATTCCATTCTTTGTAGTATTAGTACGTCAATCTGCCGATAATCTTATCATGTTGGCTAACACAACTTTCCTTAAGAAAATAAGTCATAGTTCTCAGGAGTTAAGTATGACCAACATCAAGGGGAGTTTTAACGGTTCAGATATTATGAGAGACTATGACGGGAGAAGTAATACTGCAAGCAACTTTGATTATCTGTTTGCTATTCATCAAGGACTTGAGTGGGAAGATAATTTAATGCGCCTTGTTGATGCAACATCAAACATCACACCAACAAGCCAAAAGTTCGTTCCTTCACAACTTGAAAAAAATAATATCTTTGAATCAGTTGAGAGAGCCGAAAATTTCATACAATCCGAATACTATCATGTATTGAACGATGATTTAAACGAAAGATGTAACAAATGTCGAAACGAGATACTTATTGCGTCCCATATTGAAAACACGAACATACGTGGAAGACTTATTGAAAGTTTGATAACGTCTGACGATAAAGAAAGGGAAATGATAATAAAGAATCTACAGAATATGGAAAGTGCCCTACCATCATATGACACAAAAAATGGCTTGGGAGATTATCATGTTGAGTATGAAAATGCAGATACATACACTGATATTAAGACAAAAGTTATCTATCTAAATTCTAATCCAAAAGCATACAATGTTGATAAATTCTTAAAACAAATGGCTGACTCAAGAAGCGTTTTCATGTTTTTCTTTATTGGCGTTGATACAAATGATATATTCAGTACACTATTGTGTTCTGTTTACCATGATAAACTTATTAGTAACACAATTCTTCAGTTTCATTGGGCAGGACGTTCTTCTCGTGGTGTCGCTCAATTCAATGGTTCTGCAATTGATGAAATGTTGAAAAAAGAACACTTTCATAATAATATCATCAACACACAAGCAATTAAGTTCTTAGAAAATTTATTAAATCGCTAAACAACAAAAAGGAACAAACCCAACATTCATATTAACAAACAAAAGAAAGCCGCTCATGACGGGCGGCTTTCTTGTTATCTTTACTCAATCTTCTCGAGCTCGGGCAGTTTGATTTCCATATCGACGGGGACGTTGTCGGGGTCGGGGAAAGCGTTGTGCACGATGATGTACGGAGCGAAGTCCTTGTTGCCGTACTCCTCGATGGCGATGCGGGTGATGAACTCGCCGGGCTTCATGATGTGCGTCTTGCGAGTGCCCACTATCCTGTACTCGCCGCCAGGAACCTGAGCGTACTCAACCTTGGGTGCGGGAGCTTCGACGGGTTTCTTCACTTGAGGCTCAGCAGCAGCTGGCTCCACGTTTGCTGACTTCTGCGTCAAGGAGCGAGTCGCAAAGAACACTATCACGCAAAGCAGCAAGAGACCCAATGCCCAAGCCCATAAGCGATGGCCCTTACCATCTCCTGATGGAGAGGAACCTGTAGGCTCTTCCTTTGCGGAAGGTTCAGGAGCAGGTGCTGGTTCAACTTCAGGCTTCGGCTCTTCCTTTACCTCGGGCTTAACTAGAGGCTCGGGATTAACTGCAGGCTCGGGGATTGGTTCTTTCTTTACCTCGGGCTTAACCTCGGGTTCGGGAACTACTTCCTCCTCTTTCTGTTCTTCTTTGACCTCTGGCTCTGGTGTTTCAGGCTCAGGTGTTGTCTCAGGCTCAGGCTCGGAAACAGGAGTGAATGCTTGAACAGGCTGTACTGCAACTTCAGGCTCTTTATCATCTGCTTCAGATTCTTTCTCTAGAGAGGGTTGGGAAGTCTGAGTCGCTTCTTGAGGCACCCATTCCATCTCCTCGATGCTCGTCCCTTCGTTGATGACAGTAGTTTGGAAGTCTGCGAAAGGCTTGTTGATGAGGTCCTTGAGGGCAGTCTCGGGAATGAAGGAGAGTTTCGAATGTCCGGGTATCACGATGCGTTCGCCTGTATTGACATTGACGCTCTCTCGGTCGAGCACCTCAATCAGCTTGAACGTGCCCAAGCCCTTTATCTTGACAAGCTTGTCGATGGTGACGTTTTGAACGATGGAATCGAAGAATTCTTTCAGGAAAGCCTCGGCATCCTTCTGCGAAATGGCATGTTTCTGAGCCAGCGTTTTGGCAAGCTGGGGAAGGGTTATCTTGTTAGCCATAATACTCTTATTTCTTAACTCTTAATTTCAAGGATGTGTTGGGTTTGAAGTTCACCGTCATCTTTGGCGGCACAAGCATTTTCTGCTTGGTTGTTGGATTGACGAGGACACGCTCCAGCTTCTTCTTCACCTCAAAAGTGCCGAAGCCAGGAACGAAGATGGAGTTCTCTTCCAGCAGCTCGCCTATGATGGCAGAGACAGTAGCACTTGCCAACGAAGCGGCTTCCTTACTGCTCAACTTGGTTCGGCTGGCCAAGTCGGTTATAAATTCTTTGTTGTTCATATTTAGTCGTTTAGTTGTTTAGTCGTTTAGGATTGCAAAAAGGTCGAATTCATCGGCACTTTCTATCTTCGCTTGCACGAACATTCCCGGCTTGAGGTTGGGCGATTCGACTTTCTTGATGAGCACCTCAGGGTCAACTTCCGGGGAATCGAACTCCGTTCTGCCAATGAGATAGCCACCTTCCTCGCGGTCGATGATGACTTTCATCGTTTGCCCTACCTTGTGGGCTTGAACCTCTTCACTTATCTGTTGCTGGACGCGCATCAACTTGCTGAGACGCACCTGCTTCACTTCTTCCGGGACATCGTCCTTGTAATGCTCTGCGGCATAAGTTCCCTCTTCTTCACTATAGGCAAAGGCACCCATTCGCTCGAACTTCGCCCACTTCACGAAGTCGATGAGTTCCTGAAAGTCCTCATCTGTCTCGCCGGGGAAGCCCACCATGAGTGTCGTGCGAAGATGAATGCCGGGCACTTCCCTGCGGATTTTCTCGATGAAATCGTAGGTTTCTTGCTTCGTGATGTGTCGACGCATAGCCGAAAGCTGACTGTCGGAGATGTGTTGAAGAGCAATATCAAGGTACCTGCAGACGTTCTTGTGACGCTTCATCACCTCCAAGAGTTCCCAAGGGAAATGGGCAGGATAACCGTAGTGAAGCCTTATCCACTCCACACCAGGCACCTCAGCAATGCGGTCGATGAGTTCTGCTATCATCTGCTTGCCGTAGATGTCTGTCCCGTAGCCCGTCAACTCCTGCGCGATGACCTGAAACTCCTTGACTCCCTTTGCCACCAAACCTTCCACTTCAGCCACGATTTCTTCGATGGAATGGGACTTTTGTTTGCCTGTGATGATAGGAATGGCACAATAAGCACAATGCCGATTGCAGCCCTCACTTATCTTTAGGTAGGCATAGTGCGAGGGCGTTGTGAGGTGCCTTTCATTGGAGGCGTCCTTGTGATAAGTGCCATTCAGGTCGGTGATGATTTGCTCCCAATCGAACTTGCCGTAGAACTTATCTACTTCGGGCAGTTCCTGCTGAAGTTCCTCGAAGTAACGCTGCGAGAGGCAGCCCATCACGATGAGTTGCTTGATCTTGCCTTGTTCCTTGCGCTGCGCAAGTTCGAGTATCATGTTGATGCTTTCCTCCTTCGCATCGCCGATGAAACCGCAGGTGTTGACGATAGCAATCTCCCCCTCGGGTTCCTCTGCATCGTGCGTCACCTTGAAGCCGTTCAGTTCCAACTGACGGATGAGCTTCTCGCTGTCAACAAGGTTCTTGCTGCAACCGAGGGTGATAATATCAACAGAGGTCCCCTCTAACTCCCCCTTTATGGGGAGAACCTTTGGCGGAAGCAGATTCTTCATTCTTCACTCTTCATTCTTAATTCTTGAATAAGGAGTCAACAAACTCTCTACGATTGAATGGCTGCAAGTCTTCTGCCCGCTCGCCTAAACCGATGTAGCGGACAGGTATCTTGAACTGGTCGCTGATGCCGATGACTACACCGCCCTTGGCACTTCCGTCAAGCTTCGTGATGGCCATACTTGTGACCTCCGTCGCAGAAGTGAATTGCTTGGCTTGCTCGAAGGCATTCTGGCCGGTACTGCCATCGAGGACGAGCATCACATCGTGCGGCGCATCGGGCATGAGCTTCTGCATCACGCGCTTTATCTTCGAAAGCTCGTCCATGAGGCCTTTCTTGTTGTGCAGACGACCCGCAGTATCGATGAGGACGACATCTGCGTTGTTGGCTATTGCGCTGTTCAACGTATCGAAAGCCACGCTGGCTGGGTCGCTGCCCATCTTCTGCTTCACGACAGGCACCCCTACCCTTTCAGCCCAGATACATATCTGCTCGACAGCAGCGGCGCGGAACGTATCAGCAGCACCAAGCACGACCTTCAAGCCAGCCTCCTTGAACTGATAGGCGAGCTTGCCGATAGTTGTGGTCTTGCCAACGCCGTTCACGCCCACAACAAGGATGACATACGGACGCTTGTCGGCAGGAATCTGGAAGCCTTCGGTATCGTCTGTGTTGTTTTCCGTGAGCAATTGTGCGATTTCATCGCGAAGAATGTTGTTCAGCTCGCCGGTGGTGACGTACTTGTCTCGAGCCACTCGTTCCTCGATTCGCTTGATGATGTTGAGGGTCGTCTCAACCCCCACATCGCTTGTCACGAGGACTTCCTCGAGGTTGTCGAGCACCTCGTCATCAACCTTCGACTTGCCTGCAACGGCACGCGTCAGTTTGCCGAAGAAACTTTCCTTCGTCTTCTCAAGCCCCTGGTCGAGCGTTTCCTTCTTCTCTTTGCTAAAGAAATTAAAGAATCCCATATCTTCCTTTGCTTAGTTATTTCGCGTGCAAATTTAGCAAAAAAAGGCCAATCCATCGCAAATAATACCGAAATTTTAGTATTTATTAAGTAATGTAAGGCAACAGAAAAAGCTCCTCCGCCTCGCGACGAAGGAGCTATCTGAAAACATCACGTGGGATAATCGCAAACTTAACGTGTCATGTTGTCAAAAATAACGTGTGATGTTGTCAAAAATAACGTGTGATGTTGTCATACTTAACGTGTCGTGTTGGGAAGCTACTGTAGTCGGAACATGACAGGCAGGTTGAAGATGCTGCGGACAGGATTGCCTTCCTTATCTTTGGCAGGCTCCCACTTTGGCATCAGCTCCATCACGCGCTTGGCTTCTCCGAATAGCAGGTCGCCGAGGTCTTGTCCTGCCTTGAGTTGCTCCGGGCTGTCGGGATGTTCCTTTTTGTAGGACGTTACTTCCACCTCCGAGAGTGTCTTTCCCGCTCCACGAACCTTCTCAATATGTGTGATGCTGCCGTCCTTCTCAATCACAAATCGTACAATGACACGTCCCTGCACGCCAAAATATTGGCAGAGTTTGGGGTAGCGGACGTTCTCGGAAAGGAACTTGAAGCACTCTTCATCGCCTCCAGGGTACTGAGCCCTCTCCTTCACCACATTATAGATGGTGTCGTTATTGTTTAAGACTTCCTTATCATTGAGCATTATCTTGGCGACGCTCTTGCCGCCCACTGTGATATTGCCGTCGCCATCCATTTCAGCTCCAGGCAGTTTCTTGACGAGGTCCTTGAGAACAGGGTCATTAGTTCCTGTCTCCTTGTTATAGACAACATTCTGTCTCTCGGGTTCCTTCGTCTCTTTCTTGGTCGCAATTACGATGGCACCATTGGAACCTTTGGCGCCCCACTTGGCAGTGGCGGCATCCTTCTGAAGCACGGCGATGCTCTCAACATCCTCGGCATTGATATTCAGCAGTTTCGTGAGCTGCTCCTCGGAGTTGATGTCCTTCACCGCATCCTTAGGGATTTCGTAGATTTTGCCGTTGAGGACAATCAGGGGCTGTGGTGCATCCTTATACCCTCTCGTCTTTATCGAGAGTGCTTCAGAGCCATCAGGCTGGGTGATAAGACTGTTTTGTATTTCTTTGCCTTTCACAGCCTCCATAGCCTCTTGAGGCGTCATCTCTTTGCCATTGACAAGAACTTTTGAAACATTCTTTAATTCAACAAGCTTTCTTTCTTCCTCAAAAGCTTGCAGGTTAAGAGAATTCTCCGTACCTTTGCCCTCGAGTTTAGTTACTGTCTCCTCAATCGGAGCGACGAACTTAGGCGTTGCGAAGGCCGAGAGCGCCAACGCAGCGACTGGGATGACATAGAGCGCCTTGCTCTTCATCCAAGGATTTGATTTTGACTTCTTCATCATAGTGATACGTTTTTTAGTTAAACTATGGTTAAAGCTGTTGGCGAAAGCGTAGGAACCGGAGCCAACGGCTTTTCTTATAAGCAATAACTGATAACCTTGTGCCGAAACGCCCTGCTCGAGGACGAAGTTGTCGGCCTCGTATTCGTGAACGTCACGCAGGCTGATGCCCAGCACGTAGCAGAGCGGATTCCACCACTGAAGCATCTGCACGAGGGTGAGCAGCACGACGTCCCACGAGTGGCGGCCCTGTATGTGTCCCATCTCGTGAAGGACAATCTCGCGACCTGCCTCGTCGTAGTCCTTCTCGTTAAGCACGATGTTCTTCATCCAACTGAACGGCGCCACATCTCCCGAATGGCAATAGATGCGGACGCCCTGCTCGTCGCTGTGCCAAAGCACACCCCGCTTCAAGCCGAACTGCAGGCGAGCAATCTGCCAAAGCCTCATCGCGAGCAACGACACCATACCTATTATATATATAAAGGTGAAAAGGTGAAAGAGGGAAAAAGTGAAAAAACTTTCCTCTTGCTTCTCTGCCAAGACTTGTACCTCGGGCAAGACGTGGACGGGAATGCCCAGCTCGAGCATCTGCAACTGTGCCGCTTGCACGACAGGCTGGTGGTCGAGCGACATCCAAGGAATGTTGCAGAGCGGCAGGACGAGCGACAGCAACAGGATGCTCAAGAGCACCATGCGGTTGAAGCGGAAGAAACTCTCGCGCCTAAGCATCAGCATGTAGGGCAAGTACAGCATTGACAGTACGATTGCTGACTTGATGGAATAAAGAAACATTGTAGAGTTAAGAGTTAAGGGTTAAGAGTTAAGGGTTAAGAGTTAAGGGTTAAGAGTTAAGAAAGATAGTCTGTCACAGTTAGGAGTTAAATCTAGAGTTATAATATGTATAGCCGCGTTTGGTATTTTTCTTAATTCTTAACTCTTAACTAACTCAAACAGTTCCTTCACTTCATCGGCTGAGAGGTTCTCTTCTGTGACGAAGTAGTTGAGCATTGACTTCACGCTGCCACCGAAGAAGTTCTGCTTCACCTCCTGCATCGTGCGACGTGTGTATTCAGCCCGAGTGACGAGCGGCACATAGCGATGCGTCTTGCCCTGACCGCCCACTTTGTGGAAGTCGAGATAACCTTTCTCGTAGAGCACTTTCAGGTAGGTCGCGATAGTCGTATAGGCAGGCTTGGGCTCTTTGTAGTGCTCCAGAACATCCCACGCACAAGCCGCTCCGTCGATGTCCCAAATGATGTTCATCACTTCGAACTCAACCTTTGTCAATGTGTTGTCGTTGCGTTTCATATCATTCAACATGTTTGTTTCCGAGAGCAAAGTAAGGGAGTTTTCTTGAATCTCGCAATGTTTAGATATTGGAAAGTATAGATATTGACTGCTTTTTAACGTTTATTTGTAGTTATTGAACAGTTATTCGTAGTAATAGAGCGAAATAAAAAAGCCCCGACTGGCTTCGCAGCTGGTCGAGGACATGAAAAGAAAAAATACCTTTAAATTTAACGAGAATACTACTTGTTACTTTGATTGCTTACTTTTTATGCATTTGCATTAGCAGATCGCGCGCCTTCTGGAAGTTCACTCGGTCTGTCTCGGTCTTCGCCACTTCTATTAAAGAGTCAATGTCGGCCATTACCTTCTCCCACTTCTCTGTAGAGTCGGGAAGCTGGAAAGCTCCAAACCTGACGCCCAGCCTGCAGAGGTCATAGATGCCGATTGCTGTCATCTCCGTCAATTCATGATTCATGTAATAATCTTTCAAGCTGTTGAAGTTACGGATGAAAGCGTCGTCGTTCGTCATCTCATTGAAGAACGGGTTTATTGGGTTGGAAGGAATGCCCATGCCTATAACGGTGGTTGTCTGTGCCGAAGGTATCTTGGCGTACGTCACGATGTATCGGGCGAAGACATTTCCCTTGTGGTCTTCCTTCCATTCGAGGGCGTATGCGTAGCGATGCGTCTTGGTGGTGTCGCTGGCATCAAGTATATTGATGTTGATGTAGTTGCC
>JAFRQD010000023.1 GCA_017428785.1 Bacteroidaceae bacterium
GAAATTGCCTGTCAGTACAGCCGTTTTCGCTCTGTAGTTGTCATCGCGATTGAAAGGCGGCCACTTGGCAATCTGGTCCTTCGAGATGTAGTAGATGCGCCTGCGAATGCCGGGCAGTTCAGGAATGCCCATGCACCATGCAAGCGACTTTTGGAAAGGAGTGCAATTTTGTGGCATGACTTATAGGGTTAAGAATTAAGAGTTAAGAATTAAGAATGAACGATTAGAAGGATATTTCATCTGAAGGTCATTGTTGTCAATTTGTGATACCAGTAACCTCCAGGATGAACCACAGGACATCCGTGTTGTTTTCCCGTTTGCTGACAGCCACAGTAGCAGGAGCAGGCAAATTGCCTCTCCATGTAGCTGTTGTCCTATCAGTGTCCATCAAGGCAATGTCCTCAGTGGAGTTGTCTGTGCGGACTTTGATCTGCTGCATGTTTTCACCAGTGAAGATGATTGTTGTCAATGGCCCGTGAATACTTATTTCACGACCAGCGACATTGTACGCCAGCCCATTGATAGAGACTTCATTGTCATAGACGGGAGCTTCAGCAGGGTCATCGGAATCATCGAACATTTCCCCTTGGACATCGCCAAGCTCAGTTTCGATGATGCCCATGTAGAAGGGCGAAGGCACCTCGTCCGGTGCTTCCACGTTGATAGTGGTGGAAGTGGTGCCCGTAGGCCCCTGGCCATTGTCCTGCGAGACCGTTGTCTTGGTGAACCACTTCCTGCAGCCCACAACGCGGAAGAAGCCCTTCATGTCTTCAACGAGGAACACATTGTCGCTGTTGTTGAGATAGCAGGCGGCAGCCGACGCTTCCGGACTCACACCAGGGAACACAGCCACCAGTTTGTTCAACTGCGTCTGTGATGGCAGTTCCCCTTGTGGCTCCGAAGTCAGCTGCGACTTTTCGGGAAGGATGTCAATGTACTTCCACTTGGCATCGGCAACGAGAACGAAATCACCTCTGTAGGCCGCCTTCTTCATCCTGCGATTATTAACATCGCGGATGTAAGTAGGCCACTCGGCAATCTGGTCCTTTGAGATGTAGTAAATCCGCTTGCGGATGCCGGGCAGCTCAGGCGTACCCATGCACCACGCAAGAGATTTCTGAAGAGGAGAGCAGTTAGGCATGACTAATAAAATTGAAAAGGTGAAAAGTTGAAAAATTGAAGATTTCAAGAGTTCAAGGATTATCAATCCGCCAGTTCAACCACCTTGAAGCGGCGCTTGTCGATAGACTCGAACTGCACACCGAAGAACATGGTAGCGATGTAGGAGAGGATGAACGGCTCATACTCCTTGACCAAAACAGACTCGATGTCGCCCATCTGGTCATAACCTACGAGCATGTTGATCTTCGGGCAGATGTGGATGAACTTAGAGCCAATCTTGTTGTACATCGGCACGATGTGCAGGCGGCCATTGGAGCCTTCCACAGTGTCCTGTCCGTACTTCGTGTTGTAGTTGATGCCTCCATGAGTGAGCAGATAGCTCTCGTTGTAGGCATCAGCGAACTCCTGTGTGCAGAACATATAGAGATCCTGTGCACGAAGACGGGGATCCAGCGAGAAGAGAATCTCCTTGGCGATGTCCACCGCATTGTCGTTGGTGATGGCATCGGTGAGCTTCATGTAATTGCCCTCAGAAGCGGCAATAGTGCCAGCCGTGATCTCCTTGCTTGTGATGGTGTCGAAGCCATCGAAGAGGTCAAGAGTTGTGTCACCGTTGGGATTGCGCTCACCAGCCCAGATAGCCTCATTCAGATGCTCAGAGAGAGACTTGGCGATAAGCGCCAGCACATGCTTAGCCGTAGGCGCCTGCATCTGTCCATCGCCCTTCGTGTCACCAATCTGACCGAGGAGCGTAGATACAGCGCTGTTCGGCTCGAACTTCGCCACGACGCTACCCAAGAATGTTTCGAGGGTGCGGAAGTCGATGTTCAGATTGAAGTCCGTAGAGCGGGAGGGCTTGTACGGTCCGAACTGAGCATCACCGGAGAGAGCTCCCACCTGTTCCTTATAGCGGATGCCAGGGCGAGCCGTCATGTACTTCAGTGTATCCTGACAGCCTATGATAGGGAGCATGAGCAGGTCGGAGCGCCACTTGGTAGCCGCTTCCTGATATTCCTGCAGAGTAAAGTTAAGTTTTCCAGCCATAATAAAAATGAAGAATTAAGAATGAAGAATGAAGAATTGAACACGAGAGAGACTTTACGGCACGAGATTGTAGAGCTCAGTGGCACGCTGACGCGTGGCGAAGAAGTCCTCGACAGCAGAGTGCTTGTCCTGAGGATTATCCTTCTTTTCTGTTTCTACCACCTGAGAAGTAGAAGCTCCTGGAGCCTTTTTAAGTGCATCCAGTTCTGCACGCAGTTGAGCAATCTCCTGGTCTTTGGCAGCAATAGTCGTGTTATGCTGTGCTTCCAGCGTCTGGCGCTGTTGCTCCAAAGCCTGTTGCTGTGCCTGTGACTGAGCATCCGCTGCAGGCTGCTCCTGCTGCTGAGGAGCTGGAGCTGGCTGCTGAGTCTGTACTTGCGTACCTGCTACAGGCTGCTGTACTGAGGCCTGAGGAGCCGGCTGCTGAGTCTGCACCTGCTCCTGCTGAGTAGTAGTGTTAGCTTGTTCCATTTTAGATAATGTATTAGAGTTAGAGAAAATGTTAGTAAGTGCTTCGACAAAACGCGTGAAGATATTGGAAGGCTGCTGCCCGGAATAGCAGGATGGGACGGGAATACCCGAAGAAGCCATGTCAGCGGCAATAGAATCCGTAATGACAGGAGCTGCATCTTCCTCGTAATCGGTAATCTCATCTACGAAGCCCCATTCGAGCGCTTCCTTAGCAGTCAGCCATCCGCCTTTCTTCATCAGTGCGAGAAGATCCTCAGGGGACTTCTGACACTTAGAGGCGTACATCTGCGCGACATTCGCATCCATCTTCTCCAGATCGGACTTCATCTGCTTAGCCTCCTTGATGATGTCCGCCAGCTTGTCGCTGTTCGCCGAAGCCCAGCGGAAGAACTCCACCGAGCACTTATGAACAAGGTACATAGCGGAAGAATCAATAGAGACATGCTTCGCTCCAAGAGAAACAATCGTAGCAGCAGAAGCGTTCATACCAACGAAGTGAACATGCACATTGGCGTGTTCACGGAAAGCAGCTACAATGGAGAGCGCAGTGGCCAGCGACCCGCCCAGCGAGTCAATGAGCACATGCACCTCCGTATCAGGATTCTTGGAGAGCACGTAATCGACGTAGTCCCTGTCGAAGTCGTAGCCTCCGACATACCCTTTCAGGTGAAGATGATATTTAGAATGAGCCATAAAAATAGTGTACTAATGTGTTTCCGGCACAAAAGTACACTATTATATAAGAACAGGAAAAGACGCTAGGCCAGCTCCAATTCTTCCTGAAGGATAGATATTTCCAGGCAGTCCTCGATTTTGGATAATGTTTCGAGGGAGAGGTTTTCCTGTCCCTTCAGCACTTTCGACACATATTGCTGGCTGCATCCCATAAGCTCAGCCAACTGCTTTTGTGTCATGTTCAATTCCTCCATCTTGTCAAGCATGAGCATAGCAATGTGCTGAGAGTAGCGCAGCCATGATTTGTTCTGCTGTCGCCACAGAGCCTTCTCACGCCATTTTGACGGAGTGGGTGACTGATGCTTTTTCAGTCCTTCAATTACTCCATTCATACTCATTCCTCCTTATTATTATAAAGGTTATGACAACTCACTCATGTAGTCAGTAAATGCGTCTTTGTCAATGATGTTGTTTTCAAGCAGGAACCGTCTGACCTTTTCCATCTTCTCCAGTTCATGGAGCGTATGTTCACGTTCCTGCATGGTTCGAGTCAGTTTGATGGCCCCACCGGTTATCACATATATACCAGGCTCCAGTTTGATGGCATATATCCTAAGCCATGAAGCATGTTTATGATATTCTTTAAGTCTGGCTTTTTCCTTGCTAAGCAGCATATCTGAGGAGCGACTGTTCTCCAGAGGGCGGAAAAGTTTGTCAAGGTCGGCATCGGGAGAAATGTCCATGATGAGACATTGCAGGCGTTCGCTATCATCTATAGTGTCGTAAATAGCCTGGTTCACATCAGTTATTTTGAAATATGAAGTCAAGTCATCGATGTTTGCCTTAAAGAAATCGCGGAGCCAAACCACATCGTTCCATTGTTCAAACAATGTATCTAAAGCATTATCAGCTTCGCCATCATACTTCGCAGCCCAAAGCCTTTCGTCTTCTGTGATAATAGAGAATTCCATAATTCAGTTATAATTTCAATGCAAAAATATATAAAACAAGTTTTGGGTACAACTTTTAGGTTGTATAATTAACATTTATTAATATAAAAAGCACAAAAAGCATCAAATAAGGCACGGAACGAGAGACTTTGGTCGTGTGAAAGTCACCTTGACAGTATTCACATGTACCTCCTTGTCAATCGTCTGTGTGATTTCCATGATAGGGTATGGCGCTTCCTTCGTACCTATGATATACGACTGCCCACCAGCATCCGTAACCACGAATGCCAGAGCAGGGTAGTGACTCAAATCGTCTGTAGTGTTGAACTGCAGCACTGTTTTCTCCGAATAGCCCCCACCCACATATTCCTGCTCAGCCTCACATGATGCATTCCTATATTGCTCAATGGAAGAGGGGAGTGGGAATATGGCAACAGGCAGTCCGGCCCGATGCTTCTCAGTGATGTTCGGTATAAGCGAAGCACAAGGCACATAATAGATGGCCGTTATGTTGGGAAGAGACTGGTGCATTGAAGAATGAGAAAATGAAAGAATGAAAGAATGAAAAGGTGGACAAAACGAGAATGAGGTAGTGAAAAAATTAGCTACATTTCTGCGTCTTTTGAAGATTTATGGTCAGTCAGACGATTATTCTTGCAATATGTAGCCCTACAACGCTGTAGAATCTTGGCGATAGTGTTCCAGTTCTTGTCATCCACCTCGATGCCATGTTTCTCCATCCAGTCAGAGATGACGATGTCCGTCCTCTTGACCACATTCCCGACGGTATGCAGATCCGTCCACATAGCCACCTTGAAGCGATTGCGTATGCACTGGTGCAGCGCCTTCTCACCGCGAGGTGGCAAGTAGTTATAAGTACGCGTGTCTCTCAGTCGGAATCTAGGCAGCAGTATTTCCACCTGCCCAGGCAGTGCTTTAATCTGTGGCCTATACTGAGGGTCACGCGGTTGTTTCTGTAGGAACAGCTGCAGGATAGCAGCTTCAGCCGAAGCTCTCTTGACGGGAATAGGGCTAGTACCGCCCATCTCATGTTTCAACCATTGGGCCAGATACGGCTCCAGTGTAATAAAAATAGTGTTTTCCATAGTATCAGCAATTTTCAAATGATGTGCAAAGGTACTGATAATCGATAGTATCTCAACTATATATTAAACTTTTTCTGAAAAAAAGATTTTTCAACTCGTGTACACCTGTTTTCGCTTCCAACATTTACAACACGTTCAACGATGTGCTAATTTATTGATATAAAATAAGATATAAATGTTGCATGTGTTGCCAGTGTTGTAAACTGCCCGATTTTGTTGTTGAAAAAAGCTAATTATGAACAATGTTGTCAGATGTTGTCAGATGTTTCCGAGAGGAAGCCTTTTAACTTATTATAAAATAATATGTTGTATAAGTTGTAAATGTTGTAAGTAAAAAATGAGCTATCAAAATCAAATCGCTTTTTTCGGACAAAAAATAACCCCGATTACGTGCCTCGCGGCAAATAATCGGGGTTTGCAGAAGGTTCTGCACTGAAAGAAAGAGAAGAATGTCTATAAGTCTAATGTCTGTTGTTTAGGATGAGCAGCATCATAATCTTCCTTATGAGCAGTGTCTCCATCATCATCGGATGCCAGTTCCAGGTTGATGCCATAGTCCTCTTCCAGAATACCGTAGTCAAAGCAATAGGCTTGGAATACCTTGCTCTCGGGAACGCCTTCACCGCCACTCTTGAACTTCTGAACTCCACCATGAAACACCTTGAAGCGTACCCCTTTCTTATATCCTAGATAAGCCCTGGAGTTAAGGAGATAGTATTCAAGAGAACTTTCCGAAAGGATATTATCGCCCACAGCTTTTCCGTTCTTCTTGTAAAGCATGAACAATCGGGACTTTTGGACATAGAGAACAGGATGTGCTTCCTGCCATTCACGTTTGTATTTGTCCGTATTGAGGCGGTGCAGATACTCGACACGGTAATCACCCCCGTCAACGAGCAAGTTCTCACCGACGAGATACATCACCACCTTCCAGAAGTTGGAAAGCTCATTGTTCTGCTTACAATGGGAGTTTTGAAAGCGTATGCCTTCGACACAGATATTGAACATCTCCTTATAGGAAAGTGAAGTGTCAATAGCACTCTCCAGACACCTGAACACAGTCAGCGGCGACACCCAGTTCATCATGATACGATCCTCGATATCTTTGCCCTTTTCCTTCAGGCTCTCGCTGACCTCCATCATTGTCTGATGATAGAGATTGCGGAAAGAGCCTTCCACCTTCTTTCTGTGACTGAGTATCTCCAGTGTCAGATGTGTCAAGCCCTGCTTTCTGATTTGATTAAGCGTAAGGAAGTTTGCCCTTTCCTCTTCAGAGAACGAAGAATTCTTGAACGAGAGGAAGATGATACGCGAGAAAAGCGCATTGTCGGCAGTCGGCATCTCCTGTCCAGAGAGAATGACGCCAGAATCGACAGAAGTCACCTCGCTCTTCTTATCCAGATCCATGTTCTTGCGTGTACGTCCCGTGCCGTCCCAGAGTCCTTTCAAGAACTCAATCTTGCTAGGCTCCATTTCATTCTTGTACTCATCAAGGTGAACCAGCGCATTCGACACAGCGGCCACCGTATCGCAAAGAGCAGGCTTGGTAGAGTTATGTATATTTGGCGGCACGTTATCAATGATGAAGAATGACATCAGCGTATGTCCCAGCTCGGACTTACCAGAGCCTTTCGGTCCGAAGAGATTCAGGATAGGGAAGGAGCGTGTCACCCTTGTCACGATGTCCCTGTTAAGCGTAGCCAATAGGAACAGGAATCCCATGCGTCCATTGTTCCCGAAAACTCGGAAAAGATGATTCGTAAGCTCTTTGAGTGAAATGGTAGAAAGTCCCAGATGTACGAAACGCCGTTCAAACTGGAAAAGCTTCTTGTCCTTACTGTAGATAGAAGAGTTTGCAGGCAGATAGTAATTGCCTTCAGGCAGTCTGACGATACCCACATCATCTGTTTTGAGGAATTTCCCATCATGGAATATACCATTGCCAAAGGCAAAGAACCCCTCGCTTTGCCATCCCAGCTGTACAATCTCCTCAGCCGAATCCGTGACCTCATAAAGCAGTTCCTTCAGCTTTTGCAATTCACGATTCGAAGCTTTCCAGATGAAATTACCCAAGCCTTCGACTTTCACCATGAACCTTTGCAGTGAGCACAAATCCTCCTGCTTCAGTTCCAGCAGTTCCTGCTGTCCCCGTTCATTCTTCAGCAAGTAGATACGCTTAGGATTCACGCTGTCTCTGATATGATAAAGCGGCGTCATGATGAAATTACTCCATACATACACCCCACCTTTATCAGAGATAGAGTAATAGTGTTTGTCTTTCTCGATGTTGAAGCCATACTTTTTGAAAAGGTCAGAATCCTTTTCAGCCTTAGCCTTCGCTTCAGCTTCCGCCTGCTCATTACGCTGTGCATCCAGAGCCTTCTGCCAAGTGCGCTTCCCGGGAACATATTTTGTCAGTTTCGAGATATACCTGTCAACAGTTGTTTCATCAGATAGGGTAGTCATGAGCGAAGCAAGCCTGTTAATAATCTTGCTTTCCTGCTCTGCAGTCATGCCCTTCTCGAATAGGAGTTCGGCCAGCCAAAGAATAAAATCTGTTTCCTTAAGTTTATCAAACTTTGCCTTGTCTTTACAGTACGAGTCAGGATCCTTTTTCTTTTTTCCGATGGGTATCTGCTTCACAGAGACAGTAAAGCCATACTTCATGGCCGCTTCGCCAGACTCCATCACCGCCTTGATGCCAGGTCCGTACTTCTCGTTAGGCTTGGGTGGGTCCGCATCAGGCACGAAGCAGATGTGTGAAGCCTTCTTCTTGATGATGGCACAATGTTCCTCCGTCCAGGCAGTGCCTAAAGGTGCCAAAGTGTTAGGAACACCGATGAGATGTAGCCTTATACAGTCAGAAGCACCTTCCACGATGTGACAGATGCCAGTCCGAAAGATTGCTCCCCATGCCGTATCAGAACCAAAGAATGAACTTTTCTTGTCATATATGATGCTTTCTTTGCTGTTCATATACTTTGGCGGCTCCTTCTCCTTGTCTTTATACTTGTCTTTGGGGATTTGTAGAAGGCGAGCTGTGAATCCGATAATGTGCTGGTTCCTGTCGCGGATAGGAATGACAACACGTTCATTGAAGAAGTCATACCCACCTTTGTTCTTCAGTCCCAGCTGCTCGACGATTTCATTTGATATGCCAAGCTTATCAATCAGGCGTGCGTCGGGCGGACAATAACCAATGAGATGTTTTTTGCAGTATTCTTCATTCCATCGTCCGAAGGCATATTTGGAAGCTTCTACGTTATTAAGAAGCAGCTCATGATAGTATTTCGCCAGGATGTCATTGGCTATGTACATTGCCTCCTTCTGTTTCCGTACCATTTCATCCTGTGCAGAAGGCTCGGACTCCTCGATATCGATGTTGTATTTCTCAGCCAGTTTCTTCACAGCTTCGGGGAATGAGCAGCCATCATGTTTTATAACGAAGCTGATGCTGTTTCCATGTTCATGGCATCCGAAGCAATGGTACGTATCAGTCTCAGGCGAAACGCAAAAAGAGCCAGTCTTCTCTTCATGGAAAGGGCAGCACGCAAAGAGGTACCTGCCTTTTTGTTTCAGGTTTACATTATAGTCCTTGACAACATCCACGATGTTGCAAGCATCCAGAACCCTGTCAATGTCGGATTGTTTAATCATTATCGTCTATAATTTCCTCATCAGGTAGGCAAGTATAAAACTGCGTACCTTTGTCCACGAGCCATGCCATGATGTGATAGTCAATCAGTTCGTACTCAAAGGTGATGGAGGTCAGATTTCCCACACACTCACCGACGATGATGTTCACTGGCAGGGCGTGCTCTACCTGCAATTCCACGATTTTAGTGGCAATCTTCGGCTGCACATAGTAAACTTTCCTTTCCATGCTATTCCTCTTTACCTCCTCGAATGATTTTGTGCCTTATCTTCACGACAGCGAAGTTAAGTTCAATTTCTGTTTCGACAGCTCTGGTGGAAAGATTCTGCCCGATGATTTCTCCCATGAGTTCGCCTGACTTCTTTAGAAGTTCTTTCTGCAATGACTCGCCATCAGGAGCGTGCTGCATTTCTTCCATCTTTCTTGCCATCTCTCGCACCTGTGTAAATGTATTGATGATGGCGATAGAAGTCATCACTGCATTCTTTGACTTCAGGATTGTAGCCAGCATGTATAAGCCTCTTTCCGTGAAAGCTTTGTAGTTGTATTTTGAGTGTTTACCATAGTGCATTTCTTGTATGGTCGAAATTTTCGACCTTACAGATGAAGACTCTTCGTCGGTCAATTCAATTATGTAACCATCAGGAAACTTTTCAATGTTATTCCTGACAGCTTCATTCACCCTTTTTGTCTCTACGCCATAAAGTGCAGCAACATCTCTGTCAAGCAAAACTTTCTGTCCACGCACGACAATAACTTTGTCTTCTACATCTTTTGTTGTAATGATTTCGTTTGCCATAATAATTAGAATAGATGTTAAAAAATTGCCTCTGCATGCGTTCTTCTCAGAGGACAGGCAGAGGACTTTACGCATTTAGAGTTCTTTGTGAGAGAACTTAATTATAAAGCACGTAGCCATTCAACAATTTCGCTTTTAAGCAGGAGCCATGACTTACGTTCTTTGTGACATGGAATCTGTTTGCGCTGACACATTTTCTTTACGGCTTCTCTGGTCTTGCCGAGAAATTCGGCAGCATCATCCAATGTCATAACCGTGTCATTACAATTTACGATTCTTTGTGCTAGGGTAGTGTTTGCCCCTTTTGCTTTAATTTGTACCATACTTGCCTTTCTTTAAGTTTTAATCTTTTCGCATTTAATACTAAACGATTTCTCATCCCAGTTGCGCTTGGTTGTCAGCTTAACACCTCTATCTCTTCCCAGCCCTTGATTGAATCTGCTGACGAGAGTAGATAATGTGTCAATCTCTTCATAATTTCTGACGAAACCCTTTTTTTCGTCGCCTGGACGGATTGAACGAATCCATTCCGTCTTCTTCTCAATGAAAGTTTTTTCTTCCATAATACATGTGTGTTTAATTGGTAATTACCACCTACCTACAGGGGTGGATTCATTACAAATTAAATGCAGTATTACAAATGTCGCTTTTACATGCATTAATACACCTGTTTTCCTTTTGGAAAATGCACCTTGAACTGCCATTCCCATAAAATTCATGTTGCTTGAAGAAGGAAATCTATACATATTATATAATTTTAGTTCTTTTCCCTGAAAATGTTTGTTTGTTTGCTTATTATTTAGTACCTTTGCAGTGTAATTAAGAGGTCTGTTATAGCAATCGAACACCAGCATTAGTGATACTAAATTTCACGAATTTGGTGCAAAGTTACGAGAGTTTCAAAGTCACTGCAAGAAATTTCGGGACTGAAACGGCAAACAAACAAACCAAAAAATCTTAATTGCTCCCGTGTAGAGATATGGGAATATCAAAAAAACAAATTAAATAATAATAATAATCAACGCCTCTCTAAAGGCAAAACTCTGAAAATTGTCGTTGGATAAAATCCGCAACTGAAAAATGGTAGAAAAAGAGTATGTGTACACAAAATCAAAATCGGTATACACATCTCTTCCTAACTATCTTATAATCAAATAGTGGTTCGAATCCGACAAGAGGCTCAAGGATAGACGAAGTCAATCCGCTGTTTAAGCAGAAAACGCATTTAGAGAGTTCTTAAAAGAGCTCTCTTTTTTTGTTTATAAAAGCCGAAATCAGTTCGACAACTATTCCATGGCCAATAGTTTTCTGCAAAGGTACGGACATGAAATGACGCATGAAAAGATAGGGATACACATGAAAAGAGTAGGAAGACAGGAAAAAAATCCTCGTTGCAAATGCTATGTCCTGGATCTTTTTCTTATCTTTGTACTGCATTTACATTCAAAACAACCAATAATATGGACAGAAGAGAATTCATGCAAGCCGGAATAGCTACGATAGCACTATCCGGAATGAGCGGTGCGGAGGCTTATGCAAAGCCGTTTAGCGCTATTGCAAACGAAGAAAGAGGCTTTGCGCCTGTCACCTGCGAGAACGCCGCGGCCTCCGATGCCGACCT
Organism: Bacteroidaceae bacterium; assembly: GCA_017428785.1. Lineage (GTDB taxonomy): Bacteria > Bacteroidota > Bacteroidia > Bacteroidales > Bacteroidaceae > Physcousia. Next base: position 11,444 of record JAFRQD010000023.1, read on the forward strand.
TCGGGTGCGATTCCTCGGCACGGGAGCTGCCGGATGGAAAGCAGGCACAACAACCGAAAGGCGCAACAGCAGCGTGCTGCTCGACGGGAAGGTGCTCATCGACCTCACTGTAAGCGTGCGCGACATGCTGCCCGAGGACTGCCACCCCGAGCATATCTTCTATACGCATTCCCACGGCGACCACTATCAGCCCCTCGAAGCACTGAAGCTGGGAGTGAAGACGGTCTATGTTTCCGATACGTGGATTGACCGTGCGAAGAGCGATTTCCGCCGCCTCGCATCAGAGAACAAACTGCCTGCCCCTCAGTTCGTCACGCTGAAGATTGGCGTGCCCGTCACGGTGGAAGGCCTCACCTTCACACCTCTTCCGGCCAACCACACAACAAACTTCTACGAAGAGCAGGCTCAGATATACCTTGTCGAGAAGGGTACAACGGCAGAGCGACTCGGCGTGCGCATGCTCTATGCCACCGACACAAGCGGCATCATGGGCAAGGCAGCACGGCTGGCTGGCATCGACGCGCACAAGAGCGACATCCCGGACCGTCCGATAACAGCTTTCGTCATGGAAGCCACGATGGGACTTGGGCACGAGGAGGACTTCCGCCTCTTCAACCATTCCACCCCCGAAGTTGTTGCTCGAATAGCCCACGTGCTTGCCCGCACAAAACGCTACACTCCGCCAGCAGGCCAGCCTGTCTACCTCACCCACATCTCTAATCCCCTTCACGGCAGCCTCCAGCAGGACGAACTCAACAAATCTCTCCCCATTCCCCTCCGTGCTGCTTCCGACGGCCTTGAAGTTGTCTTCCGTGCTGTGGAGTAGCCCATTGTATCATTATTTGAAGAAAGAGCCATATGCCGGAGATTCAGATGATAATAGATGCTCTGTCTCGCCAGCATCAATGTGGCTACGTTCATCATGTATGGTATTGATTGCTTGGAGGCAACACGCTCCAAGTGGCGCATCCCGAGAGGCTTCGCTTCACCTTAAATGCCTGCAGAGTTAGTGCCTGTCACGAAAGGCTTCAGTCCCTTTGCGGCGTCGGCTGCGGTGATGCGTTTGCCGCCAGTGTCGAGGTCGATGAGGACGTAGCGATTGTTGCCCATACCCAGTTCCTTCATATAGGAGAGCTGACGGAGGCCGTGGCGCGTCTCGATGCGTTCCACCATGTCGTGATGCTCCTCGGCAGTCATGGCGTAGATGATGTCCACACAGGCCTGGTCGATAGCGAGGATGTCGGTGGAGGAGAGGATGCCCACGTCGGGCGTCACGACGGGTTCGGCCAGCAAGCCTTCGCAGTCGCACGAGACGGACATGTTGCGCATCACGTTGACATAGCTGACGTGCTTGCCAAAGAAGTCTATGGAGGCTTTAGCAGATTCCGTCATACGCTCCATGAACTCTTCTTCGCAGATGGACCATTGGTTGTCGGAGCCTTTTTCGGTATGGATGATGGCTTTGCCGATGCGGCCGTCGGCGCAACCGATGCCGATGTTCTTGTTCGAGCCGCCGAAGCCGCCCATGGTGTGTCCCTTGAAGTGCGTCAGCGCCACCATCGAGTCGTAGTTCTTGAGGTTCTTGCCGACGTACATTTTCTTGAACCACTTGCCGCCCTTGACGGGTAGGGTGGTGGTGTCCTGCTCGTCGATGATGTCCACGGGGCAGAACGTCCAGCCGTTCACCTTCAGTGTCTTGCGATGCTTCTCCGTCGTGTCGCGGTCGCCCTCGTAGTATGTGTTCGTCTCGATGATGCTGGCTCCCTTGAGGTCTTTCTTCATGAGCGCCTTCACCCATTCCCTCGGGATGATGTTCGGTCCGTTCTGTTCGCCGGTGTGCAGCTTCACGCCCACCTTGCCGCAGATGTTTGCGCTCACTTGCCTGTAGGCATTGATGAGTCCCTCGGCCGAGAGGTTGCGGGTGAAGTACACGATTGACTCGTTGCCCGTTCGCTTTTCGTAAGGCACATACTTCTTGCCGCCGGTGCCTGCGGTCGGCTTGTTTTTTCTGGAAACCATGATTTGTGATGTGATGTAATGTTATTGTTTTAGTATGTTAATCCGATGCGTGCCTCGCTTCTTCAGTCCGCTTCTGTGCCGGAAATCCATTTCTCCCTTTAGGTATTTTTCCCTTTCTGACCTTTAAGTATTTGTTTTCAGCTTGAGAAATCTTTGTTTCTCAACTTGCGTATGTGCGTACTCAGCTTGCGTACGCAGATTTGCAACATTCGTATGTACATTTGCAGCTTGCGTATGTAGAATTTCGCTCAGCAAAGTTAGGATTTTCTCTGCTTCCGTGCAAGTATTCCATGCAAAAAATCTGTTTTTCCTGTGTATGAAGAAATCATGTTTCGGAGGTCGAGTTTCCTTTTTGGATGAGTGGTTTTTAGGCAAGGCGCAGGCGCAGGCAGAGAAGCCAATACCTTTTCCCGTCTGTCTCACGCAGGCAATACATTCGGCTTAACTGCTTAGCCTTTGACTCTTTATCTACTTCATAAACTTCTGTAAACATGTAAAAAAGCAGATAAGTCCAAAGGCATCGTCGGAGACCATGTTTCGCTCGCCCCAAACACGCTGTTTTCCATGCGAAATGCACACAGACAAAAGACCTATTCACATATTTTCGGTCTGTATGTTTGGAGTTTGCTAACTTTTTCACTACCTTTGCACTTTCTTTTTTCAACTAAAACCAAAAATTTATGAAGCATTATTACTTTTTAGTATTGTTGGCGGCATTGACATTTATCCCGTCGTCAGCATGGGCACAACTCGACGAGAACACCGTCTACGAACGTCTTATGGAACGCAAAAACAAGGCAGGCTATACCGAAGGGACGCCTTGGAACAACTTGAACAAGTATTTGAACACCGTGGATTTCTTCGGCTATTCTGCCGGCCACTTCACGGGAATCGCCTGCTTTGCCTTTATGATGGACATGATGGAATATGCCTCCAACTACGAGTACCCTATTCGCAAAATCGAATGTTCCTACGACAACATCCCCAAAATTCGTGTCGGAGACGGCATCAGAGTGAACGACAACGGACACTCGGTCGTAGTGCTTGAGGTGGATGGAAGCGTCATCACAGTTGTCGAGGGAAACTACAACCGTTCAGTCCACTGGGGCAGGAAAATCGACTTGGCAGACCCGAGTGAAGGCTTGACGTATGTCGCCACATTCTGGCCTGAGAACTCTACGGGCTTCGCTTATAACGAATTTGCAGAAACTGCTCGCGACATCTCCATCTCCAACCTCTCAGGAATGCTTGTGAAGGAGGTGACACAAACCAACCAGCCAGCACGAATGCTCCTGAATGACCTGCCGAAAGGCACATATATTATAAAGGAAGGAACCAAGACCTACAAGCTATTCAACAGCGGGAAGTAGGGGATGACAGGAATAAACGGATGGAAACTGTTGCTGTCCGCTAAAAATTATTATTAGTGTCCGGCAGGTAAAACCGGACTGCTCCGCCTGCGCCAGAGGCTTTAGCCGAAGGAAGGCCTGAAAGCTCTTAGCCCAGGACAGCGCCCTGGGCTAAGAGCTTTCTGCCTCTTTGGGGCGTTTCAAGCCCCCTTGCGCCAAGGTGTGAATAAAGGGCGTCAAATCGCATTTTTATAAGAACAGGCAGAGATCTAGCGGACAGCCAATAAAATTATGTGAGAAAGGACTTGTTATAACGAAATCCAACAGTAATTTTTTGTGGCTTCCGGTAACAATAATATCATTTTTCACATATTTTTTTGTTTTCCCACAAGAAAGCATCATGCTATTCTGGAATTTGCGTATATTTGCAGAGCAACAACAAGTAATATATAAATGGACATGGCAAAGTTTGCCTACATGGTCAACATAGGGTACAACTTCCAGAACAAGACAATTATGCTAAAGGCCAACGAAGTGCCTCTTCCTGCTTCTGGCGGCCAATACAGCTTTACTATGGGAGAGGAAGATGTCAACATCACTCAGAAGGAGATTGTCTTAGGGTGGAAAAGCGGTACAGCCATTTGCCGCCTGGATGGCAATACATTCACCGTAAGTCCCACTGCCGATGGTGGTGAGATGACGAACTATACGCAAGAGGAGGATTCGCCTTGGTATGCTTTCAGAGATGAGATAGAGAACATCGTATTTGAAAACGGCATAACAAGGATAGGTGAAAAGGCGTTCGCACAATGCCAACATATAAACACCATCACCATTCCACTGAGTCTGAGTATAACTCACATCGGACAACAAACATTCTATGACTGCGTTGCAAATGATGTGTATTGCTACCCGGCAGCCCAAAACCTGCAAATAGAGAAAAACGTCTTTATGAATATGCCTCGCTGGCATGTCTTCTCAAATCAGTAGGAAGCATATCAGGGCAAAACGAACAATCTTCATGCTGCCATCACTGGCGACCTGAATCTGCTCACGCTCAATGCCAATGGCGACAACACCTTGCCGCTGGAGGCTGCCGACGGCTCTGTGTGCGACGTGACGATTCAGAACTTGAAGCTGGTTCGCGAGGGTTTCACTCTTTGTGTGCCCTTTACCGTCAGCAATATCGCGCGGACGCCTCCATCGAAGGTTCGAAGGACTTCGTCTTTTCAAAGGTGAGGGACAAGCATCTTGCCACCATGCAGTACTACCGCACTGACCTCGACTCTGTGGTCATCGAGATAGGCGAGGATATTGAGTTGATCCGCTTGGAAGCCAACTATCCGGGCGGTGACAACGAACTGATGGTACGCCCCACTGTCAACAAGGCCGAGAGCACTATCACTACCCAACTGAAGAGCGGCGAGTCGGGCGGTCTGCTCTACAACCTCTCGGACGTTCAGAACTGAGGCAACTTGAAGGTGACGCCCAGCGCCTATCAGACCGGCACTTCGCTCATCGAAATGCCTGCACAGTTCGACGAGAACAGATACATGAGCATTAGCTTCGAGGTAAAGGAAGGCTACTCTTTCAAGCCCAAGACGACAAATCTCTATACGATGCCCGTCAATACCGGCAACAAGGCGAATGTCCGGCTTATGCTCATCGACGATTTCGGCAACAAGGCCGACACTATCTTCCAAAACGTGGCCCAGAACGTGATGAAGCTCGACACGCTGAAACCCAAAGCACCATCCAAGGCCGAGGAACTGTGTCTCTACGGGAAGATAGAACTCCGAATATATGTCTATGGCACCGAGGGCAACTACCGCTTGGGCGACTCCATCACTATCGGAGGCGAGCTGTGCCAGACTATCCGGTTCCCAGAAGGGCAGACCTATGTGCCGCACCTCATCACGAGTCCTATCGACTTCGACGGCATCGGCCTCGTTACTATCGATGCCTTCGAGGTGGTCCATGCCGATGAAAACACACAGCTGATGACAATGACAGCCCTCAAGGAATGTCCCATGGGCAACGTGATGCTGCTGAAGAGCGACATACCTGGAGGCTTGTATAACATTCCGCTTACGAGAGCCGACGACTCCTACATAGCGGGACAAAGCATCCTGAAGGTGTCCGACGGGACAGTCATCGGCACAAAGCACCACTATGTGTTTGGCGTCCGCGACGGAGTCTATGGCTTCTTCATGGCGGCCATCGGCGACCCCATTGCAGAAGGAAATGTCTATTTCTACCATAACGGAATAAAGGACCTCCTTGCCTACTACATCAATCCGAATGATGTCCCGCCGATGGTGGACGAGGTGATATTGTTTGCCGATGGCGACAACAACAAAATAATAAAGGATTACAATGGCCATGAGATAACGGCGCTCGACATGAGTCGCTGCAATGGTTTGAAGCCTCTCATCATAGACCGTACCACGCCCGACACGCCTTTCTTCGGCTTGAACGAAGGTGCCATCGTCTATCTGCCTGCCTGCCGGCAAGGCTCAGCCAGCCGACAATGTTGTGGTAGGCGGCATCTGCAATAGGCTGATTCTCGATGACCAATATGGCTTCACGCCCTTGTACAACTTCACAGCCCAACAGGTGGTGCTGAACCGTTCCACGACTGCGGCTAACGGCTGGCAAGCACTCTGTCTGCCCTTCACGCTGACCAAGCAGATGACGCAGAACTGGAAGGGCGAGCTCATGGCGTTTGCCGGTGCCAAGAAGGAAAACGGCACGCTGACGCTCTTCTGCAACGAGAGCAAAGCAGTTCCTGCTGGCACACCTGCTATTGTAAGATGGACAGACGGGGCTCCGGACAAGATGATGTTCTCGAACATTGACATCATCACCGCCAAAGCCGACAGCGCCGACTACAATGGCGTATCACTCTATGGCAGTTACATGCCCGTCACATTCTCCGAGACCGACCTGGCGAAGCTCTTCGTGGTTGACAGCCGAACCGACAGCTACATGCTGCCCGGATTCCAGGCTTATTTCATGATGGACGACGAGACAACCGGCGATTTCAGCAGCGTTTGTGTGAGCTACGCAAATGTTGCAGACTTTGAGGCTGTCGAATCCCTGGCTGGACACTACGATGCTGCCTACGCCATTTGGTGCGAAGACAGCAAGACGCTCTACTTCACTGTTCCAGAGAGCCGCGTGAATGTGGGTGACAGCTATAACGACCATACCGTAACAATGATATGGAAGGGTGCAGATGTTCTGATGACAGGGGATAATGTGCCTAGATGGGAGATGGTGAACAAGCAGGTAGAGCAGGTTGTGTTCGACGAGAGCTTCAAACGCACTCGCCCCACCAGTTGCTATAAATGGTTCTATAATTTAAAAAAGCTGACGAATATCGAAGGCCTACATAACCTCTGCACATCGGAAGTAACGACGATGGCATCTATGTTCGACGGATGTTCCGCACTGAAGGAGTTGACATTAGGTTTCTTCGATACCAGCAATGTCACTGATATGAATTCCATGTTCTATGGCTGTATTGCGCTCGAGCATCTCAATTTGCTTGAATGGAAGACTTGGCAGGTTACGGATATGGAGTACATGTTCTGCAGATGCCACAATCTGAGCAATTTGTATCTGGATAATCTCGATACACGGTCGGTAACAAACATGATGTATATGTTCTACGATTGCAGGAAACTCACCGACATCAATCTGACGAATTTCGACACAAGTAATGTCGACAACATGGTTGGTATGTTCAAGAACTGCCATTCGTTGAAGGATTTGGACCTGACCAGCTTCAATACAGGCAATGTGACCAATGTCCAGTTTATGTTTGAGAACGACTATGCCCTTACCACCATTACCGTTGGTGAAGGCTGGACGATGGAGTTGTCGTCGAGCTGTCGGGCAAAGACGGCCTGATGGATTATATGAGCCAAGATCTTGCCGGTGTTCGTGAGCACAGCAGATACGACGACGAATTCGAAGAAGAATAACCCTCGGCATCACCCCTGCGACGCCACGAGTGCCCCTTCTCCGTCTCATTCGCGATGGCTGTCGATGGCTGATTTGTGTCCGCGACGATGGGCATTTGACGGCCGTTCGCAGCGAAGAAGGTTAAAGGGGTATGCCTGCAGATACAATAAAGGCTTGTCATAATCACGACAAGCCTTTACTTATAAAAGGGCGCACTGGTGATGTGATGAAACTCCGAAAAACAGGTTTTGAGGGTTCGCTGCCTTTGTAATCCATCTAACCATAATGGGATGGCACGCCATTAGCATACGAAACAGTTCTCGGTAATAAAATGTAAATTGATGAGTATCCCGATCAAACCAGTACGCCCGTATATTGTCTTCGTCCTGCACGCTGCAAGACCTTTTTGGACTTCAATGATACTGCAAAAATAGGCATTCTTATCTTATTATGCAAGCTTTTTTACATTTTTCTTCCTTTCAGCTTGTCATTTTCTTCAAATCTTTCTAATTTTGTTAAGGAAAACGCAAGAAAAAGCACTTATGACTCTTAATTTTTCGATAGAATACAGGACAGAGTGGGGGCAGAATGTGGAAGCGGAACTTTGCTTCCTTTCTGCAGAGGGCAAGACGCATCTCCAACGCATCCCTCTCGAAACGGATGATGGCTTGATTTGGAAAGGGTTATGCACTCTCAAGGCAAGAAGCAAGCAGTTCAGATATACGTATGTAATAACGGAGCATCCCTCCTCCTCTCCCTCAAAGGGGAGCATGAATGGAGGCCTCGCCCAGGAGGGAGAGGTGTGGCGAGGGTCTGTTGTGCGCCGAGAATGGGATGTTGTGCCTCGCCTTTTCCCTGCCGACGATGCCCGAACCTACTTCTTCATCGACCATTGGCGCGATATTCCCGAGGCTTCCCATTGCTATACGGATGCCTATAAGGTCGCTTCAGGACAAGACAAACTGCCTGAGGCTTCTGTGGCGCTCTTCCCGCGGACATATCTTTTCCGGGTTCAGGCTCCTCAGTTTGTCAAAGGAGAACGGGTAGCTCTTGTGGGCGACCAGCCTACCTTGGGCAATTGGGATGTGGCGCGGGCTCTGCCGATGATTCAGTCCAACAACGGAGAGTGGATTCTTTCCATCAGTGGCGACGGCTTGCGCTTGCCTTTCCAATATAAATATATTATTGTAGCCTCTCCCTCCTCTAAAGGGAAGGACTTCAATATGTATTCCCGTCCTTTTGGGGAAGGGGATAGGGAAAGGACTGTGCTTTGGGAGGAAGGCCCGAACAGACAAAGCCCTTCTATCGATGGTCAAAACACGATGTTCAATGTCCAAAGCCTTCCCATAAAGGGAGGCGGGGGTTCTGTTATTGCCCTTTCCGATGGCGAGATAAGACTTGAGACCTCCCATTGGAAGGTGGCCGGACTTGTGGTGCCTCTCTTCTCCCTTCGCTCGGAGGGCAGTCAAGGAGTAGGGGACTTTGGCGACCTCAAAGAGATGGCCGACTGGGCGGCTTCCACCGGAATGCATGCTGTTCAGCTCCTGCCTATTTACGATACGATTCAGGAGGGCAAGGAGACAGACAGCTATCCCTATAACGCCATCAGCGTCCATGCTTTGCATCCCATCTATGCTGACCTCCGGCAGTTGCCGCTCTCGGACAAGAAGAAGCTTGCGTCCTTCCAGAAGAAATGGCAGCAACTGAATGCGATGCCTGTGCTCGACTACGTGGAGGTCATCAAGATGAAGCAGGAATACCTGCATCTGTATTATGAAGAGACCTTCTCCACGCTTCCCCTTTGGGGGCGCGCTGAGCGGCAAAGCGGTGAGGAAGAGGCTCTTCCCAAAGGGGAGAGCAGGGAGGAGGCTTCTCGGTTCTCAGTCTTCATAGAGCAGAATGCCGAGTGGCTGCAGCCATATTGTGTCTTCTGCCATTTGCGGGACACTTACCACACGCCTCAGTTCTCGAAGTGGAAGAAGCTGTCATCCTACAACAGAAGCGCCGTCACGAAGTATATCGATGCACACGCCGAGGAGGTAGGCTTCTATGCTTTCGTGCAATATCTCCTGCACAAACAGCTTTCCGATGCTGCCGAATACGCCCATCATCGCCAGGTCTTCCTGAAGGGCGACTTGCCGATAGGCATCAGTCCTCGCAGCGTGGAGGCTTGGCATGAGCCGCACCTCTTCAACATGAATATGGTGGCAGGCGCTCCTCCTGACGACTTCTCGAGGACGGGACAGAACTGGGGTTTCCCGACATACGACTGGGACAGGATGGCCGCCGACGGCTATCTCTGGTGGCGTCAAAGGTTGGGAGGAATGGCGCAGTACTTCAGCGCTTATCGCATCGACCACATTCTCGGCTTCTTCCGCATCTGGTCAATACCCAAGGACAGTCCCAATGCTCTGCTCGGACAGTTCTCTCCGGCCTTACCCCTTAGCATAGGAGAGATAGAATCCTACGGTTTGCCATTCCATCCCGAACTCTTCGTTCCTGATGCCAAAGAGCCGAATCTCTATCATCCGCGTATAGGAGTGATAGGCGAAGAAGCCTGGCTTTCGCTGGTCAAGTACGAGCAGGATGCCTTCATCCGTCTTTACGAGGACTTCTTCTTCCGTCGCCATAATGACTTCTGGGCGGCTCAGGCCATGAAGAAGCTGCCTGCCCTCCTGGACGCAAGCAATATGCTGGTTTGTGGCGAGGACCTGGGTATGGTGCCGGAATGCGTGGGACCGGTCATGAAGCAGTTGGGCATCCTTAGCCTCGAGATACAGGCCATGCCGAAGACTTATGGCGTTCAGTTTGCCCAGCTGCACGACAATCCTTATCGAAGCGTGGACACCATCTTCACGCACGATATGCCGACGCTACGCCTATGGTGGAAAGAGAATCCGGAGCGCACGCAATTATATTATAATAATGTGTTGGAGCACGACGGTAAGGCTCCCGAAGAACCATCGGGGTGGCTTTGCGAAGAGATAATTGCCCATCATCTCAACTCTCCCTCGATGCTTTGCCTTATCAGTCTTCAAGATTGGCTTTCGATTGACGAAGGCTTGAGGAACCCCAATCCGGAGGCTGAACGCATCAATGTCCCGGCCAACCCCAAGCATTATTGGCGCTACAGGATGCATCTTCCCATCTCGGAACTTCAAAAGGCAAAGGCTTTGAACGAACGCCTACAAACGCTCATCACTCGCTCTGAACGATAGCATCTCTTTCTGGTAGTGGTATTGTTGCAGATATTCATCGCCAAATCTGCGAAAAATCCATTACAAAAATTGCATCGAAAAACGGAGGAATTGGCGTCGAGGCATGGGGCGTTAGCCAACGCCGCCTGCGGCATCGACCAACGCCGCACGCGGCGTTTGCAATTTCCCCACGCGAAGTTGGCCAACGCCCCACGCGGAATTTGGGCTCAAAGTACGCAGTATTTGGCAGAATCCCGTGCTGCGCCTGTACTTTCTTTGCTTCCTTCTTGAAAACGCCTCTTCGCAAACCCTTGATTTCAGAGGGAAACGCGATTTAAGGCCATATTTTGCGCTCGGGGTAGAAAAGTGCCACAGAAGAAAAAACAAGGCCTTAGAGAGAAAGGCTCAGAGAAAAATCTTGACAAATATGCAAGACAACAAACTCCCCTCCCATTTAAGGGGAGGGGTTAGGGGTGGGGTAGGCAAGATGGACCAAACGAAGTGAGTTTAGCAGCCCCACGCTCTTCGCCTCACCTTATCCCACGCTCGTTGAGGGCTCTGATGTAGCGGCGAGCGTTCTGATAGTGCTCCGAAAGCGTCCGCGCATAGTTGTGAGTGCCCGAGAAATCCTCTTTCGCACACATATACAGGAAGTCGTGCTCGGCATGATTGAGCACAGCATCCAGTCCTGCGATACTCGGAATGCGGATAGGCCCCGGAGGAAGTCCCTCAACACGATATGTGTTATAAGGACTCTCTGTCAGAAGATGCTTCCCCAGGATGCGGCGAAGAGAGAAGTCGCCAACTGCGAACTTGACAGTCGGGTCGGCCTGCAGCTTCATTCCTATCCGCAGACGATTGAGGTAAAGGCCTGCAATCATCGGCTTCTCACCATCATTGGCCGTCTCTTCGTCCACGATGCTCGCCAGCGTTGCAACTTGTTCGTGAGTCAGCCCGATAGCATCTGCCTTCGCTTTCCTCTCGGCAGTCCAGAAGCGATTGTTCTCGCGCTCCATCCTTTCCACAAGCTTATCCACAGAAATGTCCCAATAGACCTCGTAAGTGTTCGGAATGAAGAGAGCGGGAATCGTGGCAGTCGTATAGCCGTGCGTCTCGCAATAAATGCTGTCCGTCAACGCCTGGGCAATCTCCGCAGAATCGACCATCAGGCTTTGGGAAAGCACAGAAGCCAGCCTGTCCATCGTGCGGGAAGTAGGGATGACGAGGTGCATGGGCTCCTGAGTCCCGTTTCGAAGCAGACGATAGAGTTGCAGACAAGTCATTTCCGGAGATACTCGATAGCGACCTGTGCGGGGATGAGTGCTGAATACCTTATTATATATGTCCCATCTCCAACCCAGTTCGGACTTCGCCCTCACGCTATCCACATTATCGTCCCTGTCGATGTAGATCAATCTCCCATGTCCATCGTCTCCGTTCGGAGCTTTAGTCGAGACAAGAGAATACACAAAGAACGTCGTCCCAGCCACAATGACAACCAGGGCGCTAATCAGAAAAATAACCTTTTTACTCATCGTCTGTAAAGCTTATTCGCCCACAAAATTACATAAAAACACGCGAAAAGCAAAATTTTTCCCTTTTCACTTTTCTCTTTTCACATTTTGTTGTATCTTTGCACCCGCGTTTCGCCACTATGGCTCAGTTGGTAGAGCAACGCATTCGTAATGCGTGGGTCGGGGGTTCGAGTCCCCCTAGTGGCTCTGGAAAGGCACAGAGAGAGTCCTGCAGAAGGGCTCTCTTTTTTGTCGGATAACGTTTTGAGTACTATTCTTAAGTAGCGCATTACTTGTCTTCGAAGTAGATGCGTTTCACTCTTGGAGCGATGCCTGTTAGGATTTCGTAGGGAATCGTGCCGCAGAGAGAGGCCAGTTTCGACGGGGGGAGTTCGTCGCCGAAGATGGTGGCAAGGTCGCCTTCTTCACAAGGAATGTCGGTGACGTCTATCATGCAGACATCCATACAGATATTGCCTACGTAGTCTGCTTTCTGTCCATTAACCAGGCAATAGCCTTTCCTGTTGCCAAGCAATCTGTCAAGTCCGTCGGCATAACCTATCGGCAGGCTCGCAATGCGACTGTCCCTCTCTAAAATGGTTTTGCGGCTGTAGCCAACGCTCTCGCCAGCCTTCACATCATGAATCTGCAGGATTGTTGTGCGAAGAGTGCTGACGTTGTGGATGGTCTCGTTGTTGCAGCTGTTGATACCGTAAAGCCCCAGTCCGAGGCGCACCATCTCGAGGTGTCTGTCGGGGAAGCGTTCGATGGCAGCACTGTTGCAGATGTGCCTGAGGATGGGGTGGGGGAAGGCTTCCTGAAGCTGCTTGCTGCCCTTCAGGAATAGCTCGTATTGCTGAGCGGAGAAGTCATTGAAGTCTTCGGAATCGCTGCCCACGAAATGTGAGAAGACAGAACGGGGAATGAGAGCCGTCTGCCTCTTCAGGCGTTCAATGAGCTGGTGAATGTCTTTCTCGGGGTTGAAGCCGAGCCGGTGCATCCCCGTGTCGAGTTTGATGTGGACAGGGAAGTTTGTGATGCCTTCATGCTCAGCAGCATATATGAGGGCGTCGAGGATGCGGAAACTGTATATCTCAGGCTCGAGATTGTACTGGAAGAGTGTGCTGAAGCTGCTCATCTCCGGGTTCATGACCATGATTCCCTGGGTGATGCCTTTCTCGCGAAGCGTGACACCTTCATCAGCCACAGCGACTGCCAGGTAGTCCACATTGTGGTCCTGCAGGGTCTTTGCCACCTCGACTGCTCCGGCTCCATAACCATCGGCCTTCACCATGCAAACCATCTTCGTCTCGGGTTTCATGAAGGAGCGATAGTAGTTGAGGTTCTGCACGAGTGCGCTTAGATTAACCTCGAGGATGGTCTCGTGTACTTTCTTCTCCAATCGGTCGGTGATGCGCTCAAAGTGGAACTTTCGTGCACCTTTGATAAGGATGAGCTGATGCTCGAGTGAGGAAAGTATTTCGTCCTGCAGAAGTGCATCTGTGTTGGCGAAGAATCTGCATCGGATGGGCAAGCCGGCAAAGCAGTTCATGTGGGCGGATATGACGCCACCGACAGCCAACAGATTGTTGATGCCTCGCTGCTCAAGCAAGTCTGCCAATTGCGTGTAGAGAGCATGCGGCTCGACTCCGCTCTGCAGGATGTCGCTGAGGATCAGCGTGCGCTGACGGCCTTCTTTTTCGGGGCGGCGATTCATGAAGTCAAGTGCAATGTCCAGGCTGCTGATGTCGCTGTTGTAGGAATCGTTGATGAGCGTGCAGTCGTTCTGCCCTTCCTTCACCTCAAGCCGCATTGCTACGGGTTCAAGAGAGCGAAGGCGTTCCTCGATGGTGTCATCGTCGAGACCCAATTCGCGACAAGCTGCACGGCACAGAGCCTCGTTGTCCTCATAAGCATTTCCAGTTGTGGGGCAAGCCACCAGTCGCCCCTTCAGCCTTGCTCGACGGATGCAATCCTTTATCACGGAGTCGCCTGCAGGATAGATGACGACTTTCGCGTTTTTCATGAGCAAGAGCTTCTCCATGCACTTTTGCTCAAAGGTTGAGAAGTTCTCTTGATGGGCGCCGCCCAAGCAAGTGAAGATGCCGATGGTGGGCTTGATGATGCGCTCCAAAGCCATCATCTCATTCGGTTGTGAGATGGCTGCTTCGAAGATACCAACCTCTGTGCTTTCCGAGATTTGCCATACAGAAAGTGGGACGCCTGTCTGCGAGTTGTAGCTGCGGGGACTGCGGGTAATGGTGAAGTTGGGTGCCAAGAGTTGGTAGAGCCATTCCTTTACCACAGTCTTGCCATTGCTGCCAGTTACTCCGATGACAGGAATGTCGAAGCGGGAACGATGCTGAGCTGCAAGAGACTGGAGTGCGAAGAGCGTGTTCTGAACAAAGAGGAAGTCGGCGTCAGGGAAGTCGCCCTCCACTTCTTCGCTTACCACAAAGGCACGGACGCCTCGCTGATAAAGGTCGTTGATGTAGAGATGTCCGTTGCCCACCTCTGTTTTGATGGCAAAAAAGAGCGTCGATTCAGGGTAACAGAGGCTGCGACTGTCCGTCAGAAGCCAGTCAATCTCGCGCCCTTTGAGGTTGTTGGTTTTGGCTCCGATAAAGGATGCTATTTCGAGAGTGCTATACATCTAGAAAAGTTTAAGAGTTTATATAAAATGAGATGTTAAGGTCAAGCGTTTAAAGGCCTGTGCATTTTAGCTCGGCGAATAGGTTCGTAGTCTTCGATATACTTCAGCATGTCTTTGTCCATACAGTTTTCCATCAGCCTTTGCCAAATGTAATCGACGGCGGCGGAAGATGGGTGAATCATGTCTTCGGCATAGAAACGATAGTCGCGAAGCTCGTCGAGCAATATCTCGTATGCTGGGAAGTAGCTTGCCTTCTCCGGGTAGAGTTTCAGGACTTTATCAACTGCGAGAAGCAAGCTTGCCTTTGCCAGTTGACTTCCATGAAAGCCATACTTCTTATATCGATATGGACTTATCGTAAATATCACGTGTGTTGTTGGGCAATGACACGTGAGTAAATCCAAAAGATCACGTGTGATGTTGGCGCACGACTCTGCATCTATTGGGACTTCCTCAAAGAGAGCATTCGGCTGCTTATGGCAATTAGTTACAGTCAAGCCGCTTTCTTTCAGGCGATAGCAGACGTTTGTGCCAAAAGTCAGGAAGAGGAAATCAGCCCTTCGCAAAGCCTCTCCAAGCTCATGGAACTTGTTCCGGACGGTCTCTCGCAATCTGTTCTCATCCGAATCGCTTATGAGCGTGTTTGCCAGCCAGCAATGCCACTCCTGGTCGTTGGCTTGAAAGATGGGCAACTCGCTTTCTCCCGTCAATGCTTGCTTCACTTGGATGGCGACACTTTCGGGATTGTAGGTGATGCCAAGAGGGTTGCAAACCGCATCGAGACCATAGCTTTGGAAGCGCTCGCCTATGTGCTGGGCAAAACACGAGCCGAGCAAGACAAATCGCTGGTCTTTGTGCATCAGGTTTGTCCATTTAGGCACTTCCACAATGGTTCTGAATAGCGTCTCTTCTGCCTTCATTCTCTTCTTTCGCTGATTTTGTTGCACAAAATTACATAAAACTCCGCAAAAATGTTTAACTTTGCGCACAAAATATATAGTAAAGCGTGAAAAAAGAGCCTAAAGAGCTTCTATCAAAGATACATTTTCCTGCCGACCTACGCAATTTGCCCCTCGAAGCATTGCCTCAGGTTTGCAGCGAACTGAGGCAGGAGATAATTCTGGAGATGGCCAACAACCCAGGTCATTTCGCCAGCGGACTTGGAGTCGTTGAGCTGACGGTTGCATTGCATTATGTCTTCAACACGCCTTATGACCGCATTGTTTGGGATGTGGGGCATCAGGCAGCAGGTCATAAGATACTGACTGGCCGCCGCGAAGCCTTCCATACATATCGTCATCTGGGAGGCCTTCGACCTTTCCCGTCGCCTCTGGAAAGCGAGTACGACACCTTTGCTTGCGGACATGCTTCCAACAGTATTTCTGCTGCGTTGGGAATGGCTGTGGCAGCTCATCAGAATGGTGAGGATGAACGGAAAGTGATTGCCGTAATCGGCGACGGAAGCATGAGCGGAGGCCTTGCCTATGAGGGTTTGAACAATGCAAGCAGCACTCCTAACAACCTGCTTATCATCCTGAATGATAACAATATGAGCATTGACAGGAGTGTCGGTGGCATGAAACATTATCTGCATCTGCTCCACACATCCAGCTTATATAATAATGTGCGGTTCCGCCTCTCGAATGGACTTGTCCGGCTGGGCGTCTTGAGTGAAAAGAGACGACAGAGGATTCTGCGTTTCAACAACTCATTAAAGTCGTTGCTCAACAACCAGCAGAATGTCTTCGAGGGTCTCAACATTCGTTACTTCGGGCCTACCGATGGACATAATGTCATTGAGCTTGTCAATACACTTCGGCAGATTAAGGACATGAAAGGGCCAAAGTTGCTCCATCTTCACACAATCAAGGGCAAGGGCTTCAAGGCAGCGGAGAAGAATCCGACTGTTTATCATGCTCCAGGCAAGTATGACCCTGAGACAGGCGAACGCCTCAAGGACAATTGCGTCAACCAGCCTCCCAGATATCAGGATGTCTTTGGTGAGACGCTCCTCGAGCTGGCAAAGCAGAACGACAAGATAGTGGGCATCACGCCGGCAATGGCAACAGGTTGCAGCCTTACCATCATGATGAAGGAGATGCCGGAACGGACTTTCGACGTTGGCATCGCTGAAGGTCATGCGGTAACCTTTGCCGGAGGCCTGGCGAAAGAAGGTTTGCTGCCTTTCTGCAACATCTATTCCTCCTTCGCTCAAAGGGCTTTCGACCACATCATTCATGATGTCGCTCTTTGTAAGTTGCATGTAGTCTTCTGCTTCGATAGGGCGGGGCTTGTAGGGCAAGACGGTGCCACGCATCACGGCGCCTTCGACCTCGCTGCTCTTCGTCCTATTCCCAATCTCACCATCTCTTCCCCGATGAACGAGCACGAGCTTCGCAATCTGATGTACACAGCTCAGTTTCCCGACAAAGGACCTTTCGTCATCCGTTATCCGAGAGGCCGGGGCGTGCTTGTGGATTGGCGAAACCCCTTTGAAGAGGTTTCCGTTGGCAAAGGCCGCAAGCTGTCCGAGGGCAAGGATGTGGCTGTCCTGAGCCTTGGCCCGCTTGGCAATGTCGTCCAGAAGGTGGTGCAAGAATTGAAGGAAGAGGGGATGTCTGTGGCTCATTATGACATGCGTTTCCTCAAGCCAATTGATGAAGACATTCTGAAGGAGGTCGGCACAAAGTGTCGCCGCATAGTAACGGTGGAAGACGGAGTCATTCGAGGCGGACTGGGTTCTGCTGTCATCGAATATATGGCCGACCACAACCTGCATCCCGAAGTGATTCGTCTTGGTCTGCCCGACCATTTCGTAGAACACGGCACACCTGAAGAGCTCTATCATCTGGTAGGGCTCGATGCGGAAGCCATAAAGAAAGCAATCCTATGAAAATCGTAATAGCAGGAGCAGGAGCAGTCGGTTCGCATCTGGCCGCACTCCTTTCGAGAGAAGACCAGGACATTATCCTCATCGACGAGAGTCCCGAGAAGACCGCCCGCCTTCTGAATTCCGGCGACCTCGATTTGATGACGCTCAACGTCTCGCCCACATCTATCAGCGGCCTTCGTGAAGGTGGCGTGCATCAATGCGACCTCTTTATTGCCGTTACGCCCGAGGAGACACGAAACATCACTTGCTGCATGCTTGCCCACACGCTTGGGGCTCGCAAGACAATTGCCCGAGTGGATACTGCCGAATATACGATGCCTCAGTACAGCGCCCTTTTCCATCAGATGGGGGTAGATTCCATCATCTATCCGGAAGGTCTTGCTGCAAGGGAGATTCTTGACGGCATCAAGCGCTCATGGGTGCGTCAGTACTGGGAGGTGGCAGGTGGAGCCCTCGTCATGCTTGGCATCAAGCTTCGCGAGAAAGCTCGCATAACAGGCGTCGCTCTTCGCGATCTCTGCGATGCCCAGACACCATACCGTATTGTAGCCATCAAGCGAGGCGACGATACCATCATTCCTACCGGTAACGACGAACTGCGAAACGGCGACATAGCTTACTTCATGACCACGAAGCGTCACATCCAGTACATTCGCGAGATTGTTGGCAAGGAGGATTATGCTGACGTCCGCAATGTCATGATTATGGGAGGCGGACGCACCTCTGTTCATGTGGCAGAGGGAAAGCCCGATTTCTATAACATAAAGATTATCGAGCAGAATGAAGAGCGTTGCCATAAACTCAACGAAATCCTCGAAGACAGCGACATCCGCATCATACAGGGCGACGGACGCGACACAAGCCTTCTCCTCGACGAAGGACTCTCAGATATGCACGCTTTCTGTGCCCTTACTCCAGAAACCGAGACGAACATCCTTGCCTGTCTTGCTGCAAAGAGAATGGGCGTTCGCAAGACCGTTGCTCTCGTCGATAATATGGATTATATCTCGATGGCCGAGAAGCTCGATATCGGCACCATTATCAATAAGAAGATGATAGCGGCAGGTCGCATCTACCAGATGATGCTCGACACCGATGCGCATAATGTGAAGTGCCTCACCATCGCAAGTGCCGATGTGGCCGAAATTGTGGCACAGGAAGGCAGTCTCGCCTGCCAGAAGCCCGTCTATGAACTGCGTTTGCCTACGGGAGTCACGCTTGGCGGCTATGTTCGGGGCGAGGACCAGGGTGCTCTGATTTACGGTAACACGCAACTCCAACCCGGCGACCGCGTGGTCGTTTTCTGCAAGAGCGGTCTCATCAAACAAATGGACCGTTATTTCTCGAAAAAGAGCGGCCTTCATTTGTTCTGACAAGGGGGTTGAAAACGCCGCCTGCGGAATTGCCCAACGCCGCGTGCGGGGATTGCCATCGCCGCAGCCGGGGATTGCCATCGCCGCACGCGGCGTTTTTGAGGCCCTCAATCTACATCATAATACACCTGTGCCGAGCGGTATCCAGGCTGCTGCAGAACCCTGTTCTGAAGGGCTATGAGACGCTCTCTGACGGCAGACATCGAGGCATTGGTCTCTATCTTCAGTATCAGTTTGCGGATGTGCATCATCTGGATACGGCTCACCGGCGGTGTGTCCGGACCGAGCACACGCTCCCCGAACACTTGCCGAAGTAGTCCGGCAAAGTCCGTCGAAAGTTGATCCACAACGCTCTCGTCGCGGTGCTTCATATAGATGAACACGACTCTGCAGAAAGGAGGATAGCGGAACAATTCACGTTCCTGCGACTGCTGGGCATACATGCCCTCGTAGTCGTGGCGAACCACCTGACGGACGATGTCGTTCTCGGCGTCACGAGTCTGCAGCACAACTTGTCCCGTCGAGCCTTTTCTGCCTGCTCTGCCTGCAACCTGCTCCATAAGTTGGAAAGCCCTTTCGTAGCTGCGGAAGTCGGGTTGGGCGAGCATCTGGTCGGCCGAAAGGATGCCAACGAGGCTCACGCGGTCGAAGTCGAGACCCTTTGTCACCATCTGTGTGCCGATGAGGATATCGGTCTTTCCCGCCTCGAAGTCGTGCAGAATCTGCTCGTAGTTCTGACGGGAACGCGTGGTATCCAAATCCATACGTGCAATGCGGGCTTCGGGCAAAATGGCTTGCAACTGCTCCTCAATGCGCTCCGTGCCGTATCCTCTGCTGGAAAGCTCTTTGCCCTCGCAGTTCGGACAAATGGAAGGAATGTTGTAAGTCTTGCCGCAATAATGGCAGACCATCTGTCTGTAACCCCGATGAACAGTAAGGCTTACGTCGCATTTCTCGCAACGGGGAGTCCAACCGCAATCCTTGCACTCCAGGACGGGTGCATAGCCCCTACGGTTCTGAAAGAGAATGACTTGCCTGTGTTGCTCCAAAGCCTGGCGGATACGCAAAAGCAATTGCGGCGAGAAGACACCGGTCATCATCTTTTTCCTATGCATCTCCTTGGTGTCGATGACCTCAATATTCGGCAACAGCATGCCAGCATAGCGCGTCTTCAGCGTCACAAGCCCGTATTTGCCGACAAGGGCATTGTGGTACGACTCCAGGCTCGGAGTGGCAGAGCCCAGCAAAGTCTTCGCCCCAGTTTGCATTGCCAAAACCAATGCGGCATTTCGGGCATGATAGCGAGGCGCAGGGTCTTGTTGCTTGAAAGAAGTCTCGTGCTCTTCGTCGATTATGAGCAGGCCGAGTCGCTTGAAAGGCAGAAACAGACTGCTACGAACCCCTACAACAATGTCATAAGGACTGTCGGAAAGCATCTTCTGATAAAGCTCCACGCGTTCGCGGTCAGGGTAGCGGGAATGATAGACTCCCAAGCGGTTTCCGAAGACTCGCCGAAGCCTTTCTGTGAGCTGCGTGGTCAAGACGATTTCGGGCAACATGAAAAGTACCTGTTTCCCCTCCTCGACAGCCTTCTTCATGAGGTGGATGTATATTTCCGTCTTACCGCTGCTCGTCACGCCATGAAGCAGGCAGACATTGTGCGACTTCCATTGCTCCTCGACGCTCTCCATCGCCTTGTGCTGAACGGGTGTCAGAGGAGAAGCCCCTCCCTCTTGAAAAGCAAACTTTGCTCTTTCGATGGGCTTGGCAAATGTTTCGAGGATTCCTTTCTGGCAGAGTTCCCTCAATATGGCATCCGAGCAATTCGCCTCTTGCAGCAGCTTCGACTTCTCAATCGGAGTTTCGAGGGAAAGGAAACAACTGAGCAAAGCCTCTTGTTTAGGTGAACGACGCAAGCAGTCGAGGGCCTCTAATTGCTTCGCTTCGGAAGAACAGGCCTCTGCAAGCCGTACGCACATCACAGTCTTGGGCTTGTAAGTATGTCGAAGTTCTTCCTTCATCCTCACCGCGCCTTTCTCCAAAAGGCTTTTCACGACAGGCAGAATGCCCTTTACGCCAGTCTCTTTCTGCAAGCTCAACAAGGTCTGTTCTGGCTTTGCGCTAAGTGCCCGCCAAACCTTTTCCTCGCTTGGAGTCAGATGCGTTTCGGCCTTCCAATCGTCGTCGAGAATGATGGTGCTCTCGCTCTCCAGCTTCAAACCGGAAGGCAAAGCAGCCTTGAACACATCACCGTAAGTGCAGAGATAATAATCGGCAATCCATTTCCAAAGGCGCAACTGCTCAGGAAGCACAACAGGCGAAACGTCGAGCACCTCGGAGATAGGCTTGGTAGGGCACGAAGGCGCCTGGTCGTGCAAGCGTACCACAATTGCCGTATAGAACTTTCGGCTGCCAAAGGGCACAATCACACGACTCCCCACCTGTGGCTGAACCTCACATTCCGAGGGCAAGGCGTAGGTAAAAGAACCCTGCAAAGGCAAGGGCAAGATGACATCGGCATATAGTGGCATAGTGGGTGCAAAGATACAAAATTCATTGCACACAACATAGTCTTTGTGCACAAAAAAGGTTAAAATGTGCACAAAAGGGCGTATTTTTGTGTTCAAGTGTTGCATATTTGCGCAAAATGTCTTTACTTTGCAGCGCGAAACAAAAAGCAGTACATTATTTATTTATAACCTAAACATAAGATTATGTCAGAAATTGAAGCAAAAGTAAAAGAGATTATTGTTGATAAGTTGGGTGTTGATGAAGCAGACGTTACTCCCGAAGCATCATTCACAAACGACCTCGGTGCAGACTCTCTTGACACCGTTGAGTTGATTATGGAGTTCGAGAAGGCTTTCGAGATCACTATTCCCGACGACAAGGCAGAGAAGATCTCTACCGTTGCTGATGCTATCGCATTCATCGAAGCAAACAAGTAGTTTCAGGATTAAGGAATAAAGATTAAGGATTAAAGCGTGATGCTGCTTTCGGTAGGAAGCCATCAAAACTTTAATCTTTAATCCGTAATCATTAATCCCCATTAGTTATTATATGGAACTGAAAAGAGTTGTAGTGACAGGCATAGGTGCCGTCACTCCTTTAGGCAATACAGCTGCAGAAACGTGGCAGAACATGCTTAAGGGCGTGAGCGGCGCTGCACCTATTACACATTTCGACGCCTCTAAGTTCAAAGCGCAGTTTGCCTGCGAAGTCAAGAACTTCAATCCGGAAGATTTCATCGACAAGAAGGAAGCCCGCAAGATGGACCCCTATTGTCAGTATGCACTTTCTGCAGCCATCATGGCCGTAGAGGATAGCGCAATGGATCTTGAGCAAATCGACAAGAACAGGGTTGGTGTCGTCTTCGGTGTTGGTATCGGAGGTATGAAGACTTATGAGGAAGAGGTAACCGCCTATGCAAAGACAGGCGAGACACTCGGCCCCAAGTTCAATCCCTTCTTCGTGCCTAAGATGATAGCAGACATCTGTGCAGGTCACATCAGCATCAAGTTCGGCTTCCACGGCCCCAACTACATTACCTCCAGTGCTTGCGCCTCTTCAACAAACGCACTTGCCGACGCATTCAACCTCATTCGTTTGGGTAAGGCCGACGTTATCGTAAGTGGCGGTGCAGAAGCAGCTATCACAGCTGCTGGAGTGGGCGGCTTCACAGCAATGCACGCCCTCAGCACTCGCAACGACGAACCTCAAAAAGCCAGCAGGCCTTTCAGTGCAAGTCGTGACGGGTTCGTGATGGCAGAGGGCAGCGCAGTCCTCGTGCTTGAAGAACTGGAGCATGCAAAGGCTCGTGGTGCCAAGATTTATGCCGAGATGGCCGGCGCAGGCATGAGTGCCGACGCACATCACATCACGGCGTCTCATCCCGAAGGTCTCGGTGCAAAGCTCGTCATGGAGAATGCTCTCGAAGATGCTGCCATGAAGCCTGAGGATATCGACTACATCAATGTGCACGGCACATCGACTCCTGTCGGCGATGTAAGCGAATGCAAGGCCATCATTGCTGTTTTCGGAAAGCACGCCTACGAGCTCAACATCAGCAGCACAAAGTCCATGACAGGTCATCTGCTTGGTGCCGCTGGAGCCATCGAGGCAATGGCGAGTGTGATGTCAGTCAAGGAAGACATCGTTCCGCCCACCATCAATCATGAAGAGGGCGACGAAGACCCGGAGATTGACTACAAGTTGAACTTCACCTTCGGCCAGGCACAGAAGCGCACAGTAAGAGCCGCTCTGAGCAATACATTTGGCTTCGGAGGTCATAACGCCTGCGTTATCTTCAAGAAATACGCAGGATAAGGCCGTGTCTGCCCTAAACCTGATAGACGCGATAAGGTTGCCTTTCCGCAAGGATAAGGAGCTTTATCGCGTTTTTCATAAAATGCTGGGCTTCTATCCTCGCGACATCCGCATCTATCAGGAAGCGTTGATGCACAAGTCGATGCTCGCCCAGAACAAAGAAGGGAACCGCCTGAACAACGAGCGCCTCGAGTTCCTTGGCGATGCCATCCTGGGTGCTGTCGTAGGCGAGATTGTCTATCATCACTTCCCTCGTAAGCGGGAAGGCTTCCTGACGAACACTCGTAGCAAAATAGTTCAGCGAGAGACTCTCGGTA
Organism: Bacteroidaceae bacterium; assembly: GCA_017428785.1. Taxonomy (GTDB): domain Bacteria; phylum Bacteroidota; class Bacteroidia; order Bacteroidales; family Bacteroidaceae; genus Physcousia. The sequence continues at coordinate 35,054 of JAFRQD010000023.1, forward strand.
AGCTTGCTGCTGAGATAGGCCTTGACAAACTCGTCCGCCGCAACGAACACAACCAAACGCACAACAGCTACCTTGCTGGTAATGCCTTCGAAGCACTCATCGGTGCCATCTATCTCGACAGGGGATACGGCCAGTGCAAAAGCTTCGTAAAGAAGAGAATTCTGAAGCGCCTTATCGATATTGACAAGCTGGCATACAAAGAAGTGAACTTCAAGAGCAAACTTTTGGAGTGGTGCCAGAAGCACAAGGTCACTCTCGAATATGTCTTGCTTGAAGAAACAAAGGACGAAGACGGTTCGCCGCTCTTCAACTCAAAGGTTGTAATCAACGGCCATGAATGTGCTCGCGGTAAAGGCTACTCCAAAAAGGAAAGCCATCAGAAGGCAAGCAGAAATGCCCTTCATCGCCTCAAGCACGACCATAAGCTACACGACGAAATTGTAAATTGCAAACATGTCTCTGACTAACATCATACGCCCCGTCTTTACGCCTCGCTGCCATAAGCTCGACCTTTATGCAACTGAGGCAGAGGCTTTGCAAAGAGGCGTTCTCAAGCGTCTGCTCGGTAAAGCATCAGATACGGAATGGGGGAGGGCACATGGTTTTAGCAAGGACCTCAGCTACGAGGACTTTGTCCGCCAAACGCCTCTCAATACTTATGAAGAACTGAAAGGCTACATCGACCGCATGAGGCATGGCGAGAAGGATGTCCTTTGGCCAGGAAAGGTGAAGTGGTATGCCAAGTCCAGCGGCACGACGAACGACAAGAGCAAGTTCATCCCTGTAAGCAAGGATGGCTTGCACGACACACACTATGCCGGTGGCACCGATGCCGTTGTGTGGTACTTGCGCAACAATCCAAAGAGCCGTATCTTTGATGGTAAGGCCCTGATTCTTGGCGGCAGTCATGCCCCGAACTACAACTTGCCTGGCAGTCTTGTGGGCGACCTTAGTGCCATCCTCATCGAGAACATCAACCCGCTTGTCAACCTGATTCGTGTTCCCAAGAAAGCCACTGCTTTACTGAGTGACTTCGAGGTAAAGCGTGACTGCATTGCGAGGGAAGCCATGAAGCAGAATGTCACAAATCTGAGCGGCGTTCCTTCTTGGATGCTTTCTGTCTTGAATCGCGTCATGGAACTTAGCGGGAAACAACACCTTAATGAGGTATGGCCCAACCTGGAAGTGTTCTTCCATGGTGGCGTGGCCTTCACTCCTTATCGTGGGCAATACGAACGCCTCATCACATCATCCAAGATGCACTATATGGAGACCTACAATGCCTCAGAAGGTTTCTTTGGCTTGCAGGACAATCCGAGTGATTCGGCTATGAGTCTGATGATAGATTACGGAGTCTTCTACGAGTTCATTCCAATGGATGAGTTCGATAGGGAAGAGCCTACTGTTGTGCCTCTTTGGGGTGTTGAGACAGGAAAGAACTATGCAATGGTCATCTCGACTTCAAGTGGCTTATGGCGATACATTATAGGCGACATGATTCGCTTCACGGAGAAGAACCCTTACAAGTTCGTTATAACAGGTCGCACGAAGTCCTTCATCAACGCTTTCGGTGAGGAACTGATAGTCGACAATGCCGAGAAAGGATTGGCTGAAGCGTGCAAGCAGACAGGAGCAGAAGTGCTGGAATATACTGCGGCACCTGTTTTCATGGATGCCGATGGAAAGTGCCGCCACCAATGGGTTGTGGAGTTCAGTCGCGAACCCGACAGTATAGAAGAGTTCGCCCGTATTCTCGACGAGAGCCTTCAGCAGATTAACTCGGATTATGAGGCAAAGAGATACAAGGACATCACGCTTCAGCGGCTCGAACTCATCAAGGGCCGACCAGGTGTCTTCAACGATTGGCTGAAGCAGAAAGGCAAGCTTGGCGGTCAGCATAAAGTGCCTCGACTCTGCAATAACCGTGATATCATCGAGCAGGTGATTGCATTGAACATTGAATAATACATTGTATAGGGTGAAGGCAAGACATATATTTGTAGGCTTGATGCTGCTCCTCTTTGCGGCTTGTGCAAGCATCGGCTCTCCCGATGGGGGCATCTATGACGAGATTCCGCCAAAGGTTGTGTCGGCCAATCCTGCAGACCGTTCTACAGGCATCAATGTTCGCAAGATGCAGATTCGCTTCAACGAGTACATCAAGCTTGAGAATCCCAACGAGAAGGTTATTGTGTCGCCGCCACAGATAGAGCCTGCTAACATTCGTGCTGACGGCAAGAGCGTGAAGATTACGCTCTATGATACCTTGCAGGCGAATACCACCTACACCATTGACTTCAGCGATGCCATCGTTGATAACAACGAGGGTAATCCGATGGGGCACTACACTTACAGCTTCAGTACGGGCGAAGCTATTGACACGATGGAAGTGTCGGGTGCGGTGCTTAATGCGGAAAACCTGGAGCCGATAAAGGGCATCCTTGTGGGGCTTTACCCTTTGGATTCCCTCTTCAACGACTCTATCATACGACAAAAGCCTTTTGGCCGCGTCTCTCGCACGAATGGCTCTGGCAGGTTCTGCATAAAGGGAGTCAAGCCGGGCAAGTATCGTGCTTTTGCCCTCGAAGATAAAGACGGCGACTTCCTCTTTTCGCAGAAGAGCGAGCGCATTGCTTTCATGCAGGATACGTTTACGACTTCCTGCAAGTGGGATATTCGGATGGATACCGTTTGGCGTGACTCTACGCATTTCGACTCCATTCGCGTCACCCCATACGTCCATTATTATCCCGACGACTTGGTGCTCACTGCGTTCCTCGAAGCAGGCCAAGACCAGCATCTTCTCAAGTTGGAGCGTCCCGAGCCCGACATCATCAGGATGTTCTTCACGGCTCCTGCCGACTCGCTTCCTATCATTAAGGGCATAAACTTCGACGAGAAGTGCCTCGTGGCTGATGCGTCTTTGCATAACGACACCATCACCTATTGGATTACCGATACTGCTTTCACGCATCGCGAGGACACAATCAAGTACGAGCTTACGTTCCTTGAGACCGACAGCTTGGGCAACTTAAGCCCTCATACCGAACTGAGGGAAGATGCGCCGAAGGTGACATGGGATAAGATCCTGAAAGAGAAGCAGAAGAAGATACAGGAGTGGCAGAAGCTGCGCGAGAAGCAATTGAAGAAGGCCAAGGCGCCTTTGTCTGCAGAAGACAACCCCTACGAGAAGTCGCATCTCGAGATTTCGGCAAAGCCGTCAGGAAGCCTCGACCCCAATCAGAATGTGCGTTATCTGGCGAAGCAACCCATTGCGAGTGTCGATACGACTCGGATGCATCTTTACAAGAAACAGGACACTCTGTGGATTCCGGAGCCGTTCCTTTTCCTTCCCGACCGTGACATCAAGTCCTACACCCTCTATGCCGAGTGGGAGCAGAAGTCGCAATATCGTTTCATGATTGACAGTGCTGCCGTAGTCGGCGTGATGGGCGACCCATGCAAGGCTATCAAGAATGAGTTCTCGGTGAAGAGCGAGGACGAGTACGGCTCGCTCTTCGTGCATGTCATACTGCCCGATACGGCACGGATTATAGTCCAGCTGTTGAACAAGAGCGACAAGTGTGTGGCAGAGGTTCCTGCCGGAAAGGACGGCCGGGCCGACTTCTTCTTCTTGAAACCTACAGAGTATTACCTGCGATGCTATGTCGACATGAACTGGAATGGCGAGTGGAATACGGGCCATTATGACAACGGCTTGCAGCCAGAACGGGTGTTCTACTTCCCGAAGCCCATTACCGTAAAGGCGAAATGGGACATTGAGCAAGACTGGTCGCCGCTCGAGATACCTCTTATGTGGCAGAAGCCGAAGGAGATCACCAAGCAGAAGCCGGACAAGGAGAAGAACATCAAGCAGCGCAATAAGGAGCGTGAAATACTAAAGCAACAAGAGAGGCAGAAAAAATGATTAAGCGTATCATAGTCCTGTTCTTTGTCGTTTTTTCTGTTTCGACAAAGGCTTTTTCCCAATGCACAGCAGAGAACAGTGCCTTCAGTGCTGGCGAGGAGCTGAACTACGACCTCTTCTTCAACTGGAAGTTCGTGTGGGTCAGCGCAGGTTCGGCTACGATGAGCATAAAGCCTGCCAACTTCGAGGGCAAAGCTGCCTACAAGACTCACCTCATCACTCGCACCAGCACTCGCCTCGACCGCTTCTTCCTGATGCGCGACACCATGCTGAGCATCATGACGGAGGACATGACGCCACGCTACTACAAGAAGGGCGCCAACGAAGGCGGGCGGTATTATGTGGACGAAGTCTGGTATTCATATCCCGGCGGAAAGACGCATCTTCGCCAACGCTTCCGCAACCGCGACGGAGTGGTCACAGAGAAGACCTACGACAGCCCCAAGTGTATCTACGATATGATGAGCCTGCTGCTGCGGGCACGCTCTTTCAAGGTAGGCGATTACCGCAAAGGCGACAAGATTCGCATGCCGATGGCCGACGGACATAAGGTGGAGGAGATCACACTCGTCTATCGTGGCCGCGAGAACTTCAAGATGAAGAGCAACGGCGTGACCTATCGTTGCCTTGTTTTCTCTTTTGTGGAATATCCCAATGGGAAAGAGAAGGAAATCATCACTTTCTACATTTCGGACGACGACAATCACATTCCCGTCCGCCTCGACCTCTTCCTTCGTTTCGGTGTGGCGAAGGCTTACCTCAGCAGCAGCAAAGGCCTGAGGCACGAATGCACCTCAATAGTGAAGAACTAAACGGGCGTCACATCTTCCGCCTTGACCTCTACTGTGGCCGAACAAGCCCCGGGAATCGTGACCACAAGGCGTCGGTTGCGGTGGCCTTCCACGCGCTGGAAGTAGCCGCGGATGCTCTGTAGGGGACCGCTGACCACCATGACCTCTTGTCCCGGCTTGAACTGAATCTGCTCAGCCGGCACGATTTCTATGAAGTCGGGACTTGTGGTGCAGACCTTCATGAAGTCGTCCATCTGCCGCTCCGGCACGATGATTTTCTCCATCTTCCCGTCCATCTGCCGCATCATATACTGCAACTCAGGGCGTGTCCTCTTCAGCGCCTGCATCTTTTCCTCTGTTGCGTGAATGAAGATGAGATTGTGGATGGCAGGTTCGAAGGTGTTCTTCAGGCGAGGCCCGCGCCTCATGATGCGTCGCATCGGTACAAAAGCCGGCACTCCCAAGGCGTCCATTTCACCCTTCACCTTCATCTCGCGTCGATATGTGACACGCATCGCGAACCATTTCTCCATTGATAATTAAAAATTGAACATTGAACATTGAAATGTATCGGACAAACGAAATGTTCAATGTTTAATGTTCAATGTTCAATGAAAGTGTCGGAAAGAGGAGACTCGAACTCCCGACCCCCACGTCCCGAACGTGGTACGCTACCAACTGCGCTACTTTCCGAATGGTCTTGAAAACCACTGTAAGGACAGGGCGAACCTGATGCTGAAAGCCTCGCTCCATGCAGAGGTGCAGCCCGTTCCTGCAATGCAATTATCTTGAATCGCGATGCAAAAGTACGAAAAATAACTGACATAGCAAGACTATTTACAGGAAAATACCGCTTTTCCCTCATTTTTTTTGCTGAAATGCTTGCAGGGTTCGGATTTTTGGCTTACCTTTGCACTCGCATTTGAGAAAAGGTGCCATAGCTCA
>JAFRQD010000003.1 GCA_017428785.1 Bacteroidaceae bacterium
AACCAGGGGCAAAGCCCTTGGACAGAACATAGAGAGCACCTCGCCGCTCCTGCCTGGAGGGCAGTACCCTGTAGTCTCATAGTACTGCCCTCCAGGCAGCGAGAAGCAAGTTATCAGCTGATTCCGAGGGCTTCGCCCCCGGTTACTAATAGTAAAGCCCTACAGGCTTAAAAATACAAACTGACTTTACCCGGTAGCAAAGCAGTCAGTACGATTTTACCGGACAGCAATGAAAAAGAATTGTTATATATTAAGGATTGCTGCAACTTTCCGCTCAATGCGACTTACCCCACCCCTACCCCTCCCCTTAGAGGAGAGGGGAGTATAGATGCCTAATTCCCGTATCAGGGAGGGGAGTATAGATGCCTACTTCCCATATCAGGGAGGGAGTATAGATGCTTCCGTCGGAGACCTATGTTTTTGTAAAGATTTTTCGCGGCGGACTCTTTCTAACGGCTTGTTTTTTGTCGGGTGGCACTTTGCTACCCTGAACACAAAATAAGGGCTTAAAACGCGTTTCGCCCTATAGCAGGCGTTTAGCGAGGACGAAATTTCCAGAGCCGAGCAAAGAAAGTACAATTCACATATATTGTTCTGTTAAATTCGGCGTGCTTTTCGGCGGATTTTCGCCTGTGGGAATAGTGAACGTCGCACAGGGAAATTACAAACTCCGCGTGCGGCGTTGACCAACTCCGCGTGCGGCGTTTGATTTCCCCGCATGCGCCGATGCCGATTGCCCCGTTTTGCGTGACAATTTTTGTAAAGTTTTTTGCTGGTGTCCAGTGTGAAGTTTTAGGCAGCTCAGATACCCGAGGATGAACGCTCCTTATCCTCACTTTTAGCGCAAAGTTGGCTTGGGATGCCCCTAAGGGACAGAATGCAATCAGGAGGATATGCCTGTATGCACATCCTTCTGATTGCTCTTTGGCCTTTTTCCCTGTGAGAGAAAAGTGGCGGGCTTTACTGTGCTCCGCCGCCGAGGGCTTGGTAGAGGTCGATGGTGGCCCGGATAGCGTCCATGCGGTTGCTGATTTGGCTCATCTGGGCAGAGAGCAGCGAGTTCTGTGCGGTGATGACATTCAGGTAGTTCGTGCCAGTGTTCTGATAGAGCTTCTGCGTGGCATCGAGTGCCTTAGTCAGAGATTCCACTTGCTTGTCGATGAGTTCCTGCATTAAGCGGGAGACGTAGATGTCGTCCATTGCCAGATTCACCTCGTTGCCAGCCTTTATGACTGCCTGCTTGAAGTCGTTTGTGGCAATCTCCATCTCAGCCTGCGAAATCTTGTACTGAGCGCGGATGCGTCCGTTTTCGAAGAGGGGCTGTGCCAGGCTCGCCACTGCCTGTCCGATGAAGACGCCCGGATTGACAACGGCACCTGCGGCGTTGGTGAACTGTCCTGTGGCTGAGATGTTGAGCTGCGGGAAGAAACCGCTCAGGGCAATGTTCTTGTCGTAGAATGCAGCTGCGAGTTTGTACTCGGCGTCGCGGACATCAGGCCTGCGGTCGAGGATTGTGATGGGCAAGCCAGTAGAACAAACGGCAGGCGTCTGGAAGGAGGCCAGCGAGTTTCTGTCGATGCTGCTTTGCGTCTCTCCAAGGAGAGTGGCAAGTGCACTCTCGAAGGCACGTATGCTGTTGTCGATGGAGAGGACAGACGTCTGGATGCTGTAATAGGTGGCTTCTATGCTTGCTACGGCAGCCATGTTGCTTTGTCCTGCGTTCATCAGCTGCTTCTGCATCTGCAGGTACTTGCCCCAGTTCTCTTCCGTCTGCATCGTCAAGAGCCGTTGCTCGTCGAGCATCGAGAGGTTGTAGTACATCGATGCGATGCTTGCCACGATTTGCGCCTGAATGGCTTGCTTGGCGTTGCGGAGCTGGTCGCGCGTCACCTCAGCCTTCTTCTTGTTGTTGCGCAGCGAACCGATGCTCCCTACCTGCCAGCTAGCGGAAACGGGCAGGGAATAGGTCTTGGCGGCAGCATAGTCGTTGCGGTCCCAAGGGTCCCATGTCTTGCTGACGGTGCCGCTTGGCTTGAAGTAGAAGCTTGGGATGTAGGCAAGTTTGGCGCACTTCAGGGCATAGTCGGCCTCCTTGATGCGCAGGTCGGCATTCTTCATGTCAGTGTTCTGGCTAATGCCTTTCTCGATGAGAGCCTGCAGCTTCGGGTCGGTGAAGATGTCGCGCCACCCGAGGTCGCCCAGGCTGTTGTCGCCAGCAGTCTGCATGTCGCCGTAAATGCCATCGGTGATGATGTCGGAAGGACGCTCGTAGTTCTTGTAGAGTTGGCAAGAACTGAGAAGCATGGCCCCCACCAAACCTCCCCAAAGGGAGGCTTTCTTAATGTGTATGCTCATTTCTTATTCTCTTATTTTCTTATTATCTGATTCTTCTTTCTCTCTCTGCGAACGCTCTCTTTCCTTGAGGAACTGCTGGTCGGTTTCTTCGTGCATGACGGGGCGAATCTTTTCCTGCAGGAACTCGAAGATGATGAAGAAGAGCGGCACGGTGAAGAGGATGGCAAGCGTACCTACCGTCATGCCGCCTATCACGCCGATGCCGATGGTGCGGTTGCCGTTGGCGCCGGCTCCTGTTGCGAAGACAAGAGGAATCATGCCGAATATCATGGTCAGCACCGTCATGAGGATGGGGCGCAGACGTGCCTCGGCAGCAGCAAAGGCGGCTTCCACGATGCCCATGCCTTTGCGGCGGCGCTCAAGGGCGAACTCCGTAATCAGGATGGCAGTCTTGGCAAGCAAGCCAATCAGCATGATGACACCCGTCTGCAGGTAGATGTTGTTCTCAATCTGTCCCATGAACAGCATGCGGCCTATCGGAGCGGCCTGCCCGTTCATGGTTATCGTCCAGTTGAAGCCTGTATTCCAAAGCCAAGCAAATCCGTAGGTTCCCATCAAGCCTGCAGGCACAGAGAAGATGACGGCGAAGGGGATGAGGAAACTTTCGTAGAGACAGCTCAGGATGAGGAAGATGAGGATGACGCAGATGGCGTAGGTGAGGTAGGTGTCGTAGCTGTCGAGCGTCTCCGCCTCCTCACGAGCCATGCCGCCGTACTCGTAGCTGTAGCCCTCGGGGAACACTTCCTTGTGCACCTGCTCGATGACCTTCATCACCTCCGTGTTGCTGACACCCGTGTTGGCTGTCACATTGACAGAGATTGAGCTGAACAGGTTGAAGCGGTTGTCTATCTCGGGGCCGAGCACAGGCGTCAGCTTCACGAACTGGCTCAAGGGAGCCATCTGCCCGTTGTTGCGGATGAACATGTTGCTGAGGTCGCTCTCCGTCGTTCTGCTTTGCGGATTGCTCTGCAGCATGACACGATAAACCTTCGAGAACTGGTTCATGTTGCTGACGTACGAACCGCCGCAATAGCTTGCCAAGGCGCTCAGCACAGCGGCTGGCGAGATGCCTGCACGCTTACATTGGGCGGCATCGACCTCCACCTGGAACTGCGGGAAGTTGCGCTCGTAGGTCGTGATGCAGCGTCCTACCTCGGGATGTTCGCTCAGCTCTGCGATGAACTTCTTGGTGTAGTCGAAGAAGAGCGCCTTGTCGGCAATACCCGTCTTGTCCTGGAGCTGCAGCTCGATGGAGCCCATGCCATAGCCGGGTATCATGCCTGGCTCGAAGACGAAGCACTGTGCCTCGGGTATCTCTTTCAGCAGGCGGGCATTGAGCTTTGCGTTGGCCACCATCGTGCTCGAACTCATCATATTGTCGAGCGGGTGGTAGTTCAGGAGAGCAAGGGCTGCTAAGGCTGTAATGATGCCAAGTGCCAAAGCCTTCTTGCCAATGTGCTTCCGCTTGATGATGCCTCTGATAAAGACTATCAAGGCTATGATGAATGCCAGAAGGGCAAGCGTAGCAATGCCGAAACCGATGCCGTATTGGCGTTCGCCCCAAGGCTTCATTCGGATGACGGACATGCCGTAGCTGGTGCCTTGGCCCGACATGAAGCCGTAGCCTGCCACCTTTGTGTAGTCCTTCACCTCGGGCACTTCCTCGATAATCTTCTGCGCCTTGTTCATCACGCTGTATGTCGAGGCCACATTTGAGCCGGGAACGGCGCTCACGTTCATCATGCAGACGCCCTGGTCCTCGCTTGGAACGAGTCCGCCTGGCAGGTGACTGCCGAAGAAGAGCACGCCGACAATGGCTACGGCCAAGGCGCCGAAGCATACGTAGAACCTTACCTTACGCGACACCATGCGGCGCAAGACGCTTGCGTACTTCTCCATCATGGCCGTATAGGTTGCCTCATAAGCGAGGCGAGTACGGTAGTTGATGGCTCCGAAGAAGCCTTTGCGGCGCTCCTCGCTTGCCGGGCGCATCATCATGGCACAGAGCGCAGGGCAGAGCACTAGGGCGCTGACGCAGGACAGACCGACAGCCGTGGCCAGCGTCACGCCGAATTGCGTATAGAAGATGCCGGCTGTGCCGCCCGTGAAGCTGACGGGAATGAACACCGCCATGAAGACGAAGGTACAGGAAATGACGGCCATCGTCACGTCGCTCATGGCGTCCTTGGTCGCTTTGTAGGGGCTTGTGTAGCCCGCATCGAACTTCGCTTGCACGGCTTCCACGACGACGATGGCGTCATCGACCACCGTACCGATGGCAAGCACCAAGGCAAAGAGCGTCAGCAGGTTGAGCGTGAAGCCTGCCAGGGAAAGGCAAGCGAACGTGCCTACCAAGGATACTATAATAGATATAGAGGGGATGAGCGTTGCCTTGAAGTCTTGCAGGAAGAAGTAAACCACGAGCACCACCAGGAGGATGGCAACAAGCAGCGTCTCCTCTACATTCGCGATGGATGCCAGAAGGAAGTCGTTGCTCGACATCATCTTGATGAACTTCATGCCCTTGGGCAGGTCCTTGCTCAGCTCTTCCAGCTTGGCGCTGACGCGGTCGTTGGTCTCCTTTGCGTTGGCACCAGCCAGCTGGAAGCAGAGGAATGTGACGCCCGGGTGTCCGTTTGCTTCGCCGTGGAAGGCGTAGCTGACAGCACCAAGCTCCACGTCGGCGATGTCCTTGAGCCGAAGCAGCGTGCCGTCCGGATTGGCGCGTATCACGATGTCCTCGAACTCAGAGATTTCCTTCAGACGTCCCTTGTATTTCAGGGTGTATTGATAGTAGTTCTCGATGCCGTCGCCATGCGTGCCGTTCACGGGCTTCTCGCCCAGCTGTCCGGCAGGCGACTCCAAGTTCTGCTCTGCCAAAGCGTTCGAAATGTCGGTGGGAATGACGTCGTATTGCGCCATCAGTTCCGGCTTCATCCAGATGCGCAGCGAGTATGTGCCGCCCAGGAGCATGACGTCGCCCACGCCCTCCACGCGCTTGATTTGCGGGATGACGTTGATGTCGAGGTAGTTCGAGATGAAGTCCTCGTCGTACTTGCCGTCCTCGCTGCACAGCGCGTCGATCTGCAGGAAAGACGTCTGGCGCTTCATGGTCTGCACGCCTACCCTTGTCACATCGGAGGGCAGCAAGCCTTGCGCCCTCGAGACGCGGTTCTGAACATTGACGGCCGCCATGTCGGGGTCGGTGCCTTGCTTGAAGATGACATTGATGGTGGCAGAGCCTGCGTTGGTGGCCGTACTGCTCATGTACAGCATGTTCTCCACGCCGTTGATGGCCTCTTCGAGTGGCTGGATGACGGCGTTCATCACGGCATCCGCACTTGCTCCCGTGTAGGTGGTATAGACGCTGACCGTTGGCGGCGCGATGTCGGGGTACTGCTCCAGAGGCAGGGAACTGAACGATATGAAGCCGACCAGGAGAATCATGATGGCTATGGAGATGGCCATCACGGGTCGCTTGATAAAGATATTACCTTTCATATAAAAGTTAAAGCGTTGAAAAATTAAAAAAACGGAAAGTTGAAGAGTGAAGTTCTTACCTTTTCACTATTTCCCCTTTTCTCCTTTTATTTATTTGGCTTTATGTTCTGACCGTCTCTCAGCATGCCGGCTCCTTCAGACACGATGACGTCGCCCACCTTCAGGCCGTCCTTTATCACATATTCCTTGCCGTTGGAGAGCGTTTCTGTGGTGACGAGCTGTTCGTGGGCAATGTTGTCCTTATCCACGATGTAAACCTTGAACTTGTCCTGCATCTGCACTGTGGCTGTCACGGGAATCACGATCTTGTCCTTGAAGGTAGTGGGGATGACCACATATCCCGTGCTGCCGCTGAGCAGGAGCTTGTCGGGATTGTCGAAGACGGCGCGAACCTGCACTGTACCCGTGCTGCGGTCCACCACGCCACTCACGCTTTCCACCTTGCCTTTGTACTGATATTCGCTACCGTCCACCAGAAGCAGGTTCACGTCGGGCATCCCTCCGATGGCAGCCTCTTTGCTTCCGCTGTCGCGAGTCATGGCCAGCAGTTGGGCTTCGCTGATGGAGAAATAGACATACATCTGGGTGTTGTCGCTCACCGTGGTGAGAGGCTTCGACATATTGCTGCTCACCAGAGCGCCCTGACGGTAGGGGAGTGTGCCTACCACACCGTTTGCGGGGCTCTTCACGACAGTGTAGCTGAGGCTGTTCTTTGCGTTGACCACCTGTGCATTTGCCTGGGCAACCTGAGCCTTAGCGGTGAGCAGCGTGTTGTGAGCCGTCTGGAGTTCCACATCGCTGATAATCCCGTCGTCGAATAGCTTCTTCTTGCTGTCGTAGGTCAGCTGGGCGGTTGCCAGACTGGCGTTCGCCGCTTCCTGCGATGCCACAGCCGTGTTCAGCGCAGCCTGATAGGGGACTTGGTCGATGATGAAGAGCGTCTGTCCCTTCGCAACCTTCTGGCCTTCTGTGACACAGAGTTTCCAGAGCGTACCGCTCACTTGCGGATAGACCTCGATGTCCTGCCGGCCGCGGATGGTAGCGCTGTACTTCGTGTTCATAGTCACATCCTTGGTGTCAACCTTCATTGTCTCGAAGTTGGCAGTTGGCATCTGTTGTTGTGTTTTCTTGCCGCCGCAGGAACCCAGGGTAAGAAGCAGGGCGCTGGGAGCAAGGAGCATGAGAAATGATTTGATTTTCATAGAATATACAATCTTACTTATTATAATCTTAAAAAATTGCGCGGCAAAGGTACGAAAAAAATAGGAATTATGGACTTGTGCCCTAACCAAAAAGGCATACAGATGTGTTCAATATCTCCTATTCCAACATGTATTTTAAGAAATTTTAAGGCTTTCCTGTCCAAAATGATGCCAAAATGATAGTCAATCGGCGAAAATGTTGCTGTATTTTTAGGAACGCGACATCGGCATAGATGGGTTTGAGGGCGGAGAACTGATGTTGCGGGTATTGAAATGGAGCGCACGGACGGAATCCTCTTCACGCATGAGGACGACAGAGAGAGGGCAGGGGCCGAACATGATGGACGGCTTCTTTGCATCTCGCTGACTAATAGATTGTTATCTTTTTCGGCTGCCGATTATGGCATCCCTCGGGAAGGCCGTTTCTGAATGCCCTCAGCACCTCGGCCTGGTCTATCAGGTTTTCTGCTGCTCTGAATACAGCCACGTATGCCTTGCGGCAGTTATAGACTTCATCAAACAGCGTAGAGAACTTGTTGATGAAGGTCATCATCTGTTCGCCTGAGATGTCCTCGGCCTGGCTTTCAGACAGTGTGCTTCTCAGGTCGGCCTTCAAGGCCTCGGACATGTTGGGGAACTTTGCATATCCATCCGTTTCGCTCCATATGAAGTTCAGGATGTTCTCTGCTCGGTCTTGATAGCCCTTCAATACATTTACGAGAGATGCGCTGCCCTCTTCTGCTGTGCCAAGGTAGATGACTCTCAAGCCTCCGAATGGCATCCAGTCGTTTTCAAGGCCAGACCCGAGGTTGCGAACACTTAAGGTAAGGGTGCCGTCGGTAACCTCTACCGCTGTGTAGTTTGCATAGCGGCCGCCGCCAAAAGCATAGGAGGCACCTGCGAGAGATGCTGGCACATAGCCTTCCACATCGCTTTCGAACTTGTCATCTGGTCCTTCGCCTGTGAGGTGGCAGTTCACGCCGTCCTGAGCGTCTTCCGTCTTCACGACGTCCTCGGCAATGGTCATCACGAAGTTGCTGTTGCCGTTGAGGTAGAGCTGGCCTGTGTTCAGGAGCGAATAGAAGTCGTCGAACGGGCGAGTGAAGGCGTTGGCGCTGAACAGATAGATGCCGTTGGGTATCTCGCTGAGTGTCTGCTCTGCGGAGAAGACGGTCTCCAGGCCTTTTGGCTTCCCTGTTCCCGCGTGTTTGCAATTTTATCCTGCCTCGTGCGATGTTTGAGATGCAAGTTGCGTATGTCTGTATGCAGGTAGCGTTTGTCCGTTTGCAGGTTGCGTACGCACAGACGCAAGCTGTGTTTCAGGATTCCCGCAGCCGGAAGGGGAGCACTCACACTGCGGCGACAGCTTTGTCCCGAGGCGGCGGCTTGTTTCCCTCCGTGCGTCGCGCGAGAACATTTTATTGGCTGGCAAAATTTTGAATTGTGGAATAATTGTCGTACCTTTGCCCCCGACTAAAACTAAAACACATGAAAAAACTCCTTCTCTTCAGCTTCCTGCTGCTCTCTTCCCTCAGCATGATGGCAGATGCAAGCGTGACAAACACTTATGTGGAAAACCCCGATTTCGAGGCAAGGTTTGCCGGATGGATCAACAACGGCTTCTATTATCAGGTCAACCAGAGTTTCGGCAAGAAACACGGCAAGGTGTATATGGAAAGATGGGTGTCGTCGGGCAGCAAGCTCCCCAATGTGGAGATATGCCAGGACCTGTATCTCCCCGTCGGGACATACAAGCTGACGGCCGGTTGCCAGAACATCCAGCAGTCGGGGCAGATAGCAGAATGCAAAGGCGCCGTCCTGTATGCTAACGACGAGTCGGTGAAGGTAACCGCGAGCAATGACTACAGCGTCACCTTTACCGTGCTGCAAGGCGTGACGCACATCGGTTTCAAGGTGACCTCGACCGACGCGAACTGGGCGGCCTTCGACAATGTGAGGCTGGTACGCCTCACCACGGACATAGAGGCCGAGCATGCCGAACTGCAGAAACTCATCACGAATGCCGAGGAGGCGCTTGGAGATGGTGAAGGCGCCGCCGAGCTCGCCGCCTGCATAAACGAGGCGAAAGCTCTGATAGAGAGCGGAACAGACGAGAACATCGGTGCCCTGGCCAAGCAGCTCAGCGACCTGACCCTCAACTACCGCATCCTGAACGCTACAGGCACGGCTCCCACGATAACAACCAACCAATATGTTGCGGCCGGAGCCACCATCCTGCTGGGACGCATGACGCTGAGCAGCTCGTCGAACATCCTGGAGAAAGGCTTCTGCTGGAGCGAGCAGCCGGAACCCACAATCTTCGATAACCGCTCCACCCGCACCTTCTCGAGCAATGGCGACATATACCGCATGGAGAAACTCACCCCGGGCACCATGTACTATGTGCGTCCGTATGTCATAACCAAGAAATACAAGCTCACCTATGGCGACGTGGTGAAGGTGCCTACGCTCCTGAAGGGCGCAGTGACTGCCGATTACGACAACGGCGGCAGCACCGACGAGAACAGCCGCATCTACTCTGCCATTCAGGAAATCCTGTGGCTCTACAACAACCTCTCCTCCGTCAAGGGCATCAAACTGAGCGTGCACTACGGAGCGCAGACGCAAACGGCCGACTGCTCCTATGGCGGCTACATGCGTGTAGGCCCCAATGCCTCTTACCAGCAGACGGGCACGGTGCTGCACGAAACCAACCACGGCGTAGGCGTCGGCACGAGCGATGTCTGGTGGAACGGCAACTACCGTGCAGATGGGGACAGAGGGAAATGGCTCGGACCGCGTGCCACACAAATGATTCAGTTCCTCAATAAGGACGACGGCGCCTATATGACGGGCGACAACACGCACATGTGGCCGGTATCGTCGTACAAGGGACTGAACTACGGCATCAACGGCGCTCATGAAGATACCTACAATCCCGAGAACACGCTGCTCTATTACGGCAATGTCCTCATCACCCACGCTTTGCATCAGGACGGGCTCGTCTGCTCCGAATCGGTGGGATTCGCATCGCCCGCCTACACCTTCGCTCAAGAGGATGAGACGAAATACTACATCAAGACCACCGACGAGACCTTCGGCAACGAGACCTCGTACCTCTATGCCAACGAGGACGGAACGCTCTCGCAGAAAGCGATGAGCGCGGCTCAGGCACAAGCCGACGACAACTGCGCCTGGAATATCGTCTATACGCCGAAGACGGCCTACTATTCGCTCCGCAACGTGGGCACCGGACGCCTGCTGACTTGTTCCAGCCAGCGGTTCCGGACATCAACCCGCACATCACCCTCCACGACGGAACGCGTGCAGCTGCTCCCGTCGAGAAAGAACTTCGTGAAAGGCCCCCTCAACACCCCGTCGTATTGGATCATCATCGGGAAAACCGCTATGAAGGCAAACAGCCAGACGATAATAGGCGGCGCGAATTTCGATGCCAACGACGACAACACCAAACAGCACTGGCTTATTCTCACGGCAGAAGAGGTGGCCACCTTCGACAGCTACTGCATCGACAAGGCGATGCCCACCCTCGACGAGATACTCTCGGCAGCCAAAGCATCTGTGCAGACCGACGCGCTCCCTCTCTCAGAAGAGATGAGCCTGGAAGCCGCCGCAACGCCCCTCACAGACCTCATAGCACAAACCGAAGCCGAGAAAGAAGGCTATAGCATCAACGACATAGAGAATGCCATCAGCAACCTCCGCGAAACATTCATCGCCTATCTCGGAAACGTGAAACCCGCCTCTGCCACACAGCCCATTCCCGCTACATGGCTCATCGACAACCCCTCTTTCAACGAGAACGCCGACGGATGGACAGGAGGCCCCGCAAGCATCAGCTCCGGTATCGCCGCATTTTCGCAGACGAAATTCGATACCTATCAAACCATCTCGCCCGAGCTCCCGGCAGGCAACTATGTGCTCTCCGTAAAAGCCTTCCAGCGCCCCGGAACCTATCAGAACACCTATGCCGACTGGGCTGAGGGCAAGGAAACCGTCAAGGCCCAACTCTATGCCACCTTCAGCGGGCAGACAGAAGACAGCGGACAGCAGGAGACGCTTCAACAAACCATCCACAACATTTGGGACGGAGCCAGCGAAACGAGAAAGACAGGGCAATGCTCATTCTACAGCAGCCTGTATATACCCAGCAACGCCGTAGCGGCCAACTCATGGTTTGCCGACGGCTGCTACGAGAATCAGCTGACCATAGGCCTGGCTGTGCCTTCAACGCTGCTGATTGGCATCAGCTCGCAGGAATACGGCACATCATGGTGGACATGCTTCGACAACTTCGGCCTCCTCTACTACGGCCCCTACGATACAGGAACCGGCATCCACGAGATACAAACGCCCATGACGGGCGATTCCGACGCTTGCTACTCGCTCGATGGCCGCCGCGTGAACAAAGCGCAACTGAAGCACGGCATATATCTCTGGAAAGGGAAAAAGATTCTCTTCTAAAGGAAAAAGAACTGTTTTCTTTTCATATTTAAGAATTATGTCGTAACTTTGCAGCCGAAAAGAACATCAACCCTAAATACATTAATACTTATGACAGTCTCTGATTACAACTTTGCCGGTAAGAAGGCAATCGTGCGCGTTGACTTCAACGTGCCCCTGAATGAAAATGGTGAGATTACCGACGACACCCGCATCCGCGGTGCCATCCCCACCTTGAAGAAGATTATAGCCGATGGCGGCGCTGCCATCATCATGAGCCACATGGGCAAGCCAAAAGGTAAGGTGAACCCCAAGCTCTCACTCGGCCAGATACGTGGTGCCGTGGAGAAGGCACTTGGCTGTCCCGTTGCCTTTGCTCCGGATTGCGCCAAGGCTCAGGACGCAGCTGCTGCCCTCAAGATGGGCGAGGCTCTGCTTCTCGAAAACCTCCGCTACTATCCTGAGGAGGAAGGCAAGCCCGTAGGCATCGACAAGGAAGACCCCGCTTACGAAGAAGCCAAGAAGGCTATGAAGGCAAGGCAGAAGGAGTTCGCCAAGACTCTGGCAAGCTATGCCGACTGCTACGTGATGGACGCCTTCGGAACAGCTCATCGCAAGCACGCCTCTACAGCCGTCATCGCTGATTATTTCGACGCCGACAACAAGATGCTCGGCTTCCTGATGGAGAAAGAAGTGCAGGCCGTGGACAATGTCCTCTCGAACATCAAGCGTCCCTTCGTTGCCATCATGGGCGGCTCTAAGGTGAGCACCAAGATCGGCATCATCGAGAACCTGCTCGGCAAGGTGGACAAGCTTATCCTTTGCGGCGGCATGACCTACACATTCATGAAGGCTCATGGCGGTGAGATCGGCAACAGCATCGTTGAGCTGGACAAGCTCGATGTGGCTCTCGGCGTGGAAGAGATGGCAAAGAAGAACGGCGTGGAGCTCGTTCTGGCAGAGGACAGCGTATGCTGCACCGGCTATGACTTCGGCACCTTCAGCGTGAAGCCAGGTGCTGAGGTGAAGACTTTCCCAAGCAACGCCATTGAGGAAGGCTGGGACGGTCTCGACGTAGGCCCCAAGAGCCAAGCCAAGTTTGCAAAGGCCATCGAGGGTGCAAAGACGATTCTCTGGAATGGCCCTGCAGGTTGCTTTGAGTGCGACGACTTCTGCGCCGGCAGCCGTGCCGTAGGCGAGGCTGTGGCAAAGGCAACTGCAGAAGGCGCCTTCTCCCTCATCGGCGGCGGCGACAGCGTGGCTTGCGTCCACAAGTTCGGCCTTGAGGACAAGGTGAGCTACATCTCTACCGGCGGCGGCGCTCTTCTCGAGGCCATCGAAGGCAAGATCCTTCCTGGCGTAGCTGCCATCAAGGGCTAAGCTAAAGTAAAAAAAGTGAAAGGTTGAAAAGGTGAAAAAGGAGCGTTCCATGACTAAACGTTATTATTCGTATATCCTTTTTCACCTTTTCCTTTTTTTTATTATGATGCAGGTTTCCTGTTCTCACAAGCAGGAGGCCGTGCAGTTTGATGCAGACAGCACAGGCATCGACACCACGGTTCTGTGTATCGCCGTGATGCCTGCCATGAATTGTCTGCCGGTATATTATGCCGAAAGGAGCGGGCTTGCTGACAGTCTTGGCTTGGAGATGCAGGTGCTTCGCTATCAGGCACAAATGGATATCGATACGGCGATGATCAACGGCTATGCCGATATCGCCTATACCGACCTGATTCGTAGCGCAAAGCTCAACAAGACAATCTCGGTTACGCCCTTTGCATCTTGCGACGAACCGCTTTCCCTCATCTCGCTCAAGACGAAGCGTGTGAAGCAAGTCAACCAGATGAAGGAGCAGATGATTGCCGTGAGTCGCCTTTCTGCAACGGATTATTGGACAGACCGATTGCTCGACAGCACGCGGACAAGCTACGACGACATCTATCGGCCGCAGGTAAACGACGTCCAGCTCCGTGCCGAGATGCTGAGGCTGGGCCTCATTGATGCTGCGATGATGGGGGAGCCTTATGCGACTTGGATGACGATGCTTGGGCACAAACGCCTCTTCCAATCGAAGGGCAAGCAACCGCAGCTCTATGCATGGGCAAACATCTCGGCCACAAAGATGCAGCAGAAAGCTTTCCTCAAAGTGCTTGATGAGGCAATAGAGCGTATGGGAAAACTGAGCGAGGCTGACCTCCTGCGCGACATCCTGAAGCAGGAATACCTTTTGCCGCCGGCTTTGGTCGATTCGATGGCGTTGCCACCAGTCAAGCCTGTCTCGGCCATTCGCACCGCAGATGTAGAGACTGCTGAAGCTTGGCTCAAGAAAAGAACCAGCCACAAAAAGTAATTGTCATTCTTCTTCACTCTTCGTTTTCCATGGTTGACGCCAAGACACTTCGCCTCATCACACAGAATGGCCTGCAGAACTTTGCCGAAGGGCACATCCTGGACGGCATCGCTGCTCTGCGCTCTCTCCTTCCTTATTGTGATGGGGACACGATTCTTTGTGCCGAGGCTGAGAGCCTGGAGGAGAACTACCATCACATGCTCTCGTTCCTTCGGAAAGGAGGGGACGATGAGAAGCGGGGCGAGGTGCAGAAGAGGCTTCAACAAAAAGGCGTTTCCCTTTTGGAACAGGCAAACAGAGCCATTCGCATCAGCCTCGACAGCGACCTTTATTGCAGGGCTCGGAAGACGGTGTCGCTTGATGCAGACATCCTCGAAACCGACGAAAGACAGGACGATATCTTCGACATGCTGTGGACTTCACCGCTATGGACGGCAGGGGACACGGCGCTTTGGTACGACTTTATCCTGAGACAGAGGGACATGGTGCAGCAGCACTTGGCCGGAGCCTTGTTCCTTTCCCTATGGGAACATTACGATGCAGAGAAGATGCAGCTGTTGAACATGCTGGCTGAAAGCGAGTGCCATCGCACGCACATCTCGGCTGCCTCCTATTTGCTGTTGCTTAGGCTGCGCCACAAGGAACTGGTGCCCCTGATGCCGCCTTTGCCTACGAGCCTTCTTTCCCGTAAAGGGAGGCGCCTCATTGCTCAGGTGCAGTACGAGTTTCTGCTGATGCTTGTCTCGGAGAAGGACATGGAGAAGGAGATGAAGGAAGCCGAAGGGCTCACCAACGACCTGCTTTCGGGCAAGCAGACGCTGAATGTGAGCAACATCAAGGAAATAGTCTCTATGCGCGGACGCTACTTGAGGAACCGTTTGCAGCGAGGGCTCGACATCAATCTTTCCAAGATAGCGCTCCTGCACCACTGCCGCTATCTGCGTCGCGTCAGCCATTGGTTCCTGCCTTTCGACAAGACGCATCCCCTCTTCCAGTCGGTCATGATTGACGAGAAAGGCAATGAGAAGCAGCATCTCTCCACGCTGGTTGACCTCATCATGGATTGCGATGTCGATAAGTTGGCGATGCTCTATCTCGTTTCGAACGACAAGGACTTCTCGAAGGCAGTGCAGAGGTTGGACGAGCAGGAACTGCCCGACCTCGAGAATGCCGTGATTCCCGAGTACACCATCCGCTTCATCATGCAGGACCTCTATCGCTTCTTCATGCATTCTCCCCTGCACTCCCAACTCGTCAACCCTTTCCGAAAGGCTGAGACACTGCTCGACTTCCCGGAAATAGCCACGTTGTTCTTGGCCGATGACTGTGTGAAATGCTGCGACTTGCTCTTTGAGCTCGGGCGTGACAAGCAGGTCCTCGCCATTCTCGATGACTTGATAAACAGGGAAGGCGCCTCTGCTATGGCCTTGCTTCTCAAGGGGAAAGCCTTGCGACAGCAGAAGCGTCTTGCCGAAGCCATCAGCTGTGTGCGCAATGCGGAAATGCTGGAGCCGGACAATCCGGACCTCATCCGTTTCCTCATCGAGTGCTATGTGATGCAGAACCGCTTCGAGGAGGAGCTGGAATACCTGCAGAGGCTGGCCGAGCTCGAACCCGAAAACAATCATCTCCCCCGCCTCATTGCTACGGCGATGGACAAGGCAGGCAGGAAGGAGGAGGCCTTGCAGCTCTTCTTCAAGCTGGATTATGAGTTGGCGGAGGACGATGAGGACCACAAAATCCTTGTTTCCTCCATCGCCGACACTGCGCTGGCCCTCGATAAACTCGACATTGCAGAGCGATACACCGAGAAGGAGCTGGAGCTCTTCGACGGAAAAAGGTGGGAAGCGCATCTCAGGATGGGACACATCAAACTGCTCGGAAACGACCTGAAAGGCTGCCTCGACCACTACGAACAGTTCGTCAACAATTTCGGCGAGCAGTTGGTGCCGGAAAAGAAAGTCGCGCTGGCCAAGTTTGCCGAGAGTTGGGAGATGCTCATCAGCAAAGGCATCAAGAGGCAGGACCTCCTGCTCATCTACGACATCCTGCTGGGCGACTCATAATTCCTTTTTAGCACCCCTCACATTCCTTGTGGGGGAGGGGTAGGGAAGGGGCAGGAAGCGTTGCTTCTTCCTCACCGCTCCGCCTCTCGCTTTGCTTTGCAGAGATGTGCGAGGCCGCATTTGTCGCACTTCGGCCGCTGGGCTGTGCAGGTGTAGCGGCCGTGGAGGATGAGCCAATGATGGGCGTCGGGAATCTCTTCTTCTGTGAAATGACGGGTGAGCACCTGCTCGACGGAGAGCGGTGTCTTACAAGAGGATGGCACGAGCCCCAGCCGGTGGCTGACACGAAAGACATGGGTATCGACTGCCATCCGTGCCTCGCCCCAAACCACACTCAGCACCACATTCGCTGTCTTGCGGCCCACTCCGGGCAGCTCGGTCAGTTGCTTCAGGTCCTGCGGCACCTCGCCACCGTATTTCTCCCAAAGCATTCGGGCCATCTCGGCAAGGTGCTTGGCTTTGTTGTTAGGGTAGGAGACGCTTTTTATGTAGTCGTAAATCACTTCGGGCGTCGCCAGAGCCATCGCCTCGGCGGTAGGATAGTCCTCGAAAAGGCGGGGCGTGACCTGATTGATGCGTTTGTCGGTGCATTGCGCACTCAGTATGACGACCACGAGCAGCTGGAACGGATTGTCGTAGTGCAACTCCGTCTTGGCCTCCGGCATTGCCTGCCGGAAGTAAGCCGCCACTTCGCGATATAGCTGTTTGCGAGTCATGTTTTTTCCCTTTTTCTGTGGCTCAAAAAAACGCCTGCAGCGAGGCTTCAAAACGCCGCCTGCGGCGATTGCCAACGCCGCACGCGGAAATGGCCAACGCCGCACGCGGAAATTGCAATCGCCGCAGGCGGCGTTTTGGGGTTCTGCTATCTCTTTATTTTACTGCGACTTACGCCTTCGAAAGTCATCTTGACAGGAGCAATTGTTCCGTCCTCGTTGAAGATGAGCTTGTCGATGCAGGTGACGCGGTGGTTGCCATCGGTCTCTTCGAGCGGACGGCGGTGGTAGATGATGTAGTACTCGTCCTTGCCAGGCACTTTTATCACGCTGTGATGACCGGCGCCGCGAGCGATGCTCTCGTCCCTCTGCAGGATCTTGCCCTTGAGTTTGAAGGGGCCGAAAGGACTGTCGCTGATGGCGTAGGCCACACAATAGTCGGGACCGGTCCATCCGCCCTGGCTCCACATGAAGTAGTACTTGCCGTTTCGCTTCAGCATGAAGGGACCCTCAACGTACTCCTTGCTCGGCGTTATCTCGTGGAACTTCTGCCCATCTTCCCACGGCACGATGGAAAGGAGGTCGGGGCTCAGCTTGCAGACATTGCAATGCCGCCAGCCGCCGTAGAACATGTAGTATTGTCCGTCGTCGTCGCGGAAGACAAACTGGTCGATGGGTTGTGCGCCGTTGACTATCTCGTTGATGAGCGGCTTGCCGAGCGCGTCTTTGTAGGGGCCTTCGGGCTTGTCGCTGACAGCCACGCCGATGCCGCCCACCTCGCCCTCATGTACGTCGTTGCCGCCGAAGAAGAGGTAGAACTTGTTGTTGGCCTCGATGATGGCAGGCGCCCAAAGCGCTCTGCGAAGCCAAGGAATGTCGGCCTTGGTGATGACGTTCTCGTGCTTTGTCCAGTTCACGAGGTCTTTGCTCGAGAAGGCATCGAAGTGAAGCTGCTCGTCGTAGGGCGCACTGAATGTCGGGAACACCCAGTACTTGCCGTCCAGCACGGCGCCTTCAGGATCGGCATACCAGCCGGGGAAGATGGGGTTGCCGCTGGTCTTTTTCTTCTTTGCGTCGGCAGTCGCCTGGATGCAGCACAATGCGAGGATAAGGAGTAAGACTCTGCGTCCCCCTTTAGGGGAAGAACTAAAAGTTTTCATCTTATTTGATTCTTTCGTTGTTATCTTTTCACAATCCCCCCTAATGGGGACTGGGGATTCTTAGTCCTCCACTACACCCTGCTTCGTGGAGAAGGTGTCGATGAAGCCTTGGAAGATTTCCTCCACGCGGTCCACCGTCTTCCTGCGGAACTTGCCGCTGCGGGGATAGAGCTTCGTGCCCTTCTTGTTGACGGCGAGCTTGTCCGTAATCCACTCCTCTGCCTTGTAAGGCACACCGTTCTTGCCCTCCATGTCCTCATTATAATAATAGGAAATCTGTGTGATGGTAAGGGCGACTTTCTTTCCCTTGACGGTAGCACTCAGCAGATAGCGGAAGCGGGTGCGGTCGAGGTTGAGGAAGACGTGGCTGAAGGTCATGTACTCCTCAATGCGAGCCACGATGGTGCCGTTCTCCTTCTCTTCGGAGATGACGCGCGTGTAGGGCTGCATTTTGTCGTGAATGGCATTCGCGATAATGGTGTTGGAGATGTAGGCATGCAAGCCGTCGTAGATTTGTTGCTCACTCTTGTCCGTCACGCTGAAGTTCTTCTGGAAGGTGACCACGCCGTCCACTTCAGGGACTGCCCCAAGCAGATACTTGGGGTCTTTCATGTAATCCCTCTTTCCTGCCATAAGGAAAAGAGGCAAGCAGAACAGAAGGATAAAGACCCCTCCAAACCTCCCCTTAAAGGGGAGACTTAATAATGAGTTAGTTTTCATAATCGATATATTCTATATTATATTTAACGTTTAATCATTTGCCATCTGTCTCCCTCCATTATAAGAGAGGGGAGAGCCGGGGGATGGCCTTTTATTCGTATCTTATTGCTTCGATGGGATCCATGAGCGCTGCCTTTCTGGCAGGAACGTAGCCGAAGAAGATGCCGATGAAGGCACAGATGCAGAAGCTCAAGCCTACACTCCATAGAGGCACGCTGCTCGGCAACATGAACACATCCTTTGCCAGCCAACTGCCCCCGTAGCCGAGGGCAACGCCAAGCAAGGCGCCCGTCAACGATATCAGGACGCTCTCGATGAGGAACTGGCTCATGATGTCGATGCCCCTGGCGCCTACACTCATGCGAAGGCCAATCTCCTTCGTACGCTCCGTCACGCTCACCAACATGATGTTCATGATGCCGATGCCAGCCACCAGCAACGAGAAGGCGGCTGCCACGACAAGGATGAGGGTGATGGTGTCCATCGTGCTCGACATCGTCTCCATCCATTCTGCCTGCGAACGGATGGTGAAGTCGTCGTCGGCATCCTCCTTGAGCTTGTGGTTGCGGCGCAGTATCTGCGTCACTTCCTCGATGGCATCGTCGCTCAGCTCTTCTGCGAGGGCACTCATCACGATGCTGCCGAAGAAGGTCTGTGCGGCAAGGCGTTTCATGACGGTTGTATAGGGAGCAATCATTAGATTGTCCTGATCCATTCCCCAGCTATTGTAGCCTTTCGACTTCAGCACGCCGACAATACGGAACGGGATGCTCTTGAAGCGGACAACCTTGCCGATGCAGTCGGCATCCTCGCTGCCGAAGAGCTCCTTGACGACGGTCGTTCCCACAAGACACACCTTGGCGCTCTTCAGCACGTCTTCCTCGGTGAAGCAGTCGCCACTCTTGATGTCCCAAAGCTTGATGGTCATGTAGTCAGGACTCTCGCCGTACATGGTGCTTGTGGTGTTCTTGGAACCATGAATGACCTGGCCGCTGCTTGTCACTTCGGGGCTGACGTGAGTGATGAGGGTCGCTTCGTTGAGGATGCTCTCGTAGTCTGCCATCTTAAGCGTCTGCATGGCCGATGGGTCCAAGCGTACGCCGCCTCGCATATCGCCGCCAGGACGAATGGTCAGCAGGTTCGTGCCCATCTTGCTCAGGTCTTCGCGAATGCTTTGCTTCGAGCCTTGTCCGATGGCCATCATGATGATGACCGCAGCCACACCGATGATGATGCCAAGCATGCTCAGGAAGGAGCGGAACTTGTTGCTCATGATGGCGGTGAGGGCAACTTTAAGTAGGTTCGTTATGCTCATTGTTAATCGTCGTTAGTGTTAGGCAAAGCAGCCAGCGCGTCTCTCGCGTCGAGGATGTTTGTGTTCTCCACATCATCGCGAATCTTGCCGTCGCTAAGCATGATGTTGCGGCTGCTGTATTGTGCTATCTCGGGGTTGTGCGTGACGAAGATGATGGTGCGTCCTTGCCTGTGCAGCTCTTGGAAGAGGCACAGTATCTCGAAGGAAGTGCGTGTGTCGAGGTTGCCTGTCGCCTCGTCGGCAAGGATGACGGCAGGGTTGTTGACCAGCGCCCTTGCGATGGCGACGCGCTGCATCTGTCCGCCCGACATCTGATTGCTCTTGTGGTCGAGGCGGTCGCCAAGTCCCACGGCCTGCAGTGCCTTGATGGCCGCCTCGCGGCGCTGTCGTGCGTTGTATGTCTTGTTATACATGAGAGGCAGCTCGACATTCTCCACAGCCGTCGTCTTGGCAAGCAGGTTGTAGTTCTGGAAGATGAAGCCTATCTTGCGATTGCGCAGGACGGCCCTTTCGCTGCGACGCATCTTGCGGACAGGAACGCCGTCGAGGATGTACTCGCCGCTGGTTGGCGTGTCGAGGCAGCCAAGCTGGTTGAGCAGCGTGCTCTTGCCGGAGCCGGATGTGCCCATGATGGTGACGAACTCGCCCTCGTGTATCTTGAAGCTGACGCCTCGAAGGGCCTTCACCACTTCGCTGCCTACATGGAACTCGCGCCGCACGTCCTGCAGTTCGATGACGACCTTGGACCCCCTATTCCCCTTTAAGGGGGACTCTTGCTTGTTATTAACGTCTGACATATATTGTAACTTTATTCCCCTTAAAGGGGGGCAGGGGTCTATTTCTTCTTATCCTTATCTTGGTTCCTGTTCCTGGGCTTGGGCATGAAGGGGTTGCTGTTCTGCTGCGCCCCGTCCTCAAGGTCGGGCATGCTGCTTTGTACATCGATGATGACCTTGGCGCCTGCCGAGAGGCCGCTTGTTATCTGTGTCAGCGTGCCATTCGTCACGCCGGTCTGCACGGCGATGGCTTTGAGGTTGGGGCCTTCCTTTGTCCATACCTTCAGAGGACTCTCCACGTCCGTTATCGTCTCGCCTTCGTTGAGCATGGCCTCGCTTGGCTTGAAGCGGAGCGCTTTGCTGGGAATGGCAAGCACACCGGGCATCTCGAGCGTGTAGATGTTGACATTAGCCGTGAGGCCTGGCTTGAGCTTGAGGTCTTGGTTGGGAGCGCTGATGACGACCTGATAGGTCACCACGTTGCTCTCTGTCGTGGGCTGCTGACGAACCTGAGTCACGGCGCCTTCGAAGGTGTCGTTGGGGAAGGCATCGACTGTGAAGCTGACGCGCTGCCCTTCCTTCACTTCGCCTATGTCTGCCTCGTCCACATCAGCGATGACTCGCATGTCGGTCAGGTCCTTGGCAATCGTGAAGAGCGTGGGCGTGTTGAAGCTCGAGGCGACGGTCTGTCCTTCCTCCACCTCCTTCTTCAGCACGACGCCGTCGATGGGGCTGGTGATGGTGGCATAGCCGAGGTTTGTCTGTGCCTTCTTGACGCTTTCCCTTTGGTGAGTGACTGTCTGCTGCGCCTTGATGTAGGCGAGGCGGGCCTGTTCATAGTCGTTGGCCGAGATGAGGCCTTTGTCGTAGAGCGCCTTGAAGCGTTCGTAGTTGGTCTTCTGGTAATCGAGGTCGCTCTGTGCGCTCTTCAGGTTTGCCTGTGCGCTGCTCAGCTCGCTGATGAGGTTCGTGCGGTCGAGCTCTGCGATGATTTGGCCGGCCTTGACCACGCTGTTGTAATCTACATAGAGCTTGCTGACGATGCCGCTCACCTGTGTGCCGACATCGACGCTCGTCACGGGTTCGATGGTGCCGGTGGCTGTCACACTTGTGGTGACGTCCTGTACTGCGGCTTCTGCCTCTGTGTAGGTAAATTCAATCTTCTTGCTGCAGCTGCCCACTGTGGCTGCTGCAACTATCAGCATCGCTGCTTTGATGAATGTGTGGGTTCTCATCTTATATAATATATAATAATGTATATCGTTTTATAGTTCGATCTTTTCTCCTGTGTAGAACTTGAGGAGCTGAATGTTGAGCAGTGCCATGTACTTGCTTTGCAGCATGTCCTGCTCGGCGCTGATGACGTTGTCGCGGCCCTGCAGCACATCCACGGTGTTCTTCAATCCGTTCTGGAACTGCTCGTTCAGGAGCTCGTAGCTTGCTTCCTGACTCTTGACGCGAGCCTTTGCGGCAATATAGTTCTGCTGGCCGCTGTTGGCGTTGAGCCAGTACTGCTCGATGGTGCTGGAGAGGGCGTTCTTCCTGTCCTGCAGGTCGAGTTTCGACGAGAGCTGTTGCAGCTTTGCCGTCTTGACGTTCGACATGTTGCGACGGTTGTCGAAGATGGGCACACTGAAGTTGAGGCCGGCGCTCATGTTGAGGTTCGTCTTCATCTGTTCCCCCCAGCCGTTGCTGCTGCCTGTCGAGTGGTTGCTGCCCAGGCTTGCGCTTGCGCCGATGGTGGGATAGAAGCCGCGTTTGGCTATGTCGAGCTGCATGTCGGCTGCCTCGATGCTGAGCTCGGCGCTCTTTATCTCGGGACGCATGTCGAGGGCCTTTGCGTAAGCTTCCTGTGCGCTTGGCACGAGTGCCATCACCTGCTCGTCGGTCGGGATGTTGCCTGCCACATCGAAGGATGTGTTGAGGTCGAGCTCGAGCAGCGCCTTGAGCTGACGCTTGTAGTTGGCAAGCTGTGTCTCGCTATTGACCACAGCATATTGTGCGCTGCTCAGTTGTGCCTCGAGTTGCACGACGTCTGCCCTTGCCATCTGCCCTTGCTTCATCATCTCCAGGCCGCGGTCGTATTGGCTTTGTGCCGTGGAGAGAAGTTGTTCGTTGACGCGCTTGGCTTCCTTCGTGTACATGATCTGTACATACAGCTGCGCTATCTGTTCCTGGATGGAAAGCTCGCTTTGCTCTGTGGTGAGTTTCGTGATGCGGTTCTCCAGCTCCTGAGCCTTGATGTTCTTGTAGTTGATGCCTCCGTTCCAGAGCGTTACATTGGCATTGAGGCCGTAGGTGCCTTGGTAGGTGACATTGCTGCGAGTGCTCGTCACCTGGTCGCCTTGCACGACAGCCATGACCTCGGTAAACGGACGATAGCCCATGCCTTGGTTCGTACTGAAGCTGAGGCTGGGGAAGAGTGCGCCTTTATCTTGCCACAGGTTCACCTCGCCTCGTTCTTCGCTGATGCGATTCTTCTGTACTTGTATGTTATGCTCCAATGCGTAGTCCAGACAGTCTTGCAACGTCCAGGCCTGCTGTGCAGCGGCAGAAGCGGCACAGAGCATAAAGAGGAATAGAATTTTTGTTTTCATTTAACGATATTACCAATGTTTTGCTATGCAAATATAGACAATTTTCCTGAAATGGATGCAACTCCTGTAAAGAAAAACCGGCAATAATGCCATTTCATCTTTTTGTTTTCCGTCTTTTATCTTTTGTCTTTTCGCCTTTTTGCTTATTATTCTCCCCGTTTCTTGTTCTTCCGGCGCAGGCTGCGTACCGATATTCGCAAGTTGAGTTTCCCCGTTCGCAGCCCGTATCTCTGCAAACGCAGGTTGCGTATGAAGAATGGCGTGTCTTGGAAATAAAAAGAGAGAAGCGTGTGTGACTATTCTTTAAGTGTGAGGTGACGGAATTGGTGCCGCCGTCGGACATAATATTCCCACAGGAGATTGATGGGGGAGAGTATGTGCTCGTAGGATACGACGGTAGCTGCCAGGTTCTTGTCTCTGTCTTCCCTGAAGTCCTTCTGTATGCGTCGGAAGTCGAGATGCGCCTTCAGCACGGCTTTGCAAGCAGCCCAGTGACCGCCTGCCAGGAAGTGGAGGGCAGCAGCTGCATCGAGCAGCCGGCGCCAGGGCATGACTTTGCCGAACCTGTCTTCCGGCAAGTTCTTGTAGAGGAGCAGCAGATTGTTCCGGAAGTTGAGGTAAGCCTTCTGCGGACTCTCCTTGGGCAGAGTGCCGCCGCCCACATGATAGACTACGCTTTGAGGAATGCAGACGATACCGTAGCCGCGACTCCTGAGGCGCCAGCAGAGGTCTATCTCCTCCTGATGCGCAAAGAAGCGGGCATCCAGTCCGCCCACCTCAAGATAGATGTCGCGCCGGATGAGCAGGGCTGCTCCTGTTGCCCAGGCCAAAGCGGCAACGGTGTCGTACTGGCCTTCGTCGCGCTCTACTGTGCCAAGGATGCGGCCTCGGCAGAAAGGGAAGCCCAGCCGGTCGATGTAGCCGCCGCAAGCTCCTGCATACTCCAGCATGTCCGGTGCCCATTCGCATCGTATCTTTGGCTGGCAGGCAGCCACTTCGGGATGCGCCTCCATGTAGTCGAGCATCGGCTGCAGCCAACCCTCCTCCACACGGACATCGCTGTTGAGCAGCAGGCAGAGGTCGCACTCCACCTCAGCGATGGCTTTGTTGTAGCCTTCGGCAAAGCCGTAATTGCGGTCGAAAGAGAGGGTGCGGATGCCAAGGAACTGCTCGGCAAGCAGCTTGAGCGAGTCGTCATTGCTGCCGTTGTCGGCCACAACGACCTCAGCCTCGGGCGAATGCTCGATGACCGATGGCAGGAAGCGCCGCAACATGTCGGCTCCGTTCCAGTTGAGTATGACGATGCCCAAAGTCATTTGCTATTTATGGCCCCCTCTAGGAGAGGGAGATTGGATTCCGTGTTAATTCGTTTCTGATAGTTCTTCTTTTCTCATCCTCCTTTCTCCCCTCCGTTGGAAGGGCCGGGGGAGGCTGTCCCTTTCAGCGCGTCGCCCTTTTCATTCCATTCGCCCAGATGAACCGGCACGACAATGTTGTCCATTGCCCGTCCTTCTGTATGCACCTCGACGCGTATGTAGTTGTCCGTGAAGCCGTGCAGTATGCCGGCATTCTTGCTGTGCTCCAGCAGGACAGGGCGCGTCTGTCCTTTATATATATTATAATGTGTACGCAGTTTCTCGTCGCTCAGCGACAGGATCTGCTGACTGCGCTCGTGCTTCTTCTGCGGCGACACCTTGCCTGGAATGCCGAGAGCCTTCGTGCCCGGGCGTTCGCTGTAGCTGAACACATGGTACTGGCTGACGGGCAAGTCCTGCATGAACTTGTAGGCATCGGCGAAGAGTTCGTCAGTCTCGCCACGCATGCCCACGATGACGTCCACGCCGATGAAGGCATCGGGGATGTATGTCCTCACCTCTTCTATCTTCTCAAGGAAGAACTTAGTGTCGTAGCGGCGATGCATCAGCTTGAGCACCTCGTCGCTGCCGCTCTGCAGAGGGATGTGGAAGTGCGGCATGAAGGCTCGGCTCTGGCTGCAGAAACGGATGACATCCTCGGTGAGCAGGTTCGGCTCGATGCTGCTGATGCGGTAGCGCTGGATGCCTTCCACCTCATCGAGGGCTTTCAGGAGGTCGATGAACGCCTCGCCCGTAGTCTTGCCGAAGTCGCCGATGTTGACGCCTGTCAGCACGATTTCCTTGCCTCCCTGCTGTGCTGCCTCTTCTGCCTGCTCGACGAGTGAGGCGATGCTGCCGTTCCTGCTCCGTCCTCTTGCAAAAGGAATCGTGCAGTATGTGCAGAAGTAGTCGCAGCCGTCCTGCACCTTGAGAAAGAAACGGGTGCGTTCGCCGCGGGCGCAGGCCGGCACGAACAATGCCCTGTTGTCTTCCTCCTTTGAAGAGCCTGATTCCTCTCCCTTGAGAGCGAGGCTATCGGCTATCCGCTTCACTATCTCCCCCTTTTGCTTTCCATCTACGAAGAGAAAGTTTTCTCCCCATAAAGGGGGAGTCTGAGGAGGTCTATAGCAGCCCGTCACCACCATCAAAGCATCGGGATGCTTGCGGTGGAGCCGGCTGATGGCCTGACGGCTCTTGCTGTCCGCCACCTCTGTGACGCTGCAAGTGTTCACGATGCAGATGTCCGCAGCCTCTCCGTTCCTGGCAA
This sequence comes from Bacteroidaceae bacterium, assembly GCA_017428785.1. Taxonomy (GTDB): domain Bacteria; phylum Bacteroidota; class Bacteroidia; order Bacteroidales; family Bacteroidaceae; genus Physcousia. The sequence continues at coordinate 25,842 of JAFRQD010000003.1, forward strand.
CACTGACGCCAGCATCCTCCATTTGCTTCTGGATGGTACTCGTCTCTGCGAAGTTCAACTTGCAGCCGAGGGTGTAGAAGATTGCCTTTTTACCTTTTAGCGCTTTCACGCCACAAAGTTACGACTTTTCCCCGAAAACGCCAAAACTTTTAAGAAAAGATAAGAAAAGCCATTGTTGATAATCAGGCACTTAGAAAAAACTTGTGAAAAAAGATGAAAAAAAGTGCGATAAATTTGCACGTAATCCAAAAAATAGCCGTACCTTTGCACCGTTTTAAAGAACAATTGATTGTTTTACAAGTTTTAAAAAGCAAAAAAGAAATGAAAAAGTTAGCATTTTTGTTCGCAGCTGTTGTAGCAGTATCTTTCGCATCTTGCGGTCAGAAGACTGAGAAGGCTTGTGAGGAAGTTGATAGCGTATGCGAAGTTGTAGAAGAAGCTAGCGCTGACACTTGCGCTTGCGACACTTGCGTTTGCGACACCTGCGCTTGCCCCGTAGCTGAATAATCAACAGACGAGCAAAAAAAGTCACGGAGGGCTGCACCGATAGGTGTGGCCCTCTTTTTGTGTTTCTAAAATAAGGAGTTGTGTCAAAATACACCCCATAGCTTTAAACCACGAATTGCACGAATTTATAATTAACGTGAGTTCGACGAAAAATAATTCATGGGCAAGGGAATTATATGTTAAAGATAAAACAAAATTCGTGTAATTCTTGAATGCTCTTGCATCAAGGCGCGATTGTAGTCAATTCGTGGTAAAAATAAAAAAGAGGGTATGTCCGTTCTTGGACATACCCTCTGGTGTGTCAGGATAAGTATTGAGTGTTACTTCCTGAGAGTCTTCTTGCCGCCCTCGATGACGATGCCCTTGTAGTCCTTGCCAACCCTCTGGCCAGCCAGATTGTAGGTTCCCTCGTCGTCGGAGAGGGTTGGGGTGAGGCTCTCTATGCCGTCGATGTAGTCCTGACGGGCAAACGTTACCCATTCGCCTGCCACTATATGATCATTGTTGACGACGCCGAATTTTTCAGCATAGAATGCTCCGACAGGCTCGATAATCTGAATGCCGTCGTTCAGGGAAATATCCTCGAAGTAGGCGAACGAGCCCCAGCCGCCCTTTACTCTCAGCATCGTTTCACTCCCCTTCATTGTCAGGGTCGGGAGGAGCATCGAGCCGGACCTTTGTCCACGGAAGCCATAGGAGTTCTCCTCGTCTATGCCTTCTGCCGTGATGCTCACGCCGTCGGTCAACACCAGATTGGCAGTTGTTTGGAGTGCTCTTAGGTTGGCCCTGATATAGAGCGAACCGCCGCCGTAGAAGGTCACATTGTCGGTGTCGGCAGTCTTCCGGATGTTCATGCCATAGGTGTTGTCGTTGGCAATGATGGTGTTACTTCCGAGCAACTCCACCTTCATGGTGCCCATGTTTGCTTCCACACCGATTTCCGTTGTGTTGATGTAGGCATTGTCGAGCGTCAGCGTCTGTGTCATGGGGTTGTAGCGGACTTTGCCGTCGCCCAGGATGTCATGCTTGTTGATGTTGTAAACTCCCACGCCGGATACAGCGAGGTCATAGGCAACGAGCTCGTCACGACTTGTCGTCAGCAGGTAGGTTGTCCTGGCAGACGTGTAGTGGGCATTGCCGGCAAAGGTGGCAATTATCGTAGCAGAGCCTTCCCTCAGGATGGTCGGAGTGCCCGTTAAGGCATCCACCCTTGCGACGGACTCGTCGGAACTCTTGTAGGTGACGGCTATGTTGCCCGGCGACTTCTGCAGCTTAGGCGTATTCAGTACCGTGCCCATTCCGGCTCTCACAATCTTCTCGCTGAACGCCATGCTTGCGGCTTTCTTCTTATAGACGGCCCGGATGGTGACGTCGTGGCAAGGCATGATGAAGAACGCATTCTTATCGCTGGAATTCTGTACATGTTCCAGGCCTTTGTTGTTGCCGACAATCTCCCAGCGGAGGAAGTCGTCCTGCCATTCCTCTTCAGGCTCGGGCATGATTACCTGGCCGCCGCGCACCAGCAGCTTCTTGCTCCAGCTCGAGTTTTGCTTCGGTGGCAGATAGCCGTATTCATCGGGAGTTGCTGTTGCGGCAAGACCATCCTCCACAGTCAGCGTGTACTTCTCTGGAGTCTTATTGACTTTACGGAAAATTGTGAACCAAGGAGTCTCTCTAAGAACTACTTCCCCTTCGTCTGTGAGGACCTTTTGGACGATTTCCACTTCGTCAAGTTCAGAAACTCCACACCTAATACTATAAGTAACAGGTTTGGGCGTGATGGTAACGCTCATGTTATTGAAGGTATAGTCGAAGAAATTATCAGCATAAGATGAGTAATTAAGTTTAGTGATGGCATGGACCTTGTTTCGGCCAATGGACCGGAAGGTGATGGTCTGCGAAGGCGGCTCCTCGCCAAATACCCACTCGAAGCGAATCGTGCTCTTGTCGGGTTTTATTGTATAGTCGGGACCGCTGTAGTCGGTGACGCGAGTCTCCTCAGCATCGCAGTATATGCAGGTGTGCCTCTCCATGCCCTTGATCTTCGTTGTTGCCTCGCGGATGGTCTCCCATTCGCCCCACTTGTGGCCGGGGTGATGTACTATATCGCCCTTATAAACAAGTTTTCCGCAATAACCGCAATATGCATCGCCAGTGTAGCCGTCTTTCGTACAGGTCGTATAGATTTCTCCTACACCATCCCAGTCATACGTTACCACACCAGTGCCATAGTGGTAGCATCCGTGCTTGAGAGGAGTCCTTTTGCCCTTCACGTTCTCGTTGCAGCGCCTGCAAGTGTAATAGCCTTCGAAGCCATACTTGGCATCATTCGGCTTCGCTGGCCTACCATTCCAAATCGTCGTGCAGTACTCCACAATCTCTGTGCCTGGATTCGGTGTGCTGGGCAGGTCGTGACCGAGGGCAGGAATGGTTGCGCCTTCCACAAGTATCTCGTGACAGTCAGCGCAAAGTGTATGGGGTTCGTGGCCGTGGCTATTGCAAGTCGGCTCCACGCGCCCACTCATTATGGTTCCGCCCGTGTGGTCGCATTCCTCAGTAACTGCGAAGATAGCAGCAGGCCCATTTTTCATCCTGAACGTAGCCGTGGAAGTTGTCGGTTGCATGAAAGTCAGGCGAGGCAGTTCGATGTAGCCGCTGCCCCAGTCGATGGTCGAGTAAATATCGCCTAAATAGTCTACTACATCATTCCACATCACGAACTTGACAGGACCGCCGCCGGTATAATACATCTTCCTTGCCGATTCCGGGTTGTACTGAATGGTAACAATATCTCCTGCCTTTGCATAGTCCCTGTCGGCTGTGCCGCCTTCTATCATCACGGGATAGCTGCCGTAGGGGAAGAATTTGGTTTCTTCGTAGTAACATGTCTGGCAATGACGTACCATCCTTCCTGGCTCGTCGGCTGACTTGGGAACTCTCGCGCATAGCCACATCTCCCATGTGTGGTTCTCGATTTCCCATTCGTCGCAGCCCTTGCACTTGAAGCTGTGGGACAAGGGGCCTCGTTTGCACTTCTGTGGGTCGGGAACGTACTTGCCATTTTTAGTAATAAACATGTCTTCGTCGTTGATTGAGTAATAGTCATGCACGTGCGGCAACTTGTCCGTCTTCACGGTCTTGTAGTATCCGCAGGCGGAGCATATCAAATTGCTCTCGCCCATCCTCTTCTCGGTTGGTTCGGTGACGACTTCCGTCTCGTTGAAGTTGTGGTCTTCCTTCGGGTCGGGGCCTATGACGCCGCACCTGCAGACAAACCAGTGCTGCGTGAGGCTGTGCCTTGCCACGTCGAAGCTGTGAACGTGGTTCGGCTCCACCTTCGGGATGACTTCGCTGATTGCAAAGGAGCAGTCCCTACATACCTGTTCGCGCAAGCCTGTCTCGTCGGAGGTGGCAGGCTTTACGAGTGTCCAGTCGTTGAAGCGGTGCTTGGAGGTTCTCAGCATTTCGTCACACTCACCGACGCAGTAGTAGCCATGAGTCTCAGCGTCAATCTCCCCGTACCATCCCCACGTGTGCTGCGCCTTGACGTAGGCCACATTAGAGGTGACGGTGCCCTTGTCGTTAGAAACTTCACACTTGATTTGGCGACGGGGATTGGTGTAGCATTCTACAACATCAACCGCAACCTTCAGTGTGGCAGTCTCATCGCTTCCATCGACACCTTCTGCCTCATTCCATGTTGCTCCGCCGTCCCATGAGTCATACCACTGGTAGGACAAGTCTTTGCCACTGGCGTACACCTTGAAGGTAGCGTAGCGTGTGAGTATTCCGCCTGCAGCTTCCGCCCGTGGGCCTTCATCTTCGCTCACCTTGCCAGTGTAGTCGGTCGGATGTGTGATGATGTAGGGCTTGCCGTCGGAGGTGGCCTCTACGTATGGAATGGAGACGATGTCTATGTTATAGTTGCAGACTGTGCAGCTGACCTGAGCCGTGCCGTTCGTGCGGGTGCTTGGGTTGGGTGCAACCAGAATGACGGGTGCTCCCTCGGTGTGGATAGCCTTGTCGATGGCTTTGCCGCAGTCGATGCAGACATGCCAGTGTGCGTTCCCGTCTTTGCTCCATGCCGTGCTCACGTCGGGGTGTTCGCAGCCTTCGTCGTGCTGGCAGAACTCGAGGCATTGGTCGTCTTCGTAGCACCAGTGCTCGGCGAAGTCGTCGCTCTCGATGCAGAAGTCGTGTTCGCATCCCTTCTCGGAGATGTTGTCATGGCAGCAGTCTAAGCAGAGCTCGCAGACGTCGCATTGGTCGTCGCCTTCATAGCAGTCGCCGCACTGCTCACAGATGAAGTGGTCGCCCTGGTCGTCGCTCTCGGGGCAGAAGCCGTGTTCGCAGTGTTCCCAGCAGTTCTCGCATAGGCCGCAGAACTCGCAGAGCTCGCTGTCTTCGAAGCAGTCGCCGCAGTCGGGACAGACGTGTGCTTCCCAGTCAGAGCCGTCGGGGCAGAGACCGTGCTCGCAATGATGGTCAGCTTGGCAGTCGAGGCACAGGCCGCAGTACTCGCACTCTTCGTCCTGCGGGCATTGTCCGCACCCGGGACAGAGATGGTCTTCGAAGTCATAGGATGCGATGCAGTAGCCGTGGTCGCAGCCGCTCGACTCGCTGAAATCGTGGCAGCAGTCCTCGCAGAGTCCGCAGTCGTCGCACAGGCTGATGCCGAGGCTCTCGATACACTTGCCGCACAGTTCGCATTTCCAGTCGTTATCGATGCAGCAGAAGTTGCAGTGTTGTCCGCCGTAATCGCAGAACTGGATATCTCCATCGAAGCAGTGGCCGCATTCGGAACAATGCGTCTCGCCGCTGGCACAGCTTTCGCAGAGTCCGCACACCTCGCAGACGTCCTCGTCGCAGTGGAGGCACAGTCGGCAGTGGATGTCGTCTTCGGCCGCTGCGGCCTCCATACATTCGTTGCAGATGGCGTGTTCAACGCAGGCGTCGCCTACGACGTCCAGTTCCTCTCCTGCCACAATCATGCAGTTGCCGCATATTTCGCAGGCCAATTCGGTGCAGTCTGTACAGTGTAGTTTGAGATTACCCATTTCACATGTACATTCTGTTACGTCTGCGCCGAACAGTTCATGGCAAAATTCGCACACATCGTCTGCTCCTTCGGAAAGCACGTCAAAGCAGTCGTTGCAGATGCGGTCTCCGTACTTGTTGTACCAGCCTTCGTGGTAATCGCCATCAGAGATGCAACCGTAGCAGACCAGGCAATGGCGTTCATTAAAGCAATCAAGGTTCACGTCTTCAATACATGAGCCGCAACCTTCGCAGAAGAATTCTGCGGCAATCTCTTCTGCGTCGGAAGTGTGCTCGGCATAGAAGGTGTACTCCTCGCCGCACTCGTCGCAGATAGCTACGGCTTCGTTCCATGTGTCGGTCCAGTGCCACTCCCAGGCATGGACTCTGAGCAGTGGGAACAACATTATGGCCAGCGCCATAATCATTCTCATTGTGGTGTGATACGTTTTCATAATAGCGTAGTTTCTGATATTATAATAATGTATTTGGTAATAAAGGTACGAAAAATGTTTCAGGAAGACAAGCGTTCCTCAATCTTTTTGTCGATGAACTGCTCCAGCCTGGGCTCTATTTCTTTCCATTTGCGGTCGATCAGTCTGTTCACCACTGCTTCCTGCTGCGACAGAAAACTCAGATAGTCTGCCGCAAACTTGTGGGCTGCTTTTTGCTTTTCAGTGAAGGACATAGTGATGGGTTTTGTATGTTTTCTGCTGCAAAGGTAGATTTTTTGGGGGGAAGGTCATTTGTCTTTTTCTTCCAAAATGCTGCCCGCCACTTGTCATTTTCTTCCAAAAACAAAAAAGCGAGCCACATAGCTCGCTATTTTTGCCTATTTCATCGCTTATCTCTGTATTCCGAGGGTGAGCAGTCGTAGATGCGTTTGAATGTATGTGTGAAGGTGCTCGCTTCGTCGAAACCACAAAGATTGGCAACTTGCGAGACCGGCATCTCCGGGTTGTCTGTGAGCAGCGTGACGGCTCGCTCCATCTGTATGGCTTGGATGTAGGCCTTGGGCGATTCGCCAGCTGCGCCCTGCAAGCGACGGCGGAATGTCTGCACGCTCATGTTCAGTTCGGATGCAATCTGCTCCACGCCGAAGTTGCCGGTGGGCATCGCTGCATTGACAGCCTCGATGACGCGCATGAGGAACAACTTGTCGGCTTCCGAGCCTTTCCAGCCCGTCTTTTCTTCGGGGAGGTTTTCTTGTGTCCCTCCTGTAGAGGGAGAGTCGGAGGGAGTCTTCAGCCTCTCAATCTCTTTCACCAGTTCCTGCATCTGCAATTGCTGACGATGGCGGATGCGGCGAATGATGAGGCAGGCTGCGATGGCTATCAGCAAGATGAGTGCGATGGCGATGACGATGGTGCGCCTGTGAGCTTGACGCACTTCGGCATTCTCTTGCAGCAGTTGGTCGTTGCCGAACTCGGCGTTGTAGCGCGACAGGGCATCTGCTGTGGCGTGCGTATAGAGCGAGTCTTTCAGCAAGTCAAAGTAGTCGAGTTCTATCTTCGCCGAGTCGGGATTCAGCTTCCAATAGCTCTCATAAAGTCCTTTGTGCGAATGTATTTCGTTGTATAGGTCGCCCATCTTCGAGAAGAGGCCGGCTGCTTCCCGATAATAAGGTATTGCTTCTTGCTGCCGTTCCTGGCAAAGCAGCGACATGCCCAGCCGGTTCAGGGCGATGGCATAGGAATGGTAGTCGCCGATGGCCTTCAGTCGGGGAATGATGCGTAGGTAGATGTCCTCAGCCTCCTTGTATCGATGCAAGCCAAGAAGTGCCGAGCCCTTTTGCGAAAGGCGAATGCTGGCTTGTGGCTCTCGCTGCAGCATAGAGTCAATCTGGTAGGCCTGCTCAGCATAGGGCAGCGCTTTCTCGTCGTTTCCCAGAGAGTGATAGACTTCGGAAGCCATGCCGAGCAGGACAGCCTTTCGTGCTGGATTGTCCGCCTTCTCTGCATGCTCCAGCGCTCCAAGTATGTAATGCTCAGCCTCTTTTGCCTGAAAGCCCGCCATGTAAATGCCAGCCACCGTGTTCATGCTCGACGAAATGCGGTCGTCGTCGCCACTCTTCATGTCTATCTTGAGGCATTGCTTGGCATAGTTGGCAGCATTCTTCACATCGCCCATGCGCACATAGATGAGCCCCAGCAGGTTCAGGCAATCGGCCATGTTGTCGTTCTCGTCATAAAACAACGGCAGAGCCTTCAGAGCATACGCCTCTGCCTGCCCGTACTTTTGCACGTCGTACATCCACTCCGCTGCCCAGTACCACACTTGCTGCTTGAGCGAATCGACAGGCGTTCCGTCGGGGAACACAGTCTCCTCGTCAACGAATTCTGCCTTAAGCAGTTCGCTGAAGAACAGGTTAGCGGCAGCAGCGTTCGTCTGCTTGTCGAACTTAGCCAATGCCGACTCCACATCTTGCGCCATCGCGCAGACACTCGTCAGCCATGCCAGCAGTATCGTTGTCAAACCTCGTTTCATTTTGTTTTTGTTTAGTTTCCGCCCACAAAGATACGAAAAAAAGCGGAACATGCAAGGGCATTCCGGCATTTTTTACAGGTTGAAATGCCTGATTCGACTGCAGGCATCACTCAGGTCGGCGTGCTTAGTTGATTGATTTGTCATGATGCAGCAATTGATTTATCATGATGCAGCAATTGATTTATCATGATGAATCAACAAAGATGGCGTGCCGCGTTTTGCAACCTGGCACGTCGTGATGGTTATTCCCAAAGGTTAAACGAGGTTTCCCTTATATTCTGTTCAGTTCCTTTCCCTGCAGGAAGGCGGCGACGTTGCTTGTTGCGATGTCGATGAGCCGGCGCCGTGCTGCCAGGGATGCCCAGGCGATGTGGGGCGTGATGAAGCAATTGGGGGCTGAAATCAAAGGACTGCCGTGTCTGGGCGGCTCTTCGGTCAGCACATCGACACCTGCGGCATAGAGTTTCCCTGCTGCAAGTGCTTCTGCCACAGCCTGTTCGTCGAGCAGAGGGCCGCGGCCTGTGTTGATGAGGATGGCAGAGGGCTTCATCAGAGCCAGGCGTTCGCGATTGACGAGATGGTGCGTCTCGGCAGTCAACGGACAATGCAGACTCACCACATCCGACTCGCTGAAAAGCCGCTCATAGCCTGTTGCCTTTCTGATGTTTAGGTGTCGAAGTTCCTCTTCCGGCTTGCTGCTGACGGCCATGACCTTCATTCCAAAGGCCTGAGCCATTCGCGCCACTTGCTTGCCGATATTGCCGAGGCCGACGATGCCGAAAGTGAGGCCGTCCAACTCGATGAGAGGAGCCTTCGTGAACGAGAAGTCTTTGCAGTTTTGCCATGCTCCCTCTCTTACCGCTTTTGCGTGGAGCGCCACCTGGTTCGTGATGTTCAGCAAGTGCGCCATCACCATCTGGGCAACTGACATCGTGCTGTAGGCAGGGATGTTCGTCACGGCAATACCTCGACGATGAGCTTCTTCAATATCGACCACATTGTAGCCCGTGGCCAAGACTCCGATATAACGAAGATGGGGCAGGGCAGCCATCGCCTTGGCATCGATGATGACCTTGTTCGTCAGCAACACTTCGGCATCTTTGGCTCTTTCAAGCAACTCTTCCGGTTTCGTGCGCTCATAGACCTTGAGCTCGCCGAAAGCCTTGAGCCCATCCCACGACAAATCGCCCGGATTGGCAGTGTAGCCGTCAAGAATGACCAGCCTTCTGTTCATGCTTTAACTTTATTAAATCTCTTTGACATTCCAATTGCTCCGGTCGGGCAGACGAGGCGGCAGAGGTGGCAGCCCACACACTTTGTGCCGATGATGTGCGGCTTCCTTTCTGTCGGGTCGAAAGAGATGGCTTGGTGCCCGCCGTCGGTACACGAGATGTGGCAGCGTCCGCAACCCATGCATTTCTCGCGGTCTATCTTGGGCAGCACCATCGTTTCTCTGTCGAGCTCAGAAGGTTGGACGAACGAGGGCAGTTGCTCGCCCACGAGGTCCTCGAGGGTCAGCGTCCTGCCTGCTGCGAGCGAACGCTCTGTGAGGTATGTCTGCATGCCCAGCATGAGGTCGTCGATGATGCGGTAGCCATACTCCATGACAGCCGTGCAGACCTGCACATTTCGGCAGCCTATCTGGATGTATTCCAAAGCGTCTCTCCATGTCTCTATGCCGCCGATGCCGCTCAGTTCCAAGCCTTTCATGATAGAATTCTGCGCCAGTTCGAGGATGAAACGCTGAGCGATGGGCTTCACTGCACGACCCGAATAGCCCGAAACAGTCTTCTTTTCGCTGACCTCTGCCTCGGGCGAGAAAGTGACGCTCTTGATGGTGTTGATGGCTGAGATGGCGTCTGCTCCGGCGAAGTACGCGCCCATAGCAGGCTCCTTCATGTGTGTGATGTTCGGCGTCATCTTAGGAATGACGGGAATCTTCACATTCTGCTTGACATATGCGGTGTAGGCGGTGACAAGTTCGTGGTCCTGTCCCACATCGCTTCCCATGCCAGCCAGTCGCATTTGTGGGCAGGAGAAGTTCAGCTCCACAGCATCGCAGCCCGCAAACTCCGCCATCTTTGCCAGCTCTATCCACTCCTCTTCGAACTGCCCCATGATGCTTGCGATGACAATCTTCGAGGGGTAGTTCTGCTTCAGGCGACGCAAAATGTTGAAGTCCACTTCGTAAGGATTCTCGCTCAGCTGCTCCATATTGCGGAAGCCGGCAAAGGAAGTGCCCTCTTTGATAGCGTCGAATCGAGGCGAGACCTCGTGGATGTCCTGCTTGCAGATGGTCTTGTAGAAGACGCCTGCCCAGCCCATATCAAAGGCACGCGCCACCATCTCGTAGTTGGTGCAGACGGCCGAAGAGGCAAGGAAGAAGGGGTTCTCGCACTTGATGCCGCAGAAAGTGATGGAGAGGGAGGGGGCTTCGTCTGCAGCGGCGGTTGTGTTTGTTGCGATGGCATCGCAACATACGGGACGCAGCAGCTCGCGGATGCGGATAGGCTGGTCGTAATGGATGCAGGCCTGTTCTGCGCGCTCCAGGTCGGCTTCCTTGCAGTCTGCAATCCACCTGCCGGCATTCTTGATATTGTCAAAACGAATGGCACGAATGGCACGGGCCGGGTCTCCATTGATGCAAGCTTTCGTGCAAGGAGCGTCTTCGCACAGGAGGCAGCGTGCAGCCTCTTCATTGATGTGTAGCATAAGTGTTTGTATTTAAGTCCTACGAATAGTGAGTGGGATAGCTTCTTCGTTTTTCTGGCAGAAAGTGGGGGCATCATTGACGACGAGTGCCAAGTAACCTCCTCCGCCTGCTCCTGGCATCTTCCAAGCCAGGACATCATCCAAGGCAGAGTAGCGGTCGATGTAGTCCTGAACACCCGGCTGAATCATGGCAGGGAACATCGCAACCTGAGCTTCGAACGATGCGTTGTATGCCGAGGCAAAGGCTTTGAGGTCGAGCTTCATGATGGCTTCCCAACAATCGTCAGCCGCCCGGGCAAGCGTCTTTACCTTTGGCTCCGTGATGTCCTTGCCTTCCACGACTGAGCAACCAGGTCTGCGAGGAAACATCGGAATGAGGCACAGATGACTCTCCAACCAACCGAGCACCTTTTCCTCTTGACATTGCTCTATCTTGTCGGGCCAATAGCGTGCATCATAATGATGTCGGCAAAGCCCCGGGATGCAGATGCCGATAGAGTCTTGTGCTCCGGATATGATGCCGTCACTTCGCTCTGGGTCGTTCTCGAAGCAGAAGACGAGCTTGGCCAACATTTCGGGGTCCATGTCGGGCAGCTTCACAGGCCAAATCCTCTGTATCTGTTTGCGAGTGGAGGTGGAGAGACCGCATCGCTCTCTAACCTCGAAGTCGGGAACAAGCGAGATGGTAAGTGCCCAGCCTGGTGCAAAACAACTGACATAAGGCTGGTCTATCCATGTTCCTGCAAGGTCGAGGCGAGTCGGTATCTCGCTAATCTGCTTCTTCAGATCAGTGCTCGAACGGGCATCGAGGCCTTCAGCAGGCGTCCTTTCAAGCACGATGTACTCGATTCCATGCTCTTCGCAGAACCGCCGCTTCTCTTCGCTCGAGCCGTCGGCATTCACCACAAAGCGGTCAGGTTTCAGCCATTCTACCGTCGGCACGAAGTCCATCACGCCGCTGCCCTTGTTGATGAAGGCATCTTTCACATATCGAATGCTCTGCACCATAAAGAGGCGTTCCTGCTCGGGATAGAGCGTCTTGTGGTTCTTATACTTCAATATCGTGTCGTCCGACCCGATGCCCACATACAGGTCGCCATACTGCGCAGCCTGACGAAAGAACTCCACATGCCCGCTATGCAGCAAATCATAGCAGCCGCTAACAAAGACCTTTTTATTCATTGAACATTGACCATTGAACATTGACCATTTCTTTGACTATATATGCTGTATCCCAGCACCACGACGAAGCAGATGAGTGGCACGATATAAGAGTTCGAGATGCCGAACTTGTCGCTTACCATTCCCTGAAGCGGCGTGAGGAGGGCGCCTCCGAGTATCGCCATGATGAGTCCCGAAGCACCGATCTTGGCGTCGTCGCCCACGCCTTCGAGGGCTATGCCATAGATGGTCGGGAACTGGAGCGACATGAAGAAGCTGATGAGGACGAGTGAGACGACGGCAATCATGCCGCTTCCGCTCATCAGTATCACGATGAGGCAGAGCACGATATCAAGTGCTGCGGCCCACGCCATCAGCTTTGCCGGCTGGAAGAACTTCATCAGCCAAGTGAAGAAGAAGCGAGCCACACAGAAGCAGATGATGCTGGCCAGGTAGTAAGTCGCCGCGCTTGCTTCCTCGATGCCTAACTCTTGCATCACCAGCCTGATAGTGAACGACCAGACACATATCTGCGCTCCCACATAAAAGAACTGCGCCACAACGCCCCCAACATATCGTTTGTTCTTCAGCAGACGGGCAAAGGAAGCTCCGACGCTACCTTTCGCTGTGTCCTTTCCGCCAGGCATCTTCGAGAAGGCCATCACAATCATAATGGCGATGAGCACAAAGCCGAGCCCCATATATGTCTCTGAAATGCTGTTCAGCGAAATGTCTTTCAGGATGAATTGCTTGCTGAGCATGATGCCTGTGATGCTGCCAATCGGGTTGAACGACTGGGCGATGTTGAGCCTTCGGGTTGCTGTCTCGGGCGCTCCCATTGAGAGGATGTAGGGATTCGCCGTCGTCTCCAGCACGGAGCAACCGCCGGCAAGGATGTAGATGGCGACAAGATAGAACGGATAACTCTCGGTCAGAGCTGCGGGATAGAACAGCATGGCGCCTCCCGCATAGAGCAGAAGTCCCAGGATGATGCCGGCTTTGTAGGACACTTTCCTGATGAAGAGGGCTGCCGGCAAAGCAAAGCAGAAGTAGGAACCGTAGAAGGCAAACTGGATGAACGAGGTTTCTGTGTCGCTCATCTGCATCACTTTCTTGAAAGCCGCCAGCAGGGTGTCGGTCATATTGTTTGCCAATCCCCATAGGAGGAAGAGAATGGAGACAAGTGCAAACGGCAAGAGGTATTTTTTTTCGAGAGTTTTCATAAGGTATTTAATATTCTGTTGTCTGTTGTCTGATGTCTGTTGTCTATTCGTACAGATAGAACATCCGCTCCATCATTTGCCATTTCTCGTCGCTTGTGGCATTAGCCGAGCACCCTTGGAACTGGCTGACGAAGGCTTCCCATTCAGCTTGACGGGGCAGAGTGGCGAGTCGGGCCATCGCTTTGTCCCAGTCGAAGTGGGCAGGAGCATCCACAATCATGACCAGCATGTTGCCCAGGATGTAGATTTCCATCTCGAGGATGCCGACCTCGCGAATGCCGTCGCGAACCTCTTTCCAATTGTATGCCTGCGAGTGCCACTTGATGTATTCGCGCCTGGCCTCTTCGTCGGACTTGAGCGTCAGCGTTTGCACGAACCGCTTCGTCCTGCCTTGATGCTGCTTTTGTAAGTAACCTTCCATAAAATCATTTAACCATTTAATCATTTACCATTTACCATTTTCCCTCCTCAAAGCGGGAATACTGGAGAGTTAGACGCTATTGGTAACTGCTCCCCTCCATAGAGGGAGGGGTTTGGGGGTCTTTTATTGGTGTACTTGAATCTGCGGGAACGGGAATCCGATGCCTTGCTTGTTAAACTCCGTGTAGATGCGTTCGGTCGTGTCGAAGAAGACATTCCAGTATTCGGGAGCAGTAGTCCAGACACGAAGAACGAAGTCCACGCTGCTATCTGCCAGTTCCTTTACGGCGATGAAAGGTGCAGGGTCTTGCTTGATGCGCTCATCTTGGGCGACGAGTGCCAGCGTGACATCCTTAACCTTTTGTGTGTCAGTGCCATACTCCACGCTTATCGTGAAGTCCACTCGCCGCAAGTCGTTCTTCGTGTAGTTTGTGATGTTGCCGCTCGAAAGTGCACCATTGGGAATGAAGAGCTCTTTGTTGTCGGTCGTGGTCAGTATCGTGTGGAAGATTTGGATGGCTTTCACGATGCCGCTCACGCCTTGAGCCTCAATGAAATCACCAACCTTGAAAGGCTTCAGGAACAGCAGGATGATGCCGCCTGCCAGGTTCTGCAGGTTGCCGCTCAAAGCCATACCGACAGCCAAGCCTGCAGAAGCCAGCAAGGCTGCAAGGCTCGTCGTGTTCACGCCAAGCGTGCCGACAACTGTTATGATGAGCAGAGTGATGAGGGAGATATTGACGAAACTCTTCAGGAACGACTGAACGGTCGGCTCCACATTTCGTCTTTCCAACATTCTTGCCACGAGTTTGTTGACGAACTTAATGGCATAGCGACCGATTACGGCCAGAACAACGGCGAGCAGAATGCTCTTTCCTGCTTCCATTCCCATCGAAATGCCCTCCTTGATCAGCTGATCCAGTTGTCCGTTTTTCGCTGCTTCAATCACTCCTTTACCCGCCTCAATAGGCGCTACTTGCAAAAAAGATATCATATTTTCCGTGTTTTGTTAGATAAATCAGGGCAAAGTTACAAAACTTTTTTCACATAAACAAAGATGACGCAAAAAAGCATCTCGATAAAGTTCTCCAGAGTCATCGCCAAACAAGTAACGAGTAAATTGCAATTAACTAATGTGTCGTTTGCAATTTACTCGTGTTATCTTTTCAAACTTCACGTGGGAAGTCTGGCAAGAACTCGTGTTGCCCTAATAGTTTTCTTTCGGAGCCGAACAAGGACTGAAAGGTCAGGCGAAGCCGAAGCAGACAGCTTGTGCCCGACTTACTAAAGACGAACCTTATAAATCCTCGTGTGGATTTACCGAAATCCTCGTGTGAATTTGCCGGAATCCTCGTGTGGATTTGCCGGAATCCTCGTGTGGATTTTCCTGGATTCACATGAAGTTACTTAGCAGGGGACGTTACTGACGGGTTTCTTTCAGTTGTCGGTTGATGTCTGTCATGCGTTCGGCTGTCAAGGGATAAAAGTGACAGGTGAGAATGGCAATGAGAGCGACGGCGGCAGGAATGAAGGACATGAGCATACGGAGGCAAAGGAGTGCAGATTCAGGTTGGGAGATGACAACCTGATTGACCAATTGTTCATCGGTACGCGGCATGTAGCCACAGGCAGAGAGAAGCCATAGAACGGCAGCACCGCCAATGGCTCCGCCAAACTTCTGCGCCATAGAACTGGAAGAGAAGATGAGGCCTGTGGAGGCTGTCTTGTATCGCAACTCAGCATAGTCGCTTACATCGGCATACATCGACCATACGAGGGGCGACATCACACCCGTGAGCATGCTGATGAGAACTTGGAAAAGGAGCATAATCCAAAAGCCGACAGGCGAGACAGGAATGAAGAAGAAGCCGATGCTCAGCACCAAGAGGACGGCATTGACGACCATAAACAGCGGTTTCTTGCCGAGGCGACGAGCGAGGGGAACGGTGCAGGCCACGCCTATCATGTTCGACACTTCGCCTACACTAAGGAACAGACCGGCATAGAAAAGAAGTGAAAAGTGAAAAGTGAAAAGTGACAAATCAATTGTGGTGTCGAAGCCGATGATGTCGGCAAAGTAATAGGCGACTGTAGCGCCTCGAACCGTACAGAAGAGATTAAAGCAAAGGGCGGCACCGATGAGCAACCACCAGGGGCGATTGGAGAGGAGCGAACGGAAGTCCTTGCCGATGCTGACCGAGGAAATAGTCTTTAGGCGCTCGCGTGTCAAAGCAAAGGTGAGCAGGAAGAGCACGAAGCAAGCAGCGGCAATCACCATCATGGCGTGCTGCCAGGCCGTTGTGACAGAAGCATCGCTCTTAAAGAAATTCACCAAAGGTTCCCATGCAGCCAAGGCGATGAACGAGCCGCCATAGGCAAAGAACATGCGGAAGGAGGAAAAGACGGTCTTTTCCTGCGAGTCGTCGGTCATCACGCCCAGCATGGCGCCGTATGGCACGTTGATGGCCGTGTAGATGGTCATCATCAGGATATAAGTGATGTAGGCGTAGATGAGTTTGGCGCCATATTCCCAGTCGGGTGTTGTGAAGAGCAGGATGCCTGCAATGCTGAACAACGGCGCCACAAACAACAGGTAAGGCCGATACTTGCCCCAGCGCGTCTGCGTGCGGTCGGCGATGATGCCCATCATGGGGTCGCTGACGGCATCCCAGATGCGAGTGACAAGTACCAACACGCCGGCATCTACAAGGCTCAGCCCGAAGATGTTGGAGTAGAAGAAAGGCAGGTAATACGAGAACACCTTCCAGAACATCGACGACGACATATCGCCGAAGCCGTAACCTATTTTTTCACTTAAGTGTGCCATGATTCTTGCGGATGAGTTTCTTGATGGTTTTCACGCTTGCTCCCGTCGTCAGCCTGTCTTCGGGCGTGTTCATGCAATAGTCGATGAGGCGGTCGAGCGAACTGACTGCCACATGCAGACGTGTGTCGGCTGTTGCATAATAGATGAGGACGCGTCCGTTGTCGTCGAGAATCCAGCCGTTGGAAAATGCCACATTCATCACATCGCCCACATATTCCTCTCCCTCGGGCACCAGGAACCAGCCCCCGGGTTTGGCTATGACGCGTGTGGGGTCGTCGAGAGCCGTCATATACATATATAATACATAGCGAAGGCCGTCGGCAGTTCCGCGTACGCCATGAGCCAGATGCAACCAGCCCTTCGGTGTCTTCAGCGGAGCCGGTCCCTCGCCGTTCTTCACCTCCTGAATGGTGTGGTAGTGTCGCGGATTGATGATAATCTCCTCCTTGACCTCTGCATGAGCGATGTCGTCCACCAAAGCCCAACCTATGCCTCCGCCGCTTCCCGTGTCGATGAATCCGTCTTGAGGGCGCGTGTAGAAGGCATATTTGCCGTCCACAAACTCGGGATGAAGCACGACATTGCGTTGCTGGCTGCGGCTTTTGAGGTCAGGCAGGCGTTCCCACTTGATGAGATCTTTCGTGCGTGCGATAGCGGCAGTGGCAGTTGCGGCACTGAGGTTGCCGGGCTGCGAGTCGTCGTGACGCTCGGCACAGAACACGCCGTATATCCATCCGTCTTCGTGCTGCGTGACGCGCATGTCGTAGATGTTGGTGGCAGGGATGACGTCTTCAGGCATCGTGATGGGTTCGTCCCAGAAGCGGAAGCCGTCGATGCCGTTGGAACTCTCTGCTACGGCGAAGAACGACTTGCGGTCGGCACCTTCCACACGACACACCAGCAGGTATCGTCCGTCGAGTTTGATGGCGCCGGCATTCAGCACGGCATTCATCATGATGCGCTGCATCAGGTAGGGATTGTCCTTCTCGCAGAAGTCATAGCGCCACTCTAAAGGCGTGTGCTCTGCCGTCAGTATGGGGTGTTGATACTTCTCATAAATGCCATTGCCCCAAGGCTGAGGCTCATTCTTGAGGGAGAGTAACTCTTCGTGTCGTTCGAACAGCTGTTTCTTTCGTAATTCGTAAGTCATCAGTTTTCAATCTTTAATGTTCAATCTTCAATAATAAACACACGGCTGGCGTATTCCTCTCGGAGGGAAACTTCAAGGCCGACCTCCATGAGGAAGCGGCCCGTGAACCGCTTGCCTGAGAGCGCACAGGGCTTCTGGCCTACGCGCACGTTCTTTTCCGTCAGGGTGTATGTGGCATCGGGGTTGAGCCCTGCCAAACGGATGCGGGGAAGCGGCTGGTCGTAGTAGTTGGCAATCTTATAGACGAACAGCACCGCCTTCCGACGCGCATCGTCGGTGTACATCAGCGAGGAGAC
The DNA here is from genome assembly GCA_017428785.1 of Bacteroidaceae bacterium. Taxonomy (GTDB): domain Bacteria; phylum Bacteroidota; class Bacteroidia; order Bacteroidales; family Bacteroidaceae; genus Physcousia. Next base: position 43,662 of record JAFRQD010000003.1, read on the forward strand.
GCCCTTCCCGTCGTAAGGTGAGATGAGACGATAGAGGTTGCCTGTCTGCACGACCTCGCGCAGCTGTTTGTAGTCGGCCATGCAGGTGGATGTCTGCTTGCGCTCCTCATCGGTCATGTCCTTTGGCTGCAACTCGATGCCGAGACGTCCCGACATAGCGACATCACAGCGGAACTTGATGGGAATGACCCTGCCGCCCGTGTTCCAGTAGGGGCAATGGTTGATGTGGCAGGCCATGGCATTGGCGGGGAAGAAGAGCGACGTGCCCCATTGGATGAAGACGCGCTGCAGGGCATCGGTGTTGTCGGAAGTCCAGAACTCGTCGAAGTACGGCAGTAAGCCATAGTTGGCACGTCCGCCGCCAGATGCGCAATCCTGGATGACGACGTCGGGGTACTTGGCTCGGATGCGCTGGAGGGTCTTGAGCAAACCAAGGTGGTAATCGACATAAAGGTTCTGCTGTCTGTTCTTGGGTAGATAGAGCGAACCGTAGTTCTGGATGGAGGCGTTGGCATCCCATTTGATGTAGGCTATCTCGGGGTTCTGCGTGAGCAGGTCATCCACTATCTTGAATACGAAGTCCTGTACCTCGGGATTGGTCATGTCGAGCACCAGTTGCGTGCCTCCACGCCCCAGTTTCAGGTCGCGCCCTTTTGTCTGCAAGGCCCACTCAGGGTGCCGCTCAAAGAGTTCGCTTTTCGTGTTCACCATCTCAGGCTCTATCCAGATGCCGAACTTGATGCCGCGCTCGCGGGCAGCCTTCGTCAGCGCACCGAGTCCGTTTGGCAGTTTGTTCTTGTCCACCACCCAGTCGCCCAGGCTGGAGGTGTCGTCCTTGCGCGGATACTTATCGCCGAACCAACCGTCGTCCATGACGAACAGCTCGCCGCCGAACTGGCTGATGTCGTCCATCATGGCAATCATGCGCGCCTCGTCGATGTTGAAGTAAAGGCCTTCCCACGAGTTGAGGAGGATGTCGCCCGTCTTCATCCCGCGGTGCAACATGCCTTCTGTGCGAGCCCAGCGGTGGAAGTTGCGACTGGCACCGCTCAAGCCTTCATTGGAAAAGGTGAGGGCAAGATGCGGCGTCTCGAACGTTTGCTTCGGGTCGAGAATGTATTCGCTGGATTGCGGGTCGATGCCGGCATAGAAATGGTGTTCCTTGTGCGATATCGTATTGAAGCGAAGTTCGAAGTTGCCGCTCCAGCAGAGCGCAGCACCCACTACGCGACCACTGTTCTCCTGTGGACGTCCGTCGAGGGAAACCATCACCTCGGGCGCATCGAGATGAGCGTTTCGGGTGCCGTCTGTGTTGCGGATGGTCTTGACGCCGCCTGTCAGAGGCTCTGATGTGGGTTCCGTCTCTGCTGCCCAATTGCCGTGCATGTGCGTTATCCACACATCACCTTGGCGCAAAACCAGATGCCCCGAATCGTAACGCTTTAGGGTGACGGGCTTCTTCTCGGCGTTCTCTATCTCTGTCCACGTCTCGATGATGTCCACCCCAGTGTATGCCTTGTAGAAGACCTTGACGGTGACGGGCTGCAACTTGTCCTGCATGGTGAAGACGTGCGTCTTCGCAGCATCCTCCGTTTTCAGTTCATAACGCTCTACTTTCAGTTCAAGGTTCAGGTCGCCGTCGGCATGAAGCACCTGCAGAGCGGGCAGCTGCACCATGTCCACCGTACCGAAAGCAGGCAGAGCCGACGAGCCCAGATTGGCACCGGCATCGCGCAGCTCCTGCAGACTGACGCCACGCGAACCATAATATGCCATGCGCAGGTCGCCGCCCTCATGAGCATACAGAACTAGCACAGTGTTTGGCGTCTCTATGGTCACATCGCCACTCCATGCGTTGGCACTTAATGTTCCCAGCAGTGGGAGCAAAAACATAATGAATCTTTTCATGTTGCTATTAGTTTATTCAAGTTTCGAAAGTTCAGAGAGTGAAGGCAGCAGAGGGTTTATCTCTTTGATATTGAGCGCAATATGACACCCTCTGTGAGGACTTCCCTAACCCCTTATAAGGGGGTTTCAAACGCCGCGTGCGGAGATGGGCAACGCCGCGTGCGGAGATGGGCAACGCCGCACGCGGGGATGGGCATCGCCGCACGCGGGGATTGGCAACGCCGCACGCGGCGTTTAAAACCACCCTGTAGGGGGCATGTGGAGCTCAAATAGTCCTTTCATAATTCCGATACTTCAGTGAGTTAAATTATCAATCTTCAATCTTCAATTATTCAATCTTCAATCTTTCAATTTCCGATCTTCAATCTTTCAATTTTCAATCTTCAATTATCAATCAACAATGTCTTTCAGCATCAATATTCGCTTGTCCTCTACCATCTTTCGGAAGTCGGGAGCGTCCTTGGTCGATGGCGCAGGCGCAAAGTACTGACGATGGTCGGCGTTGCGCCAGACGAGGAAGTAGCTGAGGGGGAACTTCTCGATTTGCGGTTTCAGCACGCGCGTCCACCAAGTCGGGTCGGGGAGGTTCTGATAGCCACATTCCGTGAGGGCGACCATGCGATTGGCCTTCTTGGCATAATTGCAAAGCCGGGTGAGGTCTTGCCCAAGCGTGTTGATGAAAGCCTCCTCGCCATTCCGCTGCTGATAAGCGTCAAGGCCGATGATGTCCACGCGGTCGTCGCCAGGATAGGTGTCGAAGTCGTCGTCTTTCATGCCGTAGTTCGGACTCCAGCTCCATACGATGTTCGTGAGGCCATCGGCAAGCAGGCGGTCCTGCAAGCAGTTCCACAGCGCTTTGTATTCCTCTGCGGTGCAGAGTCCCTTGCCCCACCAGAACCAGCCGCCGTTGTTCTCGTGCCAAGGACGGAAGATGAAAGGAACGGGCTGCCCCTGTTCGTCCTTCAACGACAGAAGGAAGGAGGAGAGGCGCTGCATCCATGTCTGGAACTTCTGGTGCTGACTGCTGCCTGGGAGGATGCTGCGGACGACGGTGGCGTTCTTGTTGTCCCACGCCGTGCCGCCCGTCAGCGGGTTGCGCGGATGCCACGAGATGGTGGCGATGCCGCCGCGACGAACGTGGGCAAGCACTTCTTCCCTGATGCGGGCGAAGGGTACGCTGTCCAGGCTCTTCGCGTCGCCCATCTCGATTCCGCCAAGCTCGAAGCCCATCACGGCGGGATAGTCGCCCTGGGTCGCCAAGACATCGGAATGTCCTCCGGCAGCAGAGCGGTCGTCCCAGTCAAGGCCATAGAAGGGGTCGTCCTGATGTCCGAACATGATGCCCCGCGTGCTGAGGCTTTTCAGACGCTGAAGCAGTGCCCCGCGTCCCGTGCTCAGCGAACTCGTCGGATATAGCGGCTGCAATGCAGGCACGGCGCTCGGCACAGCCTTTGTGCGGCTGAGGGGTGCTATCTTCAAGTTGTCGAAGTAGGGCGTGCTGACGCTGTGCTTGTGCAGGGGAGCGATGAGCCCGGCCATACCTTTCTTATAGTGGTCCGACGTGGCATTGAGGACTTCCTTGCCATCGACATAGCCTGTAATCTGGCTGCCGAGGAAACGCAGCTTGAGGTTATGCCATTGCAATGCGGCGATGTCGGGCACTTTTGTTGTGGCCAGCGTGTACTCGCCTCCTATTTCTACATCCTTACGTGCCAGGATGAGGGCTTGCTGCTCAGCATCGCCAATGAGTTCCTTCGGGTCGGGTTTCCCTCTGGAAAGGATGAGGGTACATGTGCCTTGATCGTCTATTTTCAGGTAGTATCCCTTGGCCCAGATGCCATAGCCAGAGCCCACATCGCAGAGTCGTCCCATCACGCCGGCCTCGTCGCCCGGATTGAGATAGATATCTGCGCTGACCTCATAATCGCGCCAGGCAGAGTCGCCGAGGATGGTGTAGTGATGCCATTCGGGTGCCCAGCTGAGAGTGTGTTCACCAACAGCCTGACGAATGCATTGGCCTTGACCTTCGGGACGCGGCGTGAGTTCAAACGCTCCGATGAGGTCTGCCAGATAGTGCGGCAGATGGCCCCACTCGGAAGGATTCCTGTATTGCTCGAAGTTGTCCTCGTATGGGATGGGGAAGGGCTTGGAGGCAGGAATGTCGGGGAACGAACCTTTCTGCTGACCTGTCATGGTGGAGAGGGAATAGACGGTGTTGGGCTCCAGGGTAATGGTGAAGCGTCCGCTCTTCTGATTGATGTCCTGCTGCCTGACGAACTGTTCCTGGGCATTGCTTTTCCACACGCAGAGTGCCCTCCGGCTGAGTCCCTTTGGCAAGCGCACTTCCACGCTCTGTGCGCTCTTGGCATCCTTGGTCTCGAGGATGACGCTGTAGTCGTTGGTGGCGGGATTGCGCATCATAATCATGCTGCCTCCGCCTTCCAGCTTCATGCAACCCTGGTCGATGTACTGCCATCCCACGGCAGAGAACTGGCCGTAGTGGGCATAGCCCCACAGTGCCTCACGCAAAGCATAATGTCCGCTCCAGGGTTCACGGGCGAGCAGCATGGCGGGGTCTTGGCTATAGGGTTCCAAAGGATAGACGCCGGCGATGTCGTACCAATTGATAATGCGTGTGGCCCCGCTGACGATGTAGTTCTCATTGAAGCACTTGACGATGCTGATGAGGCAGTTGAAGCCTTTAAGATAGACATGGTCTTCGCTGTTCCAGATGTGCTTGCCCATGTCCTCAGCCATCTTGCGTTGTTCTGGCGTGAGTTGTATTTCGCTGTATGTGTGGGCACAGACGGCATCGAGGGCATCCCTTAGTTCCGTGTCCTCCTGCATCCGCTTCAGGAAGTCCATCTTCTGATTGCCCCAGTTGCCGAAGCCATGCAGCTTGACGTCCTTGAAGCCGCACTCGTTCATGGCTCGGCGCAAGTTCTTTGCGAATTCGGCGTTCCAGCCTTTCTCGTTGTGGCAACCCAGGGCATCCAGTTCCAGTCCATGCACATGCCGCAGTCCTTGCAGCCATGCGATGTAGTAGTCCACCATATCGTCGGACCAGAAGTTGCCTACCCAGGCAGGTGCGCTCCAAGCTGTGGCATCCAGTGCCAGCTGTGGATTGCGTTGCTTGGCCTCGCGCATCACCCACCAGATGTAGCCTCGCATAAAGTTGTTGTCGCCACGATAATGGCTGTGAGCGGGCATGGAGCCTTGTGTGCTGTTGCCGTCGCCAGGCACCTCTACGAGGATGGCACTGACGCTGGCCCCGAACATGGGCTTATAGACCATGTCCATGATTTGCGAGCGCTGTGGCTCGGGATAGTCCTTCAGCAGCACGGAGGTTGCACCGCCGCCGTTGACGGCTCCGATGCCATCAAAGCGTTTGCCCTGCTGCAGATTCGTAATGCGTATGGTTTGCACGGCACTTGTGGCATTCATGGCCAGTGCCAATAGTAGGGTGAGGAGGGATAACTGTTTCATGTTGCGATGTTTGGTTAGATTGTTTGAGAAATATAATTATCTGTCTTTTAGGGTGTTGTGTTTCTTGCAGGAGGGCTTGCAAACGCCGCCTGCGGCGTTGGCCATTTCCGCGTGCGGCGATTGCAATCCCCGCGTGCGGCGTTGGGCATCGCCGCACGCGGCGTTTTCAAGCGCCCTATGGGGCGTTAGAAAACAGCCCGTTTCCTGTGAAAATTTTGTCATTAATGGTTAGCGATTTCATTATCGGAGGCATGATTATTTCAGGTAGTTGTCGATGAACGCCTCTCGCGGCTTGAGGTAGTGCTCGCGCCAATAGGAAGCGATGGGGCCCGAGGGCCAGGCATGGGTGCGGAAGGGCACACAGTTCACCGTCTTCTTGCCCGGCGCATTGTTGAGCGACGACCAGACGGCGGACGGCGGGCAGGTGGTGTCGATGAGGCCCATCTCGCAGTAGATCTCTGCCTGCGAGTGCCGGATGAGCAGGGCGCCGTCGAAGTAGGGCAGCGTGGCGTCGAGCTGTGCTGCGGAGAGGTTGGGATGGTTCTCGATAGGCTGCGGCCATCCGCTGCGACGCCCCTTGCGGGCACCGCCCAAGTCCTGCATGGCCGGCACATTGAGCACCACGCAGCTGACACGCGGGTCCAGTCCGGCAGCCGCTACTGCCTGGCCGCCTCCCTGACTTTCGCCGATGACGAGGATGCGGCGTCCGTCCCACTCGGGCTGGCGCGTCATGTATTCGATGGCACGCAGGAGGCGCAGGTACATGCCGCGGAAATAATAGGTCTCGCGGTCGGCAGCGTTGTGTTCGTAGTAGTTACGCAGCAGTCCGCCTTCGAGCATCCGATAATAGTCGTCGCTCTGGCCGTTGAGCATCCCGTGGGCATTGATGTCGAGGCTGAGGGCACCGTTTCCGAGGGCTGCGTTGCCCACGCACTCGCCCACCGAGCAGCGGCACCAGTTGCCACTGACACCTGCCGCACGGCAGAGGATGATGATGGGCAGCGACTTCTTCTTGGCTCCCGCAGGCTTGGCCATGTAGGCACGCACAGGGGCGGGACCGAGACAATTGATTTCGACATCCTGACAGATGTACTTGCCCTGATACTGCTGCGGCACATCCAGCGTCGTCGTCTTCACCTGCATGGGCAGTGCCTTGAGCTGCTTCTTCAAATTGTCCCAATAGGGCATGAGGTCGGCCGGCTCCTCGTAGCCTGCACGGAAACCCTCAGGAGCCACCACATAGCCGATGGCCTCTGGTTTGCCCGTGCTCTCCTTGAGCTCCACACTCACGGCGCAAGTGCTGTCCAGCGCTTGCTCCAGCACGGTGAAGTCTGCCGAGGAAGGCAACAGACTGAACTCGCGACATACCTTATTATTATATAACACGCGCACGCGTAAGGAATCAAATGGCACGGGGTCAGCGTGACACGAGACGACAGCCCGTTCCCCCTTCTCATATATGCCGCTCTCCTTGTTGATGCTCAGCCGATAGGAGCCGGCGCGGTTCACCTCGTCGCGCGTCAGGATGAGCTCTTCATGTAGGAACTGCCGCCAGAAGGCATCGTCGTTCTGCTGGCTGAAGACAAAGGGCACAGTCCAGGGCGCCACAAAGAGCCAGCGGGCATCGTCGTTCTCCATAGCCTGTGCGCTCGGCACGCAGTCGCACTCGGCCAGCGCCAGCATCTTCGTCGGATATTTGCGGCGCAGGATGTCGTACTGCTGCTTGAAGGAGCCGTGCTGCGACGGTGCGTGGTACTGGTCGCGGGCCACGATATCGACATACGCGTCGCCCGGGTACCAGTCATCGTCGTCGAGCTCAGATGTCCAGATGTATATGAGATTGTGCACGCCGCGCTCCATAAGATAGCGCTGCGTGTAGAGGTAAAGCTGCTTGAAGGCCTCGGCACCGTCGTTGCCCCACCAGAACCAAGCCTTGCCGCCACGGTTCGTGTTGCCTGCCGCCTCGTGGAAGGGACGCCACAGGATGGGGATGCCTTGCTGCTGATAGTGGAGCAGGTAACGGACAATGGTGTCGAGGTTCTCGTTGATGACGCGATGCTCGGGCGTGCCCTCCTGCACAGCCCTTCTTGCAGAGAAGAGTGTGCCCGGTCGGCGGCCTTCTGCTCCCGATGGCGTATAGAAGGCGAAGCCGTCCTTCGGCGACAGGTCGGCACTGACAGGGACGCTCCAGTGCCAGATGAAGCCCACGATGCCGCCTGCATCATGCCAGGCCTTGGCCGTCGGCCCCATGTAGTTGAGGTTGCGCTGGCGGAAGTGCTGGAAGTCGAAGATGTTGATGGCGGGATACTTGCCGACACGCTCATAGATGCCGTCTGCATCCGTCGTGTTGTAGTCCCATCGCGCCTGGCAGCCCGACAGCACCTGCTTGCCCCACACCTTGTCGCGCAGGTAGCGATAGAGTTGCCGCGTTGGTCCTGTCGCCTCGCGGTCGATGGGTTGCTCCTGAATCTGGGCTTGCATCGCTAAGGCCAAAAGGAGCAGGAGGAGAGAAAGAATGCTACGTTTCATGCTGCAAAGTTACGAACTAATGTTGAAAAGGACTGACTCTTTCTTAACCATTCGTGGGACAGCGAGTCTCAAATGATAAGTTTCTTCTTGTTGAAGTTCTCGCGGAACTCTGTAGGGGTACATCCTTTATGCTTGCGGAACAGGCGATTGAAGTTGGAGAGTGTGTTGAAGCCGGAGTCGTAGCATATTTCTGCAGCCGTCATGGTGGTGTCTATCAGCATTCGTGAAGCATAGCCCAGGCGTATCTCGATGATATAGTCCGACAGGGTGCGGCCCGTTCGCTGGTGGAAGAAGCGGGAAAAGGCGACTGGTGTCATTCCGACCAGCTCTGCAATCTGCTCCAGACGCACCTCTTCGCGGAAATGTGCCGCTATGTACTGCTGCACTTTGCCAACGCGGCGGCTCTCGCTGCTTGTCTTGATGCGTGCAAACGAGGAGCTGGAGAGGGTGCGACTGTCGTCGGCGAGAGACAGGTCGTAAAGCAGTTCAAGGAAACTCAGCACCGCATGGAAGCCGTGTTGCTGGCGTGTCAGCTCGTCTAATCTCCCATATATCTTCATAATGGTGAGCCCGGAGAAGGCGAGGCCCAGGCGGGCACGCTCCAGCATCTGACGGATGGAATGGAACTGGTTCTTGTTGAGCAGGCTCTCGGGCAGCACGTCGGAGGTGAACTGTATGGTTATCTCCCTGATGTCCCTGCTATGGCAATCCCCTTGTTCCCATACGTGTTCCAGGTTGGGGCTGGTGATGAGAACCAAGTCATACTCCCCGATCGTTTCACTGTTATCCCCTACTGTACGCCGCACTCCGGCTGCGCCCGCGATAAAGTTGAGCTCAAACTCGGGATGGCTATGGACGGGGAAATCGAATGATGACTTGTGGCGGTCGGCCAGATAGAAGCAGTCGCTGTCCGACAGCGGCGTTATCTCTCGCATCACAGGTGCTGAGGTGAAGTCTTGTTGAGTCATGTTTCCGAGTGTTTATGTGTCAGAGCATGGTGTCGATGCGCTCTATGAGTTCCATGCACATACGCCCATTGTGGTAAGGGCATTTCCAGAAGCCGGCATGGTCGTCGTCGAGGTTCACGCTTCCGTCCTCGCGAATGCTCCAGTGCCATTCGCCGTGCTCGTGGTCGATGAGGCGGTTCTTGATGTACTCCCACAGTCGCAAAGCCTTGTGCAATGCCATCTCGTCGCCGAAATGCTGGTAGAGATTGAAGAACCCCACGACGGCTTCAGCCTGCACCCACCAGTGGCGGTCGCGGTCGAAATGCGTCCCGTCGGGCTCTCCCTCGTAAATCATTGAGCCGTCGGGCTGCAATCCCTTCTCGCTTGCCTGCGCCATCTCTCTTACTACGGGCTCCACCTTATTCAATATAGCATTGTCTCCAAGCACATGCGCAGCCTCGTGCAGCAGCCACGAACATTCTATGTCGTGGCCGTAGCTTTCGGTAGTGCTGCGGCGCGTCCAGTCCATGTCGAAGAAGAGGTCGAGGTGATGTGTTTGGGGGTTAAGGATGTGGTCGGTGAAAAGGGAAAGCAGGCGTTTGACTGCCGCTGAGACTTTTCTGGCATCCTCGCTTTCCGGGTTTGTTTCGTGTAACAGACGAAGCAGGTTGGTATAGGGCTCAATGATGTGCAGGTGCGTGTTCTGGCTCTTTGGATAGTTCTCGTCCTTGTCAGAGAGGCGCATGTCCGCGATGGGTTGCCAGTCGCGAGTGCAGGCCTCGATGTAGCCTCCGTAACCGTTGTCCCAGGCGTGACGCTCGATGATGTCGAAGAGCTGGACGGCAATCTGCAGGGCCTCCTCGTCGCCTGCCAGCCGCGCGTATTCCGAAAAGCCATAGAGCATGAAGCCCTGAGCGTAGAATTGTTTCTTGGTATCAAGAGGCTGTCCGTCTGCCGTCACGCTCCAATAGACGCCCCCATGCTCGCGGTCCATGAAATGGGCGAGGACATAGTCTTTCGTCATTCGCGCCGCCTCAAGACAAGCGCTGTCGCCAAGCACATGGCAGGCGGCACTGAAGGTCCACAGCAAACGGGCATAGAGGATGGCACCGCGTGGGGCTTCCTCCTCTGTCAAGCCCATTCCCGTCATCCGCCCATACCAGCCGCCGCGTTTCGTGTCAAGCATATTGTTGAGCCAGAACGGCAGGATGTTTTGTGCGAGGCATTCGCGGACTTCATGGCACAGCGTGCGCAACATGGTCTCATTTGAAAGAAAAAGGTGACTCTTTGCAGGCATAATGATGCGTTTTCTTTTATTTCAAGGTACAAAGATAGGAATAAAAGAAGCAGAGTGAGTATCCAAGGCCGGTATATTTGCCTTAATTGCTCATCATTTGCTAAAAAAGGCTCATCTCAGCCACTAAAAGACACAATACGACAGGGGTGGGGTAATAAAAATTAAAAATTAAGAATTAAAAATTATTGCTGTCCGGTAAAATCGTACTGACTGCTTTGCTACCGGGTAAAGTCAGTTTGCATTTTTAAGCCTGTAGGGCTTTACTATTAGTAACCGGGGGCGAAGCCCTCGGAATCAGCTGATAACTTGCTTCTCGCTGCCTGGAGGGCAGTACTATGAGACTACAGGGTACTGCCCTC
>JAFRQD010000024.1 GCA_017428785.1 Bacteroidaceae bacterium
TACTACAATCTCTGTCTATGTAAATCTTTCAAAGAGCGTGCTCCCGATGGAGCGCATTGAAGATTGGCCACCTCCAGAGAGGCGGTCAGCTCTCATTTGCGGGTGCAAAGGTACGCCTTTTCCTGAAACTGGCAAAACATTTCGAGACTTTTTTCTAAAAAAGATGCATTTTATGCTCCTTTACATTATATATATAATACGCGCGCGAAAGAAAGATAGGAAAAACGGCAGCCACTCAATGTAGAGAGACTGCCGCTGATGTTATAGGAAAAGAATCTTAAGCGGACTACTTCACCATGACTATCTTTCCGTTCATGATGTAAATGCCCCTCGGCAATTTTCCATTTGACAATTTTCCATTTACGATTTGGCGTCCGCTGAGATCATAAATACTATCGTCATCCGACGGTTTTTGCTCTTGGACACCTCGGACACCTGTAGCATAATTAATGCTCAGCGGCGCATACTTCCATGTCGTTCCGTCTGCATGTGCAAAGACTATATCGTCGAACAGCCAGTCGCTTTCGGAGAACCAGTCCAGTTTCAGTTGCAGGAGTGTTCCCTCCGTGCCAGTAAAGGATTGGCGACTCATGGAATAGGCAACGATGATAACCTCATGCTCTGACAGCCAGTTCGTAACCAGCACATGGTCTGTGCCTCGCTTGAGCATCATGTCCACCTGTTCGCGGCCAATGTCTTGGGGCGTGGTCAGTCGCATTTGGAATGCTGTGTAATTCTGCTGACCCCATAAATCAATCTTCAACAGGCTGTCCCAAAGGTCACAAGTGAGCAAAGCAGAGGAGCTACCGGCATCATTATTGCCATCGGCGATAATGCCAGCAATCATATTCAAGTCTCCTACATTGATTTCTCCGTCGCCATTGACATCGGCATTACGTGTGGAGAATCCTTCTGGTTCTTTGCCAAGAATAAAGTTCAGCGTCTGCGTCACGTCAGCCGCATCCACCGCCTTGTCGAGGTTCACGTCGCCCTTCAGTATTGCTGTCATTGCGACAGGTATCGTCAACTCTGCCGAGAGGCCGGAGCCGTCAAGCGTTGTTGCCTTGACAGTCACGTTGCCGTTTCCGCCGTATGCTGTCAATAATCCACGGCTGTCGATGGAAGCCATTTCCTCACCTTCAACGATGCTCCATGCCACACGGCTGATAGTGGTGTAGGCAGGCAATACGATACTATAGAGCTGTAACGCGGGCTGCTCGTCGGTGAGCCTCAAGTCTTCGGAGGCTGCAACGATGCGCACCTGGTTTGCCGTCACCACATTCACCGCTGTTCCTGTCGAGATGATGTTGCTCTTGATGCTGCCGTCATCAGCCAAGACTGCCCTGCGACTGCTTTGTGGCATATAGCCTGTCATGGGTATGAAGCTTACAAAGTAATAAACACTGCCATTGGTGGGAGCGCTGAGGTCGGTGTAGCTTTGCTGCCAGCCAGCCACATTGGCGATGGCTGACATGTTGTTCTCGTCTGTGCCACGCCAGATGGTGTATGTTCCGACGGTGAGACCCTCGTAGGCATTCCATGTCAGGTTGTAGCCGCCCAATGGCGAGTAGGTCAACATGATGTGCATAGGTGTATGGGGAGCACCGGGTGTACTCGTCTGCCCATTCGTGGCGATGAGTCTCAGTCTGTAGCGACACGATGCTATCATTGCATTCGATGAAAGGTCGGTATATGTACCCGTCGTAGCATTGATGGTGTCGAGGGGAAGGAACAGGTCTCTCTGCGCACTCTCTTTCTCGATGATTACCTTATTTATATATGTAGGCAGTTGCGACCAGCTTACCACATAGTTGCTGTTTCCTTCGATATCGACACGGTCAATCTCGGCATTGGGCATCGCGTTGTTCACGGTCACATTCCTTGTATATTGGTTGCCGCGCACAGCATCATCGTATGATGCTGTCAAGAGGTAGTTGCCTGTCGATAGGAATGTGACAAGCGCGGTCTTGGCTCCTGGGGTATATTCCACCTTCGCACCTTCGCACTTGAAGTCCACTCCAACCGAAAGGGCAGCCATTTCGTCACTCAAGTTGACGGTGAGCGGTGCGCCTGCCAATATCATGCTTGGCAGCGTGAACGACACATCAACACGTTTGACAACTGTAATCTGCGATGTCACCACCGTCGCGCCGGCAGTGATGGTGTAGGTCTTTACGCCTGTCGTACTCCACTTCACAGCGTACTTTCCGTTGCCATAGTCCTTGACAATGCTTCCGCCTTCGCCCAGATTGATGCTGTAGTTTGCGGCTTGTGCGGCATGGAGGGTGAGGATGGTCTCGGTATCGACGGCTATGCGGTCTGGTGCTTCAATGTAGCCGCCGCGCCCCATCGTGAACTCTACAACTTGCGTCATAGGCGAGTGTGCGCCCCACAGGTCGATGGCTTGCACTTGAATCTCGTAGGTCTTGCCGACAGTGAGTGCCGTCGATGGCACAAGCATCTGCGTACACTTCTTGTAGTCGTAGCCCGGCACAATGGCAGCCTCATCCCAGAGGCCGTTCAGAGGCGAGATAACAAATGCCCCGTCGCCAGTTTTTCCTTTCTGTTTGACGCTGATGTTGTAACGCATCTGCATGGCAGGCGTGTAATCGTCCTGTGCGTCGCTCCATGTGATGAGCATACCGTTCTGTGTCTGCCGGACAGACACCTCTGTAGGCGCAGCAGGTGGCTGGTTCTGAATGCCAGTCTTGTAGAGGGTGGAGCCTGTGAGAATGTCTCCCTGGTTGGCGAATGGCACAATGTCATCGCCAATATCGCTGTAATGATGGATTTCTGGGTTCTGCACCATGCGGTAGCTGAAGTCAGGGCCTATAAGCAAGGAATGGATATTGTGGACGTAGCGATCTACTGCAGTATCAATATAGGGAATGTCCAAGAAACCATCGTTGTTCAGGTCTAGTAGAGTAGTAGTCCAGTCATCAAAATCCGTGCCGAAGTCATGCGTCATGACGACCTCTGAACTGTTACCTTCGGGATGGCCTTTCAAGATGAGGAGTGTGTAATCCCGGCGAGTACCATTGCCGCCGCCTAAATCTGTTTCTTTACCACTCATGTAAGCCAAATCCACATAGCCGTCGTTGTTAAAGTCTGCAAGGACAATATCGTCACAGACGTAACCTTTTTCCGCAGGCATGGAGAATAGGATTTGCGGTTCGCTGTAAGTGAAGCTTCGCGTGCTGTCCTTATAGCAAACATATAATTTATTTGTATCGTCCGGCACATTTTTGGATCTGGTTTTCCAATAAACGATATCTGGGAAGCCGTCGCGGTTGACATCGTAAAAGGATGGGTTGGAAAAGCCTTCGCCATTGCCCCATAACAATTCAGGAACGACAACCGTTGAAGTATAGTTGATGCCGTCGTCTGTGACGAGTGCCTCTAAATTGGTTATTGAATACTCTTTACCATCTATTATGCGGTAACTGCCAGTTGACCGGAAATTAAGATTTTCCTTGCAGTCCATCAGACCGTCGTTGTTCAAATCAATGAGAGCTCCGCCTGGATGCTTTTCAGTGTAGTATCCTCCAGAAGTATAGTTGAAGCCCACCGTCTGGTAGTCGAAATCGAAGTCCTGTTCTCCGTAGTTCAGGAAGATATTGCCCTTTGAACTTTTGCTGAGCATATCGGGATAGCCATCGCGGTTGAAGTCATATATTGTCGAGAAGCTGCCGCGGCCAATGTCGGCAAAGGTACTGAGTAGCACTTTGTCGAATGTGCCGTCACCATTGTTCTTGACGATGATGATTGTCGAGCCACCTATCGTATAGTCAATGGTGCCGTCCTGATTCCAATCAAATAATGTTTCCACTGAATAATTAGGATTATCTATCAAGGAGAAATCTGCCTTCTTCATCGAAGCTACATAGACAGTTTGCGGTGTAGCTGGGTAGCTGATGCCGTCCAGCGTCATTGTCAGTCCTATCTCGTGGTCGCCTTCTCGGTGGAAGACCATTTTGGCTCCCAACTCCGTCTGTTCGATGATTTCCCCTTCTGATATCCGCCATTCATAGGAAGCACTTGGTAAAGGAGTCTTCACATAAACCGACAGTGTGTCAGCAGTGGTCAGACTTTCTGCGGAGGCATAGAATACAGGAGCATGCAATGCGTGCTCATAGACGAACTCGTCCGAGAATGCACCACCCAGCCCGCCTTGGTCGATGGCTTGTACGGCGATATAGTACTTGCCGGGCTTCAGTGCTGCAGCATTGAAGAGCATTTGCCGCATTGTGCCTTGGTTGCCCTCGCGGATAGTCAGTCGCTTGCCGTCTGCCGTTGACTCTGCCCTCAGCACGTCGCCCAAACCGGGCTGTGTGCCGATGCGCAGCTCGTAGGTGAGGTCGCAGGATGATGTCTCTGCGTCCGAACCGTACTGCCAGGCAATCTTCAGCCTGTTCATCTCCGGCAAAAACATTGCAGTGGGCATCGCCATCTTCTGTGGACGTGTGTTGGGTTGGGTCTGTGAACGGAGATGGCCGTAGAATCTACCGCCACCGCAATAGAACTCTGTCAGGCCGTCACCCGTGAAGTCGCCGAGAAGCAATTGTGAATAATCAACACCATATTGGTTCGTAAACAGTTCGTCCACAGTGGTGAGAGTAAAGTCGGCATTCACCTTCATCAGGGTTGTCTTACTGCCATCGGTGACATTCAGCTCGTAGCAGCCATCGGCATCGTAGTCGCGGCATTCTACGAATTCATACTTGATGCCAGCGAAGTTCTGTTCTTTGCGGCGGAAGGTGCCGTTGCCATTGTTGCGCAGGAACACGAAATAAGAGTTATAAGAAGATGCATTATAATTCGAGTTGCGCACACAGAGGAACGCCAGAATGTCGATGTCGCCGTCGTGGTCGAAGTCGCGGAACTCCACGTGGTCGATGCGCGAGTTGCTGTAGAGGTCGCGGCGCGTTTCTTCGCCGCCGGTAAGGTTGGTCACCACATAGAGCTTCGAGCCGTCGTAGCAGACATAATCGACCTCGCCGTCGCCGTCGATGTCGTAGGGATAGACCGCCTCGTTGGTCTCGCGGCAGTAAAACTTGTTGTCATCGTAACTGTAGAGCAGTCCGCTGAAGCCGATGAGGTCGCGGATGCCGTCGCCGTTCAAATCGACAGCGTCCTGTTTTATTGAGGCATTCACGCTGGTGGTGCCGCCGTCCACGAACATACTATTCCTCAGCCAACCCCGTATCATGTCTATCCATGTGCCGCCAGAGAAGGGTGTCGGCTCCTTCTCTTCATTGGTGACGGACAGCTCACGGGTGGAAGGAGAGCCGTCGGCCAACTGGAAGTTGGCTGTCATGGCTTTCTCACTCTCTGTCATTGTTGCCGAAGTAATGAGGTCTTTGCGCCCGTCGTTGTCGATGTCGCAAACAAACAAACCACCCTGGTAGCGCAACCCGTCGTCTTGTCTTGTGAAAATGTGTTCACCATTTCCAGACATTTTATATACAAGATTATTGCCTACTGGTGAACGCTCCACCTGTATGTTTCCGTGACTACCGCCAATAGTGCCGGTAGTGTATCCGTATCCTCTTATGATGTAGAAAAAACCTAAGTAGCAATTTGTAACCGAATCGCGGTATACGCGCTCGTCACCATTCATAAACGTAAAGCGAATATAATTATAAAGTTCTCCTTTGCTATCATAACTTTTATACGATTGGTCATACCCTACCAACTCCATGCGTCCGTCACCGTCCAGGTCATAGACGCTTGTCGAGCTGAAGCCTTTGATATTTTCGCCTTTGATATTTTCAATATTAAAGTTCACGCGCTCCACGTTCTGCCCCTCTTCGATTATCGCAAAAGATTTGTATTTTTCATAGAAGGCTGCCCCTGCTCCTGCCGGCACATACATCACCCGCATTTTGGGATAGGAATTGCCATAGAAGGTTAGCGTAGCAGGCGGCGTGGGCTGATGGAATACCATCTCCTGGCACAAAGGCAGGTATGCGTAAGTCACGGCATTGTCTAATAATTCGATGCGCCTTACTCTCGAGCGGTTGGCAAAGCATTTTATGTCGGGAATGACGTGTATGCCTTCGCCAATGACGAGTACGCTGTCTTTGGCATACTTGTACGGCACATAGACAAGCGTGTCGCCCGTGATGGTACACAGCAAGCCGCTATTGCTGGTGTAGAGCGGATGCCCCTCTTCAACCAATACTTCCTCCAAATCCCGGAACTGGTTCAAGTAGTTGATGACACCCATGGTCATGTCCTTTGGTATTGTGACGGATGTCTGAGCAAAGGTTAAAATACTGCTGCTCAGCACGGCCAGCACAGCAGCCAATAGTCTTTTCCTGTTCATAATTATTTCTTTTTATCCTTAATTCCTAATCTCTAATTCTTATATATATATATATACACGGCGGAAGCGTGGCACTGTATCTGCTCAAGACGAGCATAACGCTTCGATATTCCAGTAAAATTGAGGAAGGGCACCTCCGCTGAGGTCGTTTCATGCCCATCCGACTGCAAATATACGAGTTATAATTCAAATGTCAAAATTATTTAGGTGTTATCTCACAAAGTGTACGGAAAAAGGCTCTCTCCTTCCGCAGGACGAATCCCCAAAACAATCTCTAAGGAGTCAAGGAGTTGAGGAGTTGGTTCCACAAGAGACTCCTTTACTCCTAAACTCCTTAGACAGATACAAAATTCTGCCGCACGAAACTGTCTCTAAGGAGTCAAGGAGATGTGGAGTTTTTTTTAGAAGAGACTCCTTTCCTCCTAAACTCCTTAGCCATGAAAATCCCAGTCGCGAGAAAGTATCGCTAAAGCGTGTAAAATCCTTAATTTAGAACAACGGATTGAACTGATTAAACGGATTTGTCAACCGTTAAACTCTTAAACTTTTCACCTTTTTATAGGTACAGTCCCTATGAGGGGAAGGACGCGTCCCTATGAGGAGAGGGACACGTCCCTAAAATCCACGTGAGGATTTTCCGAGTTTTGCAAGTGGTTAGAAAACAAAAAGACTGACAACAGAGAGCAGTCGTAATTTAATAACCAGTCAACTCTATATAGTCGTCCGACAGAAAACTGACAACCTAAATCAGCGAACTACAATTTGGAAAGGGCGCCTCCGCTGAGGCGACATTTCATGCCCTACCGACGACAAAGATACGAAGAAAAATTAAACCCAAATCGGTCATTAGAACGAAGGACTCAAAGATATGAATCTAAGAACTTCTATTTTATTCCTCGCACATTTCTTCTTGGCATCTTTCCGCCTTATGTGCGGTCACAATGCCTGCATTGCTCCCTTACATAAGACGAAAACCTGCTCTAAGAAGAAATGCACGCTGACTAAAATTCTAATGACCGATTTGGGTTAAAACAGGAAAAGGAAAAGGCGTTTTTTTATGATTAGCCTGCGATTATACATCTCAAGCACTTGTCCAAATCAACGTGTTGGGTTATCTAACTAAACGTGTTGGGTTATCTAACTAAACGTGTTGGGTTATCTAACTAAACGTGTTGGGGTTTGAGGGCTGACGGGAGTGCTTCCCCAAACAACTGTTGGGCAGCAGCATTTTCCATGCAGGGACCGATGGGAGAACTGTGAAGTGAGAAATTATTCGGCCGCAGGGCAATAAAAGCAGAGGCTGGCTCGTTCTTAAAGAAAGACGAACAAAAAAACATCACTACGAACCATGAAAATGAGATTTTCCACTATTCTTTCGGAGAAAACGATTCGGCGAGCAACCTTGATTCTGACGGCTGCGGTGCTGACGACGCTGACGGCTTGCCGAAACAACGAGACACACCGCACGAGGCTGACGAATACGGAGATGGACTCCTACGGCAAGGCAATTGCCGGTCAGTATGAGGGCTCCTACATTATCTTGTGGTCGAACAGCACCATGCCTTGGCACGAGACGGAGGACGGGCGCAAGGTGAGGGAGAATGTGCGGGAGACGGTGGAGGACGTGAGCATCACCGTGACGGACAACACGCTGAGAAGCATCGCGTTCCACAAGTTCCCCATTCGTATGCTCAGCCACATCGTGGAGGGCAACGAGGCCTTGCAGAAAGCGCTTGCCGAGGTGCCGGACATGGACTTGACGGCTCGCTATGGCTGGGATCTCTATACGGACGAACTGTCGCCCATCTGGGGAATGGAGGACATGATGACGCCGCTGACGCTGACCTACGGCGGACAGGAGCATACCATCATCCTGAAGTTCAGAAATGACACGAGGCAGTTACTCGACAAGACGAAGCTGGAAGGCAGCAAGGGCTTCAGCCAGGTGAGCACCCTGCAGCTAAGCTTCGACGAACTCCGTGTGGACGGAGAACTTGTGCAGAAGGATGAATCGTGGGAGACAAACAGCGGCGAGCTGCTGGCCATCTTTAGGATGAAGCAGTAAGGATGACTGATACGACACGTAGCAGGGACAGACACGTTGCTAGGACAAAGACAACACGTCGCAAGGACAGACACGACACGTCGCAAAGGTGAACACGACGTGTCGTGTTTTATTGTATCGTGTTATGCTATTGTTTTTGAGCAACTTTGTTTCATATCTCAAGAAAAAGTCTTATCTTTGCAGCACTATGAAGAAAGAATCCCTACTCCGCTACGGCACGCTGGCTTCGGCCCTGCTGCCCGTCGTTCCCGCTTGTGCAAAGGCAAAGAAGGGGAACCCTGTCGATAATCGTCAGCAACCCAATGTGATTATCCTCTACGCCGATGACCTGGGCTACGGCGACCTCGAGTGCTTTGGCGCCACGCGGGTGCAGACGCCCAACGTCAACGCGTTGGCAAAGAGCGGCATACGGCTGACGAATGTCCACGCGATTGCCGCCACGAGCACGCCGTCGCGCTATGGTCTGCTGACGGGCGAGTATGCTTTCCGCCACGCGGGGACGGACATCGCTCGGGGCAATGCGGGCATGATAATCCGTCCGGAGCAGTTCACGATGGCCGATGCGTTCAAGAACGCGGGCTACGCGACGGCAGCCATCGGCAAGTGGCACCTCGGACTGGGCGACAAGGATGCGGAGCAGGACTGGAACGCGCAGCTGCCCATGCACCTCGGCGACATCGGGTTCGACTACCACTACATCATGGCCGCGACGGCCGACCGCACGCCTTGCGTCTTCATCGAGCAAGGACATGTGGCGAACTATGACGAGTCGGCCCCCATAGAGGTCAGCTACGAGGAGAACTTCCCGGGCGAGCCGACGGGAAAGGAGAATCCGGAGCTGCTCTTCAACCTCAAAGCCAGTCACGGCCACAACCAGAGCATCGTGAACGGCATCGGTCGCATCGGCTATATGAAAGGCGGCGGCAAGGCGCTCTGGAAGGACGAGAACATTGCCGACAGCATCGCTGCCCACGCGCTCGGCTTCATTCGCAAGCACCAGCAGGAGCCCTTCTTCATGTACCTCGCCACGAACGATGTGCATGTGCCTCGCTTCCCCCACGAACGCTTCCGTGGAAAGAACCCGATGGGCTTCCGTGGCGACGCCATCGCGCAGTTCGACTGGACGGTGGGGCAGGTGGTCGGCGAGCTGGAGCGCTTGGGCCTCAGACAGAACACGCTCATCGTCCTGAGCAGCGACAACGGTCCGGTGGTCGATGACGGCTATCAGGACCGCGCCGTCGAACTGCTTGGCGACCACAAGCCTGCCGGTCCGTATCGTGCAGGCAAATACAGCACTTTCGAAGGCGGCACAATTGTTCCGGCCATCGTCTCTTGGCCGAAGAGGATAGAGGCAGGCGGAGAGTCGGACGCCCTGATTTCGCAGATCGACTGGCTGGCTTCGCTCTCTGCCCTCGTTGGGGCTCGCATCCCCAAAGGCGGCGCAATAGACAGCCAGAACAGGCTGGGCACACTCCTTGGCGAGAACAGGGAAGACCGCCCGTATGTCCTGGAGCAGGCCGCCAATCACGCTCTATCGGTCCGCACGAAGGAGTGGAAATACATCCCGCCAAGCCAGGGACCAGCCGTCATCGCAGGTCCGAACATGGAGAGCGGCTATGCACGGGAACCGCAGCTCTACAATATGCGTCAGGCCTTCGAACAGGAGAACGTCGCCCTCAAGAACCCCAAAGTCGTGTTCGAGATGCAGGCCTTTTTAGAGAAGGAGCGTGCAAAAGGAAGCACCTATAAGTCGCCTATCTCGAAGTGAAAAGTGAAAAGTTAAAAGTGAAAAATCAAAAGATGAAGTGGGAGATAGTGAGGGGTGAATAATAGAGAGACGATGAGGGGGTTGCTGGCATTTGTGATGCTGCTGACGGCGTTTGGTCTTTGCGCTCAGGAGGTGCAGAGCTTCAAGCAGCACAACATGAAGCGGTGGGGCATTCCGGCTGGAAACTACAGCGGCATCGCCCACATCGGAGGCGACCGGTATGCGCTCATCAGCGACAAGCAGGAAGCCGATGGATGGACGGAAGTGAGCATCGCCTTCCGTGCTTCCGGCGATATCGACCGGATGAAGTTCATAGCGCACCACTATAATCAGGCAACTGCAGGCAAGGCCCGCGACAGCGAAGGCATCGCCTATGTGCCGGGCCGAGGGCTCTATGTCTCAGCGGAGAACGACCAAAAGATTTTGGAGCTCTCTGCGAATGGTGCGGCAACAGGGAGGAGCCTCTCTGTCCCGACGTGCTTCAGCACTTCCAACATCTTCCCAAACTATGGCTTTGAGGCGCTGACATACGATGCCGGACAAGGCGTCTTCTGGACCACTACGGAGCAGGGACTGAGGTCGGATGTGGCGACAATGACCACCTATGCGTCGCCCAGCCCTACCCTGTTGCGCATCCAGTCTTTCGGCTCCGACATGCAACCTCTGCAGCAGTATGCCTATATGACTGAAGCACCCATCGCAAGGCATTCCCCTATACACTATGCCTTTGGCGTGCCTGAGCTGTTGGCCTTCGACGACGGCACACTGATAGTCATGGAACGCGAGCTCAGCATTCCCAGGAACTACAATCGTGCCGCATGCCACATTCGCCTGTTCAGCGTCGAGCCAGGCAAAGGGCAAGCCATTGCCGAGAATTCCATTCCTCTTCGCGAGGCGGATTCAAACACCTTCCTCCAAAAGAAACCCCTCTACGCGTTCCATACAGGAATACGCCTTTTGGGCAAGAAGAACTTCGCCAACTACGAGGGCATGTGCCTGGGGCCGAGACTGGCGGACGGCAGGCAGACCGTCCTGCTCGTGGCCGACTCACAGAACCGCGCCGGCAACTCCATTTATCATTTGAAGGACTACATTAAGGTGGTCGTCATTAAGAACAATTAAATACCGCATGAAGATGAACAAAACTCTGGTTGTGCTGCTGCTCATGGCCGTTTGCTTCGGCTCAGCCGACAACGTGCAGGCGAAGGTTAAGAAACGTCGCGCGTGTATTGAATTCTCGAAGAAAGAGCTGAAAAAAGCGCTGAAACGTGAACGCGAGGGCTGGCAGCTGGTGTGGTACGACGAGTTCGACGGCAAGTCGCTCTCCGACGCCTGGACGCGCATCCCCCGTTATCCGAATCCGCCCGAATGGAACAAGTTCATGAGTTCCGATGACAGGCTCTACAAGGTGAAAGGCGGGAAGCTCACACTCTACGGTCGTGTGAACGACTTCCTGCCGGAGGACACGGCCCATGTCCTGACGGGCGGCGTCTTTACGGAGCACAAGGTGTACTTCCAGCGAGGCAGGATAGACATCCGCCTGAAGATGGACGACGCCTCGGGAGCCTGGCCGGCGGCATGGCTGCTGCCCGACGGCCAATGGCCTTACGGTGGCGAGATAGACATCATGGAACGCCTGAACTACGACGACTTTGCGCATCAGACGATACACTCGGCACACACCGAATACGAGAAAGAAAAGCGGAAGACTCAGGAATCGCATGCCACGGCACCCATTCGGAAAGGCGACTGGAACGTCTATAGCGTGGAGCTGTACGAGGACAGCGTCTGCTTCCTTGTCAACGACAAGCTGACCTTCACCTATCGGAAAGAGCCGGAGCACGGACCCCAGCAGTTCCCCTACGACCGCCCGATGTTCCTCCTGCTCGACATGCAGCTAGGAGGTCACTGGGTGGGGCAAGTGAAGCCCGAAGAACTGCCCTACCGCTACCAGATAGACTACGTGCGGTTCTATAAAAAGAAGAACGAAGAATGAAGAATGAAGAATGGAAGAAGCTGATTGCTTCGCTGGCGATGTTGCTGGTTTGGGCGGGTTGCTTCGCCCAACCGAGCGCGACGGCCAAGCGGATGGCTGAGCAGGGACTGGTGGACATCCTGTCCCTCGACTCGACGATACACGTGAGCCTGATGTATAGCCGGGCAGACAACTTCACGGGCAAGGTGCTCTATACCGACCTTCGCGAGGCGTATCTCCACCCGAAGGCGGCTGCCGCTCTTGCAAAGGCCCAACAAGCCCTCAGGAAACGCCGCCCGGAGCTCAGCCTGAAAGTCTATGATGCCACGCGACCCATGAGCGTACAGCAGAAGATGTGGAACACGGTGGTGGGCACAAAACAGCAGAACTATGTGAGCAATCCGCGCAACGGCGGCGGCATGCACAACTACGGGCTGGCGGTGGACATCACGCTCTGCGAGGCTGCTACGGGCGACACGCTCGACATGGGCACCAAGGTGGATTTCCTCGGCTCCTACGCCCACATAGACAACGAGGCCGCACTCGTCAGCCGACACATCATATCGAAAAAGGCAAAGCAAAACCGCGAACTGCTCCGCGAGGTGATGAGCGAAGCCGGCTTCAAGCCGCTCCGGACCGAGTGGTGGCACTTCAACCTCGTCTCCCGTGCAGAGGCCAAAGCACACTATAAAGCAGTGCGGTGAAAATCGCCCCTTGAGGCCCTTTCAAACGCCGCCTGCGGCGATGGCAATCCCCGCGTGCGGCGTTGGTCATCCCCGCGTGCGGCGTTGGCAATCCCCGCACGCGGCGTTTTCAGACATCGCCAAAGGCCCTATTTTCCTATCCAAGCCTCGGGGTTGAGCTTGGCTGTTTCCTTGCGCAACTGGAAGTGGAGCGTGCAGTTGCCGCTGCCGTCGTCGGCCACCGTGCCGAGTATGTCCTTCGCCTTCACCTTCTGCCCCTTTTGGACGATTGTGCTGGAGAGGTTGCAATAGACGGAGATGTAGCTGCCGTGGCGGACCAGGACGTTTCGGGTGCCGGCGAACTGGAAGACGCTGGTCACCACTCCGTCGAAGATGGCACGGGCTCGGGCACCAGGTCGCCCGATGTAGTTCGTGCCCTTGTTGTCGAGCTGGACATTCTTCATGCCGGGCACATTATAGATGCCGAACCGACTGCCCAGCATGTACTGCCCCGTGATGGGGACAGGCAGTCGCCCTTTGTTCTGCTCGAAGGTACCGTTGAGCTGGCGGTCCTCCGCCGTAAGCCAGGTGCCCGTCTTCTTGGGGGCAGAGGGCGTGGTCTGCTTCGGCGCTGACGGTGTGGACGTCTGCTTGCCCTTCTTCTCCGCCTCCTTCTTCTTGCGGGCAGCTTCCGCCTCAGCCTTCTTCCGAGCCTCTTCCTCCGCTTTCTTGCGGGCCTGCTCTATCTCGTAGGCTATGACCTGCTCTATCTTCTTGTCGAGCGCTGCCAACTGCTTCTGCTGCTCTGCCACCTTGCCCTGCAGTCCGCTCTCCTGTTTCTTCAGGCCTGCCACCTTCTTCCGCTCCTGAACTTGCTGGGCGTTAAGGTCTTTGCGCTGCAGCATCACCTCGTGCAGGACACCGTTCTTCTGGCTCTTGGCGGTAAGCAAGAGGTTCTGGGCATCGAGCAGCTCAGCCTGTTTCTGGAGAATCTGCTCGCCGAGGTTCTGCTGATAGGCCACATACTCTCGAGCATACCGAGCCCGTCTGTACATCTGGCTAAAGGTCTTGGCAGAAAGGACGAACACGACGGGGTTGCGGTTCTCGCGCAAGGCTCTGGCATTGCGCACGGCGGCCTTGAGGCGCTGGCGGCGCATACGCACCTCGCTGTCGAGCTCCGTGATGTTCTTCTGCAGGCGCAGGATGTCGGACTCGAGGTCGTCGAGTTCCTGCTCGAGCTGGTGAATGCGGGAAAGGCGGTTGTTCATCTGCAGCCCGAGGAAGTCCACGTTCTGCTGTCCCGTCTTCACCTGTTTCCGGGTCTGGTCGAGCTGTGTCTTGGACTTCTGTAGCTCGGTCTTCAACTTCGACTGCTGCTGCTTCAAGTCCTTCACCCTCTTGCTGTTCTGCGCAGCAAGAGGAAGAGCCAGGATGAAAAGGAGGAAGAGAAATACGGACTGCTTCATCATATCGGCCGGAGCTTATAGAGACAAACTCATGATGCGTGAAATAAGTTCATCCACAGACAC
Source organism: Bacteroidaceae bacterium (assembly GCA_017428785.1). Taxonomy (GTDB): domain Bacteria; phylum Bacteroidota; class Bacteroidia; order Bacteroidales; family Bacteroidaceae; genus Physcousia. Next base: position 14,349 of record JAFRQD010000024.1, read on the forward strand.
TTCTTTGTAACGCGACGAGACTTGCGTGCGCTTCTCCCATTCGGAATCGGTGGTGAGATTAGAGAGCGTGAGGTCGGCCTTTATGGTCTTCTTGCTCGTGGGAATCGTGATGGAATGCTTCGTGGGCAGGCTCTTGCCGCCGACGCTCACGAAGTCCTTGCGCACCCAGCCCGAATAGTTCGACGTCTGCTCGTCCCAGAAATAGGCTTGCAGGTAATAGAAATCGACATTGCCGTCCCTCAGGAACGACACCTCATTGTAGGGCGACTTGACATACTGCTTACCCACCTTGTCGATGAGCATGAAGTAGTCGGGCGTCATCTCGATGCGCGCCACCTCGAGCACGCCGAAGGTGACGATGGAGAGCTGTATGACGTCGTTCCGCTTCATGCGCAGCGTGCCTCCGACCGACGCGTTGTTTCCTCCCGTGGAGAGGTCGAGACGAAGCCTCGCCGTGACGCACATCTCATCCTGGAGCTTGCTGTCCTTGGATTGTTTGCCATCGGTGGGGGCTGATGTGGTGGCAGTCGTCTGATCAGGGACTGTGTTGGAAGTGGAAACGGCATGTTTCTTGCTGGCGCATGCGGCAAGCAGGACGCAGAGCAATAACAGGACTCCCCTACTCCCTTTAGAGGGAGAAAGGAGGATTTTGGACTTGGACATTGAACGTTTTAGCATTTTGGAACAATTCGTTAATTGTTGTCTGACTTGTTCCCTCTAAAGGGGGTTAAGGGGTCTTGATGTACTTCTTTCGTTTTATCTTCTTGCGGAGTTGCGGGGTGCAGGTGCCGTCGCCTTTCTGCCAGGCGAGCTTCCACAGGCGGAGCGCCGTTTCGGGTTCGCCGACATGGGCATAGATGTCGCCCGAGTGCTCGATGAGGTTTCCCATGAGCCGCTCGTCGGAAAGCAGTTCCTCGTCGGTCTTCTCGGGGTTCACCACCTTGTCCATATAGGTTCGTGCATGGGCGTAGTCGCCTTTCATGAAGAGGATCCAGGCATACGTGTCGAGGTAGGTGATGTTCTCCGGCTCCTGGCGTATGGTGCGATAGCTCATCTCCTCGGCCTTGTCGAGCTGCTCGCCTTTGAGGCTCAGGTAGTAGGCATAGTTGTTGAGGCACATGATGTTGTCCTCCATATAGACCAGTGCCGAGTCGTAGGCCGCGAAGGCTTCCTGCTCCTTGTGTTGCTGATAGTAGATGTCGCCCAGCACGCCGAAGACGTTCGACACGAGGTGGGGGTGCATTTCGTCTGTGCGGACGCGCAGTCCCTGCTGGAGCACCTCCGCGGCATCCGTGAGCTTCTTCTGCTCGGCGAGAGCCATACCGAGGTAGTAGGCGTAGGCTATCTCCTCGGGATGGTAGTTGAGACCTCGTCGGCTGATGTCCTCCACGCCTTTCCCGTCGTTCTGCTCGGCATAGTACTGCAGGAGTTCGCGCAATGCCGTCTCGTTGCCCGGGTCCACCTCGAGCACCTGCCGCATCGTCTTCATGAGCTCCTCCTGGGGTTGCTTGCTATAGACTTGATAGGCGGCCTTCATGATGAGCACCTCGGCATCCTGCTGGGGTCGTGCGAGGAGGGTGTCGAAGGCGGCCTCGAGGCGTGGGGCGTAGGTGGAGTCGCGTTGCACGTCGGCTATGTAGGACCTGAGCATCAGCACTCGCAGCTGTGCCGGCGACTCGGAATGGAAGAGGAGCGAGTCGCGCATCGTGTTGTAGAGAGCGTCCTGCCCGCTATCCTTGTAGTAGTCCATCATGGCGAGCTGCAGGCTGGTGATGGTGGGCTCCTGCCGGCGCACTTCGTCGTAGATCTGGAGCGCCTTGACGGTGTCGCCCGCCTGCATGTAGAGGTTGCCGACCACGACGCGCAGGTTCATGTCGTGGGGTGCGTCGGCGCAGAGTGCCTCCAGCTGCACGAATGCCGAGTCGAGCTGCCCTTTCTCCTTGTAGAGCCTGAACTTCTCGACGCTCACCTGCGGACTGGGACCTTCGAGCAGCTCGATGCGGCTGAGGGCGCCGATGGCTTTGTCGGTGGCGCCCACCGTGCTGTAGAGCTGCACCAGCTGCAGGAGGATGTCGCTGCGGCGGGACTGGAGGGTTGTCATCTTCTCGAGGACAGGTATGGCAGCCTCTGCATCCCGTTTGTCGAGGTAGAGAGCGGCGAGCGTCTCGAGGTAATACGGATTGTTGGCGTCGTGCTCGCAAGCCCGCCTTATGTAGGCCGTGCCGAGGCTGTCGGAGTGCAGGTAGAGATGGAGCAGGCCGATATTATAGAGTGCCTCGGGCGCCTCGGGATTGATGTCGAGGCAATGGCGATAGAGGTCCATGGCGGACGAATAGTCTTCCTGCAGGCGGCATTTCTCAGCCTCCAGGTAGAAGTAGTCGAAAGTGCTCTGAGCCCCGATTCCAAGGGCTCTGAGCGACAGGGCGAATATGATAAGAAATTTTCTCAAGGCGATGCTGAAAATCCCCGCGTGCGGCGTTGGCAATCCCCGCGTGCGGCGTTGGTCATTTCCGCGTGCGGCGTTGGCAATCCCCGCACGCGGCGTTTATTTTGTCCCGCTGTGGCCAAATCCGCCAGCCCCGCGTTCGGTTTCTGACAGCACCTCCACGGGTTCCCATTCCGCCTGTTCGTGACGGGCGATGACCATCTGTGCGATGCGCTCTCCGTCGGCAATGAGGAAGGGTTCGTCCGAGAGGTTGACAAGGATGACGCACACCTCGCCGCGATAGTCGGCATCGATGGTGCCGGGCGTGTTGAGCACTGTGATGCCATGCTTGATGGCCAGTCCGCTACGGGGCCTGACCTGCGCCTCGTAGCCCGGGGGCAGAGCCATAAACAGCCCTGTAGGCACAAGGCGGCGCTCCATCGGCCTCAGCTCGATGGGCGACTCGATATTTGCACGGAGGTCAACGCCGGCGGACAACGGCGTTGCGTACTTGGGCAGCTCATGATGGCTGCGATTGATAATCTGGACTTTCATTGCAACTATTAAATAAGACTCTAAACTCTAAACTCTGAACTCTCAACTCCAAACTACACATCCGGCAGGCTCATGCCGTTTATCTTGCGATAGAGGTCGAGGGCAAAGACATCGGTCATGCCCGATATGTAGTCGAGCACAGCCATGATGCGCCCGTAGAGCGTGGGGGCGAGGATGTCGTACTGCGTGCTGACGCGGTTGATGAGCAATTGCGAGAAGGCACGCTCGGGATGCGTTGCCGCGTGCACCATCAGGTCGGTCAGCGTCATGATGACTTTGTAGCCGGCAATCTCTATATCCACCACGTCCTTGCAATGATATATCTTCTTGAAGGCGACGCTTTCGCACTGCCTATACGCCTGTCGCGGCAGCTCGTCGATATGCTTGATGAGCGAGCCCTCGAAAGTGCCGCTCAGGATGCTCTGCTCGTTCTCTGTGAAGACACGCACACACTGCTGCTCCAGGCAGTTGATGACGCAGGAGCGGAGATAGACTATCTGCTCGTTGATGTCGTCCAGGAGCTGCTCCATGCGCTCCTCGATGTGCCGCTGCTGCTCCTCGCTGAAATAGGCGAGGAAGAGTTGCTTTGTCTCCTCTGTCGTCAGAAGCTTGAGCTTGTGGGCGTCCTCGATGTCCATAATCTGATAGCAGATGTCGTCGGCAGCCTCCACCAGATAGACGAGCGGATGGCGGGCATAGCGGACAGAGCCGTCGGGGGCAGGGAGCTTCAGGATGCCGAGCTCCTGGGCGATGCGCTCATAGTCGTCCACCTCGCTCCGGAAGAAGCCGAACTTGCGCTTGTTGCCTGCGAGGTCGGAAGTGAAGGGGTACTTGACGATGCTTGCCAGCGTGCTGTATGTCATGACGAAGCCGCCCTTGCGACGCCCCTTGAAGTGGTGCGTGAGGAGGCGGAAGGCGTTGGCATTGCCCTCGAAGTGCGTGATGTCCTCCCACTCCTGGGGCGAGAGGCCGTCGCCCGTCTCGGGACAGATGTAGTCCTTCAGGAAGAGTCCGTCGCCCTCGCTGAAGTAAGTGCCGATAGCCTTCTCGCCGCTATGGCCGAAGGGCGGGTTGCCGAGGTCGTGGGCAAGGCAGGCAGCGCTGACGATGTTGCCCAGCTCGGTGAAGTGCGTGCTGTAGAGCTCGGGATGCTGCTTCAGGATGAGGCGGCTGATGTCGTTGCCGAGACTGCGCCCCACACTGCTCACCTCCAGACTGTGCGTGAGGCGGTTGTGCACGAAGATGCTGCCGGGCAGAGGAAAGACCTGCGTCTTGTTCTGCAGGCGGCGGAAGGGAGCCGAGAATATCAGGCGGTCATAGTCGCGCTGGAACTCAGTGCGGTCATCGTCCCGCCGCTGCATCTCCTCCTGCCCAAGGCGCTTCGTGGAGAGCAGCTGCTCCCATTTCATCATATCATTTACCATTATATCATTTACCATTTACCATTTTCCCCCTCCCCCTTGTGGGGGAGGTCGGGAGGGGGCTGGGGAGTTAGAGGGCGTCTTTTACCGTATTTGTCTCCCCTCTCTTGGAGGGGTTGGGGGAGGCTATAGGTTTATAGAAGATGCGGTTGGCGCCGCTTGTTATCTTCACCAGCTCGGGATGTTCTGCCGCGAAGGTGTCGATGTGGCGCATGCGCTTCTCCTGCAGGATTTCATCTACGGCGATGAGGATGCCCGTCTCCTCCACATCCCCGAACCCGTCGTTGATGGCGGTGCCGAAGAGCTTCATGGTGGGGCTCAGCCCCATGTAGGCATTGACGAGCGGCGGTATGTTGTAGCCCAAGGCGCGCACCTCGTGGTTGAGGATGCGATAGTCTGCCTTGAAGTCTTCCTCGGTGAAGAGCTTCTTGAACTGCTCGGGGTCGTGCCACAGCTTGAGGGGCTTCATGGGATAGATGAGGTTGTCGGGGTCGGGGAAGTGCTTGCCGAGGAAGTACAGTATCATGTCGCGGGCCATTCGGTCGTAGCTGGGATACATGGTGAACTTGCCGAAGAGGTATCTCACCGTAGGCTCTATGACCACGATTGCCCCGAGGCCGTCCCAGAGATTGTCGAGGGCGAAGATGCCTTTGCGGCCCCGCAGTGTGCTCTGATACTCGAGGGTGACGAAGCTGCGGCCCAGTTCGATGGTCCACGGCGCATAGTCCTTCATGAACTTCTCGGAGAAGCGGAACATGTGGCTGGTGGCGAGGATGGGCTGTCCGTCGGGCGCTATCTGCCAGTCCTTGCCGAGGATGTAGCGGTAGCCGCCTACGATTTCCTCGGTCTCGGGGTCCCAGACGAGGAGTTGCTTGTAGCAGTTCTCGCATGTGTCGAACTCGTCGAGGTCGAAGCTCTTGCCCGTTCCTCCTCCGGCTGCGCGGAAGGCTATCTCGCGGAGGCGTCCTATCTCGCGGACCACATGCGGCGAGTCGTGCCAAGTGACTACATAGACTTCGTTGCTGCTCTTGTTGGTCATGCGCAACTTCTTGTCCGGGGTGAGTTCTGCCTTCAGCACATCAACGGGAATAGGCTCTGCTATTGGTTCCATTTTTTTGTGTTCTTCCATAATTCTCTTTACTCTCAACTATAAACTATAAACTTTGTCCTGCACCCATCTGCCCCATTCTGCAGGCTGTTTTGTCTTGTCGAATGTCTGCCAGGGGATGGGTTTGCCGATGCGCACCGTGAAGTGTTTTCCCTTACACCGGTACATCTCATCGGGCAGGAGGGCCATTGCGAAGTTGGGCAGATGCAGCCGCTTGCACCATCGGGCCACGTTGTAGAAGCGGTTGCTGTTCTTCCCGTCGAAATGGATGGGCACGATGTCGCGCTGATGCTGCACGCTCTTCACGATGAAGGCCTTGTTCCATGGGAGGTCGCGGATGGTGCCGTCGTCTTGCTTGCGACTGCAGAGTCCTGCGGGGAACATGATGACGTGGCAGTCGCTGGCAAAGGTTCCGTCCACCAGAGCAGGGAAGGAGCGGGCGTTCTTGCCAATCTTGTTGACGGGGACGCACAGGGGAGCGAGTCCCTGGAGGTTCATCAGCAGGTCGTTCACCAGGTATTTTATCTTGCCGCCATAGTGTTCGCCTATGATCCATCCGAGTGTGACGCCGTCGACTGCTCCGAGCGGATGGTTGCTCACGAAGGTGCAGAGCCTGCCGTCGTCGGGCAGGTTTTCCTTGCCTTCCACGCTGACATCGGCTCCCACATACTCCACGACGCCTTTGCAGAAGTCCACTCCTACCCTGCCCTGGCGCAGGTAGATGTTGATGAAGTCCTGGTGGATGATTCGCGCAAGCAGCCTGGTGAGCCACTTCGGGATGAACCTGGCCTTCTTGCCTGCACGGTCGCGAATTATCTTGTCTATGTCTATTTCACCTCTCATTTACCATTTAATCATTTACCATTTACCATTTTTTTCCTCCCCCTTGAGGGGGCCTGAGGGGGCCTTCTCATCTTTTTTCCTCCCCCTAGAGGGGGAGTCAGAGGGGGTCTGCCAGGGGGAGTCTGAGGGGGTCTGCTCAGGGGGAGTCTGAGGGGGTCTGCCTTCTTCAGTTTATCGTTATGGGACGGTTATTGATGAAGTATTGCCCTCGTGGCAGGCCGCCCAGCCAGTTCTTCCCTTTGTTGAGGCGGGCGGTCATGTAGAGCACGCCGCCGGCGTTGTAGATGGGCAGGAGCTGGTTGTGGTCGCTCTGTATCTGTACGACGCGCCCCGTGACGCTTATCTGCACGGGATAGGTCGATGTGTTCATCTTCCTTGAGACAGGCATTTCGGGCGGTACGAAGGGTACGACCAGCGTGTCCGGAGCACGACGAGTACGCACCTTCCGTTTGCGGATGGCGCCCTCGGCCGGCCAGCACATTGCGGCTGCCAGCAGCAAAAGAGCTGTTCGCTGTATCGTTGTCCTTACTCGCATATCACTGTCGCAAGCGGAAAGTAATGAAAGCCTTCTCCCCTTACAAGCCACAAAATTACACATTTCCGAGCAAAAAGCCAAATATTCAGTTGAGTTTTTCTTTCAACTATAGTAACTATAGAAACGATAGGTACTATAAACCCCCTTTCGGGGGCATAAAAAACGCCGCGTGCGGGGATTGCCAACGCCGCACGCGGAAATGGTCATCGCCGCACGCGGGGATTGCAATCGCCGCACGCGGCGTTTTTAAGCCCCCTTTACGGGACTTCCGAACCCCCTGTTCCGGCCTTGTCAGAGCCGCCAGCCCTGGGCCTTGAGGACGTGCTCTCCGCCGTCGCGCGTGATGAGGGAGCAGCCCTTCTCCTGCTCGGTGATATAGCCGATGACGTGGATGTCCTCGAGGGCCGAGACGGTGTCGTTCTGGGAGAGCGGCACAGTGAAGAGCAGCTCGTAGTCTTCGCCGCCGTTGAGGGCACAAGTGCTGACGTTCAGGTTCAGCTCTTCGGCCATTGCGGCGGTCTGGTAGTCGAGGGGCAACCGCTCCTCGTAGATGCGGCAACCCGTCTGGCTCTGCTTGCAGATGTGCATCACCTCGCTGCTCAGTCCGTCGCTGATGTCTATCATGCTCGTCGGGTGAATGCCGGCCTTTCGGAGAGCCTCGATGATGTCTCCCCTTGCCTCCGGCTTGAGTTGCCGCTCGAGGATGTACTCCCTGCCGCTGAAGTCGGGCTGAGCCTCGCGCAGCGCCTCCATCTGCTCCTTGCTGCCGCTGCGGCGGGCCTCCTCAACCTGCTCGTTGTAGATGACCTTCTCCCTCTCCAGCAGCTGCAGGCCCATATAGGCGGCGCCAAGGTTTCCGCTGACGCAGATGAGGTCGGTGGGCTGGGCTCCCGAGCGCAGGACGAGGTCCTCGCTCCGTGCCTCGCCGATGGCCGTGATGCTGATGACGAGGCCGGTCAGGCTGGCTGTCGTGTCGCCGCCCACAATGTCGACGCCCCATTTCTCGCAGGCCAGACGCATACCGGCATAGAGGTCCTCGATGTTCTCCACCTTGAACTTGCTCGAGATGGCGAGGCTCACGGTCACTTGGCGCGGCCTGGCATTCATGGCGAAGACATCGCTGAGGTTCACCATCACCGCCTTGTAGCCCAAGTGCCGCAGGGGAACGTATATGAGGTCGAAGTGGATGCCCTCCACAAGCAAGTCGGTCGTGACAACGGTCCGCAAGCCTTCCGCAGGCGCAATGATGGCGCAGTCGTCGCCTATGCCCTTGATGGTGGACTCGTTCTTTGTGGTTATGTCTTTCGCGAGGCGGTCAATAAGACCAAACTCACCCAGTTCTGAGATTTCCATTAGCAGTCTTCTCTAAACTCTAAACTATCAACTTTAAACTATCTTCACCATTTCCTCTATGATGGTAGCCATGTAGGGCTGGGCTGCCTCGGCAGCCTTGAGCACCTCTTCGTGCGTGATCTTCATCGGATTCTCCATGCCTCCGAGGTCGGTGATGATGCTCATGCCGAACACTTTTATACCGCAATGATGGGCGACAATCACTTCGGGAACGGTGCTCATGCCTACGGCGTCGGCTCCCCAACGCGCAAACATGCGGTACTCCGCCGGCGTCTCATAGGTGGGGCCTTGTGTGGCGAGATACACGCCATGCTGCACCTTGATGCCATGCTCCTCGGCAATCTTGTCGGCCCGGGCTATGAGCTCCTTGCTGTAGGCCTCTCCCATGTCCGGGAAACGCGGGCCGGGAGGGATGTTGGGGCCGTGCAGGGGATTCTCCGGCATGTAGTTGATGTGGTCGGTTATTATCATGAGGTCGCCGATGTGGAAGCCGGGATTGGTGCCTCCGGCAGCGTTGCTGACGAAGAGCGTCTCGATGCCCAGTTCGTACATGATGCGTATGGGGAACGTCACTTGCTGCATCGTCCAGCCCTCATAGTAATGGAAACGGCCCTCCATCGCCATGATATCCACGCCTCCAAGCCGTCCGAAGATGAGTTCTCCTGCGTGACCCTCGACTGTGGAGACAGGGAAGTTGGGGATTTCGCTGTAAGGGAAAGTCTTCAGTCGCTCGATGCGCTTTGCCAGTTCGCCCAGGCCGGAGCCAAGCACGATGGCAATTGTCGGTGCATTAGGCATCCGCTCGCGGAGCCATTCAGCAGTTTCTTTTATTTTCTTGTACATAGTCGTTTATCGTTTTGTCGAACTTGTCTTTTTCATCCCGCATGATGCTGATGCTGATGGGAAGCACGTAGGTGTGCTTCCTCACCTCCTCGCTGAGGCCTTGCAGGTGGAGAAGCCTGGCCGCGTCCTTCTCCGTAGTGATGATGATATGCGGCTTCGGCAGGTCTTGCAGCGCTTGATTGATGGCATCCGCATCACGCTTCGTATAGTAATGATGGTCGGGGAAAGTGAGAGGCACGATGTGTTGGACGAAACGCCTGACGTCCTGCTCCATCTGACGCGGGTTGCCGATTCCTGTGAGGAGGAGTACGTGGGCATTGTCCTTGCGCAGCGTCTCCGGCTCCAGCGTGCCGTCGCCCCATAGCTGATGCATGGTCTCGTAAGTGAACGTGCTGAAGAAGAGATGCTGGTATGGCCTGATGTTGAGGGAAGAGAGGATGACGCGGAATCCCATCGCATTGATGTGCTGCGGGCACTTCGTCACAATGACCGTTGTGGCGCGACTGCTGGCAGAGGGCCGTTCACGCAGCCGTCCTGCCGGCAACAGCTTGTCGTCGGATATGATGCGGTGATAGTCGACGAGCAGGATGTTGTAGCCCGGCTTCACATACCGGTGCTGGTAGGCATCGTCGAGGAGTATGACCTCCACATCCTTCGTAGCCTCATCCTTCATGAGCCGCTCGATGCCATGCCTCCTGTCGGCATCCACGGCAACACACACCTCGGGGAACTTCTGCTTTATCTGCCAGGGCTCATCGCCGATTTCCTCCATGGTGGAAGCCGCCGTAGCAAGGAGATATCCCTTTGTCTTCCGCTTGTAACCCCTGCTGAGGACTGCCACGCGATAGCGGCCCGCAAGGAGGCGGATAAGGTACTCCACATGAGGCGTCTTGCCTGTGCCGCCCACGGTGATGTTGCCCACATTGATGATGGGTATGTCATACGACACAGAAGGCATCACGCCCATGTCGAAGAGGGCATTCCTGATGTCCACTCCTGCTCCATAGAGCCAGCTGAGCGGCGTCAGCCAACGGCGTATCTGTGTCATATCTCCTTCCATGAAAAGTTGAAAAGGTAAAGAGGTTTAAAGTTGAAAAGGTAAAAAGGTGAAAGGGGGGAAGGGGGAAGGGTGGAGCCTTGCTTTTTTCACCTTTTCCCCTCTTCGCCTTTTTCACTTTTACTTGATGTTGGGGTCGAACGGCATGCGAGCCTGGATGGGGTCCATCTTGCCGATGCGGCGGATGAGTGAGAAGGCGGGATAGTATTCGCCGAGTGCGGCGCGCATCCGGCCTTCCATGTAATCGTTGACTTCCGTGTCGAGCAAGCCCATGTACCATGGCTCGGGAGCGGGATAGCGGCCGATGGTGTACTTCTCCATCTCAGCAAGCTCTGCAGCTTCCTTGATGGCGTCGTCGAGGTTGCCGAGCTTGTCCACGAGACCTATCTTGAGGGCTTGTTCGCCGGTCCACACACGGCCTTCGCCAATGACCTTCACGCTGTCCTGGGCCAAGGCACGTCCGCCGGCCACGCGTCCCGTGAAGAGTTCGTAGCCCTGGTTGACGTGGTTTTGCAAGATGGCTGCCTCGTTGGCATTGAACGGCCTGCCCATTGCGCCGAAGTCGCTCAGGGCATTTGTCTTCACGACGTCGAAGGTGAGGCCGAGCTTTTGCGTGAGCAGTTCGCTTGCGTCGGGAATCATGCCGAAGATGCCGATGCTGCCCGTCAAGGTCATCGGGTCGGCATAGATCTTATTGGCGCCGCAGCTGATATAGTAGCCACCGCTGGCTGCCAGTCCGCCCATGCTGACCACGACTGGCTTTTCTGCACGGAGGAGCTGGACCTCGTGCCATATCTGTTCGCTTGCGAAGGCCGAACCGCCTGGGCTGTTGACGCGGATGACGACGGCTTTCACGTCCTTATCCTTTCTAAGCTTCTGCAATTCGGTTATCGTTTCCTTCGTGGTGATTTGGTGTTCTTGGCTGAAGTCGAAGCCCTTGCTGTCGTTGATTTCTCCATAGGCATAGTAGACGGCCACCTCGTCGTCGACCTTATCTCCCAGGTCGTCGGCAGCTGCCACATCGGCAAGGGTAGTGAACTTCAGGTCGTCGTCTTCTTCTATTTCGAGGCGCTGCTTCAGGGCATCCTTCACGTCGCTGAGGTAAGCGAGCTTGTCGGCGAGTTTGTTGTCGATGAAGTATTGTGCCTCACAGAACTGTGTGGTGGAATCTGCGAGGGCATTGAGGGCGTCCGTTTCGAACTTCCTGCTCTTGGCCACGTCCTTGAGCATATTGTTCCAGATGCTGCTCAGGTAGCTCATTGTCTGCTCGCGGTTGGCGTCGCTCATCTCGGTGTTGATGAACGGCTCCACGGCGCTCTTGTATGTGCCGACCTTGAAGACTTGCATCTTCACGCCGAGCTTCTTCATCAGGCCGGTGTAGAAGATGGGCTGGCTCGACATTCCGCTCCAGTCGATCGCCCCGATAGGATTGAGGAAGATCTCGTCGGCCACGGAGCACAGATAGTAGGCTGCACGGGAATAGCTATCGCCGTAGGCCACAATCCACTTGCCCGACTCCTTGAACTCGACAAGTGCGCTGCGCAGTTCCTGCAGGTCGGCGGGATAGGCGCCAAACGAACCGGCTTCGAGATAGATGCCCTTCACGCGGTCGTTCTTTGCGGCCTTCTTCAGGGCGTCGAGAGCCTGGTCGAGGCCGATGGTGAAGTCTTCTTCCTGGCTGAAGAGGTCAAATGGACTGCCTTCGCCGGCTCGTTCCACTACTTCGCCCTGCAGCTTTAAGCGGAGCACCGCATTCTTGGGAACGGAACTGGAGGCTCCTTCGCTGGCCATCATACCGGCAAGAGACACGATTGAGATGATGGTGAAAATGATGCTGGTCAGGATGATACCTACGATTGTGGCCAGCACATACTTGAAAAACTCTTTCATTTTCTTATTATAATTGGTTAATACTTTATTTATTTTATATAGAATGGCACGCAAAGTTAGCGATAATTCCCCATTCCTGCAAGGTTTTTGGAAAAAAATGATAGGTTTGGGACTTTATGAGGATTGCAGAGCCGAAAATCGCCCCAAAAGGCACCGGAAAACGCCGCCTGCGGCGATGCCAATCCCCGCGTGCGGCGTTGACCATTTCCGCGTGCGGCGTTGCCCATCCCCGCACGCGGCGTTTTCAACCCCCTCAACGGGCGGTTTTCCTGCGCATGGCCAAGGCCACGGACGACCACACGCCAAGCAGCGCCACAAGCAGCGTCTGGAGGGTATGGACGATGAGGACGAAGAGGGCTGCCTCGGTCTGTCCCACGCCATAAAGCACGAGGACCGTCTTCACGGCGAAGTGCCAGGAGCCGGCGCCGTTGGGAGTGGGCACAAGTACGGCGAAGGTGCCGACCACGAATGCCACGAGCGCTGCCATAGGGCCGAGCCCTGCGGTGAAGTCGAAGCAGAAGAAGGTGAGGTAGAAGTGCAGGAAGTAGCTCACCCAGATGCCTACGGAATAGAGCCAGAAGAGCAGCGGGCTCTCCACCTTCCTGACGGAGAGAAGGCCGTTCTTCAAGTCGGAGACAACGGACTTCGTCTTCGAGAAAAGCCGGAACCTGCGGGAGACAAGCACGATACAGACAAGAGCCAGCAGTCCGCAAACCGCCGTCACCAGCCAGCCCGTCAGGGAGAAACGGCTCAGCAGGCCGTCCAGCGAAACACCCGTCTCACGGAAGAAATGCAGGAAGACAGGTATCTGAGTCAGAAAAGTCAACAGGGAAAGCAGGAGGATGAGCAGCGTGTCGATGATGCGCTCCGTAACGACAGTGCCCAGGCAGCAAGTGAAATTCGAGCCCTCATAGCGCTTCAGTATGCCGCATCGCAGCACCTCGCCCACTCTCGGCACAACGAGACTGCTGGCATAGCTGAGGAAGATGGCGTGTGTGCAAGTGGACAGCCGCGGACGCTCGCCGGCCGGAGCCAGCACCTGGCGCCACCTGACGGCACGCAGCACCTGCGCCAAGATGCCGAAAGGCATGCTCAGAAGCATCCACGTCCACGACATCTTATGCGACAGCGCATCCACAAGCGCCTCCCACCCAATGCCGCGGTACATCCACCACAGTATGCCGGCTGCCAAAGCAAAAGGCAGCGCTATCTTTATCAATTTGACAAAATCACAATTTGACGATTTCACAATTATTTTTTCCCTTTCTTCTTTCGCTTATCACTTATTCTTCGTATTTTTGCACCGCAAAGGTAAGAAATAAATTCAAATTGTCAAATTGTTAAATTGTGAATTTGTGAAATATAAGCCCGTTAAGCCGAAAAAGTTCCTCGGACAGCATTTTCTGACCGATTTGAGCATCGCCAGCCGCATAGCCGACACGGTGGATGCCTGTCCGGAGCTGCCCATCCTGGAGGTCGGGCCGGGCATGGGCGTCATGACCCAGTACCTGGTTCGGAAATCCAGGCAGGTGAAGGTGGTCGAGATAGACTACGAAAGTGTGGAATACCTGCGGCGCACTTACCCCGAACTGGAGGAGAGCATCATCGAGGACGACTTCCTGAAGATGCATCTCGACCGCACATTCGAGGGCAAGCCCTTCGTCCTGACAGGCAACTATCCCTACAACATCTCCAGTCAGATCTTCTTCAAAATGCTCGACTTCAAGGAGCTGATTCCCTGTTGCACGGGCATGATCCAGAAAGAGGTGGCGGAGCGAATGGCGGCAAAGCCAGGCGGGAAGACCTACGGCATACTGAGCGTGCTCATTCAGGCCTGGTATGATGTGGAATACCTCTTCACGGTGGAGCCCGGCGTCTTCAACCCGCCTCCCAAAGTCCGCAGCGCAGTCGTGCGGCTCACCCGTAATGAAACCACCGACCTGGGCTGCGACGAAAAACTCTTCAGGCGGCTCGTCAAGACAACATTCAACCAGAGGAGAAAGATGCTCCGCAACAACATCCAGCCGCTCCTACAGTCTCTCTCCACAACCGACAACGAGTCTCCCTTTAAGGGAGATTTAGAGGGTCTCCCCTTCATGACGCTTCGGCCGGAACAGCTCAGTGTGGAGGACTTCATCGCCCTCACCCGCCGCATACAAGACATTATCGAACAATAGCCAACATCCCATCTGCCATGAATAATACCGACATGCGATTGCTGCAGCTCCTGGCTCAGACGTTTCCCAACAGCGAGAGCGCAAGCACGGAAATCATCAACCTCGAGGCCATTCTCAGCCTGCCGAAAGGCACCGAACACTTCGTGGCCGACATCCACGGCGAACACGAGGCTTTCCTCCACATACTCCGAAATGCCAGCGGCAACATCAAGCGAAAGGTGTACGACCTCTTCGGAGATACGCTTCCCAAACAGGAGATGCGCGACCTCTGCACGCTCATCTACTATCCCGAGAAGCGGCTGGAGATGATCGAGGAAAGCTCGGAGGAGGACCTCTCCGGCTTCTATGCCCGAACGCTGCTGCAGCTCATACAGGTCTGCCAGTCGGTCAGCAGCAAATACACCCGCAGCAAAGTCCGCAAGGCGCTGCCCTCGCAATTTGCCTACATCATCGAGGAGCTCCTACACGAAAGCCCGAACGACGAGGACAAGGACGCATACGTGCAACGCATCGTTGAGACAATCGTGCAGATCGGGCAGGCGCGTAACTTCATCACGGCCATCTGCAATGTCATCCACAAGCTGAGCATCGACCAGCTCCACATTCTGGGCGACATCTTCGACCGTGGTCCGGGCGCCCACATCATCATGGACTACCTGCTTTCCCGCGAGAACTTCGACCTGCAATGGGGTAATCACGATGCACTTTGGATGGGCGCCGCTGCCGGTCAGGACGCGTGCATCGCCATCGTGCTGCGCCTCTCGTTGCGCTTCGCCAACTTGGCCACGCTCGAAGAGGGCTACGGCATCAACCTCCTGCCGCTCGCCACGTTTGCGATGGAGACCTACGCCGACGACCCCTGCCTGCAGTTCCGTCCTATTGACAATGGTCAAAAGACAACGGACAACAGTCAAAAGACAACGGACGACGAGAAGCGGCTTCGCCTCATCGCACAGATGCACAAGGCCATCTCCATCATACAGTTCAAGCTCGAGGGACAGCTCGTGCGGCAGCATCCCGAGTGGAACATCGACCGGCGGGGCACGCTGGAGAACATCGACTTCGGCCGCGGCACCTATCGCTTCGAAGGGAAGGACTATCCGCTGCTCGACACCCTTTTCCCCACCGTCGGCAAGGACGACCCCTACCGCCTGACGCCCGAGGAGGAGGAGTTGATGAAACGCCTCCACCACTCGTTCCGCATCTCCGAGAAGCTGCAGAAGCACATCCGATGCCTCTTCAGGCACGGCTCGATGTTCCTGGTCAGCAACAGCAACCTCCTCTTCCACGCGTCCGTCCCCCTCAATGCCGACGGCAGCTTCCGGCAGGTGGAGATAGACGGCAAGATGTACGAGGGCCGCGAACTCATGCAGCAAGTGGAGTTCAAGATGCGTGCCGCAAGCCTCTCCCCAACCCTCTCCAAAGGAGAGGGGGACGGTCCGCGGCAGTTCACCCCTCCTTTGGAGGGGAGGGGGAGGCCTCGCGACTTCTTCTGGTACCTGTGGTGCGGCCCCGACAGCCCGCTCTTCGACAAGAATCGCATGGCGACGTTCGAGCGTTACTTTCTCGCCGAACCAGCTACGCATCACGAAGAGAAGGGCGCTTACTATCAACTCAGAGAAAACCCTGCCGTTTGCAGCCGCATCCTCGACCACTTCGAAGTGGAAGGCGAGACGCGCCACATCATCAACGGCCATGTGCCCGTGCATGCCAGCCAGGGCGAGAACCCCATCAAGGCCGACGGCATGCTGATGGTCATCGACGGCGGGTTCTCGAAGTCGTACCACCACACGACGGGCATCGCCGGCTATACGCTCGTCTATCACAGCCGCGGCTTCCAACTCATTCAGCACGAGCCGTTTACCAGCACGGCAGAGGCTGTTGCCAAAGGCACCGACATCAAGAGCAGTACGCAAATCGTGGAGATGATGGGCCGACGCATCCGTGTGCGCGACACCGACAGGGGCCGGCAGATACAGGAGCAGATAAAAGAGCTGCGCAGCCTGCTCCACGCATACCGTCACGGCATCATCAAGGAAAACACCAAGAAATAGGCCTTTCCAACCCCCTCTGGAGGGCATGAAAAACGCCGCGTGCGGCGATTGCAATCCCCGCGTGCGGCGTTGGTCATTTCCGCGTGCGGCGTTGGCAATCCCCGCACGCGGCGTTTTTTTCCTATGATTTCACGAGTTTCGGGAAGGCTATCGACACCACTATATACCATATTATAATAGCGGCCAGAGCCGAGGTGCCGAGCGCCAAAAGAGGCAGGCTGCCTATGAGGAAGACATAGCGCTCCTTGTTGTCCGCCCAACTGAAATTCCTGAACTTCAGCGCCAGCATCGGCACTTCCGAGACCAGGAGGAAGCAGAAGAGCAGCATGAAGAGGAAGAGGAAGACGGCGTTGAACTTCAGCGAAACGAGGAAGGCATGCTCTCCCAGCACAAGGCTGCCCCAGAAAAGGGCATTGGCGGGAGTGGGCAGTCCGATGAAGCCGTAGTGCTGGCGCTCGTCGAGGTTGAACTTGGCCAGTCGCAAAGCGGAGAAGGCCGCCATCAGGAAGGCCGTATAGGGCAGGAAGTCCTGGACGGGGGCGAGCATCTCGGGACAGTGCACTTCGTGGAAAAGATGGAAGATGATGCAGCTGGGAGCCACGCCGAAGGTGACGACATCGGCCAGCGAGTCGAGCTCCTTGCCTATCTCCGAAGACACACCAAGGGCTCTGGCCACCATGCCGTCGAAGAAATCGAACACGGCTCCGAGGATAATCATCAGCACAGCCCAGCTGTAGTGCCCGTAGAAAGCAGCGCCGGTGGCCATGCAGCCGCAAATCAGATTGCAGCAAGTCAGGGTATTGGGAAGGTTAATTATTCGCATATCAACATTATGATTGTCATTCTTACCACGAGCTGCACGAATTTCACGAAGGAATCGATGACTTAAAGGGCGTGGCCCATTCGTGCAATTCGTGTGATTCGTGGTATTATTTTGTCGCTTCTGACTTCAGTCTCGCAATGATGGTCTCGTTGCCGACGGTCTTCTGGTCGAGCTTCACACACACCTCGGTGCCCAAGGGCAGGTAGAGGTCAACACGCGAGCCGAACTTGATGAACCCCAGGTGCTCGTCCACATAGCACTCCTCTCCCACGGATGGATAGGTGACGATGCGCCGGGCCATGGCTCCTGCCACCTGACGGGCCAGAATCTCTGTGCCGTCGGGCGTCTCGATGACCACCAGGCTGTGCTCGTTCTCGTCGCTCGCCTTGGGGAGCCAAGCCTTGTGGAAATTGCCGTCGAAGTGGCTCACATGCTTGATGGTGCCGTCCACGGGAACCCAGTTGGCATGCACATTGAACAGACTCATGAAGATGCTCACCATGATGCGACGGTCGTGGAAATACTCGTTCTCGTCGGTCTCCTCCACCACAACCACCTTTCCGTCCGCAGGCGCCAGGACAAGACCGTCCGTCTCACCCTCGAAAGTGCGGATGGGACACTGGAAGAAGTTCAGCAGGACGCCGTAGAGAATGGCACTCACGGTGATGCAGATATCAAATGGCAAACGCGACTCGAATGTATGCAGTATGATGAAGTTGAGCACCACCAATACGATGGCACTCCACAGAAGCGTCGATTTTCCTTCGTGATGAAGGCGTATTTTCTTTAGTTTTCTTAGCCTTTTACCCATAGTTTTTGGCATAGTGCGCCTCAAAGTTAGCACTTTTTTTTGAACCTGCAAGGGCAAATGATACCTTTTTCTGCAATTTTCTTCATTGCGGGAGAAAAAAGATGTCTTTCCCTTGCCCAATACAAAAAAAAGCGCTAACTTCGCATTCTCATCTTACACTTGTAACAATATGGAGGACTTCGTACACTTACACGTCCACTCACAGTATTCTCTGCTTGATGGGCAGGCGTCCATCAAAGGCATGGTGGACAAGGCCGTCGGCGACGGCATGCGCGGCATGGCACTCACCGATCATGGTAACATGTTTGGCGTCAAAGAACTGTACGATTACTGCAAAAAGGTCAACAAGGACAGGGCAAAGAAAGGCGAGGAGCCCTTCAAGCCCATCTTCGGCTGCGAGATGTATGTGGCCAGAAACGGCGACAAGAGCGTGCACGAAGGCGGCAAGGAATATCAGTCCGGCTGGCACCTCATCGTGCTGGCCAAGAACCTGAAGGGCTATCACAACCTCATCAAGCTCGTCTCTCGCTCGTGGGTGGACGGCTTCTACATGCGCCCCCGCACCGACCACAAGGACCTGGAGCTCTTCCACGAAGGCCTCATCATCTGCTCGGCCTGCATAGGCGGAGAGATTCCGAAGAAGATACAAAACGGCGACATAGAGGGGGCGGAGAAAGCCATACAGTGGTTCAAGAACATCTGGGGCGACGACTACTACATCGAGCTGCAGCGACATGAAGTGACCAACCCTACGCAGATGGCCAACCGCGAGTTCTTCGAGATACAGCAACGCGTCAATCCCATACTCATCGAGCTGGCGAAGAAACACGGCGTGAAGCTCATCTGCACCAACGACTCGCACTTCCTCAACGAGGACGACGCCGAGGCGCACGACCTGCTGCTCTGTCTCTCGACCGGCAGAGACCTCGACGACCCCAACCGCATGCGCTACAGCAAGCAGGAATGGTTCAAGACGAAAGCTGAGATGAACGCCGTCTTCGCAGACCTCCCCGAGGCATTGGCCAATACGTGCGATATATTAAATAAGGTAGAGGTGTACGACCTCGAGTCGAACCCCATCATGCCCTTCTATCCCATCCCCGAAGAATTCGGCACCGAAGAAGGCTGGAGGCAGAAATACTCCGAGGAAGACCTCTTCAAGGAGTTCACGAGCGACGAGAACGGCGAGAACCCTCTTCCCGAAGAGGAAGGCAGGAAGAAGATAGAGAAACTGGGCGGCATCGACAAACTCTACCGCATAAAGTTCGAGGCGGACTATTTGGCAAAACTCGCCTACGAAGGTGCCGAACGCCTCTACCCCACTCCGCTCTCCAAGGAACTGAACGACAGGATTCGCTATGAACTGCACATCATGAAGACGATGGGCTTCCCGGGTTACTTCCTCATCGTGCAGGACTTCATCAACGCAGCACGCAACGAACTGGGCGTCTGGGTAGGCCCTGGCCGAGGCTCGGCAGCCGGCTCGGTGGTCGCCTACTGCCTCGGCATCACACGCCTCGACCCCCTCAAGTACGACCTCCTGTTCGAGCGCTTCCTCAACCCCGACCGCATCTCCCTGCCCGATATCGACACCGACTTCGACGACGACGGCAGAGGCAAAGTGCTGCAATGGGTGATGGACAAGTACGGCGAAGAAAACTGCGCACACATCATCACCTATGGCGCCATGGCGGCCAAAAGCAGCATCAAGGACGTGGGACGCGTGGAGAAGGTTCCCCTCTCTATCGTCAATGCCTGGTGCAAGGCCATGCCCGACCGTCTGCCCGATGGCAAGAAGCAGACGCTGGAGAACTACATAGAGGCCACGCCCGAACTGAAAGAAGCGAAGTTCTCGAGAGACAAGAAGGAAGCAGACACCATCAAATACGCCCTGAAGCTCGAGGGCACGGTCCGCAATACAGGCATCCACGCCTGCGGCTTCATCATCTGCCGCGACCCCATCAGCGACCATGTGCCCGTCTCGACAGCCGACGACCCCGACTTCCCCGACCGCAAGACTGCCGTCACACAATACGACGGCCACGTCATCGAGAGCACCGGCCTCATCAAGATGGACTTCCTCGGCCTCAAGACGCTTTCGCAACTCAAGGAAGCCTGCCGCATCGTCAAGGAAGCCCACGGCATAGACATCGACCTGGACAACATCCCCATCGACGACGAGCTGACCTACAAGCTCTATCAGGAAGGCAGAACCGTCGGCACCTTCCAGTTCGAGTCTCCCGGCATGAGGAAGTACCTGAAGGAACTGCACCCGACAGTCTTCGAAGACCTCATCGCCATGAATGCCCTATACCGACCGGGACCGATGGAATACATCCCACAGTTCATCAGACGCAAGAACGGACAGGAAGACATCACATACGACCTGCCGGCTTGCGAGGAATACCTGCGCGACACCTACGGCATCACCGTCTATCAGGAGCAGGTCATGCTGCTGTCGCGAAAGCTCGCCGGCTTCACCCGAGGCGAGAGCGACAACCTCCGCAAAGCGATGGGCAAGAAGAAAAAGGACATCGTGGACGAGATGAAACCCAAATTCATCAATGGCGGCACAAAGAACGGGCACGACCCGAAGGTTCTTGAGAAAATCTGGGCAGACTGGGAGAAGTTCGCCTCCTATGCATTCAACAAGTCGCATGCCGCTTGCTACTCCTGGGTATCATACCAGACGGCCTACATGAAGGCGCACTATCCGGCAGAGTTCATGGCGGCGCTCCTCACCCGAGGCAAGGACGATGTGAAGGAGGTGACGAAGCTCCTGGAGGAATGCCACGCCATGAAGATCGAGGTGCTTGGCCCCGATGTCAACGAGTCGTACCGCGACTTCGGCGTCAACGACCGGCAGCAGATACGCTACGGACTGACGGCCATCAAGGGCCTTGGCGAAGCTGCCGTACAGGCCATCGTGGAGGAAAGGGAGAAGAACGGGCCGTTCAAGGACATCTTTAACTTCGCAGAGCGCGTCAGCATGTCCGCCATCAAGCGCAACGGCTTGGAATGCCTTGCCTTGAGCGGCGCCTTTGACAACATCGCCGGCAACATACGCCGAGAACAGTTCGTGGCAGCAAACACGAAGGGTGACATCTTCCTCGACTTGCTGATGCGCTACGGGCAACAGTTCCAGCAGACACAGATGGAGGCGCAGTTCTCGCTCTTCGGCATGGACGCCATAGAGCTCAACAAGCCCGCTGTGCCCGAGGCTGAGGAGTGGACCACACTGGAACGCCTCAACAAGGAGCGTTCGCTGGTCGGCATCTATCTATCGGCCCATCCTCTCGACGAATACGCTGTCATCCTGGAGCATGTCTGCAACCTGAAGATGGCCGAGATGGAATACCTCTCGGCGTTCGCCGGACAGAACGTCCGCCTGGGCGGCATCGTCACCGCGGTCCGTTCCGGCACGACACAGAAAGGGAAGCCCTACGGCGTGGCGACCATCGAGGACTTCAGCGGCACAGGCGAGATTGCCCTCTTCGGCGACAACTGGGTGAAATGGGGAAGTTATCTGAGCATCGACCGCTCTGTGCTCATCACAGGCAGCATCGACAAGCATCGCTTCAAAGAGGGTGAGTTCGAGCTCAAGATAGGACACATCGACTGGCTTGCCGACGTCAGCGACAAGCTGATAGAGCGCATTACGATTACCGTGAACACAGGCTCTTTAGTCAAGGACGACGTGGAGATGCTGACATCCTATGCAGAAGAGAACCCAGGGAATACTGCCCTACAGTTCGTCTTCGTAGATGCCACCAATCCTCACAACAAACTTCACCTGACTTCCCACAAGCATCCCATCAAGGTGACGCGGCAGCTCCTGAACGATATCGAGGCAAGCGACGCCTTATCATATAGCATTAACCTATAAATATATAAGTATTATGGCACAAGTAATCAACACTGGAAATTTTGAGGCTTTGGTAGGAACCGGTAAGCCTGTTGTTATTGACTTTTGGGCAACATGGTGCGGCCCCTGCAAGCGCCTGGCTCCCGTTATTGAGGAACTCGCTAAGGACTACGACGGCCTGGCTATCGTTGGCAAGTGTGATGTGGAGGAGGACGAGGACCTGCCCATGCGCTTTGGTGTGCGCAACATCCCCACGGTGGTCTTCCTGAAGGATGGCAAGGAAGTGGACCGCAGCGTCGGCCTCGTGCCGAAGCCTGCTCTCGAGGAGAAAATCAAGGCGATGCTGGGCTAGGAAAACCTAGGAATGCCTAGGAATGCCTATAACAAATAATCAGAAGCTATGAGTACCTTTGAAGAAGACCTCATCCTCGATGCTGAGGACGACCGCAAGACGGTAGAGTACATCAAGAACTATCTGCCGCAGGAGCTCAAGGACCGTTTCACGGAGGACGAGCTTTACTACTTCATCGATGTCATCGGAGAGTATTATGTCGACCTCCTCGACAAGCACAATGACGACGAGGAGATAGACATCGACGTGGAGGAAGTGGCGAAGTATGTCGCCAAGCAAGCCAAGAAGGACAAGATGGGCGAGTTCGACCCCGAAGACCTGCGTTGGGTTGTGGACGGTGAGCTGGAGTACGGAGAGACGCAAAATTAATTAAGAATTAAGAATTAAGAAAGAAGAATTATGGAAGAACACTTCGTGCGACATTCTGTCAATGCAATTCTTAATTCTTCTCTCTTAATTCTTAATTAAAAACAATCAGCAATGGAACAACCACTCCTTATTTATAATACCCTGAGCAGGCAGAAGGAACTCTTCAAGCCGCTCAATCCGGGTCGCGTCGGGATGTATGTCTGCGGCCCTACAGTCTATGGCGATGCGCACCTCGGACATGCTCGTCCTGCCATCACCTTCGACCTCCTGTTCCGCTACCTGCAGCACATCGGCTACAAGGTGCGCTATGTGCGGAACATCACGGACGTCGGCCACCTGGAGCACGATGCCGACGAGGGCGAGGACAAGATAGCCAAGAAGGCACGCCTGGAACAGCTCGAGCCGATGGAGGTGGCGCAGTACTACACCAACCGCTTCCACGAGGCGATGGATGCGCTGGGCTGTCTGCCCCCAAGCATCGAGCCGCACGCCACAGGCCACATCATCGAGCAGCAGGCGCTCGTCAAGCAGATCCTCGACAACGGCTATGCCTACGAGAGCAACGGCAGCATCTACTTCGACATAGAGAAGTACAACAAGGACCACCGCTGGGGCATCCTCTCGGGCCGTGACCTGGAGAACATCAAGGACGCGAGCCGTGAACTGGCCGGCGTGGGCGAGAAGAAGAACCAAGCGGACTTTGCCCTTTGGAAGGCCGCACAGCCCGAGCACATCATGCGGTGGCCTTCGCCCTGGAGCGACGGCTTCCCGGGCTGGCACTGCGAGTGCACGGCGATGGGCCGCAAGTATCTGGGCGACCACTTCGACATCCACGGAGGCGGCATGGACCTCATCTTCCCTCACCACGAGTGCGAGATAGCGCAGGCCGTAGCCAGTCAGGGCGACCAGATGGTGCACTACTGGATGCACAACAACATGATCACCATCGACGGCAAGAAGATGGGCAAGTCCTACAACAACTTCATCACCTTGCCGCAGTTCTTCACGGGCGACCATCCGCTGCTCTCCCAGGCCTACACGCCGATGACCATCCGCTTCTTCATCCTGCAGGCACACTACCGCTCGACCGTCGATTTCGGCAACGAGGCGCTGCAGGCTGCCGAGAAAGGCCTTGCCCGCCTCATGGACGGACTGAAGAACCTGCGCCGCCTGCAAGACGGCCAGAAGGTGAAGGGCCAGCCCCAAATCGAGTCCTCGTATGTTGCGATGTTATCGCAACAGCTCTACGACGCCATGAACGACGACCTGAACTCGCCCATCGTCATCAGCCATCTCTTCGACGCCTGCCGCGTCATCAACACGCTCATCGACAAGAAGGCGAGCATCACAGCCGAAGTGGCACAGGCCCTGCTCAAGCTCATGGAGACCTTCACGACCGACATCCTCGGCCTCCGTCAGGACACGGGCGTGAGCAACAAGGCCCGCGAGGAGGCCTTCGGTGCCGTCGTCAACATGCTCTTGGAGCAACGACAGGCAGCCAAGGCCGAGAAGAACTGGGCTCTGAGCGACAAGATTCGCGACGACCTGGCAGCCCTCGGCTTCGAGGTGAAGGACACGAAAGACGGCTTCAGCTGGACGCTGAACAAGTAAAGGCCAACAATAAGCCCCCTTCCTTCAACGGGAGGGGGCTTTTCATATCAGAAGAACTTTACCGTTTCCTCCAAGTCCTTATGCCTCGGCGTTCGGGGTTCCGCAGCCCTGTAGCCCAAAGCAATGACCGCCATGATTGTTTCGTTTTCGGGGATGGAGAAGAGTGCCCGCAGCTTGTCGGCATCGCGCATACCCATGATGAGCGTGTCGAAGCCCATTGCCCTTGCCTTCAGGACAAGGTAGGCGTCGCTCAGTCCGTTGTCGTGAGCACCCCAACCGTCGCCCACCTCGTTCGTCTGCTGCCCTCCGAAGAAACCCGACTTCCCCCGCTCGAAGGTAGAGACCAACAGCACAGGGGCGTTGGCTATCCTGTCCTTGTTGCCTCCCACCATGTCCTGCACGGCAGCCAGCTTCTCGGGGCTGATGGCTACATAATACTTCGTAGGTTGCTGGTTGGCCCCATCGCCTCGAACCGAGGGCTGTGATTGGAGCCTGGAAGGCTCTACTTTGAGTAACCGAGGGCAACGCCCTCGGACAGAAGGAGCTCCTCGCCGGTCCTGCCTGGAAGGCAGTACCCATAGCCAAACATAGTACTGCCTTCCAGGCAGCAAGGTGCAGCCGATTCGCTGATACCGAGGGCGTTGCCCTCGGTTACTCAAAGTAAAGCCTTCCAGGCTTTCAGCCACTTGCCTCCGTCGAACAGAGCACTGCTTTCTCCTCTCTCGGGGACAGAGCCACATTTAGTGGCTCCTCTAAAGCCCACTCGTTCGCCCCTTAGAGGGGCGCAATGTTCACCTGGCTTCGAATGCACCCCACCTCGGCCTTCGACCACTCCTCCCCTTAAAGGGGCGGAGAGCAGGCCTTCCCAACTGGCATGAAAACCCTTGATTTCGAGGTCAAAAACGCCGCACGCGGCGATGCCCAACGCCGCACGCGGGGATTGCCATCGCCGCACGCGGAATTTGCCATCGCCGCACGCGGCGTTTCCGATGCCCTCACAAGGGGGTTAAATCTGCCCCGTTTCTACCTGACGCACAACGCGTTCGATGAGTTTGTCCTCCTCCTCCGGATGGTACTCCTTCTTCAGGCTGGCTCGGAATGTCCAGGCAAAGACCTGATAGAATGCGGCTCGAGCCGGACCGAGGAAGGCCTGCACGATTTCATAGGAAGACTGGTTGCATTCCCTGTCCACCAACTTGATGAGCAGCTTGCCCTGCGAGTAGGTGAGCTTCTTCATCTGAGGCGTGTACTGCGCCTTGATGTCCCTTTCCACCGCGCTGATGTGGGCCTGTTTCTCCTTCTTGGTAGGCAGCATCTCGAGCGTCTCGTAGGTCTCGGCAATCAGGCCGTTCACCTCCTGTGCGATGGGCAGCACTTTCTTCACATTATAAACGAGGCGATTGTAGGCACGGCGCTGCTTCTCGCTCTTGAACTTGAGCGGCGGATAGACCCACAGCTCGGGCAAGAGGTAGCACCACATTGTGTCGCCATCCTCTATCAGAGGCTTCACATAGCGGAACCGCTGCAGCTTGAGCTTGTAGTTGACCGGCTCCTGCGGCAACAGCTCGTCCTCCTCCTGAGCGTACACAAAGGGGCTCAGAAGCATCAACAAGCTCAATATAATCGCCTTACGTGCCATTTCTGCTGCAAAAGTACGACTTTTTAGTTCATACTCCATAGTTCATCGTTCATAATTATGTTTTTTTAATTCTTTGCCCGTAGCCACGATTTTTATTTTCCAACCCTCCATTTTCTATTTTTTATCTTTCAATTTTCAATTATTATCTTTCGTTTTTCAATTTTCTATTTTCAATTTTCAATTTTTTTTCTTTCAATTTTCAATTATATTGCCTACCTTTGCACAAGTTATGAGCACAATTATCTACGATTCCCCCATCTTCGGCCCTATCCACAGCCGCCGGCTGGGCATCTCCCTGGGCATAAACCTGCTGCCGGAAGGTGGGAAGTTTTGCAGCTTCGACTGCATCTATTGCGAGTGCGGCCTGAACAAAGAGCGACGCACGAAGAACCCGTTGCCAAGCGCCGACGAGGTGGTGGATGGCCTGAAGGAGAAGCTTCAGGCACTCGGGCAGGAGGGCATCGTGCCCGACGTACTGACCTTTGCCGGAAACGGCGAGCCGACGCTCCATCCGCATTTCCCCGAAATCGTCGACAGAGTGCGCGAAGTGAGGGACGCCCTCTGCCCGTCGGCCAAGATGAGCATCCTTTCGAACGCCACGCAGATACGCCGGCCCGAGATTCGCGAAGCACTACTCCACTTCGACAACAACATCCTGAAGCTCGACACCGTCAGCCCTATATATATATATAATGTGGACCGTCCGCAAGGGCACTACGATGTGGAGGAACAAATCGAGTGCCTCGCGCTCTTCCGCGGGCATTGCATCATACAGACGATGCTCATGAGGGGAGAATACGAAGGGCACAGCGTGGACAATACCGGCGAGGAGTACGTAGCCCCCTACCTCGAAGCGCTGGCACGCATCAAGCCCAAAGCCGTGATGCTCTACACGCTCGACAGGGAAACGCCCGTCAGCGGACTCCTCAAGGCCGAACCCGCCGCGATGCAAGCCATTGCGGAGCGCATCAGGGCACTCGGCATCGAAGTATCAGTAAGCTGCTAAGGCATTCCTCCGCATAACGCGCTACTTCCTGTCCTTCCAGTAGCCAGGCATCAGAAGGAAGAGCACCGTGAAGATCTCCAGACGACCTATCAACATGTAGACACTCATGAGCCATTTGCCCGAGGCGGGAACGTTGGCGAAAGTGCTGGCAGGCCCCGTGGCACCAGTTGCCGGGCCTACATTGCTCAGCATGCTGATGCTGCTGCCAAGGGCTGTATCGACATCGGCCCCAAGCAGCGAGTAACAGGTCATCGCGATGACTACCAAGAGGAAATAGATGAAGACAAAAACCAGAGCCTGACGCACCTTATGCTCCGACACAATCTGCTTGTTGACGCGGACTCCAAGGACGGCTCTGGGGTGGAGCATCCGGATGAGTTCATTGAAGGCGCTCTTGGCACAGATGATGATGCGGATGACCTTTATGCCACCTGCCGTGCTGCCTGCACACGAGCCGATTGCCATGATGACGACCGTCGGCATCCAGAACGAAGCTCCCCAAGCCACATAATCGAACTTCTGGGCAGAGAAGCCGGTGCTCGTCGCAACGCTGCTCACATGGAAGAGCGCCGAGCGGAACGACTCCTCGAAGCCCTTGGGCAACAACGCGTCGGCTTTCTCAGGAACAGGGGCAAAGTAGAAAAGCAGCATGAAGATGACGACAGAAATGCCTATGTAAGACAGAAACACACGCACCTCCTCGTTCTGGAAGAGCACGCGGCTGCGGCGTATGCTCATATAGTAGTAGAGGGAGAAATTGATGCTGCTGATAATCATAAAGAAGCTGGCCACATATTCCAGATAGCTGCTGTGGAAATAGGCGATGCTCGACGAGTGGGTGCTGAAGCCGCCTGTCGCGATTGTCGTGAACGAGTGGCAGACGGCATCGTAGAGGCTCATCGGTCCGAGCCAATAAAGGAAGGCACAGGAACCGGTCAGCACAAGGTATATCAAGAGCACACGCCGGGCCGTGGAACCTATCTTCGGGCGAAGCTTGTCGAGGCCTAAGCCGGTCACCTCCGCCGAGTAGATGTTGCTGTTCTTCATCTCGTAGACCGGGATGAGGGCGAAGGAGAAGACGACGATGCCCAGACCGCCTATCCATTGTGTCAGCGCTCGCCAGAAGAGCAGGCTCTTCGGCAAAGGATCTATCTCCTCGATGCAAGTGGCACCGGTCGTCGTGAAGCCGCTCATCGTCTCGAAGAAGGCGCTGGAAAGGTTCATGTGGGCCAGGTAGAGGAACGGCACCATGCCGATGATGGAGAAGACTATCCAGGAAAGGGCCACAACGAGGAAGTTGTCGGCTCTCCGCATGCGTTTGTTTTCCCCCTTGCGGCTCCAGAAGACACACAGCGCACCCACTCCCGCTGCTCCCAGAGCCGTCAGCAGAAAGCACTGCCAGCAGTTCTGCTCGTCGTTGATGAGAGCAACAACCATCGAGAGCAACAGGAAGAAGCTCTCCATGATGATGAGCATGCCGAGGATTCCCTTTTTCATAGTTATTTCTGGGGCGAGGAGCAAGAGGCGAGGAGCAAGGGGACACCATTCGTGTCGCGCTCGATTCTATTCTCTTGCACCCTGCTCCTTGCCCCTTGTTCCTATTTGTTAATAGTCTTGTCCAGCGCGTGCTTGGCGTAGTCGATGGTATAGTGCAGGCCGCGGCTCTCTTTGCGTTCGAGGGCCTGACGCGTGATGAGGTAACCCACATTGATCATGTTGCGGAGCTCGCATATGTCCTTGGTGGGCTTCACACGCTTGAAGAGGTGTTCCGTCTCTTCGTAGAGCAGATCGAGGCGTTCCCAGGCACGATGCAGACGCAGGTCGCTGCGCACGATGCCCACGTAGGTGCTCATGATTTGGTTCACCTCCTTGACGTCCTGAGCGATGAGGACCTTCTCCTCGTTCGTCATGGTGCCTTCATCGTTCCATTCAGGCACGCGGTCGTTGAACTCGTACTGGTCGATGACCTCGAGCGAGTGACGGGCTGCGGCGTCGGCATAGACGACGGCTTCGATGAGCGAGTTGCTGGCCAGACGGTTGCCGCCATGCAGTCCGGTGCACGAGCATTCGCCCACGGCATAGAGGCGGCGGATGCTGCTCTGCCCGTCGAGGTCCACCTTGATGCCGCCGCACATGTAGTGTGCGCTGGGCGCCACGGGGATGTACTGCTTGGTGATGTCGATGCCGATGCTGAGGCACTTGGCGTAGATGTTGGGGAAGTGATGCTTGGTCTCCTCGGGGTCTTTGTGTGTGACGTCGAGGCAGACGTGGTCCAGGCCGTGGATCTTCATCTCGCGGTCGATGGCGCGGGCCACGATGTCGCGGGGTGCCAGGGAGAGCCGCTCGTCGTATTTCTGCATGAACTCCTCGCCGTTCGGCAGACGGAGGATGCCTCCGTAGCCGCGCATCGCCTCGGTGATGAGATAGGCGGGATGCGTCTCCTGAGGGTTGTAGAGCACGGTGGGATGGAACTGCACGAACTCCATGTCCTTCACCTTGCCTTTGGCTCGATAGACCATCGCTATGCCGTCGCCCGTCGCGATATTGGGGTTGGAGGTTGTGGCATAGATGGCTCCGGTGCCGCCGGTGGCCATGAGTGTGACTTTGCTCAGGTAGGTGTCCACCTTTCCCGTATTGGGGTTGAGCACATAGGCTCCGTAGCACTCGATGTCGGGCGTGCGGCGGGTGACACGGATGCCGAGGTGGTGCTGGGTGATGATCTCGACGGCGAAGTGGTGCTCCAGTATCTCGATGTTGGGATTGCTGCGGACTGCCTCCATGAGGCCGCGCTGGATCTCGGCTCCGGTGTCGTCGGCATGGTGGAGGATGCGGAACTCCGAGTGTCCGCCCTCGCGATGGAGGTCGAACTCGCCGTCGTCCTTCTTGTCGAAGTTCACGCCCCAGCGGACAAGGTCGCGTATGCCCTGCGGAGCGTTGCGCACCACCTGTTCCACAGCCGCCGGGTCGCTGATGTAGTCGCCCGCTATCATCGTGTCCTCGATGTGCTTTTCGAAGTTATCAACCAACAGGTTCGTCACCGAAGCGATGCCGCCCTGAGCCTTTGCCGTATTGGCCTCCTCGAGCGTCGTCTTGCAGATGAGCGTCACCTTGCCCTTGCCGGCATTTGCCACTTTCAGCGCGTAGCTCATTCCGGCCACACCGCTGCCTATTATCAGGAATTCTGTCTTCTTTATCATCTTATTAGGATATTTTATGCTTGTTTGCGCTGCAAATTTACGAATTACACAGCGAACCGCAAAAGAAAAAGCATTTTTTCTTTTTTATTGTTGCATGCTTGATTTCTATACAGTTACTCTGGTTCCTACAGGTACCCCACAGAGGGGTTGAAAACGCCGCCTGCGGAATTGCCCATCGCCGCACGCGGGGATGGCCATCGCCGCACGCGGAATTTGCCATCGCCGCACGCGGCGTTTTCAACACTCTGTGGGGCTTCTGAATTTTTCTTCTTTCATAACTCCGAATTCTTAATTTTTCTTCGTACCTTTGTCCCCCGAAAATGGAACACACATTTAAGGAAATAAGGGATCAGCTGGCTCGGCGCATCCTCATCATGGACGGTGCGATGGGCACCAGGATACAGGCTTACGGACTTTCCGCAGAGAGTTTTCACAGGGGAAAGTTCGAGGGTTGGCCGGTCTCGCTGGTCGGGAACAACGATGTGCTGTGCCTGACCGAACCCGATGTCATCAGGGAGATTCACCGCCGCTACATCGAGGCTGGAGCCGACATCATCGCCACCAACACCTTCTCCTCCAACCGCATCAGCCAGCACGAGTACGGATGCTCGGACATCGCTGCAGAGATGGCTTGCGAAGGTGCAAGGCTGGCAAGGCAGGTTGCCGACAGACCCACCCCCAACCCCACCCTTGAAGGGAGGGGAGAAGTTACTTCTTCTGACATCTTTACCAGTGGCAAAACTATTAACTCCTCTCCCAACAAGGGAGAGGTTGGGAGAGGGTCTGGCAGGAAGATATATGTGGCCGGCTCGATGGGGCCTACGGCAAAGTCCCTCACACTCCCTTCCGAGATGGGCGAGCCAGGGAAAAGAGCCGTTTCGTTCGATGAAATGGCCGATTCCTATCGCGAACAGGCAGAAGCGCTCCTCGAAGGAGGCGCCGATTTCCTCTTGCTGGAAACATGCTACGATGCCCTCAACACAAAGGCCGCACTCTATGCCATAAGTTCCTTAAATGAGCGATTCCATCGGGAAATACCGGTCATGGTGTCCGTCACCGTCAACGACCGGAGCGGCCGCACGCTCACAGGCCAGACACTCTGGGCCTTCTATACGAGCATCAGCCACTATCCCTACCTGCTCAGCTTCGGCCTGAACTGTTCGTTCGGCGTCACCGACCTGCTCCCGTTCGTGGAACAGCTGTCGGCCAATGTTCCCCTGCCTGTTTCGCTCTATCCGAACGCCGGCCTCCCCAACCAAATGGGCGAATACGAGGAGCTGCCCGACTTCACGGCCTCACACATCCGCAAGATGGCCGAGGCCGGACTCATCAATATCGCCGGCGGCTGCTGCGGCACCGACGAGCACCACATCAAGGCGATTGCCGAGGCGCTGCGCGACATCAAACCAAGAAACATCCCGTCCGAGGACAAGAAACTGCGAGTCTCGGGCCTCGAACCACTCCTCATCGACCGCGAGACGCAGAACTTCACGAATGTCGGGGAGCGCACGAATGTGGCCGGCTCAAGGCGCTTCGCACGTCTCATCGCTGAGAAGCAATACGGCGAGGCGCTCTCCGTAGCACGACAACAAATAGAAGGGGGAGCAACGGTCATCGACATCAACATGGACGATGCGATGCTCGACAGCCGGCTCGAGATGCAGACCTTCTGCCGACACATCAGCGGGGAGCCGGCGGTGGGAAAAGCCGTTCTCATGATCGACAGCAGCGACTGGCAAACTATCCTGGCCGGCCTGAAGAATGCCGGCGGCAAGTGTATCGTGAACTCCATCAGCCTCAAGGGCGGAGAACAGGACTTCCTTTCCAAAGCCCTCGACCTCAGGCGCTTGGGAGCCGCAGTGGTCGTGATGGCGTTCGACGAAGAAGGCCAGGCCACGACCTACGAACGCAAGATTGCCATCTCGCAAAGGGCATACAACCTGCTGACGAACATCGGCTTTCCGCCGCAGGACATCATCTTCGACGTCAACATACTCTCCGTCGGCACAGGCATCAAGGAGCATCAGAATTATGCCGTGGACTTCATCCGAGCCGTGCGTTGGATAAAGCAGAACCTGCCCTATGCCAAGACGAGCGGCGGCGTGAGCAACCTCTCCTTCGCCTTTCGCGGCAACAACAGGGTGCGCGAGGCGATGCACTCCGTCTTCCTCTATCATGCCATCCGCGCCGGCCTCGACATGGCCATCGTCAATCCCGCGATACTCCAGGTGTACGACGACATCGAGCCTGCCCTGCTCCGAGCCGTGGAAGATGTCATCCTGAACACAGACGACGAAGCCACCGACAGGCTGCTCGCCTTGAGTGAAGAACTAAAGAATGAGGCCTCAACAGACAAAACTCTTGCCCCTTGCTCCATGCCCCTTGCCCCGGATCTCCCCATTGAGCAACGCCTCATGAACGCTCTGACGAAGGGGGACAGCACTCACCTTGCTGAGGATGTGCCCGAGGCGCTTGCCAAATACGGCCAGCCCATCAAGGTCATCGAGGGACCCCTCATGCAGGCCATGGAACACATCGGCACGCTGTTCGGCGACGGCAAGGTGTTCCTGCCGCAAGTCGTGCGGTCGGCGCAGGTGATGAAGGACGCGGTGGCCATTCTCCAGCCCTACATCGACGCATCGGACGAAACGGGGAGAGAGCAGAGAAAGCCTTGCGTAGTGCTTGCCACAGCCAACGGCGATGTGCACGACATCGGCAAGAACATCGTGGGCATCGTGCTGGCGTGCAACGGCTTCGAAGTCATCGACCTCGGTGTCATGGTGCCGTGCGAGACGATTCTGGAGGCGGCAAAAGCACACAACCCTGTCCTCGTCGGCATCAGCGGCCTGATAACGCCGTCGCTGAAGGAGATGGAGAAACTCTGCCTGACATTCCAGGAAGCACATCTCAGCATACCAATCTTGGTGGGCGGGGCAACGACGTCGGCCGTCCACACTGCCGTGAAACTGGCACCGCTCTACGACGGCCTGGTCATTTATGGCGGCGACGCCTCACAAACCTCCGTGCTGGCAAAGCGATTATCGACAAAAACACCCCATTTTATCGAACAAATAAAGGCCGAACAAGGGCAGATACGCGATGCCTACAACGAGCATCACGCACCCCTCACGCCCTACGGGGAAGCCAACAAACGAAGCCCCCTCCTTGCTCCCCCTTTGGGGGAGTGTCCCAATGCCTCAGCCTCTACCACCATTATAGCACTCCCCCAAAGGGGGAGCGGGGAGGGGGCTCTTCTTTCCCTCATCGACTGGCGGATGTTCCTCCTGTTCTGGGGCTTCAAAGGCGAAACGCTGCCACAGCTCCTGGTCAATCCCGAGGCAGAAAAGACGCTGCGCAAAGGCAAGCAATTCCTCGAGAAGTGCATCGAGAACAACAGTTTGGAGGTGAAAGCTTTATATAAGGAAGAGGCGGCCATACGCAGGGGCAACGACATTGTCCTCACGGAAGACGGGCAAACACTGCCCATGCTTCGCAGTCAGTCGGCTGCCCATCATTACCGTTGCCTCGCGGACTACTTCGATACGCAGCAGCCCTCGCCCATCGGTCTCTTTGTGGTGACTGCCCGACCCCTGCAGGAGCCGACAGACGAAGAAGAGCGCCTGATGACTCATGCCCTCTGCGCCCGTCTGGCAGAAGCGGCAGCAGAAAAGACCCTCTCTGACTCCCCCTTAAAGGAGGAGAAACAGGAGTCAGAGGGGGTTCGCCCTTTGCGAGTTGCCTTCGGCTACGCCACTTGTCCCGACCACTCCCTCAAGCGCATCGTGTTCGACAGGCTGCAGGCAGAGGAGAAACTGGGCATCACGCTTACCGACCACTATAGCATCCAGCCCTCCACCTCCGTGTGCGGCCTCATCATCCACCATCCCGAAGCAAAGTACTTCCCCGTGGGCCGCATCGACCGCGACCAGCTCCGCGATTACTGCCAGCGGCGAGGCATCACCATCGAGGAGGGCGAACAGCTCCTCTCCAAGTTCATAGCAACCTCATAACCCCGTTATGACGAAATAACGCAATCACGACATCACGACATCAGCAACATGAAAGTCATCGACATCCTCCGCAGCAGCAAGCGCCCCTTCGCCAGCTTCGAGCTCGTTCCTCCCCTGAAGGGCAGCGACGCGAGCCGCCTCTACCAGAGCCTCGACCCCTTGATGGAGTTCCAGCCTCCCTTTATCAACATCACTTGCCACCGCGACGAGATAGAATATGTGCCGGACGGCGACGGCACCTTCCGGCGCATGACGCTGGCCAAACGCCCCGGCACGGTGGCCATCGTGGCAGCCATCATGCGCCGCTACCCCGAGCTGGAGATCGTGCCGCACGTCATCTGCGGCGGCTCCTCGTCGAGCCATGTAGAGAGCGAGCTGCTGGACCTCCACTTCCTGGGCATCAAGAACATCATGGCCCTTCGCGGCGACGCCCTGCCCGGCCAAAAGGTCTTCATCCCCGAGCCCGACGGATTCTCGCACAGCTCGGAACTGGTGGGCATGATAAGCAACCTGAATCGAGGCCAATACCTCGACCCGACGGTGAAGCAGGGCCTCAGCACCGACTTCTGCATCGGCGTGGCGGCCTATCCCGAGAAGCATTTCGAGGCAGCCAACCTGGAGAGCGACATACAGCACCTCAAACAGAAGGTGGAGGCAGGCGCCGACTACATCGTCACCCAGATGTTCTTCGACAACGAGCGTTTCTTCCGCTTTGCCGAACTATGCAGGAAGGCCGGCATCAGCGTTCCCATCATCCCTGGCCTCAAGCCCATCTCGTCGAAGAAGCAGATCGAGATGCTTCCGCGAGCCTTCCACATCGACATCCCGCAGCCGCTCGTCAGCCTGATGAAGAAGACGAAGACCGCCGAAGAGGCCTACCAGGCCGGCATCGACTGGGCAGTCCGGCAGAGCCGCGAGCTCCTCGAACACGGCGTCCCGGCCATACATTATTATACTATGGCCAAGCCCGACAACGTCTGCGAGATAGTCCGCGCCGTGTTCTGAGCAGCATAAATCTGAGCAAAAAACAGCAGACGAAACAACCCCCTTGAAGGGGCTTGAAAACGCCGCCTGCGGAATTGGCAAACGCCGCACGCGGAAATGGCAATCGCCGCACGCGGAATTTGGCATCGCCGCACGCGGCGTTTCAGAGGCTGGCTGTGATGTCTGTTTTCGGCACTTTTTGCCAGTCGAAAAGAGGCAGCAAATCTTTGGGATTTATGGGAGTGGAAGCAGGCAGTATTCCTGCCAAAAAAGCTAAAAAACCCACGATTTCATCGGGATTTTTGTGTTTCTCACGAAGATAGGAAAGGTCGAGGGACTTGTCGCGCTTGCAGAGGCGCTGGCCGTTTTCGTTCACCAGAAGCGGATGATGGATGTAGTGCGGTTCTGGAAAGCCCAGCGTGCGATAGAGGTGCAACTGTTGTGGAGTGCTCAACAAGAGGTCGCGGCCTCGCACCACCTCCGTGATGCCCATCAAAGCGTCGTCAACCACGACAGCCAACTGATAAGCCCAGGCTCCGTCGCGCCGCCTGAGGATGTAGTCGCCGCAATGCTTCGCCAGGTTCACCTGCTGCGGGCCATAATGTCCGTCTTGGAATGCGATGACCTCGTCCGGCACCATGAATCTTGTGGCATAAGGCGTGTTTTGCGCCATTTCATCGAGCTTTTTGCCCCTGCATGTGCCAGCATAGACGATGCGACCGTCCGTCTCGTGAGGCGCCTGAGTGGCCATGATGTCGGCACGCGTACAGAAGCAAGGATAGGTGAGTCCCATGTCCTGTAACTGCTTGAGGTAGTGCTCGTAGATGTCCCCGCGCTGGCTCTGCCACACGACCTCCCCGTCCCATGGGAGTCCGAGCCACTGAAGGTCGTCCATCAGCTGCAAGGCAAAGTCGCGACGCGAGCGGTCGGGGTCGAGGTCTTCGATGCGCAGACGCCACGCTCCCCCCCTGCTCTTCGCCGAAAGCCACGAGAGGAGGGCGCAGAAGACGTTGCCCAGGTGCATCCGTCCGGTAGGGGAAGGGGCAAAACGGGAAATGGGAGGAAGGGAAGTCACAAGGAGATAGTTTATTATAGAAGGGTTTGGGAGTGCCTAGGAAAACCTAGGAGTGCCAAGGAAAACCTAGGAGAGCCTAGGAAAACCTAGGAGTGCCTAAAAGACTCTTTCCGCGACGAAAGAGGCAAGCTGGTGCAGCGCTTCGGTGATAGCAGGGTCGCGTGTGTCGTCGATTAGGCCGTCGGCCATGCCTTGCATGTCTTTCATACGCCATTGCGCATACTCCAATCCGCCCTCTTTCTCTGCAAACTGGATGAGGTCCTGTATCTCTTTGGCAGTCGCCTCACGCCGCCGCACCTTCAAAGCCAGCTCGCGCATGTCCTCGTTGTCACTGTAGTTGACGACATAAATGGCTGGCAATGTGAGCTTTCCCTCCCTCATGTCGTTGCCTACGGGCTTGCCCACCTCTGCCGTTCCATAATCGAATACGTCGTCGCGAATCTGGAAGCAGATGCCGATGAGCTTGCCGAACTGTGCCAGTCGCTCCGCTTCGGCCTCGCTGCCGCCTGCTGCCAAGGCACCCAAGCGTGCACAGACCGAGAACAGGCTCGCCGTTTTGCGAGAGATGACATCGAAGTAGGCGGCCTCCGAAAGCACGTCGGAATCCTTGCTGTCGAGCTGCAGCAGTTCGCCGTCGGCAAGTGTCTGACCGAGCTGTGCAATGTGGCGAACCACCCGTACATCCTCTGTCAGAGCGGCACATTCCAAAGCCTTGCTTAGTATGAAATCCCCACTAAGAACGGCAACTTGACTGGAGAGAAAGGCATTGAGGGAAGGCAATCCGCGCCGTCGGTCGCTTTCGTCCACCACATCGTCGTGCACCAAAGTGGCCGTGTGAAGCATCTCCAAAGCCAGAGCCACCTGTATGACCTTGTCGTTGACCTCGGCCACCATTCGTGCCGAAAGCAGCACGAGGAGCGGACGAAGCTGCTTGCCGGGGGCTTTGAGCAAGTGTTCCACAGCCTGTTCGAGCAGTGGATTGTCGGAATATAGCGTTTTGCGGAAAGCATCGTTGAATTGCTCCAATTCTGCCGCAACAGGGGCCTTTATCTTATCAAGTACGTCCATTTATCGCATCTTTAGAGTGCAAAGGTACAAAGAAAAGTTGAAAAGTTGAAAAGTTAAAGGGTTAAAATGAAAGAAGAATTGAGAAATATTTCGTAACTTTGCACTGACAACCCTTTAATTTTTCAACCTTTCAACCTTTCAACTTTTATCGATAGATGCAGAAACTCTATTTACTGGATGCCTACGCACTGATTTATCGTGCTTATTACGCCTTCATAAAGAACCCGCGAATCAACTCGAAGGGCGAAAACACATCTGCCATTCTCGGTTTTGTGAATACGCTGGAAGAGGTCATCAGCAAGGAGCAGCCCACACACATCGGCGTTGCCTTCGACCCGCACGGCGGCACGTTCCGCCACGAAGCCTTCCCCGAATACAAAGCCCAACGCGAGGAGACGCCCGAAGCCATCAGGTTTGCCGTGCCCATCATCAAGGAGGTGCTGGCCGCCTACGGCATCCCCGTGCTCGAAGTTCCCGGGTTCGAGGCGGACGACGTCATCGGCACGTTGGCTCATCAGGCTGACCTGAAGGGCATAGACACCTTTATGATGACGCCCGACAAGGACTTCGGACAGCTCGTGACGGAACGCGTCAAGATGTATCGCCCTGCGGTGGGAAGGAACAGCGAGGCAGAGATCCTGGGCATCGAGGAAGTGAAGAAGAAGTGGGGACTCGAGTCGCCTTTGCAAGTCATCGACATGCTGGGACTGATGGGCGACAGCGTCGACAACATCCCTGGCTGCCCGGGTGTGGGAGAGAAGACGGCGCAGAAGCTCATCGAGGAGTTCGGAAGCATCGAAAACCTGCTGGCATCGACCGACAAGCTGAAAGGTGCGCTGAAGGACAAGATTGAGAATAATGTGGAACAAATCAAGCAGAGCAAGTGGCTGGCGACTATCAACCAGGAGGTTCCCATCAGCCTCGACATGAAGCTTCTCGAGCTGAAAGAGCCCGACAGGAACAAGCTGCAGGAGCTCTTCCGCAGGCTCGAGTTCCGGCAGCTGCTGAACAAAAGAAGCCCCCTCCCAGCCTCCCCAAAGGAGGAGGAGAGCCAACCCGCCAAGAACAACGACGGTTCCACGCAGCTCGACCTCTTCGCAGCAGCTCCCGAAACCAAGAAAAAAAAGGAGCAGCCTCAGCAGCTCGACCTCTTCAGCATGGCCAGCCAAACTAGTCAAACTAGTCTGACTAGTGAAACTAGTAAAACCAGTCAGCCAGAGCCGTTCGTTGTGAAGGATGGCGTCGTCATCGGGCACAACCTCAAAGCGCATTGGAAAGAGCTCAAGGCGCAAGGGCTGACGGACCTCCCCATGTTCGACACCGAGATTGCCCACTACCTGCTGCACCCCGAGATGCGGCACTACATCGACTACCTCCTGTCCGTCTATGGCTGCAACGACCTGCTGCAACTGCAGGCAAGCCTCGAGGCAGAGCTCAGGAAGGAAGGCCTCTGGAGCCTTTTCACAGAGATAGAGATGCCGCTCATGCCGGTGCTGGCAGAGATGGAGGAGGCGGGCGTAATGATTGACACTGAGGGACTTAAAGAGACCAGCCGCCTCTTCACGGAGCAGATGCTGGCTCTGGAACAAGAGATACACAGCCTGGCCGGCCTGAACTTCAATATAAGCAGTCCGAAGCAGGTGGGCGAGGTGCTTTTCGACACACTCAAGCTCGACTCGAAAGCCAAGAAGACCAAGACGGGGCAGTACGTCACGAGCGAAGAGGTGCTTGAGGGGCTGAGGCGGAAGCACCCGATAGTCGGCAAGATTCTGGAGTACAGGGGACTGAAGAAGCTGCTGGGCACCTACATCGACGCCCTGCCGCAACTCATCAATCCTAAGACGGGACACATCCACACCTCTTTCAATCAGACAGTTACAGCCACAGGGCGACTCTCCTCGTCGAACCCCAACCTGCAGAACATCCCCGTTCGCGACGCCCAGGGTAAAGAGGTGCGCAAGGCCTTCATACCCTATCCGGGACAGCTCTTCTTCAGCGCCGACTACAGCCAGATCGAGCTGCGCATCATGGCGCATCTCAGCAAGGACGAGAACCTCATTGAGGCCTTCCTGCATGGCAACGACATCCATCAGGCGACGGCGGCAAAGATATTCAAGAAGCCCCTTGAGGAGGTCACTTCGGACGAAAGGCGGAAGGCTAAGACGGCCAACTTCGGCATCATCTACGGCATCAGCGCCTTCGGTCTCGCCGAAAGGATGGGCGTGTCGAGGACCGAGGCGAAACAGCTCATCGACGAGTATTTCCAGACCTATCCCGGCGTGAAGGCCTATATGGACAAAAGCATCGCAATGGCTCGCGAGAAGGGCTACACCGAGACCATCTTCAAGCGCCGGTGCCAGTTGCCGGACATCAACTCGAACAACGCGGTGGTTCGCGGCTACGCAGAGCGCAATGCCATCAACGCGCCGATACAGGGCTCGGCAGCCGACATCATCAAGATAGCCATGATTCGCGTCTTCAGAAGAATGAAGGCGGAGCAGCTCAAGTCGAAGATGATCCTGCAGGTGCACGACGAACTTAACTTCTCGGTCCTGCCAGAAGAGAAGGAGAAGTTGCAAGCCTTAGTGATAGAAGAGATGCAAGGTGCCGCGCAGCTCAGCGTCCCCCTTATCGCCGACTGCGGCTGGGGCACCAACTGGCTCGAAGCACATTAAAGGCCTCTTTTCCTACCCCACCCCTCGATGCGCTCTACCCCTCCCCTTCGGGGAATGGGAGGGGAGTTGGGAATCACAGGGCTAAGTTTTAGCGGAGATTTATTACCAAAGAAGGGGGTTCAAAACGCCGGCTGCGGCGTTGCTAATCGCCGCGTGCGGCGTTGACCATTTCCGCGTGCGGCGTTGGCAATCCCCGCACGCGGCGTTTTTTGTGCTGGCATGGATAGTTTTTTTTCCTCGGAATCATATCACCATCGATAGCATGCTGAGGTCGGCGTCTTCGCCAACGACCCAGACGATGTCGCCTTGAGCGAACTGTCGTTTCGCCGGTATGATGCCCAGATTGCCCTGCTCTGTCTCCACTCCTAACACCATGCAATTGTAACGATGGCGGAAGTCGATGTCCTGCAAGGTCTGTCCTATCAGCGGACTGCGCTCGCCGAGTTTGAGGGAAATGATGGAGAGGTTGTGCTTCTCCTTGTTGCGTTCCTGCAGAGGAAGTATTTCCTGCTCGCTTCTGGCACGCAGCGACTCGATGGCTTCCATGCCTGCCACCACCTCGAGTATGTCGCCGGGATATATGCGATGGCTTCCGCCAGGGATATTGATTCTGTGCCCTGCCCGCAGGATGGCCGCGATGTGCACGCGGTCGGTCTTGCCGAAATGCAGCTGCGCAAGCGTATGTCCGCCCCATTTCGAATGGGCGGGAATCTTAACTCGGGCAATCTGGAGGTCCTTGCCCCGCAGCTTTCTTCCATAACTCAGAGTGGCCTGTTGCTCCCTGAGGCGAAGGTTCTGCTTGAACGTCCGTTCCATTCTGATGCTGGTGTACTTGACGAACCGGCTCACTATCATCAGGAAAAGTGTCAACACACTGATGAGCACCTCCCAAACCCACCAGAGAGGCAGGACAATCGACACTACATTATATATTATTATGAAGCCCAAAAGCCACTTTGCAAAAAGGGTAAGGCGCACAAGAAAAGCTGATGTTTTTCCCGATGAAACCAGGTATTTTACCTCTTTGCTATGGTTCTTCTTGATGACGATCGGTCTGATGCAGGGCGACAGAAGCAGGAGGGTCACGACGAGACACACATAGTTGCCGTACTTCTCGCCGATGATGTGTTGGCAAAGCGGCAGGATCGTGGCAAAACTGAACATCACAAAAGCGATGCTTATGGTGAGGTAAGCTATCGTGTAGTAGAAAATGTCCGACAACAGACGCTTCCATACGGACGCTTTCCTCGTCTCATCTTTTTTGGCAGAGGTGTAGGTATTGCGGTCACGAGAAAAGGGAATTACTCCTTTCCCCACAAGAGAGAGGCTGGGCGATATTCTGTTGGCGGCTTTCGGAGCGAGCTTGATGATGTAAGGCGTCAGGAAGGTCGTGATGATACTCACTGCCACAACCACCGGATAAAGGAACTCGCTTGTAACGCCCAGCTCTTGGCCCAAGGCGGCGATGATGAAGGCGAACTCACCTATCTGCACCATCGAGAAGCCACTCCGAATGGCTGTCTGCACGTCGCCGGTCGTGGCGAAGAAGCTCATACTGCCGAAAAACATCTGCCCCAGCACTACGCCCAAGGTCAGGACGAGTACCGGTAACCAGTATTCTATCAGCACAGAAGGTTCTACCATCATGCCGACAGACACAAAGAACACTGCCCCGAAGAGGTCACGCAGCGAGCTCACGCCCTTCTCGATGTTCTCTGCCTCAAGCGTTTCGGCCAGGATGCTTCCCATCATAAACGCACCAAAAGCAGGACTGTAGCCCACCTTGCTCGCTATTACAGCCAGCAGGAAGCACAATCCTACCGAGACGACAAGGAGCGTCTCGCTGTTGATGTATTTCTTCGCCTTACGCAAAAGAAGCGGCAGAAGGTAGATGCCCACAATAAACCACAGCAAGAGGAAGAAGCCCAATTGCATCAGGCTCTTTATCAGAGCGAGTCCCTGGAACGTCCGGCTCACGGCCAAAGCGCTCAGCATCACCATTAAGAGGATGCCTAGAATGTCCTCGATAATCAAAACCGAAATGACGCCTGAGGCAAAACGCTTGCTTCTGAGACCTAAGTCGTCGAACGCCTTGTAGATGATTGTCGTGGAACTCATGCTCAGCATACCGCCCAGGAAGAGCCGGTCCATGTTGTTCCATCCGAAGAGCAACGCTATCATTCCGCCGATGCCTATCATGCAGCACATCACCATCACAGCCGTCAGGATCGGTTGCATGCCCATCTTCACTATCTTCTTGAACGAGAACTCAAGTCCCAGCGTGAACATGAGGAAGATGACTCCCAACTCGCTCCACTCGTGGATGCCGTCCATACTGCTTACCGACGGCGTGTACGGCATGTGAGGCCCTGCAAGGAAACCGGCCACTATATAGCCAAGAACAAGCGGTTGACGCAGCCGTTTGAATATAATCGTAACGATGCTTGCGACAACGAGGATGTAGGCGAGGTCGGTTATAAAGGAGGACACTTATTATATTGAAAATTGAATATTGAAAATTGAATATTGAAAATTGAATA
>JAFRQD010000025.1 GCA_017428785.1 Bacteroidaceae bacterium
ACACCCCGGGCGCTGCCCGGGGCTGACATCTCAACGGCCTTACAGGCCGAATTTACCGGACAGCAATAATACATTTTCTATTGTCCGGGGGAAATTGTGCCGACCGCTTTGCTACAGAATATAGTCAGTTTGCATTTTAAGCCTGTAAGGCTTTTCTATTAGGACACCAGCTTTGCTGCCTGACCGAAGGGAAGAACCGGGGGCGAAGCCCTCGGAAATCAGCGGATAACTTACTCCTCCCTGCCTGGAGGGCAGTACTTTGAAACGCCAGGGTACTGCCTTCCAGGCAGGAGCGGCAAGGTGCTCTCTATGTTCTGTCCGAGGGCTTCGCCCCCGGTTACTCATAGTGAAGCCTTCCAGGCTTTCTTTTACATCATTGCATTTCCAGCCCATTTCATCATTAGCTGCACACTCCTAGCCATAGGAATGCCATTGACATGGGTTTGGACTTAGTCACTATCTCTATCTGACATACCCCACCCCTACCCCTACCCTCAAATGGGAGGGGAGTTGGGATGCTGTACTACCTACCCTATGGAAGGCTGTACACTGGCCTCTCATAGTACTGCCCTCCAGGCAGCAAGGAGCATGTTATACGCTGATTCCGAGGGCTTCGCCCCCGGTTACTCATAGTGAAGCCTTCCAGGCTTAGGATGCTAACTGACGTCACTCAGTAGGCAAAGGTGCCTTATCTAATAATATGTGTGGGCAGATGTCTTACCGGAAAACTCTGTTGTTCAGAACCTTCTTCCCGCCGATGATATTGATGCCCTTCTGCATCTGGCTGATGCGCTGGCCGGAGAGGTTGAAGATGTCGCTGGAGTCCTCAAGCTCCTTCGTGTCTTTGAGGTCTTTTATGCCGTCGGGCTCCGGCTCTGTGTAGTCGATGTCTGCAAGATGGCTACGAGGCGTGGCTCCCGTCTGGAAGGTGACGTTGAAGACGAGGTAGGCGGTGGCAGTTGTTCCGTCGCTGGCCTTGTAGTGCAGCGCCTCGCGGACCGTTCGCTTAGCACCATCCTTGTTGGCATTCGGATACTGCCCGACGACGGCACTCTTGCTGGCTTTGGTGAACTCGGCAAATACCACGCAGTTGCTGCCGTAGGTGATAGCTGTCCCGCTGGCATTGAACCAGTGTCCGAAGTCCCCGTTGGTGGTCTTGCCTACGCGTTGGAGGCTGCCGTTAGCACGGGCGGCATAGTTCATGATGGTGCCTTTGGGTTGCGAACTGCTGTAGGAGAGGATTTGCCCGAAGAGTTCGTCGGCCTCCATCTGGAAAGCCGTGCAGAGCGCATTGAGGCCGCTGCCCGAGAAGTTGACCGCCGCTCCGTCGTGATTCGAGGTGGGCGGCAGCACGATGTCGTAGGTGAGGGTGACGTCGCTGATGCTGCGTCCGTCGATGCTTTTCTCG
The DNA here is from genome assembly GCA_017428785.1 of Bacteroidaceae bacterium. GTDB lineage: Bacteria > Bacteroidota > Bacteroidia > Bacteroidales > Bacteroidaceae > Physcousia. The sequence goes on from JAFRQD010000025.1 coordinate 1,409, forward strand.
AAGTCCGGCTCCTTGATGTAAGGAATGACATTGGCGGCGGTGGTGCCTACGAGCTCGAACTGATAAGGCCACTGGTCGTCGTTCTTGATGTTGTCGTCCCACTTGTGCTGTATGTATGTCGAGAGTGCCGGAGCGACGACAAGGAACATGCGCTTTGTGCCGGCGGGAACAGCGGCGGTGATGTCCTCGGTCACTTCGTCAGAGCCTTTGCAATGGACGATGCTGTCGTTGCTGTACTCGCGGGTGCCGTCTTTCTTGAGGAACACATAACCCACCCGGAAGCCACGCGCTGCGGCTCTGCTGACGGTGTTGTATTTCCTCACACCGGCACTGACAAGTGCGCCTGCTGTGCCATTGTTGTACTCTCCCGGGTCGGCCTCGCCCAGGGCACAGCCTGGCTTGAGGGCGGTGAGCCTTGTGGTGACAGCCGTTCCCGCTGCCGGTACGGACAGTTCCACCACATTGAAACCCGTGCTTTGCGGGGCACTGGCGTATGCCACCTGATACTTGTTCTCAGCCAGCGGCACAGCCCGATAGTCGAACCTGCCTATGTAATCGTTGCGATAAGGAGCCGCCGCGTCGAAGTCGTAGGTGGCACAATGCAAGGCATAGTCGAAGTAAAGTCCGTAGAAAGCCTCTGCCGTGAGACCTTTCAGCTTCATAAGGGACTGACAGAAGTCCACGGCTCCCCTCATGGGCTGCTTCCACACCTGTGCCACCGTAGTCAGGTCGTCGTAGTGCTGGCAAAGGTAGTAGAGGAACCAATAGCTCTGGTAGCGCATCCACTCATGCGAGAAGGCATAGTTTGCATTGTTGCCGAAGAGCGGATAGCTCTGGCTGAACATATACGAGGGATAGGCCTGGTTCGCCTGCCACTGGGCTGTCTGCTCCCAAATGGCTTGCCCGTTGCCCAAGGGCAGGTGGAAGCCTGTGCCGATGGTTGTGGAGGAAGTGTGATTGTAGTTGGCAGCCTCAGCATAGCACATGTAATGAAACGAATGCCCCACCTCGTGTGCCAGGGAATGTCCGGCTGGCTTCACGGTGGCCGGATTGAGCCACAAGGCACTGCACTCGTAGTCATAACCTCCGCCGTAGCAGGTCCAAGTGGTGGTGTAGTTCATCAGGATAAGAATCTTGTACTTGTCCAGCATGTTGCTGCTCGAGAAGCCCAGCTGATTGACATTAAGAGCGTAGCAATTCTCTGCCACCTGCAGCACGTCATCTACATCGAAGGCCATCGATGTCCCGTTCAGCGAAGGCGCCTTGCCCGGGTCGTCGCCAAACCCCTTTTGCCAAAAGATGATACAGTTGTCGGACGCCTTGCTGCGACGGAACGACCACTGCAGCTCGCTGTTTCCGCCCTCGGTGTATTCCTCCGTAGCAGCATCATACACCCAACTGTCTGGGATATAAACCGCTTTCTGCGCACGGATGCATTGAGCCATCAGTGCGATAAAAGCAAAGAGCACGAAGCGTTTCAACTTTTAACCCTTTTAACGTTTTTACTTTTTAACCGTTTAACTTTTTCTCCTTTTGCCCTTTTCACCTTTTACCCTTTTCACCTTTTCTTCTCGTACCACTCTCGCAGCACATAGAAAGCCTTCTTGCGCTTCCCTTGGTCGGAGAAGAGACCCTTGCGGTTGAAGCCGTCCTGTATGCCAGGCAAAGGGCGACGCGGCGAACGGAAGTCCTTCAACACCCAAGGGCAGGTGCCTGCAAGACCGTCTATCTTGTCGAGCATAGCAAGGTTCTCGCGATAGAGGTTCTCCTGGAACTCCTCTGTCCATCGCTGCCCCTTGTCGCCATGCAGTCCCGCCTTTGCCCCTCCACCGAACTCGCTGATGATGACAGGCTTCTCGTAGGGAATCTCCCACTTCATCTTCGGCGCATCGTTCACGTCGCGATACCAACCGACATACTGATTGAAGCTGACCACATCGACATACTTGTTCATGTTGTCCTGCAATCGGTTCACGTAGTTCGAGGCTCCCGTCACCTCCATAGCCATCGATATGAGACGGGTGTTGTCGAGGCTTCGCGCTGTCTGTGCAAGCCTGCCGAGGAACTTGTCGCGTGCATCGCTATGGGGTGTCTCGTTGGCAAGCGACCAGATGATGATGGCGGCGCGATTGTGGTCACGACGTATCATGTCGGTAAGTTGGCGCTCCGCATTGGCGTATGTCTCTTCGTTCTGCCACGAGATGGTCCAATAGACAGGAATCTCCGACCACAGCAGGAAGCCCTGACGCTCCGCTTCGCGCACGGCGTGTTCATTATGCGGGTAGTGCGCCAGGCGGATGAAGTTGCAGCCAAGCGAGCGTGCCCAGCTGAGCAGGGTATCGGCATCTGCAGCGCTGTTGCACCGGCGGCTCGTGTAGGCCGTCTCCTCGTGAGAGCATACACCACGCAGGAAGATGGGCTTGCCGTTGAGCAGCAGTTGCTTGCCACGCGTCTCTATGATGCGGAAACCTATCTCGTCCTCTATCGTCTCGCCCTCGCGCTCCAGCAACACCTTGTAGAGCTTGGGGTTATCGGGCGACCAGAGCTCCAGCTTCGATTTCTTTGTGGAAAGCTGTTCGTGTAGGCATCCGTTCTCGTCGGTGCTGAACGTCCTTCTGATTTTCAGCTCAGGAAAGGTGACAGTCACAGCCTCCCCTGCTACGGGACGGTTTAGCTTCAAAGAGAAATCAATCACGCTGTTCTTGCCGTCCGCGCTTTGTGGAAGAGCATCCAATCGCAGCGAGTAGTCCTCAACATAGGTCTCAGGGACGCTGACCAAGAGCACGTCGCGAGTGATGCCCCCGTAGTTCCACCAGTCGAAGATGAGTGTGGGCACATTGTCCTTATGGCGCTTGTTGTCGATTTTCACGATGACGAAGTTCTTGCCCTCGTGAACGAAGTCGGTCACATCGTAGCAGAAAGGTGTGAATCCGCCCACATGTCGCCCAGCTTTCTTGCCGTTCACATAGACAATCGCCTCGTAGTTCACCGCTCCGAAGTAGAGCAGGAAACGTCCGTTGTCTGTGGTGCGTAGTCCGTCGCCTATCTCGAAGTCCTTCTTCATCCATATTGTCCCTTCATAGACAAAGAGCTGTTCGTCCTGTGTATTCCAGTCGCCAGGCACTTGCATCGTGGGGCAAGCGTCGAAGTCATACTCCACGAGATCCGACGGCTTCTTCGGCTTGGCATTGACGAAATAGCCCCAGTTTGTAGGATTCATGCGATAATCGTAGTAGCCCTGCTCCTGCTGGTCCACAAAGTAATGCCAATCTCCGTTAAGCGACATTGTCTGCCGAGCATACACATTCTGCGGAGCCACAACCTCCTTTTGAGCCTTCGCACCAATTGCGGCTACGAGGGCGAGCGTCATCATGATATTCTTTACGTTCATATTGTTAAGTATTAGTTTATGATTGCAAATATATAGAATTATTTTGAATTAAGGAGCCGGCAGGCTCAAAGATTTTGCCTTTTCTTTCAGAATGGCACGAAGGATAGTGCCGCCTGTTTCATGCCTTTTTGTAGGCAGGCGTCCTGGAGCATGCTCCGTAGGTCGGTTCAATTGCCATCGGGCTTTGTTATGTTCTGTTTACGGGCGGGGAACCAACGGAACGCGTCGGGGTCGTCGGGATGGCGAGGCTCGAAGTCTTGCCAGTCGCTGCGCAAGTGCTGTACGATGGGCAGGCCCAGCTGCTTCATCCCCATGACAACCATCTTTGCCACTTCGAAGGCACCGTATGGATTGAAGTGTGTGTTGTCTTCCAGAGCCTTCTCTTGTCCGGGGAAGGTGTTTGCGGGATAATGCACCAGAGCCTTCTTGCTGCCTTCGAAGCCGAGGGCCTCGAAGAAGTCGCGCGTCATGTCGTGGAGTTCTATCACAGGCACTCCCTCTCTCCTTGCCACATCCCGCATGGCATCGGGATAGTCGCCGTGTGTCTCCTGCACCTTCGTGTGCGAGGCCTGGTCGAAGCTTCGGCGCTGGGTGGGGGTGACGAAGACAGGTATGCCGCCTGCCGCACGCACTTGGTCGATGAACTGTTTCAGATGATACTGAAAGCTGTACCATGCTCCGTCGCCCGCTCCGTGCTCTTTCTGGTCGTTATGACCAAACTCACAGAGCACATAGTCGCCTGCTTTCAGCATCGAGAGCACTTTCTCCAGCCTGCGGCTTGCCATAAAGGAGCGCAACGAGAGTCCGCTCTCGGCGTGGTTCGAGACAGCCACCTTGTCCGTGAACCATCGGGGCACCATTTGTCCCCACGAAGCCCAGGGCTCTTCCTCTTGGTCCACAACAGTCGAGTTGCCACAGAGGAAAATGGTGGTGGCTGTCGTGTCGCGCTCTACATTGACGGACTCGACAGCAGGGGCGGAGCCGCTGAACTCGAGGGTCAGCATGTCGTCCCAGTTGAGATAATCGAGTTCGCGAGGCTTGAGGCTCACTTTCCTGCCCCCTGCTTCCTGCCCCTTGCCTGTGGAAATCACAGGCGAGCGCTTGTTGACGATAAAGCTGAAGGTCTGGAACTGGCCTTTCCTGGTGCTGCAGCTCTCCACCATGAGCCTGCGCGACTCTGCCCTCACGACCGTATGCGCTGCCCGTTTCTTGGAGCCCAGGGTAACTGTGACTTTGTAGTTCCCGTCTTCCACAGGCACGGAATAGCAGAAAGGCTCCGTCCCTTCCCTTCTTTCCTTTAGGGGGATGGAGGGGCTGGCTCCCTCTGATTCCTCAATGAAAGGGGAGGACTTTAAGTCCACCTTCTCTCCGCGGACTTTGCAGTTCTCGAAGTTGAAGTCCCGAAGCTTGTATTTGTCCGATGTGCCCACGTCGAGGAAGTTGTCCGTATTGACGTCGATGTTTCGGAAGGTAATGTCGTTTGCCTGGGAGAGAGGCATATCGGGCCGGTCGCCTGGCTGGAAGAACTGTGTCCAGGGGCGTACCACGAGGAACGAGGCGCAAGTGCCCGAGACGTTTTCCACGCGAATCTTCTCATAGTGCTGAGGGGTGTCGGGACGCATCTTGAGCCACAGCACTCGGTTGACGGAGCTGATATGTATGTCGGCGAGCACGATGTTCCAATCGTGAAGAGACTCCGAGCCGAGCGTCAGGCATCCGTGTGTCTTGCCATAGCGGCATTCCCTGACCAGGACATTATAGACAGGTCCGTTGTCCGGGTCTTTGTCTGCCCATGTCCCTTTGCCGCCCTTTAGCACCACAGCATCGTCGTTCACCTGCATATAGCAGCCGTGCACCAAGACGTCGTGGCACACATCGAGGTCTATGGCATCGCTCGACGGTGCGCCGTGCTGCTTCGTATCGCCGGGAGGCACGACGCCTTTGGTGGGCGCATAGATGAAGTTGTCGAGGTAGCGCACGTGCTCGCATCGGTACAGGTGGTTCGTCCAGAAGGGAGAGTTGATGAGATTGACATCCTGAACGGTCACATTCTTGCAGTTCGAGAGATAGACGAGCCGTGGACGCATGGCCTCGAGGTTGGTGCAGGCCTTGTTGTACATACGCCTGTACCAGAATTCTTCCCAATAGTTGAAGCCGTTTCCGTCGATGCAGCTCGAGGGAGCAGGGATGCCGGTCTCGCCGGGAGTCTCTGCCCAATCCAGGCGTGCCCCGTCGCCCATGATGCAAAAGCCGTCCAGCCCGTCGGCATTGATGAGCGCGGCGAAATACTGAAGCGTTTGCCCCTCCAGGCGTGTCTGCACCAAACGGAAATCACGTATGCGGTCCGAGCCTTTTATGCGTCCCTTAACGTAGAGGTTCGTGCCCTGCTTGAAGAAGAGCGAGCCGGAGAGGAAGGTGCCCTCGGGGACGACCACTACCCCACCGCCTTCTTTGGCGCAGAGGTCTATCACGGCCTGTATGGCATCCGTCTGAAGGAGCAAGGAGTCGTTCTTCACCCCATAGTCCGTGATGACATACTGCTTGCCGAGACGCTCGACATCCACTTTTGTGGTGTTGCTGAAGAAGGCATCCATCGCACTCCCGTCAGGCCAGAGCATCTGCGCTGCTTTGGGCTTTGCATCGGCGCTCAGGGCAAGCATCGCCAGGAGCGGCAGCAGTAGAAAATTTTTTACAAAATCAGCCGTTTTCGAGGTGCCGGAACAGGGCATCTGGAATTGCCCCCAAAGGGCATTGAAAACGCCGGCTGCGGCGTTGGCAATCCCCGCACGCGGCGATGGCAATCCCCGCACGCGGCGTTGGGCATCCCCGCACGCGGCGTTTTTGACCCCCCTGAAGGGCGTCTTTTCGTACCCCCGGAGATGCTGGTTTTGCGATAGTGGAAAATCCATGTTTCTTATGGTCATTTCGTCTGTTTGAAGATTCGGACAAAGGAGTTCAGGCCCGACGGAACGGGCGTCCAGTCGGCGTAGGTGCTGCGTTTATAGTTGATGTCCACCACATTTATCTCGTTGAACTTTCGCCACTTCACCCCTCGTCGGTCGTATGCCGCGATGCGATTGGCAGGCAGGTTCGTCACCTCGATGCGGATGGCATTCTCGCCCTCACGAAGCACGCCGTCGAAGTCCAGCGTAAAGGGCACGCACCAGGCACAGCCAATGTATGTGTCGTTGATAACGACACGCGCCGACTCGCGAACATCCCCCAGGTCAATCCGATAGCTGCCACTCGCCACATCATCGGCAGAGAGCAGGAAGTTCGTCTCGTAAACACCCGTGCCCATGAGTTCCGAGAGGCTGTCAAGCGGCAGACGCTCCCAGGACTTCAGTCCGTCGAGGCTTATCTTCTCGGCAATGGCAGGCTGCGATTCCACGAAACGGAGCGTCCATTTGTTGTTCGTGAGGTCGGCAAGAAGGGAAGAGGACAGAGGAGAGAGGGCAGCATGCGTGCCGCCTGGTTGCAGAGCCCCGACGGGATAGACCACCGTGGCTTTGCCATCAGGCAAAGCCTCAACAAAGCAGCTCTCCCCGCTCCGGAGCGAAACATCGACCTTCCCGCCTGTGGATGCCAGCGTCACCTGCCTCTCCACATCGTTTGGCGTGAGGTTGGCAACGAAGTAGCGGTAGGCATCGCCTATCCTGCGGCGTATCATCTTCAGCCCCAGCAGCGTGCGCAACTCTTCGGCCTTCGCGCATCTGGCAAGTTCCTGCCCCTTTATATTATATATAATGTGTGCCCCCTGACGCTTCAGGCTCTCGATGTGCTTCTTCACCTTGCCCGTCATGATGCAGCCAGGCGGCAGGATGAGTGCGGCATAGCGTGTGCCTGCCGCCGTCTGGAGCTTGCCGTCACGGAAGGTCGTGGTGAGGAGGTACTTCTCCGATATGTAGTCGCAGTCGTAGCCCAACGAGTCGATCTTCAATATCGAGGCAATGAACTCGGGAGCCTTCCTGTCCATCGAATTGATTTCGAAGAGCATGAGGCGCTTGTCGAGGTTCGTCCGCCACATATTCCTGACGGGCAGAAGCACAAGGAAGTCGTTGTCGGGCTCTCCCTCCTGCAGCCGCTTCTGGCAATAGTCGATGTAGCGCGTCAGCATCGGGGCGTCGCGCCAGATGGTATTGGTGGGGGACATATCCACCGAGGCATAGAACCTCCAGCCGGGCCACGGGTCGTCCTTGGGAGAATAGCATGCGCCGTGGAAGAACATCCTGTTCACGCCGGCACAGAACATCAGGTCGAGGTCGGGCTTCATCTGTGAGAGAGAGGTCCGGAAATGCTCCGTCAGCCATGTGAACGTCTCGCTGGAAACGAGCGGCTTGCCTGTGATGTGTGCTGCCGAGGAGGCGTATTTCAGCATCGAGAGGTCGGAGAAGTTCCTCCTCGTCATGCCCGGGTCGGTGCGCAAGCCCTTGATGCCAAACTCCGAAAGCCCAAAGCCTTCTATTTCCGGGATGTCGACTGCGGCATAGATGTCTATGAGGTTTGCCGGCGAGCCGTGCGCCTGGTTGCGCACCTTCACGCCGCGCTCATGACTCCAGCGCACCCATTGCTCCGTGAAGTTCTGCAGCAAGAGGTCGGACAGCGTCTCGCGATAATCGCTCAGCACTTGGGCATCGCCATCGGCGAACTCCTGAAGCTTATCCTCCAGCTTGTACCCGCGTCTCGCCTCGAACTCCTTTGGCAGAGTCGGCGTCCAGTCGGCACCAAACACCTCGTAGGAATCATTGAAGAAGGTGGCAGGCATGGGAGTGTCCGACGCTCTGAAAGCCTTGTCGAAGCGAGCCAGATAATGTGCCACCGCAGTCGAGTCGAAATGGTCTATCACGTAGCCCTCGCCGCCGGGGGCTGCCCGCTTCACTTTCTGGCCTGTCCGGCATTCATAGAGCGCTATGACGCGACGCTTCCCCTTCACGCGGCTCTTGTAGTCCCTCTGTGCTATCAGGCGAGCATACCGCTGCTCCTTCTGCGGCGGAGGCAGCAGGATGTTGCTTTTCACCAAGCGGGTATCGACGAGCGAGTCAACGACGACAACTTTGCAGGCAGCCTCGGCAAGAGGTGTCTCGGGTGAGCCGAACGGCCAGCCCGTGCCGAGGTTCATGTCTATCTGTATGCCAAGGCGTTTCCCCTCGTTGATGGTGTACTTCAGCATCTGCATCCACTTTGGCGAGAGGAAGGGGATGTTGCCTCCTTCGTTGCCCTGCACGCCATAGAGCGGCGTTATCTCCAGGGTGCCGATGCCGTGGGAAGCCATCTGCTCCATCTGCCACGTCAGTCCCGCCTCTGTGACGGCCGAGCCCAGCCACCACCAGCGGGCACCAGCCTGCGAGGTCAGGTCTTTTATCAGCCTGTAGTATTCCACAGCTCCCAGCAGCACACAGCCCGTACCGTAGTCCTCGAAATTGGGAATGCTGGCGTAGGTCACCGGCTGTCCGTCCTTGGGTTCCTTGCCTGTTCCCTGCAGGTAACCGATAAAGCCGTTCGGGTGTATGGCATTCGTGGCAATGGCATTCCAGGCCTTGTCTGTGGCCGCACGATATTCCTCGGCAGGGAGCAATCCGTTGCGCACGCCCCAAGCCATTCCCATCAGGAAGAGGGCAGTGCCCGACGTCTCAGGCCCGCCGAACGTGACAGGCGACATGAGGCTGACATTCCAGAAGCCATCCTTGCGCTGGCACCCCAGCAGGGCCTTCATCATGGCCTTGAAGTCCGACTTCAGCTCTTCGAGGAATGCCTGTACCTCCTTGTTCCCCTTTAAGGGGGCTAAGGGGGCGTCTATATCTTCGATAGTTCTGACGAGCGCTGCCACTACCCAGCCATTGCCTCGGCTCCAATAGCAGTTCTGTCCGTCGCTCTCCTTATAAGGTGGGACAAAGTCGGCATCTCGCCACCACAGGCCTTCCTGAGCATTCCACAAACCGCCGCCGCATTCGTTTCTCGCCCATTCGTAGCAGTCGCGTGCAAAGAGGACATAGCGCTCGTCGCCCGTGATGCTGTACATCATGGAGTAGGCCGGCATCGCCATCTGTATGGCATCTATCCATGTCCAGTAGTCGGTCCGCCCCTGCGCCATCTGCCGCTCCATGTTCATGCGGCAGCTGTCCAGCATCTGCCTGTCGCCGGTCATTGCATACCTTTGCAGATAGGTCTGCATGCAGCACTGGTCGTCGGCATTCGTAGTCCTTGTGCCGTTGCGAGGTGTCCACTTATGAAAGGCGGCCCACTTGTCGGTGTATTGTATGTAGCCGGGTTGAGGGTCAATGCCATAGAGCGCCATCAAGCCCTCATAGTACACGCCACGCGTCCAGAGGGAGCTGGGACGCCTTCTTCCCACGAAGGTGTCCTTGGTAGGGTCGGGCCACTTGCTGGTGAAATAGCTGTTGACACGACGTGCCGCATCGAGCACTTCGTCTGCATCCTGAGCAGCGGCTGGCATCAACGCGAGCAGGACAAAAGCAAATATGAAGGATAGCAGTTTTGGCATTGTTCGAGGGCAAATATATATATAATCTGTGAGAAAACAAGAATCGGGCAAGCCGGATGGGGAAAATCATCCGCAAAGGGTTGGCTCTTTCCCTGTGCTCCGAGGATAATCGCTGCACCTTAGGGATGGATGGGTATCAGCCAGAACTGGAACATCCGGTCTTCGTACTTCACACGATACTGCGGCAGAGCCTGGGCGTCCTTATTCCAAGAGTTGATGCCGCCTACACCCGTCTGCAGCTTGTCCAACGCCAGCTCTGTGTATGTCGACTTTGGCATCTGCGGAGAGTGGCGCTGGGCCTTCTGCTTGCCCTCGTCGAGGTCCATAATGTTGTAATGCAGGGCAGATGCGGTGAAAGGCTCGTGCGACTGGATGCGGAGTCCGACGCCCGCTTTGTCCGTCTGCTGCCACCAGCGTATGTCAGTCTTCGTTCCTGTTTCCTGCGGGCGGATGTAGGGGAAGAACTGTTCGTCGGCAGTCTGTTTCCTCTTGCCAATCAGCATGCACTCCTTGCGGTCTGCATAGTTCTCGATGGGGCCGCGACCATAGTACTCGCTCTGGTCGCAGTTGTATGGCATGTCCATCACCACTCCGAAGCGGAACATGTCGCTGACCTCGGCGCCCGCGGTAGTGGTCATCTGCTCGGTGACGTGGATGGCTCCGCCTTCCAGGATGATGTAGGTCATGGTGAGCCGGGCCTTTACGCCTGGCATGTCGTAGGTAGCCTTGACGGTCACGGGGTCTTGCTTCTTCTCCTTTTCGGCGGTCAGCGACGTGAGCTTCATCTCGGGGTTGCGCCAGGCAAGCATGCTCTCATGCAGGCCGGCACCCATGTCGTTGTCGGTGACGGCTCGCCAGAAGTTGGGGCGTAGTGTGCCGCCGTCGCCCAGGAGGTCGCCTCCGTGCACGGTGTAGCCACTTATGAGACCCGTCTGTCGGTTGAAGCTAACCATGAAATTGTCGTTCGAGACAATGATGTCTTCCGTCCCCTTCTTGTCGAGAATCTTTATCTTTGACGCTGTGGCGGATGGCAGGGAGAAGGGCTTGTCCTTATAGGGGCGTATGGTCAGCTGGTTGTAAGCCACTTCCTGGCCGGCCTTCATGAGGGGCTCGTCGTTCTTCAGCATGAAGGAGATGTTCAGCATGAGCTCGGCATCGTCGTCCTCGAGCAGTTCCGACTTGAAAGGAATCTCGAAAGTTCTTGTCTGCTGCGGCTTGACATCCAGGTCCGAGATGAGGCCAAAGTCGGCGGGGAGGCCATCGACCCGAACTACCCATTTCAGCCTGTAGCCCGACAGGTCGCGGAAGAAGTTCTCGTTGTAGACCTCGATGGTCTTTGTCTCAGCCAGGTTGCCCTTTGCCTTTGCCCAGATGTTCTGATACTGGTAGGCAACTTCGTAGGCATGCGGGTTGAGCTGGCGGTCGGGGCCTATGATGCCGTTGCAGTTGAAGTTGTTGTCCGACGGGTCGTAGCTGTTGTAGTCGCCGCCATAGGTGTAGTCGATCTTGTTCAGTTCAGGGTAGGAAAGATTCGCCACCTGGTTCAGTTCGTCGAGCGACGCGTTGAGCATCCTGGCGTTGGGCTTGCGGTGGAGCGCCTGGTCAACGAAATCCCAAATGTATCCACCCTGATATTTCGGATACTTGCGGATGAGTTCCCAATATTCCTTCAGTCCGCCGCTGGAATTGCCCATGGTGTGGTTGTACTCGCACTGGATGAGGGGCTTCTGGAAGCTGTTGTCTTTGCAATAGGCCTCGCAGGACCAGGGCGTGTAGTACATGGGGCAGAAGAT
>JAFRQD010000026.1 GCA_017428785.1 Bacteroidaceae bacterium
CACCCACCTCGGCGGCGACGACTTCGACCAAGTCATCATCGACTGGCTGGCTGGCGAGTTCAAGGCAGAGGAAGGCATCGACCTCAAGCAAGACCCGATGGCGCTGCAACGCCTGAAGGAAGCTGCCGAGAAGGCCAAGATAGAGCTCTCAAGCAGCACAACCACCGAAATCAACCTGCCGTACATCACAGCCGTAGGCGGTGTGCCCAAACACCTCGTAAAGAGCCTGACACGCGCCAAGTTCGAGCAACTCGCCGACAGCCTCATCCAGGCTTGTAAGGCTCCTTGCCAGAAAGCCATGCAGGACGCAGGTCTCTCTAACTCAGACATCAACGAGGTCATCCTCGTGGGCGGCTCCACACGTATCCCCGCTGTGCAGAAGCTCGTGGCCGACTTCTTCGGCAAAGAACCCAGCAAGGGCGTGAACCCCGACGAAGTGGTTGCCATCGGCGCAAGCATCCAGGGTGCAGTCCTGGCAGGCGACAAGAGCGACATCGTACTGCTCGACGTGACGCCTCTCTCCATGGGTATCGAGACGATGGGCGGCGTGATGACACGACTCATCGAAGCCAACTCGACCATCCCCTGCAAGAAGAGCGAAATCTTCTCCACCGCAGCCGACAACCAGACGGCCGTCACCATCCACGTCCTGCAAGGCGAGCGTCCTATGGCAAGCCAGAACAAGAGCGTCGGCCAGTTCAACCTCGACGGCATCGCACCCGCTCGTCGTGGCGTGCCTCAGATTGAAGTGACCTTCGACAACGACGCCAACGGCATCCTCACCGTCAGCGCCAAGGATAAGGCAACAGGCAAGGAGCAGCACATCACCATCACTGCCTCCAGCGGCCTCAGCAAGGAAGAAATCGAGCGCATGAAGGCAGAGGCAGAAGCCAACGCAGAAGCCGATAAGAAGGAACGCGAGAAGGTTGACAAACTCAATCAGGCCGACTCGATGATCTTCCAGACCGAGAACATGCTGAAGGAAAGCGGCGACAAGATTCCTGCCGACGTGAAGAGCGAAGTCGAGGCAGCCGTTGCAAAGCTCAAGACAGCACATCAGGCACAAGACCTCGCAGCCATCGATGCAGCCATGAACGAGCTGCAAACCGCTGCCGGCAAGATGTACCAAGCCCAGCAGCAGGCAGGTCCACAGCCCGGTCCCGACATGAACGGCGGCTTCACCGGCAACAACGCCGGCAACACTGGCGGCAACAACCAGCAAGGCCCCGACATCCAAGACGCCGACTTCGAGGAGGTCAAATGAGACGCATAAGTAAAGACATAACAAAACACTATCAAATGGCGTGTAGCTCAATGAGTTACACGCCATTTGCTTTTTATAGGCTCATGTTTTCTATGTGCTTATTCTGCCTTTTTTTACGGCTTTTTTGTTACATACTTGTAGCAAGACTTAATGGTAGATAAGGTTGGACATAAACATACTAAACATACATATAGGACTTAGTAAAACTTAAAAGTAGAAAACATGGCAAATTTAGGAATTGAGATTAAGAGAAAGTGCCCGATTTGTGGCAAGGTCTTTATTATTAAGACATTAGACAGTGTGTACTGCTCCCCGAAGTGCAGTAAGATAGCTAATAAGCGCAAGAAGGACAAAGAGAAGAAAGAAGCCTTATTTGTTACATATGCGCAGAATGTGCCTGACATCCGAGAGTACCTGACAGCTCGCCAAGTTGTTGCTATATACGGAATTGAGCGCAGTACACTATACCGTCTGGCTAAGTTAGGTAAGATTCCATGTATTAATCTAGGCACAAGATTGATGCGTTTCAAGCGTTCAGAACTGGACCTGCTGTTTCATTACAGACGTGATTTGAAAGAGGCAAAAGAAGTGCCGCAAAAGAAACTCTACAGTCTCGAACCTGAGGACTGCTATACCATCGGAGAAGTCTGTGAGAAGTATCACATCAACGACAGTTCCGTATGGGCACATGTTAGGAAGTATTCCATTCCCTCTCGTCAGATTGGCAACTATGTGTATGTTCCAAAAGAAGAAATTGATAACTTATATAAATCAGAAGAATAATGAGAAAACCTTTATTACACACAAAAGTGACGGTCAAGCTCCGCAAGTCGGAGTACCGTGAAGAATGGTACCTCTATACAGAGTCGTACCCAGTACGCAATCCAGGCAGCACCAAGCCAAAGAGAGTCATTGAGGCGGTCAACCGCACTATCACCACTCCCATCTGGGACACGACTGCCATAACCGGCATTGATTGCGAAGGCAACTACAAGTACAAGCCGAAGCGCGATTCTAACGGCATCATTCAATGCGTCTCGCAGTTGGACAAGGAGGCATGTCGATATGCCGACAAGGTACGTGCCTTGCGTCAGCAGGAGTACGACACCGCAGTTGTGTATTCCGACAGAGAACAGGAAATGATTGCTCAGAACGAACGTTCGGAGCAAGATTTCATTGCTTACTTCAACAGCATCATCTACAAGTGCCACCCAAACAGTTCGGATGCCATTATTGTCAACTGGACTCGTGTGGGCAAGCTACTGTCCATCTACTCTAAGGGCAAGCCTATCCCGTTCAAGACAATCTCTGCGAAGTTGCTTGAAGACATCAAATTGTTCATGCTCTCTGCCCCGCAAGGAGGAAACAAGGGCGGCACACTCTCTCAAAA
>JAFRQD010000027.1 GCA_017428785.1 Bacteroidaceae bacterium
CACTTTTCACTTTTCACTTTTTGTTGTATCTTTGCACCCGCAAACGTGAAAAGCGTTTGATTTTGGATTGGGCTATGGTGTAATGGCAGCACAAGAGGTTTTGGTTCTCTTAGTCTTGGTTCGAATCCAGGTAGTCCAACAATCCGATTAAGCGAGAGCAATACAAGCTCAAGCTCTTTTGAATATTGCCGAGCGAGAGGATTGTCGAAGAAAACGCAGTTTTATTCAACATAGAGAAGCGCGATACACAAATGTGTGTCGCGCTTCTGTTTTATCCGTACCACAGCCCGAAAAGCCATACACAGCCCTCCATTTTCGGTAAAAAAACTTTACAAAAATTGTCACACAAAATGTGGCAATCGGCATCGACGCATGCGGAAGATTCAAACGCCGCACGCGAAGTTTGCCAACGCCGCACGCGGAGTTGGCAATTTCCCCACGCGAGGCTGACCAACCCCGCAGGCGAAAATCCGCAGAAAAGTACGCCGTATTTAACAGAAGAGCACATGGAGTCTGTATTTTCTTTGCACTGCGCTGTAAATTCAGGCCTCGCAAACCGCCTACAATAGGAAAAAACGCGATTTAAGCCCTTATTTTTCGTTCAGGGTAGCCAAGTGCCACCCGACCAAAAATAAGTCGTCAGAAAGAGCACGCCTGCAAAAATCTTTACAATAATATTGGCGTCCGTTAAATTCGGCCTGCTCTGCTCATTAGAAAGTTTTTTTGCGGAAAACAACATATCAATATAAAAAAAGGAAGAGAGAGAGATTTTTATCCCCAAAATAAGGTATAAGTTGGTAAAAAATATTACCTTTGCGGCGGAAAAGCATAAACAACCTTATGATTATGAAACCTTACGAGGAACCCACGATGACGGTCGTGGAACTGCATCAGCAAACGCACCTGATGGACTTTAGCCACTCGGGCTACGGTGATGGAGGCGACGGTTACAGCAGCTCAAGCATGGGCGGACGCTCGGGCTATGGCGACGGAGGCGACGGCTTCGGCGACTCCGGAATGGGCGGACGCTCGGGCTACGGCACGGGCAGCTGGGACGATTCCAACGTCAGCAGCCGCTCAGGCTATGGCGACGGAGGCACGGGATTCGACTGATTGCGCCCTGCCGACTAACTGAATTATTAAACATTAAACATTATAGACAATGAAAACCTTTAAGTATCTTGGCACGTTGTTGCTCTTGGCGATGGTCTGGGCGTGCAGCAACGACAACGAAATCGTTAAACCCGAGTCTGTGCAACCCGTCTCGGATGGCATCACTTTCACCGCCACCTTCGGCGTGAAGAACGGCACCAGCCGCGCCCTCAGCGACCCGGACGACGGCACGCTAAAGGCCTCCTGGCAACAGGGCGAAGAGATTGCTATCGTCTTCGGAGGCGACAAGTACACGGCCACAGTCACTGAGGTGGATGCGGACGGAAGTGCCACCGTAACCGCCACGCTCCCCGCAGGAACGCCCAACAATCAGCCGGTCATCTACATCTATCCCGCTTCGGCTGCCGACGGCAACGGATTGCGTGGCGATGTACTCAGTTCTCAGGACGGCACGCTCGCCACACTGAGCAGCACGCTCGACATCGCTACCGCCAACGGCACACTCGTTGTTGACGGCACCACGGCACAGCCCAACGGCACCGTTACGCTCGTAAACCAGTTCGCCATCTGCAAGTTCCAGTTCACTGACGAGAACGAACAAGCCATCGAGAACATCACAAGCCTCACCATTACCGACCTCGCCACGACCGAAGTGATTACCGTCACCACACCTTCTCCGATGGCTGCAGTCTATGTAGCGATGATGCCCTCGAACAACAGCACAAAGTTCGAAGTGACGGATGCTGAGGGCAATATTTATCAGAAGACCTCCAGCGCACATCTGGAAGCCGGCAAGTTCTATCGTCCTACGCTCAAGGCGATTTTCTTTGACGATCCACTCAAGACTCCTCTTACCTTCGAGGCCATAGAGGCCGGAGCTGAAGTTGGTTGCTTCAACGATTGGAATCCTAGGACGGTATTACAATACAGAATAAACGGCGGCGAATGGACTGACTACACGATGAACGAAAGAATCACCCTCGCAAATGTTGGCGACAAGATTTCGTTCCGAGGCGACAATCATGAGACAACAGGAGATGCACTGGACAGATTCCTGTGCTACGCACCTTGCTACGTTTATGGCAACATCATGAGCCTCCTCTATAAGGAGAACTTCGCCACGGCCACCACTTTGCCGAGAGATTATGTATTCGCACGAGTGTTTTGCGGTAGCGAAGAGAATATCCGCCCCATTTACAGCCACCCCACCAAGGATTTGCTGCTGCCCGCCACAACGCTGACATCGAATTGCTATGAAGGCACGTTCAGATACACCAACTTGAGCAGAGTGCCCGATCTCCCCGCCAGAGAGCTGACATCAAAATGTTATTGGACTATGTTCGAAGGCTGCCCAAATCTGACCACAGCACCTGAAAAGCTGCCTGCCACAACACTTGTAGAAGGATGCTATAGCCGTATGTTCTACGGCTGCACCGCCCTGACCCGCGCCCCCGTGCTACCTGCCCCCACGCTGGTAGAGAGTTGCTATTATTGTATGTTCTATGGCTGCACCAGCCTGAACTATGTTGAATGTCTCGCCACAAGTTTTGGATCCTACAGCACATACAAATGGCTCGATGGCGTATCCTCCACAGGCACCTTCACCAAAGCCGCAGGCGTAACATGGCAGACAGGCATCAGCGACATCCCCGAGGGCTGGACTGTCGTGGAAAAATAAAGTTGATACCTCTCAATCTATATGCGTCTGATTCCTTCAGGCGCATATTTTTTGCTCATACTTCATCCAGGTCACCCTCACCAACCCTACACGCCCGCGTACGTGCGCACGCAGTACATAATAAATATATATATAATGTGTGGCGAAGAATGAAGAATTTTAGGGGAAAGTACATTTTTCTATATATATAATGTGTTAATTAGAAAAAAAGCCTTACCTTTGCAGCCACATTTTAAGAATGATAATCGAAAACAGACAATTGAAATAAGCGACAATGAACGAAAATCTGGTAATTGTAGAGAGTCCTGCAAAGGCTAAGACGATAGAGAAGTTCCTGGGTGACAAATACAAGGTGCTGTCAAGCTACGGACACATTCGCGACCTGAAGAAGCGCTCGTTTAGTGTGGACGAGAAGACATTCGCGCCGCAATATGAGGTGCCCAGCGACAAGACAAGGGTGGTAGACCAGCTGAAGAAACAGGCCGAACAGGCTCAGATGGTCTGGCTCGCATCCGATGAAGACCGCGAAGGAGAGGCCATCAGTTGGCACCTTTATGAGGTGCTCGGACTGAAGCCAGAGAACACGCGTCGCATCGTATTCCACGAGATCACGAAGCCCGCCATCCTGGATGCCATCGAGCATCCCCGTCAGATTGACCTCAACCTGGTCAATGCTCAGCAGGCTCGCCGTGTGCTCGACCGCATCGTAGGCTTCAAGCTCAGTCCCGTGCTTTGGAGAAAAGTTAAGCCAAGTCTGTCAGCAGGCCGCGTGCAGAGCGTTGCCGTTCGCCTCATAGTGGAGCGCGAACGCGAAATCCAGAACTTCAAAAGCGAGGAGAACTACCGTGTGACGGCACTCTTCCACAACTCCGACGGTAGCGACGTGAAGGCTGTGCTCGGCCGCCGCTTCCCGACAGCCGACGAAGCGAAGGCTTTCCTCGAGAGCCTGAAAAGCAGCAAGTTTACTGTTCAAGACATCCAGACAAAACCCATAAAGCGCTCTCCTGCTCCTCCATTCACGACGAGCACGCTGCAACAGGAAGCGGCTCACAAGCTCGGCTTCACTGTGGCTCAGACCATGATGATAGCACAGCACCTTTACGAAAGCGGCCGCATCACCTATATGCGTACCGATAGCGTCAACCTGAGCAAGCTCTGTCTCGGTGCCAGCAAGAAGGTCATCGAAGAGCAGATGGGCAAGGACTACGTCAAGACACGCCAATATCACACCAGTTCGAAGGGGGCGCAGGAAGCACACGAAGCCATCCGCCCCACATATATGGACCAGCAAACGATTGAGGGCAATCAGCAGGAACGCCGCCTCTACGACCTCATCTGGAAGCGCACCATCGCCAGCCAGATGGCCGACGCAGAACTGGAGCACACAATGGTGACCATCAACATCAATGGCAAGGAAGAGACCTTCGTAGCTGAAGGCGAGGTCGTGAAGTTCGACGGCTTCCTTCGCATATATAGCGATGCAAATGGCGAAATCAACCTGGAAAGCGATGGCGACAACGAGAACCTCAGCACCCTGCCTGCCATGACAGTTGGCGAAAGCCTGAGTCGCGAGCAAATTGTGGCTACACAGCGCTTCTCCCAACGCCCCATCCGCTACAACGAAGCCAGCCTCGTCCGCAAGCTCGAGGAACTCGGCATCGGTCGCCCAAGCACATACGCAACCACCATCACCACCATTCAGCAACGCGAATATGTGGAGAAAGGCGACAAGCCAGGCGAGGAACGCACTTACCAGACCATCACGCTCAAAGGCGACAAGGTGACTCAGAATTCCCACACAACCATCGTCGGACAGGAGCGCGGCAAACTGCTGCCTACAGATACAGGTATTGTGGTGAATGACTTCCTCATCGAGAACTTCCCCGAAATCATGGACTACAACTTCACGGCCGACATCGAAAAGGAGTTCGACGAAATCGCTGAAGGCAAGATGGCTTGGGAAGGTGTCGTAAAGAACTTCTACGAAGGCTTCGAGCCGCTGGTTGAGAAGTCCGTCAACACTCATACAGAGCACAAAGTCGGCGAGCGTCTGCTTGGCAAAGACCCCGTTACAGGTGCCACCGTCACCGTCAAGATAGGTCGCTTCGGCCCCGTTGCTCAGATGGGCAACAACGAAGACGGGCAGAAGCCTCGCTTCGCCCAACTCAATGCAGGACAAAAGCTTGAGACCATCACGCTGGAGGAAGCACTCGAGCTCTTCCAACTGCCACGCAAGCTGGGCACCTACGAAGGCGAGCCCATCACCATCGGTGCTGGCAAGTTCGGTCCCTATGTATCGCATAAAGGTTCCTATGTCTCCATCCCAAAAGACATCGACCCGATGGAGATCACCTTCGAGCAGGCCGTCATCATGATGCATCGCAAACATCAGGAAGAGGCAGAACGCCACATGAAGACCTTTGAAGAGGACGCAGAGCTGGAAGTCCTGAACGGACGCTACGGCCCCTACATCACTTATAAAGGCAACAACTATCGCCTGCCAAAGAACATGCACGAACGGGCAAAAGACCTGACCTACGAGGAGTGCATGCAGATTATCGAAAGTCAGAACGAAAAGCCCGCACCCCGTCGTCGCTTCACACGCAAATGAAAAGCATCATCTTAGTAGGCTATATGGGCTCGGGCAAGACGACCGTCGGCCGTCAGCTCGCCCTCGCGCTTGGTCGCACCTTCTACGACCTCGACTGGTACATCGAGATGCGTTACCACCGCACCGTAGCACAACTCTTCGAAGAGAGAGGTGAGGAAGGCTTCCGCGAGCTGGAGCGCAACATGCTGCACGAAGCCGCAGAGTTCGAGGACATTGTCCTGAGCTGCGGAGGCGGCACACCGTGCTTCTTCGACAACATGGACTACATCCGCAGCGTGGGCGAAAGCGTCTATCTGAAAGCGACGCCGGAAGTACTGGCTCAGCACCTCAAGATGCGAAAGGTGGAACGTCCCCTCCTGAAAGGAAAGAACGAGGAGGAACTGCTCGAATTCATCCGCACATCGCTCGAGCAGCGCGAGCCCTTCTACCTCAAGGCAGAGCACATAATCGATGTGACCTTGCTCGACAACTACGACAAACTGCAAATCAGCGTCCAGCTCATACGAAAGGAACTGGGAATATAGGGACCCTCTACTTCCTTTAGGGGAGATAAATCGTAAATCGTAAAGCATTAAACAGTAAATGAAAAAGTGGCGTATTGAGGACTCTGAGGAGCTCTACAACATCAAAGGCTGGGGAGTCAACTACTTCGGCATCAACGAGAAAGGGCATGTCTATGTCACGCCCAAGAAGAACAGCGTGCAGGTGGACCTCAAGGAGGTTGTGGACCAATTGGCGACGCGTCATGTGACGGCTCCTGTCCTGCTTCGCTTCCCCGACATCCTCGACAACCGAATCGAGAAGACAGACGAGTGCTTCCGCAAGGCGACGAAGGAATACGAGTACAAGGGCGAGCACTTCATCATCTTCCCTGTCAAGGTCAATCAGATGCGGCCTGTCGTAGAGGAGATTATCAGCCACGGCAAGCGCTACAACCTCGGACTGGAAGCAGGCTCGAAGCCTGAGCTGCATGCCGTCCTTGCCACCAACATGGACAGCGACAGCCTTATCATCTGCAACGGCCACAAGGACCAGAACTTCATCGAACTGGCGCTGCTGGCACAGAAGATGGGCAAGCGCGTCTTCCTCGTCATCGAGAAGCTTCCCGAGCTGACCATCATCGCTGAGACGGCAAAGAAGCTTGGCGTGCATCCCAACCTGGGCATCCGCATCAAGCTGGCAAGCAACGGCAGCGGCAAGTGGAGCGAAAGCGGCGGCGACGCCTCGAAGTTCGGACTGAACTCTTCGGAGCTCTTGATGGCGCTGCAGAAGCTCGACGAGCTGGGACTGCGCGACTGCCTGCGCCTCATCCATTTCCACATCGGCAGCCAAATCAACAAGATACGCCGCATCAGCACGGCCCTTCGCGAGGCCGCACAGTACTATGTGCAGCTCCATTCGATGGGCTTCGACATCAAGTTCGTCGATTGCGG
This sequence comes from Bacteroidaceae bacterium, assembly GCA_017428785.1. GTDB lineage: Bacteria > Bacteroidota > Bacteroidia > Bacteroidales > Bacteroidaceae > Physcousia. The sequence goes on from JAFRQD010000027.1 coordinate 6,836, forward strand.
TGGCGGCCTTGGTGTCGATTACGACGGCACCCGAAGCAGCAACAGCGAGAGCAGCGTGAACTACAGCATTCAGGAGTATGTCAACGACTGCATCTACACCTTCGTGGAGGCTGCCAACAAGAACAACATCCCTCACCCCGACCTCATCACGGAGGGCGGCCGTTCGCTGACAGCACACCATAGCGTCCTCGTCATTGATGTCTTGGAGAGTGTCTCTGCTCCTCAGATGCCTGAGGACTTCGAGCCAGGGCCGGACGATCATAAGCTCGTGCACGACCTGACGGAGATTTGGGACAAACTTTCTTCGCGCTCCCTGCTCGAGGACTGGCACGATGCCGAGGACATCCGCGAGGAGGCGCTCGACCTCTTCCGTCACGGCATCATCGACCTCAAGACGCGCGCTCAGATTGAGTCGCTCTATTGGGCCATCAGTCACGAAGTGGCAGAGCTGGCACACCATCAGAAGCATGTGCCGGACGAGCTGCGCAACCTCGACAAGCAGATGGCCGACAAGTACTTCTGCAACTTCTCGCTCTTCCAAAGCATGCCCGACTCGTGGGGCATCGACCAGCTCTTCCCCATCATGCCGATTGCACGGCTGGAGGAGCAGCCCACGAGGAGCGCGACCCTGCAGGACATCACATGCGACAGCGACGGCAAGATAACGGCCTACGTCAACGGCGGACAGCAGACGAACTACATTCCTCTGCACCCCGTCCGTCAGGGCGAGCACTACTACATCGGTGTCTTCCTCGTGGGCGCATATCAGGAGATACTGGGCAACATGCACAACCTCTTTGGCGACACGAACGCCGTGCACATCAGCGTGGACAAGGACGACTATACCATCGAGCAATTCATTGACGGCGAGACCGTTGCCGACGTGCTCGAGTATGTGCAGTACGACCCCAAGAAGCTTGTGCGTCGCCTCGAGATTTGGGTGAGCAAAGCCATCAAGGACGGCAAGATAACCCCAAACGAAGGCAAGGAGTTCATCAGCAACTACAGGGCAGGACTTTACGGGTATACATATTTGGAATAGATGAAGATAAAAGAAGATAAATGAAGATAGAAGAAGATAGAAGATGATAGTACAAGCATTCCATACATTTGTCCTCTATCTTCGCGGCGCAGCCGCATATCTTCCTCTATCTTCCTCTAACTACAAAAAATAAAACTATGAATTGCATTAAGTACATCGGTGTCGACGACCTCGACATCGACCTCTTCGAGAGCCAATACATTGTGCCGGAAGGCATGAGCTACAACTCGTACCTCATCGAGGACGAGAAGATTGCCATTATGGACACAGCCGACCGCCGCAAAGGTGACGAGTGGAAGGCTAACCTCACTGCAGCCCTGGCAGGCCGCACGCCCGACTATCTCGTGGTGCATCACATGGAGCCCGACCACGCGTCGCTCATTGCCGACGTGCTCTCGGCTTATCCCGAGAGCAAGCTCGTCTGCAGCGCACAGGCCCTGAAGATGCTCCCCAACTTCTTCCCATCTCTCCCCCTAAAGGGGGACGGGGGGTCTGACGGTCGCGTCATCACAGTCAAGGAGGGCGACACGCTCTCCCTCGGCAGCCACACGCTCCACTTCATCGCAGCGCCCATGGTGCATTGGCCCGAGGTGATGATGAGCTACGAGGACAAGGAGAAAGTTCTTTTCGCTGCCGACGGCTTCGGCAAGTTCGGAGCTTTGAAAATGGAAAATGGAAAATTGAACATTGAAAAGGGACGCGAAGCCTTCAATCTTCAATCTTCAATCTTCAATGAAATTGACGACTGGGCTTGCGAGGCTCGCCGCTACTACTTCAACATCTGCGGCAAGTATGGCGTGCAGGTGCAGAATGTACTGAAGAAGGCTGCCGCCCTCGACATACAGGCCATTTGCCCGCTGCACGGCCCCGTCCTCACGGGCAAGGCGATGAAAGAAGCCATCAGGCTTTACGACATCTGGAGCCGCTACGAACCTGAGAGCGAAGGCGTGCTCGTGGCATACGCCAGCATCCACGGCGGCACAGCAAAGGCAGCCGAGCGACTGGGCGAACTGCTCAGAGAGAAAGGTGCAAAGAAAGTCGTAGTAAGTGATTTGAGCCGCGATGATATGGCGGAGGTCATCGAGGATGCGTTCCGCTATCCCAAGATCGTTGTCTGCGCAGCAAGCTACGACGGCGGCGTCTTCCCCGTCATGCACGACTTCCTCTATCATCTTCAGATAAAGAACTACCAGAAGCGTCGCTTCGGCATCGTGGAGAACGGCAGCTGGGCACCCAGCGCTGGCCGCGTCATGCGCGAGATGATAGGAGCCATGAAGGACTGCGAGATAGTCGAGCCGATGGTCACCATCCGTTCCCGCATGAAGCCCGCCGATGAGGAGCAGCTTGCCCTCCTGGCAGAGAGCATCCTGCAATAATCTCCCCTCACAAGCAAAAGGCCTCCTCAAACAGTGGGAGGCCTTTTGCTTTATGCGGAAATCATCCGTTTGGCGTAAACAATTGTTGATACGCAGGTTGCGTATACAGGAACGCAGACTGCGATTCCAGAAACGCAAGTTGCGGATGTAGAGACGCAAGCTGCGTAGCAAGAATCATCTGTGCCGAAACAGAGATTCTTAAAGCCGGAAACAAAAATTGCTGCCAGCCAAACGCGTGTTGGCAGGCAGCAATGAAATCGCTTCACGAAGGGAGGAAAGGGGTTTTCCCTTATGCCTTCCGATAGTTGTCGAGCTGGGCGACGCTCATTCCCTGGAGCCACTTGTAGTGTTTCTCCACCTCGGCCTCAGCAAGATTGACATAGACCTGCAGGCTCTTCGCAAAGAGCTCGGGAGCCTTCGCTGCGTTCTGCATCAAGAGCAGGCACATGATGACGTCGGCTGCCATCTCGTAGAGGTGACGTGCGCAAAGGTCGTGCAGCTCCTGATTGTCTGCCTCCTTGACCGCTGCCGTACAAGCATTGAACTTGTCGGCCATTGCCTTGATGCGAGCCTTCACTCCCTCGAATTCTGCTGCGACAGGCAGCTGCTCGTAGTCCTCGATGACTTGCGAGTAGAAGCCGTTCGTCACATAGCGGATGGCGGCTACAGTCTGGAGCTGCGTCGTGCCTTCGTAGATAGAGGTGATGCGGGCGTCGCGGTAGATGCGCTGGCAGGCATACTCGAGCATGAAGCCCGAACCGCCGTGAACCTGTATGCAGTCGTAGGCATTCTGGTTGGCATACTCGCTGTTCATGCCCTTTGCAAGCGGTGTGAAAGCATCGGCGAGGCGGCTGTACTGCTTGAGCTCAGCACGCTCCTCCGGTTCAAGTTTGCGTTCGCGGCTGATGTCCTCAAGAGCTTTGTAGATGTCCACATAGCGAGCCGTCTGGTAGAGAAGAGCACGACCTGCATCGAGACGCGCCTTGATGTTGCTGATCATCTCAGCCACGGCGGGGAACTCGATGATGGCCTTGCCGAACTGCTTGCGGTCGCGTGCATAGGCGATGGCTTCGTTGTATGCTGCCTGACTGAGACCGACACTCTGGGCGGCGATGCCGAGGCGGGCGCCGTTCATCAGCGACATCACATATTTTATAAGGCCGAGCTTGCGGTCGCCGCAGAGCTCGCACTTCGCGTTCTTATAGACCAGCTCACAGGTTGGCGAGCCGTGTATGCCGAGTTTGTTCTCGATGCGACGCACATCGACGCCTCCGTCGCGCTTGTCATAGATGAACATCGAGAGGCCACGACCGTCGCGTGTGCCGGCTTCGCTGCGTGCAAGCACCAGATGGATGTCGCTGTCGCCGTTCGTGATGAAACGCTTTGCGCCGTTCAGACGCCAGCAGCCAGCCTCCTCGTCGAAGGTTGCCTTGAGCATGACGCTCTGCAGGTCGCTGCCGGCATCAGGCTCGGTCAGGTCCATCGACATCGTCTCGCCCTTGCAGACACGGGGTATGTACTTCTGCCGCTGCTCCTCGTTGCCGAAGCAATAGAGCGTCTCGATGCAGTCCTGCAGGCTCCAGATGTTCTCAAAGCCGGCGTCGCCGGTCGAGACAATCTCGTTCGCTGCGGTATAGACTGTGACAGGCAGGTTCAAGCCACCGTAGCGGCGAGGCATCGTCATGCCGTTCATGCCTGCCTGAATCATGGCGTTGAGGTTCTCGTAGGTCTTCGAAGCGTATGTGACGCGACCCTTCTCGAGGTGAGGACCCTCGGCATCGACAGCCTCGGCATTGGGAGCCACGACGTTCGCCACGATGTCGCCCACGACGTCCAGCACCTTGTCGTACGAGTCCATCGCATCTGCAAAGTCCTGCGGCGCCTCGTCGTATTTGTCCTTATCCTCGTACTGACGTTCCTTGAGCTCGACGATGCGCGGCATCAAAGGACTGTTCTCGAGCTCGAACTTAATCTCTGAAATATCGTTATAGTAGTTTGCCATTGTTCTTGTTTTTTAGAAGATAGAGGAAGATAAAAGAAGATAGAAGAAGATAAAGGACAATAGTAAATCAATCTTCAATTCCATTGTCATTGACAACACCTTTAATATAGGCATTCAGCATATAACTGGTATCAAGGATGGTCTGTACAAGCTGCTGGTAAGACGTATCATCAATATAACCAAGGTCTCTCGAAAGAATGCAGTAGTACCTGCATTCCTCAAGGCTTCCTTGAGAGATATTAAAGAAGCGAAGTTTGTCCGACTTACTCACCTTCTTGTAACCTTCTGCAATGTTTGCAGCGATGGAGACAGCTGCACGTTGGAACTGAGAGCATAGCCCAAACTTTTCAAAGTCCGGGAAAACTCTTGTCGTGCGATATACCATCACAACGAACTGATGAGCTTTCTGCCATGCAACAATATCCTCAAACCTACGCGTCATAGCTATTGTCCTCTATCTTCTTCTATCTTCTTTTATCTTCTTCTATCTTCTGTTTTTGTTTTATTTCGAATTCTGCTTATAATACTTAATCAGCTTTGGTACCACCTCTTCCACTGTGCCGTTGATGACGTAGTCGGCGATGGTGTTGATGGGGGCGTTCTCGTCTGAGTTGATGGAGATGATGATGCCCGACTCCTTCATGCCTGCCACATGCTGGATGGCGCCGCTGATGCCACAGGCAATATACACCTTCGGACGAACGGTGACGCCTGTCTGACCGATCTGCAGGTCGTGGTCGGCAAAGCCGGCATCCACGGCAGCACGGCTGGCACCCACTTCTGCGTGAAGTACCTTAGCCAGTTCATAGAGCTGTTCAAAGCCTTCTTTCGAGCCGACGCCATAGCCTCCGGCAACGATGATGGGCGCGCCCTTCAGGTTGTTCTTTGCTGCTTCCACATGGCGGTCGAGCACCTTCGTGACGTACTCTGCCTCGGGAACGAACTTTGCTACATCTTCCACGATGACCTCGCCCTTGTAGTTCGGGTCGAGCACCTCGGCCTTCATCACGCCGCTACGAACAGTCGCCATCTGCGGTCTGTTCTCGGGATTGACGATGGTAGCCACGATGTTTCCGCCGAATGCAGGGCGTATCTGATAGAGCAGGTTCTCGTATGTCTTGCCTGTCTTCTTGTCCTCGTGAGGACCGATCTCAAGGCTGGTGCAGTCGGCAGTGAGTCCGCTATGCAAAGCCGACGAGACGCGCGGACCGAGGTCGCGACCTACGACATCTGCGCCCATCAGGCAAATCTGCGGTTTCTCCTGCTTGAAGAGGTTGACGAGGACTGCCGTGTGAGGCTTGCTCGTGTAGGGAGCGAGGCCTTCTGCATCAAAGATATGAAGCTTATCGACGCCATAAGGAAGTATCTGGCTCTCCACTTTTCCCACAATACCGCTGCCGGCAGCAACGGCTTCGAGTTGTACGCCAAGCGTATTGGCCAGCTTTCTGCCTTTGGTCAGAAGCTCTTGGCTTACTTCGGCAACCTTTGTGCCTTCAAGCTCGCAATAAACAAATACACTATTCATAGGGCGTTATCCGATTGTGTGGCTTGCGAGGAGTTCCTGGATGAGACCGTTCACGTCCTCGTCGCTGCCGGTTAATACTTTACTTTCCTTCGCCTTGAAGACGATGTTCTCTACGTTCTTGACCTTAGTTGGCGAGCCTGCCAGACCACATTGCTGCAGGTCGGCATTCACATCGGCACAGCTGAGTTGTCCGAGCTTCAGGTAAGGTTTCTTCTCATACTCTGCTGCGTAGGGCAGGTCGGCAAAGCTTATACCCTGAGCCAACTCCATTGGAGCGAGGCAACGCTTGTACTTCATGACACGCTTGACATTGCGAGGACGGCAGGGAGCAGCGCTTCCGTTAACGGTCAGGACGCATGGCAGCGGGCTTTCCACTGTTTCTACACCGCCGTCGATATGGCGCTTGACGGTAATCTTGCCGTCCTTCAGCGAGAGAATCTCCTCGCTGTATGTGATTTGATTCAAGCCCAGCTTCTCAGCCACCTGCGGTCCAACCTGAGCTGTATCGCCGTCGATAGCCTGACGTCCACCGATGATGAGGTCCACGTTGGGGCATACATGCTTGATGGCAGTAGCGAGTGCATAGCTCGTGGCGAGTGTGTCGGCACCGGCAAAGGCACGGTCTGTGAGCAGATAGCCACCGTCGGCACCGCGATACATGGCTTCTCGAATCACCTCGGCAGCACGGCCCGGGCCCATCGTGAGGACGGTAACAGTCGTGCCAGGGAATTGGTCTTTCAGTCTCAAAGCCTGCTCGAGGGCGTTGAGGTCCTCGGGGTTGAAGATGGCAGGCAACGCGCTACGATTGACGGTTCCATCGGGCGTCATGGCGTCCGGGCCGACGTTGCGCGTATCGGGCACTTGCTTGGCAAGTACGATGATGTTTAAACTCATATTATTCTCTATTCTGTTTATTTTTGCACACTTTACTTAATTTCGTGCAAAGGTACGGCTTTCTTTTGAATTAGGCAAGGAAAGAGCCTAATTATATATAATAATGTGTCAATATCTCTCCAGGAAGTCTCGAACGAGACGGAAGGTGGGTTCGTAGCTGTCGGTCACCGCGTGCTCCCAGTTGTCGTAGATGGTGTGGTAATACTGGAAGGCATCGCCCTTCTCGTTCTCGAAGAAGATACAAGGCACGCCACGGGTTGCGAAGACATAATGGTCGCTGTTGGCGGCGAGGTCGCCTCGGTGGAGGTCCTTGAAATAGTGCTTCTCGGCATTTATCTTCTCGAAAAGCGGGAAAGCCTTCATGCCTGCGTCGCTCACCTCACAGTACTCTACGGGGTTGTTGTCGCCTATCATGTCGATATTGAAGAGGTACTTGATTTTCTCGAGCGGGAAGGTGGGATGCTCCACGAAATAGGTCGAGCCGCGCAGGTTGGCGTCCTCGCCCGAGAAGGCCAGGAAGTAGATGTCGAACTTGGGGCGATGCTTGGCGTAATATGCGGCAAGCGTGACGATGGTGGCCGAGCCGGACGCATTGTCGTTGGCGCCTGCATAGAATATCTTCTTGCCGAGGTTGCCGAGGTGGTCGTAGTGGGCTGTAAAGACAAAGCAACTGTCGTGACGCTCTCCCTCAATCTTCGAAATGACATTGAAGCACTCGTAGGCCTTCAAGAACTTGGCATCGACATTAAGCTTGACGCGCTTCACGCCCTCGATGGCCTCCGGCGTAACCCAGACGATGGGCTTGTCGACAACACGATGCCCGTATGCCTTGAAGAACTTGATTGGCGCAGGCCATGTATAGATGAGACCTGCATTCGTGCATCCGCCAGCCGTTTGCAAGCGGGAGAAAGCCTCGCGATGTTTGTAGGTAAACCAGAACTCGCAAGCCACCAAGCAGTTCTTGTATTCGGGCTTCGCAAGGTCAGCAAACATCTTGTCGGCATCGAAATGGAGCGTATCGACGTGATAGACGGGGAACTCGCCCTTGACGCCAGGACTGTACTCGCGCATCGAGAAGTCAATGCCTGCTGTCAGCTTCTTTCCGTCGGCCCACATTTGCATCTTGCCAGCAAAGGTCTGGATGTCGAGCGTAAAGGGCTGCAAGGTTACTTCGTCCACACCGGCTTTCTTGTATTCCTTTTCGAGGAACTTGCCCGCCTTGTTCGCGCCGCCTTTGGCATAGCCGCGACCCTGATACTTTGCGCTGGCCAGTTCCTTCACGACTCGCTTGTAGTGCGCCATGTCCTGCGCACCTGCCTGCACACAAATGGCAAGCATAATTAATAATAGTTTTTTCATAGTATATTATTTCCTTAATTCTTAACTCTTCATTCTTAATTCTTATTTTTCACCTGATGCCAACCCTGCTCCAATGTCTTCGTTTTTCCATTAGGGAAGACGACCTCCGCCGTACAGCCTTCAGGTATGAGGGTCGAGATTTCCAGTTGCTTCCCTTTCTTCTGGATGCTTACGGTAATTTTGCCGCTGACGCTCTCGATGGTGCAAGAAGCCTCTTTCAGATATCCCAGTTGGGGGCGGATGCGGAAGGTCTTGAAACCGGGCGAAGTCGGCTCGACGCCACATACCTTCTGACTCAAGATGGTCAAGGGACCGCCACTCCACCCGTGATTGTACGTTCCCCAGCATGAGTTCACCATCGGTTCGCCTGGCTTGGGCTTTGTTCCTTCGGGCATCCAGTTTTCTGGTAATGTGGTCAGTCCGGGGAAATCCAGCATAGGTTTGTAGCGCTTGCGTATGCGGTCCAATCCTTGGTTGGCTGCATTCATCTGGAACAAGGCTTCCAGCACATATTTCTCCATATATGGACTGGCGTGGTATTCCTTCGTCAGGCATTCGGTCAAAGCTTTGTATTTATCTTCCGATGCCAATCCCGACACGACAGCAAGGGCATTTCCGCGGTCGTCGGTCTCTCCTGTATAGTCGGGCGAACGATACACGCCATCCTTCCAAAACCGCTTGTCGAAGTTATCTGCCATCCTTTTCAACATGCCGTCTATCTGAGCCACATCACTCGCTTTATCAAGAATTTTCGCGAGCTCAAGTTCACCCTTCAGAGCCAAATAATACCAGCAATTCTGCAGCAGGAGTTGGTCTATGTTCTCGCCCCAATCGCCCCAGAACCAGTCGCCATGGCGCAGGATGACAAGACCGTCGGCATCTGTCTGCCAAACATCATGCAGATAACGATGCAGACGAGCATAATGTGTCTTGGCTATTGAGAAGTCGCCCGCATAGAAACATTGGGTATAGATGCCGTACCATCCGCAAGTGGCCAGAATCTGCGAGGGCAGTTCCTTGTTCCAGTTTCCAGCCGGAACGGGCGAGTACATGACGCCATCTGCTCGCTGCCAGTTGAATAGTTCGTTCAGTCCCTTGAAGCCCATCTGTGCGCCCTCGGGACTCAGAGCGTAATAAGCCTCGCCCAACTCGTTCACAGCATCGCCCCACCATTGCCCTCGCTCGCGATCGGGACAGTCCATGAAGTTGTCCCTCATCGTGATGTAGAGGGTACGTTGGGCACGAAGCCACAATTCATTGTAGAATGGGTCGTTGCAACGGAAGGGTTCCACAAAGTCGCATCCATAACCCGTCTCGCGGAATTTCACCTCTTCCATCTCCACACCTTTAGGCAGGATGTACCACACTTCGTGACCATTAAACCATCCGAAGTTTTCATACTCCTGCTCGCCTTTGCGGGTAATGTACTCGCATCTGGGAGTGGCCGAGCCGCCTATCATGTGGACGTCTGTCTGAATCTTGACGAGCAGGCCATCGTCGGATGACTTGAGCCGCATATAAGGGGTGCATTGGCAGTTGTAGGGCAGACGACAAACCAGGGTGTCACCGCGTTGCTCCGTGCTTACATATTCTCGAAGCCCATGGCCTTTCCATTGTGGGATAGGTCTCTTCACCAGCTTTCCCAACGCGCAATTCTCTACATCGACGGGCAGCACCTCCTCCAGATTGTATGTGTAGCTGTTTTTGTACCATCCCCGTTCCTCCCTCCGGCCATCAAACCGTATGTTGCTCTCGGAAATGCGATAGTTGGGTTTGGGCTCGTCGGTTTCGCCATAAGCACCATAAACGGCGCCTCGCCACGATTTGTCGGAACAAATGTCCACGCCCTCCGCCCGAGCATCGAACAGCAAGCCAGCCGTTCCGCTGTTGACATGACTGAAACCATTCAGCCCGAAGTACCAAGTCAGCACGGCTATCAGGTTCTCGCCAGGCTTCAGATAGGGAGCTATTTCCACCTCGTCATAATAACTGCTGTTTGGAGCCGGGCCGCGTTTCAGTCCGCCCTCGAAGACAACCAGCTGCTCGTTGATATAGAGCCAGTATTTCGAGTCCGTCGCTATCTTTGCCTTTACCGAGGCCGGCACTTTCTCGACGTTTACCTTCTTGCGCCAAAGCATCCAGGTGTTGGGGCGGCTCTGATGATGCTCCAACGTCAGGTACTGTCCTTTCCATTCCTCGGCCTGACCAAAAACTGGAATCAAAAAGATGCTGACCAAAAACAAAAGTCGCAAATGACTCAGATGGCTCATGATTTATTATAGTTTTTGACGGACTACGCGCGTTTCATGCGTTTTCTGCATGCAAAGATACTAATAATTCTGTTAAGTATGAGGAAAAAAACGAGCTCTTCTTTGAATATCGCTCACTAAATTGTATATTTGCACAAAAAACAGGGACAAAGTGACAGAAACATCGCTCTTACCTGAAGAAATATCAACCTTATAATACCTCAGAGAATTATGAGAAAAGCCAGATTAGTTACACTGATGAGCTGTCAATGGGCAGACATGGACCTGGACACCTTGTGCAGTAAGGCCGCCGAGATGGGCTACGACGGCATCGAACTCGCCACTTGGGGCAACCATCTGGACCCTATCCGAGCAGCTGAAGACGATGCCTATGTAGAGGAGATAAAGGCCGTCTTCAAGAAGCATGGCCTCGTGGTGAAAGCGCTTTGCTCCCATGTACCGAGCCAATGCGTTGGAGACTACAACGACCCTCGCCTAAACAACTTTGCCCCTGCAGAACTGGCCGACAACCCTGATGGCATCAGGGCTTGGGCAATCAGGACGATGAAGGCAACTGCCATTGCTGCCCGCAAGTTGGGCGCCTATTGCGTAACAGGCTTCGTGGGCTCGACCATCTGGAAATACATGTACTCGTTTCCTCAGACTTCCGAAGAGATGATAGAGCGCGGCTTCCAAGAGATATACGACCTGTGGTGCCCCATCCTGGAGGTCTTCCGCGAGAATGGAATCAAGTACTGCCTCGAGGTTCATCCTGCGGAGATAGCCTTCGACTACTACACAACAAAGCGCTTGCTCGAGAAGTTCAAGGACTGGCCGGAGTTTGGTCTGAACTTCGACCCGAGCCATCTTCAATGGCAGGGCATCTCGCCTCACTTGTTCCTGGAGGACTTCATCGACCGCGTCTATCATGTTCACATGAAGGACTGCGCCGTGACGCTGAATGGCCGCAACGGCCTCCTCTGCTCGCATATCGACTTTGGCGACATGCGCCGAGGCTGGAACTTCCGTTCTTTAGGTCATGGCGATGTCAACTTCGAGGAAATCATCCGCGTGCTGAATGCCTACAATTACGAAGGCCCGCTCTCCGTAGAGTGGGAAGACTCGGGAATGGACAGAGAGTATGGTGCCCGAGAGGCCCTGGAGTTTGTCCGCAAGATAGACTTCATACCCTCCGACATCAAGTTCGACTCAGCAATCAAATCCTAACAAACAATATCATGAAAGAAAGGAAACTAAGAATGGGCATGATTGGCGGCGGAGGTAACGCCATGATTGGCCCCATCCATCTGCGAGCAGCATTGATGGAGAATGACATTGAATTGGTTTGCGGATGCTTCAGCCGCAACTATCAGACGTCCCTGACCACAGGACTGGCATGGCATGTTCCTGAGGAACGCATCTATCGCGACTACAAGGAGATGCTGGAGAAGGAGGCCGCTCTGCCTGAAGGGGAACGCATGGACTTTGTGGCCATCGTTACGCCTAACAAGGTGCATTACGAGCAGGCTGCCCTGGCTCTCGACATGGGCTTCGATGTCGTGCTCGACAAGCCGATGACCTTCTCATTGGAAGAAGCGCTGAAACTTCAGGAAAAGGTTGAGAAGACTGGCCTCACACTTGCCCTGACGCACACATACTCTGCCTATCCTGCCGTCAAGGAGATGAAGACGCGCATTGCAGAGGGACAGCTCGGCAAGTTGAGACGCGTTTATGTAGAATATACACAGGGCTGGCTCTCACAACGCATCGAATTGGAGGGCGGCAACAATGCCGGTTGGCGCACTGACCCCAACCAATCGGGCAAAGGAGGTTGTGTGGGCGACATCGGCACACATGCCTGGCATCTCTCGGAATACATAACAGGCGAAAAGGTTACGGAGCTATGTGCCGAACTCAACACTTTTGTTGAGGGACGGCCTATCGACGACGATGCAGCGGCCTTCCTGCACTATACGAACGGCGTGCGCGGCGTGCTCCATGCCTCACAGATTGCTACGGGCGAGGAGAACCGGCTGGCCATCCGCATTTATGGCGAGAAGGGCAGTTTCGAATGGCACCAGATGGAGCCTAACACGGTGACGGCTCGGTGGGGCGACCGACCTGCCGAGATTATCCGCACAGGCAATGGCTACATGGGCAGCCTGGCTAAATGGAACACAAGAACTCCTGGCGGACATCCCGAAGGCTACATCGAGGCCTTTGCCAACATCTACCGCAACTTCGCCAAGACCATTCGCGCCAAAGCCAAGGGAGAGACGCCCTCGCCGGAATGTCTGGACTTCCCCAATGTCAACGACGGCGTGCGCGGCCTCCAATTCATCGAGACGATGGTCGCTTCGGGGTACAGCAAAGAAGGGAAATGGGTTAAGTGGATTGAGAAATAGGCTCAACGTGGACGACCACATGCGTCTCTTCCCCATACTGTTTCATTAGCAGCTCCTCCACTTCCGACGCTTTGTCGTGAGCTTCACGCAATGGCATGTTGCCGTCCATAAGGATGTGAAGCTCTATGGCATAGTGGTTGCCGATGCGTCTTGTACGCAGGTCGTGAGGCTCCGTGGCACCAGGTACGGAACCAGCAAGCCGCAAGATTTCCTGCTCAACCTCGTCGGGAAGCGATTGCTCCGTGAGGTCTCCGAAGCCGCTCCTCAGCAGTTCGACGGACACTTTCACAATAAAGAGGCCCACTATGACTGATGCTGCAGGGTCGAGGACTGCCCATTTCTGTCCCAGAAAGATGGCTCCGCCGATGCCCAGAGCTGTGCCGACAGACGAGAGCGCATCGCTGCGATGGTGCCAGGCATTGGCTTCCAGAGCCTGCGAGTTCAGCTGCTTGGCCTTCCTTATCGAGTAACGGAAAGTGCTTTCCTTGATGAAGATTGACAGGAGCGCAGCCAAAAGAGCCAACATGCCCGGGCTCTCCAACTGCTCGCCGCCTGCCCAAGCCGCAATCTTCACCAAGCCCTCATAGACGATGCCTATCGCAACTATCAGCAGAGCCAAGCCGATGAAGGTCATCGCCAGCGTCTCGAACTTCCCGTGCCCGTAGTCGTGCGAGGGGTCTTGGGGCTTGCCGCTGATATGCACAAAAGCCAGGACGATGATATCCGTCACGAAATCCGAGAGCGAATGGACAGCATCGGCCACCATTGCGGCGCTGTGCCCAGTGATGCCAGCCACGAACTTGAAGGCCAGCAGCAAGGCGTTCATCACCCCGCCCCACAAGGTTACACGACAGATTTTTTGCGCCCTTTCCATTCTTTAAGCCATTTCTTGCATGCAAAATTACAGCTTTTCTTTGTTTTTTCATATAAATTAAAGGAGAAACATTACACTATGTCAAAAAAAGACTAACTTTGTACGGTCATTAACAATAAACGATATAATATTGACCATAGATAGTTAAAAGGAATGAGCAAACTGAGGGATTTCCTCCTGTCACTCAGGAAAAGAAAAGGATTGCTTATAGTCATCGTAGCAGTATTGCTCCTCGAGCTGCTGTCTGCGGTTCAGTATTATTATACCCACAACCTTCTGGAGGACGAGCTGGAGAAGTATGCGGAGATGGAGTTGACCACCAAAGCCATCATCACAAAGCGCATTGTCGAGGATTCGGAACGTACCCTGAAGAGTCACATCATGGAGGTGAAGTACAATCTCTCCACGCCAGACTCCATGTTCAACATCGTGAAGCAGATTGCCAAATACTCCCCCACTCTCAAAGGCTGCGGCATTGCCTTCATCCCGGGTTACTATAAAGGAGGGTTGTTCGAGCCGTATGCCTTGCGGACGGACACTGGCATAGTGTGTCTGCAAGTGGCTGGCGACAGGTTTGACTACACGAAGGACGGCTTCTTTCGGGACATCATGGAGAAGAAGGCCAACAGTTGGGTTGGGCCGTACGACGACACATACTTGCAGATGAGGCTCGTGAGCTATGCCGTCCCCATCTATGAGTTCACGGGAGACACGGTGGCTGTGTTTGGCATCGACATCGACACAGAAAGCCTGGGCGACACGCTGAACTACCGACACATCTACCCCTCGTCGTTCGACCTTCTGCTGACTGAGGACGGCGAACTGATAGCTGAGCCGACAGACACGACACTTCGCGATGAAGTGCAATTCGTGATGTCCCAGATCAACGACAGCACCGTGGAGCGGCGGCTAAGCAGCAAAGGTCGCAGCCACATCATAGACTTCGACACAAGAGAGCGCGACGGTGCTATCTTCTACGTCAGCATGAAGGGCATACCGCACTGGCAGATAGCCGTTGTATGCTACGACGACGAAGTCTATGGCTCGCTTCTGAAACTGAGGTATCGCCTGTTGTTGCTCTCGCTGCTGGCATTCGGCATCATGCTCTACCTGGTTCGTCGCTTTGCGCAGGACGAGCAGAAACTGAGGATTCAGACCTTAGAGCAGGAACGCCTGGCAGGCGAGTTGCGCATCGCAAGCGACATACAGCAGACCTTGCTGCCCGAGGAAGAGTCATCGATGAAGGACATCGACGACATTCGGGTCGAGGGGCGTCTGATACCGGCAAAGGCTGTGGGCGGCGACCTCTACAATGCCTTTGTGCGCGACGGCAAGCTCTTCTTCTGCATTGGCGACGTGAGCGGCAAGGGCATCCCGTCGGCACTCATCATGGCCATCACGCAGGCACTCTTCCGCAACATCGCATCGCGAGAGGACAATCCCGCCCACATCATGAGGCGCCTCAACGAGACAGCATGCCGCAACAACAAGAGAAACATCTTCGTCACGCTTTTTGTAGGCGTCCTGGACTTGCCCACAGGCCACTTGCGCTATTGCAACGCAGGCCACGAGCTGCCTATTCTCATTGACCATTCACCATTGACCATTGACCATTCACCCTCGCAGATGCCGGCAGGACCATCTGACCGAGGAGGCCAACAATGTTCAATGCTCGACGCCAAGCCCAACCTGCCCATTGGCCTTTTCGAGGACTTCGGCTATGAGATGCAGACCATGCAGATGCGCCCGGGCTCGACCCTCTTCCTTTATACCGACGGCCTGACCGAAGCACGCAACGCCAAGGGCGAACTCTTCGGCAGGGACAAGGTGTTGCAGATGATATCGGAGTCGGGCACAGATAATCCCAAGCAACTGGTGGAGACGACTATCGAGTGGTGGCATCAGTTCATCGGTGCCACCGAGCAGAGCGACGACCTGACTCTGCTTGCCATCAATTACATACCGTCCGAGGAGCAGAACATCTTGGACAAGGCCATCACCCTGCAGAACGACACGAAGGAGGTGGAGGCGCTCGGAGCCTTTGTGAAAGGAGTGGCAGAAGACCTGTCGCTCGGCAAGCCTCTGACAAACAAGTTGCGTCTCGCCGTAGAGGAAGCTGTGGTCAACGTCATGGAGTATGCCTATCCGAAGGGCACGAGGGGCGATGTGGACATACATGCCGTCTCGAATGGTCGCCGGCTGAAGTTCATCATTTCCGACTCCGGCATACCCTTCAACCCGACCGAAGTCTCGGCTGCCGACACGACGCTCTCGGCCGAGGAGCGCCCCATAGGCGGCCTTGGCATACTGCTCGTGCGCGAACTCATGGACTCTATCAACTACGAGCGCATCCATGGGAAGAATGTCCTGACACTGACGAAATCAATTCTTAATCCATAATTCTTAATTCATAATTCAGGCAATGAAGACAAACATCGAACAACTGGAAGACAAGTACCTCGTGACGCTCGAGGGCGAACTCGACACAGCAGCTGCTGCCGAGGCGGAGAAGACACTGCAGCCGCTCTACACGACAGGCGGCAAGGACGTTGTCATCGACTGCGAAGGCTTGGAGTACATCGCGTCGAGCGGCCTGCGCATCCTCATCAGCATCCTGAAGGGAGCGAAGGCTGGCGGCAGCAAGGTCGTGCTCAAGAACATGAACGATGACATCAAGAGCGTGTTCAAACTGACTGGTTTCATCAACATATTCGAGGTGGAATGAGGAACGGAGCTGTTCTCGTGCTGCTACTGGCAGCGATGATGGCCTCGGCTCAGGACGAGACGACGGCCGACGAGCAGAAGGAGGCCATCTTCGGCAGCAAGAAGGAAGGCTCGAACCAGGGTGTGAACCAGCTCGACATTGACCTGAACCTCCTGGGGCGCGGCGAGATGCGATTCGGCGGCTTCACTGAAGGCGCTGAGGAGAATCGCGCTCAGTTCCTGATGGAAAGGACGCGTCTGTCGCTGGACTACAAGCGCCCCTACATCGAGGCAAAGGTGACGGCTCAGCACAGTGGGGTGTGGGGGCAGTCTGGAAAGGGCAGCTTCAACCTCCATGAGGCTTGGGCACAGCTGACGGCGAAGAACGGCCTCTTCTTAAAGATGGGACGCCAGGTGCTTTCCTACGACGACGAACGTGTGATTGGTGCCAACGACTGGGCGATGGCCGCAAACTCCCACGATGTCATCAAGTTCGGGTATGAAGGCCACGGACACAAGGTGCACGCCATATTCGGCTTCAACCAGAATGCCGAGAGCATCAGCGGCGGCTCCCTCTACACGGGCGACTCGTACAAGATGATGCACACCCTTTGGTATCACTTCGATGTTCCCAAGATACCGATTGGGGCCTCTCTGCTCTTCATGAACATTGCCATGCAGGGCGACAAATACAATAATGTAGAATATAAGGATCCTTGCAACAGGTATCAGCAGCTGGTGGGCGGCTACCTGTCCTACAAGCCATGGAAGCTGACGGCTGAGGCTTCGTACTATCATCAGCTGGGGCGTACCGAAGAGAACAGCAAGCTAGACGCCTGGATGGCGAGCATCAAGGCGCAGTACCAGATTTCCCGAAAGGTGGGAGTCCTTACGGGCTACGACTACCTGAGCGGCGACGACTATTTCGTGGTGCGCAAGAGCGGAGGCCTGGGCCTCATACAGCATAAGGTCTTCAAGTTCTTCAACCCGGTCTATGGCTCTCACCACAAGTTCTACGGACTGATGGACTTCTTCTATGTCCAGGCCTTCAGCGACACCTTCTCGCCCGGCTTGCAGAACTTATACGCCGGAGCAAGCTACAGCCCCATCAAGGGACTGAACCTGAGCGCCACCTACCACTATCTGGCAATGGCAACAACGCTGAAAGGCTTGAGCAAGACGCTGGGACACAACATCGACTTCGAAGCCTCCTATCGGATACTGAAGGACGCTCATGTGGCCCTCGGCTTCTCATATATGGCAGGCACGGATACGATGGAAAGACTGAAGCGGGCCGAGGGCAACGACGACCTGAAGTGGGCCTGGTTCTCGCTCATCGTCTCGCCACGCATCATATCCAAGAAATGGTAACGCCGCAAGCGGATTCCCCACTCCCGGATTCCCTCTATTTCCACCCTTGTATGGGGAGAGAAAAAAGGCCGCACGAGGGGGTCAAAAACGCCGCACGCGGGGATGGCCAACGCCGCACGCGGAAATGGCCAACGCCGCACGCGGGGATTGCAATCGCCGCAGGCGGGGATTTTCAACGCCGAACGCCTACTGATAATCAGCAACTTAGGAAACAGAAATTTCAACAATTCATAAATTCAAAAATAAAACACGATGGCTCCTTTAAGTAAAACCCAATATGGCATCTACGCAGAGTGCGTCGGCCACAATGGCGAGATTTGCTACAATCTGCCTTATCTCCATACGCTCGACCCGACTCTCGATGCAGACAGGCTATGCAGG
Organism: Bacteroidaceae bacterium; assembly: GCA_017428785.1. Lineage (GTDB taxonomy): Bacteria > Bacteroidota > Bacteroidia > Bacteroidales > Bacteroidaceae > Physcousia. Next base: position 25,017 of record JAFRQD010000027.1, read on the forward strand.
GCAATAGAGACGACGGTGAAAGCGCACCCCACGCTCTTCACCCGCATCACCCTCAATGACGAGGGCGAGCCCATGCAGACAATCGCAGACGAGGCATTCTCCGTCGCCGTGGAGGACATCGACGACATCGAGGCCGTGAAGCCCTCGCTCGTCAAGCCCTTCGACATCTACGCCGACCGCCTCTTCCGCATCCGCCTGCTGCGCGACGCACACCACCTCTATCTCTACACCGAGTACCACCATATCATCGTCGACGGCACATCAACACAGCTGTTGCTAAACGACATAGAAAAGGCTTACAAGGGGCTTGAGTTGGAAAAGGAAGGCATGACACAGGCGGAAGCGGCAGAGGCGGAAACCGTCGTGCGACAGACGCCGGCATTCGACGAAGCGAAAGCATGGTTTGCCCAGCACTTCGATTGTGGTGATACCTACTCGCCGCTCATGCCGGATGTGGACACGGGCCAGACCGTCACTCCACAGCCGGACACCGAGGTTCACCTCCTGCGTGCACTCGGCACAAGCATGGAGCGCATCGACGCCTTCTGCCAGGAAAACGGCATCTTCAAGAGCACCTTGTTCACATCGGCTTTCGCATTCCTGCTCGCAAAGTACAACAACGAGCAGGAATCCCTGTTCACAAACATCTACAACGGCAGGCAGAACAAGCTCTTGAAGCACACCGTCGGCATGTTCGTCAAGACGCTGCCCTCCTATGCTAAGTTCACAAGCGACACCTCGGTGCTCGACTTCCTCAAGGCCGGGCAGGAGCAGATGACGGGCTGCCGTCAGCACGAGGCATACGCCTACAGCGACCTTGTGAATGACCTCGGCCTGCAGTCGGCCACGGCATTCGCCTGGCATGGGGAGATGTTCAACAATCCCACCTTCGACGGCAAGCCGATGAAGACACTCCTCCTGGTGAACAACACACGCGACGTGCCCATCTACATAAAGACATACGTGAGCAACGGGCAATGCTGCATCGAGGCGGAATACAACTCCCTGCAGTATTCCGAGGCATTCGTGGGGCAGCTCCTGGAGAGCTACGAGGCCGTGATGGAGGGCTTCCTCGCCAAGGAATATCTGCGCGACATATCCATCATCAATGCTGAGCAGACAAAGTTGCTCGACAGCTTCAACGAAACGGACGAACCGTACGACGACAGTCAGACCATTGTCTCGCTGTTCCGGCGTCAAGCGCAAAGCGTGCCCGACAAGATTGCCGTGACGTTCCGCGAGAATCGCTACACCTATGCCGAGGTGGACGCACTCAGCGACCGCATCGCTGGCTATATTGCCAACAAGGGTTTGGGCTTGGAGGATGTGGTTGCGATACTGATTCCCCGATGCGAATGGATGGCGATAGCATCCCTCGGCGTACTGAAAGCCGGCTGTGCTTTCCAGCCGCTCGACCCAAGTTACCCGAAGGAACGACTGAACTTCATGGTGCAGGACACCAATGCGCGACTGCTGATTGCCGACGAAGCCCTGCTCCCGATAATGGACGAGTACAAGGGCGACGTCTTACTGACCAAGGACCTCACTTCCCTCGTCCCGTCTGTTGCGTTGCCAACGCAACAGTCAGAACCCAAGCCCTCCTCCCTCTTTACCTTAATATATACCAGCGGCTCGACCGGCGTGCCCAAGGGAGGCATGTCGGAGCACAGGAATTGGGTAGCGTTCTGCCACATGCATCAACTGACCCATAACATCAACGCCCAGAGTCGTGTGGCGGCTTATGCCAGCTTTGGCTTCGACGCCTCGCCCATGGAAATCTTCTCCGCGCTGACGATTGGGGCAGAACTCTACATCATACCTGAGGAGATGCGACTCGACCTGATTGCCCTGAGCGACTACTTCGAGGCGAATGGCATCACCCATACGTTCATGACGACACAGGTGGCCTACCAGTTTGCCACCGGCATCGAGAACCACTCGCTGCAGGTGCTGATGACGGGAGGCGAGAAGCTGCCTTCCCTCGTACCGCCCACGACATTCAGCCTCACCAATGGCTATGGTCCGTCGGAAACGATATGTTATGTCACGAACTATTGGGTGAAGGAACAGAAGAAGAACATCCCTATTGGAAAAGCCGTTCAGAACTGCAAACTCTACATCGTGGACAAGGAAGGCTCCCGCTTGCCCGTAGGTGCTTGTGGCGAGCTGTGGGTGGCTGGCCCGCAAGTGACGCGTGGCTATCTGAACCGTCCCGAGAAGACGGCCGAGGTGTATGTCAGCAACCCGTTTACTGATGAGCCTAAGTACAACCGCATCTATAAGACAGGCGACATCGTGCGCTACTTGCCCGATGGCAACATCGAGTTCGTTGGCCGCAGAGACGGGCAGGTGAAGATTCGCGGCTTCCGCATCGAGCTGAAGGAAGTGGAGTCCATCATCCGCGAGTTCCCCGGCATCAAGGATGCCACGGTGCAGGCCTTCGACATGGAAGGCGAAGGAACCGGCAAGTTCATTGCTGCTTACATCGTCAGCGACGAGAAGATAGATATCGAAGCCCTCAACAGTTTCATCCTCGAAGAGAAGCCGCCATACATGGTGCCTGCTGTCACGATGCAGATTGATGCCATACCTCTCAACCAGAACCAGAAGGTCAACAAGCGTGCCCTGCCGAAGCCCGTTCCGTCTGTTGCGATGCCATCGCAACAAGCAGAACAGGCGCCCCTCAATGTGCTCGAGCAAGAACTGTTCGACATGATAGCAGGCATCGTGAACAACAAAGAGTTCGGCATCACGACAATCCTCGGCTATGCCGGACTCACTTCTATCTCGGCTATCAGGCTTGCGGTGCTCATCAACAAACGCTACGATGTGGTCCTCGATGCGAAGTCACTCGTCAAGACTGGCACGTTGCAAAGCATCGAGAATGAAATACTGAAGCAGTTCATAGTTAATGGAGACAAGAAGGCGCAGCCTAACAATGCACTCTCCACTATGGACTATGGACTCTGCACTATGGACTCAGAACTGACCAAGGTTCCGCTTTCCTATGCCCAGACAGGCGTCTATGTGGATTGCATGAAGAACCCCACCTCGACTATCTACAACATACCCCTGAAGATAGCGTTCCCTCTCACGACCGACGTACAGGCTCTTGCCACAGCTCTGAGGACCTTTGTGAAGGCTCATCCGGAGCTGAGCATACACTTCGAGACAGAAAACACCGAGATTACTCAGGTGCAGGACCTCGAGCAGGCCATCGACATCCCGTTGACGGAGATGAGCGAGAAAGAGTTGTCGAACTATAAGCTCGAGTTCGTAAGGCCCTTCAACCTGAATAAGGGGCCTTTGTATCGGCTGGAGATTGTGAAGACAACACAGAAGATATATCTGCTCACCGACTTCCATCATCTCGTGTTCGACGGCGGTTCTTACGACATCTTCCTCCATCAGTTGTGCGACTTGATGAATGGCGGCGAACTTGAACCCGAGGATATGAGCTATGCGGCCTTTGTCGTGGCAGAGAAGGAGGCAGAGAAGGGTGCTGACTATGCCGCTGCACGCGACTACTTCCAGAGTCGCTTGGGGGCAGTAGAAGGTCCGACTGAGATTCCGTCTGACTTGACGAACCCGCATGACCAGGGCGTCATCGGAGTGGCTTCTTCTGCCATCGACATGGATGCCGTCAGCGACTTCTGCCGCAAGCATCAGGTCACGCCGGCCCACCTCACCTTGGCTGCCGTGTTCTATGCCCTGTCGCGCTTCTCCAACAACGAGCGCCTGTGCATCACCACAATCAGCGGCGGTCGCAGCAACCTAAGCATTCAAGGCACGATAGGCATGTTCGTCAACACCCTTGCGCTCAGCGCCAACATCGGTTCGCAAAGCGTGATGGAGTTCATACGGGAGACGAGCGAGGACTTCGACACGACGCTCACTCACGAGAACTATCCGTTTGCCCAGATTGCGTCGGACTACGACCTGACTGCCGAAATCATGTTCGCCTATCAGCTCGGGCTGTTTACTGACTACAAATGTCAGGGCACATCGCTTGAGATGGAGAATCTCGAGCTGAATGTGCCCAAGTTCCGCATTGCGTTTTACATCAGGGAATTCAATGGCGAGAACTGCGTGTACATAGAATATGACGACGGACGATACACACAAAGCCTGATGCAGAGCCTGGCCGAGGCTGTCAGCTTGGCTGTTGCCGCCTTTATGCGTCAGCCCGATGCGCCTTTGTTGAGTGTGTCTTTGCTTAGCGACGAGCAAGAGGCTCTGCTTGACAGCTTCAACCAAACGGATGTTGACTACGATGCCTCGCAGACCATCGTTTCGCTCTTTGCCAAGCAGGCGAAGCTGGTGCCCGACAACATTGCCGTCGTCTATAAGGACAAACATTATACATATAAAGAGGTAGATGAGATAAGCGACCGCATCGCTGCTTATGTTGCTTCTAAGGGTTTGAAGGCAGAGGATGTGGTGTCCGTGCTCATCCCTCGCTGCGAATGGATGGCGATAGCGTCGCTGGGCATCCTGAAAGCCGGCTGTGCTTACCAGCCGCTCGACCCCAGCTATCCCAAGGAGCGCTTGAACTTCATGATGCAGGACGCAGCAGCCAAGCTGCTCATTGCTGATGAGGAGTTGCGCGACATTGTGGACGAGTACAAGGGCGAAGTCTTGCTGACGAAAGACATCGCTGCCCTCGTCCCGTCTGTTGCGTTGCCAACGCAACTGCCAGAGCCGCAGCCCTCCTCCCTTTTCATCCTTCTTTACACCTCCGGCTCTACCGGCGTGCCTAAGGGTTGCCAGTTGACACATGGCAACCTCGTCGCCTTCTGCCATTGGTACCAGCGCTATTACGGGCTTACACCTGAGTGTCATGTGGCTGCGTATGCCAGCTATGGCTTCGACGCATGCATGATGGACATGTATCCCGCCCTTACTTGTGGCGCTGCGGTCTATATCATCGGCGAGGACATCCGCCTGAACCTGCCCGACCTTAACGACTATTTCAACGCCAACAACATCACCCACTCGTTCATCACGACACAGGTGGGCTATCAGTTTGCCACGAATGTCGACAACCATTCGCTGCGCCACTTCTCTGTCGGTGGCGAGAAGCTCTCGGCGCTCAACCCGCCAAAGAACTATGTGATGCACAACGGCTATGGTCCCACGGAGTGTACCATCTTCACAACAACCTATCCGCTGAAGGAGTACGAGGCAGACATTCCCATCGGCAAGCCGCTCGACAACATGCGCCTTTACATTGTTGACCCGCAGTTCCATCGCTTGCCGCTTGGTGCTGCAGGCGAGCTTTGGGTCTCTGGACCTCAGGTGAGCCGTGGCTATCTGAACCGTCCGGAGAAGACTGCAGAGACCTACATCGAGAATCCTTTCACGACGGAGGAGAAGTATGCCCGCGTCTATCGTACCGGCGACATTGTGCGTTACTTGCCGGACGGCAACATACAGTTCGTGGGTCGTCGCGACGGACAGGTGAAGATTCGCGGCTTCCGCATCGAGCTTAAGGAGGTCGAGGCCGTCATCCGTCAGTTCCCGGGCATCAAGGACGCTACCGTGCAGGCCTTCGACTACGAGAATGGTGGCAAGTACATCGCTGCCTACATCGTCAGCGACGAACAGATTGACGTCAAGGCCCTCAACCAGTTCATCCTCTCGCAGAAGCCGCCATACATGGTGCCGGCTGCCACGATGCAGATCGACGCCATACCGCTCAACCAGAACCAGAAGGTGAACCGAAAGGCTTTGCCTGCCCCCGTGATTCAGGCATCCGACCGTGAATACGTGGAGCCAAGCAACGAGCAAGAGCGCATGTTTGCCAAGATCTTCGGAGATATCCTG
>JAFRQD010000028.1 GCA_017428785.1 Bacteroidaceae bacterium
CGAAGGTGTTTATCTCATGAAGCACCTGCGTGGTGGCGTCAAGAAGGGCGCTTTTGACGAGGCAGCTTGCCAGGCAAAATTCGATGCATGGAAGGCTGACAAGCAGAAGGGCTTGAGTCAAGTAACGGCTAAGAACGAGGCAGACAAGAAAGCTGCAGCAGCAGAAAGACTGAAAGCCGAGAAGAAGGCCAACGAAGAGATCGCGAAGAAAGTAGCTGACAAGAAGGCCGCTGAGGCTGTCGCACAGGCAGAAGCTGAGGCTGAGACCAAAGTTGAGGAAGCCGCTGAAGAGGCTGCTCCCGCTCCCGAGGCAGAAGCTTAAAAACAATCACAAACCATTATTTCAATTAGACTTTTTCCAACCAACCAAAACGAAGGGCGTTGCCGTGAGGCAATGCCCTTCAATATTTTCTGACAGCCTATAGGATATATAGGGAGCTTTGGGGACTGCTGGAGACGGCCTTCCCTATTCAGCAAACTCCATCAGATAGGCTTTGATGAAGGCGTCTATCTTGCCATCCATGACGCCGCCTACATCGCTTGTCTGATAGTTCGTGCGGTGGTCTTTCACGCGGCGGTCGTCGAAGACATAGCTGCGGATCTGGCTGCCCCACTCTATCTTCTTCTTGCCGGCCTCCACCTTCGCCTGCTCCGCCATGCGGTGCTGCAACTCCTTGTCATACAGGATGGAACGAAGCAGACGCATGGCGTTCTCTTTGTTCTTGGGCTGGTCGCGTGTCTCGGTGTTTTCGATGAGGATTTCCTCTTCCTCGCCCGTATAAGGGTCTTTGTACTGATAACGCAAGCGGACGCCGGACTCCACCTTGTTGACATTCTGTCCGCCCGCGCCTGACGAGCGGAAAGTGTCCCAAGAGATGCGTGCCTGCTCGATGTTCACCTCGATAGTGTCATCGACGAGCGGGGTGACGAAGACAGAGGCGAAGCTGGTCATGCGCTTGCCCTGGGCGTTGTAGGGCGAAACACGCACGAGGCGATGGACGCCGTTCTCGCTCTTGAGATAGCCGTAGGCGAACTCGCCCTGTATCTCGAGCGTGCAGGACTTGATGCCTGCGTCGTCGCCTTCGAGCAGATTGCTGACCACGCATTTGTAGCCGTGCGTCTCGGCATAGCGCATGTACATTCGCATGAGCATCTGTGCCCAGTCCTGTGCCTCCGTGCCGCCAGCGCCGGAGTTTATCTTGAGGACAGCATCCATGCTGTCTTCCTCACGGCGGAGCATGTTCTTCAGTTCGAGCTCTTCGATGGCGGCGATGGCTCGCGCATAGATGGCATCCACCTCTTCCTCCGTGACGAGCTCCTCCTTGTAGAACTCGAAGGCGGTGTCGAGCTCGTCGCAAAGCGTCTTGACTTCTGCGTAACCCTTGAGCCACTTTTCAAGTCCCTTGACAAGCTTCATCTGTGCCTCGGCGCGCTTCTGGTCGTCCCAAAAGCCGGGAGCCTGTGTGCGGAGCTGCTCTTCTTCGTACTGTATCTTCTTATTATCGATGTCGAGGTAGCGATGCAGCTGCTCTGTGCGCTCCTTGACTTCCTTCAGTTGGTCTTGGGTAATCATTTATGGGGTTAATGGGGATTATGGGGTTAATGGGGAGCCCGACGGAGAAGCGTCGGGCACAATGGCTGTGTTATTCTTGATACATCTTTGCTATCTGTTCCTTATATAATTCGTTGAGGACGGGGCGCTTCACCTTCAGCGTGTTGGTGAGTTCGCCGCGCTCCATGCTGAAGGGCTCCGGCAGGAGCGTGATGCGCTTCACTTGCTCGTAGGAAGCCAGGTCCTGCTGTATGGTGTCGATACGGTCCATGACGAACTGCACTATCTGCGGGTTCCGGCAGAGCTCGTCACGGCTGCTGAACTCGATGCCCCTTTTCTTTGCCAGGTCTTCGAGCAGCTTGTACTCAGGAATGACGAGTGCCGAGACAAACTTGTGCCCATCGGCAATGATGACTATCTGGTCGATGTAGCGATCCACGCAGAACTTCGACTCGAGCATCTGCGGGGCGATGTATTTGCCATTGCTTGTCTTGAAGAGGTCCTTGATGCGCTCTGTCATGAAGAGTTCGCCGTCCTTCATGTAGCCGGCATCGCCCGTGTGGAACCAGCCTTCGTCGTCGATGGCCATAGCCGTTATTTCTGCCTTGCGATAGTAGCCCTTCGTGATGGTCTCGCCCTTGAGGAGTATCTCGTCGTTCTTGCCGAACTTGATGTGCACACCATCCAGCGGCCTGCCGATAGAACCGAGCGAGATGGGTTGGTTCCAGCGGTCGCAGGAGACGGTGGCAGTGCTCTCGGTGAGGCCGTAGCCCGTTATCATGAGGATGCCTGCCGAGCGCACGAACTCCTCGATGACAGGGGGAATGGCTGCTCCGGCTGTGGGGAAAAAGTTGCCTCGCTCCAGTCCCAAGGTCTTCAAGAGCAGGGCTATGACTGTCTTCTCGTAGAAGAGGTAGCGCATCTTCAGGGCGAGAGGCGGGTCGAGCCCACGCATCTTGTAGTCCACATTGTAGGTCTTGCCCACTCGAAGCGCGTCCTCGAGCATCTTTCGCTGTATAGGCGAGGACTCGTTCATCTTTTCCTGAACGCCGCTATACACTTTCTCCCAGAACCTGGGCACAGCACACATGCAGGTAGGATGCACCTCGCGAAGGCTCTGCAGGATGTCCTGGGGACGCCGGTTGACGGCCAGCGTGCAGCCTGTCTTGATGCAGAGATACGACCAGCCGCGTTCGAAGACATGCGTGAAGGGCAGGAAGTTCATGATGAGGTCCTTGTCGGAGAGCGGCAAAGCCCCCACATGACCGCGGAATGCGGCGTTATACATCCTGTGTGTCAGCATGACGCCCTTGCTGATGCCCGTCGTGCCGCTTGTATAGAGGATGTTCGCCAAGTCGTCCTCCTGCACCTCGGAAGTGAGCCTCCGTATCTCTTCGCTATGGTCTTTGCCGTCGGAAAGCGCCAGGAACTCATCGAAGTAGAGGCTCACATTGTCTTGCGGGTCTTTCTGGACAGAAGGGTCGAAGATGATGAGCTTCCGCATGGACTGCTCGATCTTGAGTATGCGGTAGGCCGTATCGTACTGGTATTGTTCGCCGACGAAGATGTAGCGTATCTTCGCATCGCTCACCATGTACTTCACCTGCATCTCGCTCGCTGTGGCATAGAACGGGATGGTGATGGCCCGGATGCCGTAGGCGCCGAAGTCCACATACATGCATTCCGGCATGTTTTGCGAGAAGGTGGCGATGTTTTCCTGTACCCCGACGCCCAGCTCGAGCAGCGATGCCGAGACGCGACTCACGGTCCGGGCATAGTCTTCCCACGAAATCTCCTTCCATTTCTGCAGCTCGTCGTCGCGATAAAGCATGGCGGCTCGCTTGCCGTAAATGGCTGCTTGGCTTTGGATGAGAGAGGGTAGTGGGGCGGGGTTCTGCATGGTCATATTGTGCTTTGATAGCACAAAGATACAAATAAATTAAGAATTAAGAGTGAAGAATGAAGAATTATTTGGCTTTTTTCGTACCTTTGTGCTGTAAAATGGTATTGTATCATGTTCAATGTTCAACGTTCAATGCTCAACGAGAAAGCGATAGCGTTGCTGTGCCGACTCATCGAGGTGCCACGCATCAGCAGGGAAGAGAAGGCCGCTGCCGACCTCCTGCAGGACTATATGCAGAGCGAGTTGGGGCTCGAGGTACAGCGAAAAGGCAACAACCTCTGGTCGCTCCAGCCGAACTTTGATGCAGAGCGGCCTACCTTGCTCTTGAACGCCCATATCGATACCGTGAAACCTGTTGCCGGTTGGCAGCGGAATCCTTTCAAGGCGACTCGGGAAGGCAGCCGCATCTACGGGCTTGGTGCGAACGACGACGGGGCGAGCCTGGTCACTCTGCTGCATGTCTTCGCCGCCCTGACACAAAGCTCCTCCACCTTGGGGGAGGCTGGGAGGGGGCTTAACCTCGTCTTCCTTGCCAGCGCGGAAGAGGAAGTGAGCGGGAAAGACGGCATAGAAAGCGTCCTGCCGTTGCTTCCGAAGATCGACGTTGCGCTCGTTGGTGAGCCTACGGGAATGCAGCCGGCCATCGCCGAAAAAGGTCTGATGGTGCTCGACGTAACGGCACACGGCAAGGCTGGGCACGCTGCCCGCGACGAAGGCGACAACGCCATCTACCACGCCATCGAGGACATCGAGTGGTTCAGGAGTTATAAGTTCGAGAAGGTCTCACCCTTGCTCGGCCCGGTCAAAATGACGGTGACCATCGTGAACGCAGGCACACAGCACAATGTGGTGCCCGACACCTGCACTTTCACCGTCGATGTGCGGTCGAACGAGTGCTATACGAACCGCGAATTATTCGATGAAATCGGCAAAAATGTCAAGTCGGAGGTCAAGGCGCGCAGTTTCAGGTTGGGTTCATCGGGCATCGACGTGAACCATCCGCTTGTGCAGAAAATCATTTCGATGGGAGGCAAACCGTTCGGCTCTCCCACCTTGAGCGACCAAGCCCTCATGCCCTTCCCCAGTCTGAAGATGGGTCCGGGCGAGAGCAAACGCAGCCATTCTGCCGATGAATTCGTGGATTTTTGCGAGATTCAGCAGGCGATAGAGACCTATTTGGCCTTGCTGAAATGACCGATGGCAGGCTAAGGGAAAAAGCGGCTTAAGAGGGGGTTGAAAACGCCGCGTGCGGCGATGCCCAACGCCGCAGCCGGGGATTGCCATCGCCGCACGCGGAAATTGCCATCGCCGCACGCGGCGTTTTTTGATGCCTCACAGAGGGCTGAAAAAACTCAGCGCAAGCAGCTCAAAACACCATATTTCATCTCGGATAATTTCCGCTCTCATCCCTGCTTGGCAAGGGTAGTCGGCATCTATACTCCCCTCCCCCTATAATTTAATATATACTGCCTTTTTTTGCGACATTTCTTGCCGGTATCGGCAAAAAACAGTGCATTTTGAGCAAAAACGAGAGGAAGAACTTGCCGATAACACATATGGTCACCGCTTTTCACGGAAGAAGCGTTGCATCAGCTCGATGCATTCGTCGGCCATCACGCCGCTTGTGACCTCTGTTCGAGGGTGCAGGGCTTGGGGCGCAAAGCGTTGAAAACCGCGCTTTTCATCGGGTGCTCCATAGACGATTCGGCTGATTTGCGACCAGCCGAGGGCTCCTGCGCACATCACGCAAGGCTCCACTGTGACATAAAGCGTGCAGTCGTTCAGGTATTTGCCGCCAAGGTGCTCCGCCGCCGCCGTGATGGCCTGCATCTCGGCATGCGCCGTGACATCGTGCAGCAACTCAGTCAGGTTGTGGCTCTTGGCGATAATCCTGTCCCTACACACCACGACTGCCCCGATAGGAATCTCGCCCTGCTTGTACGCCTCGTTTGCCTCCGCCAAGGCCTGCTTCATGTAGAAAACATCAATTTCATTTACCATTTAATCATTTACCGTTTACCATTTTATACAATGCCGCGTCTTTTTTCTCCTTTTTTCGTGCAAAGTTAAGGAAATTTTGTAACTTTGCGAAGCAATACGCCATTAAAAATAAGAAACTAATAGATGGCAAATGGTAAATGACTAAATGGTAAATGTAAGATGAACAACAAGGAATACCTCGTCATCAGTCGCAGCAACGGCACCACGAAGACTGGGTCGCCTTACGCTTCGCTCAAGGTGGCAAACCTCCTCGAGACCATCAATGTGGCGGTCTGGGACATGCCCCCGACGGCAGAGCCGCAGGTGGGGCAGCTCGTCGTCTTCTATAACATGAAGGACAACGATGGCAAGAAGTCGTGCGACCTGCGCGACCTGAAGGCCTGCGGAGAACCGCTCCTCGACCATCCGCTCTACAATCTGTTGCCCCGTCCGATACGCCGCGATGTCTGGGACGACACGATTCGGCACCTGCTCAGCTATTGCTCGGACAAGACTTTGATGGGCATCATCGAGGAGTTTGCGGGGCGATTCTACGAGCCATTCAGTCAGTATCCTGCCGCCACAAGCAACCATCATGCCTTTCCCGGCGGCCTGCTCAACCATACGCACCAGATGCTCAAGATGCTCGACGGACTCTATCCCTGCCTGCCTTACGAGGTGAAGGTGGAGCACTGCATCCTTGCGATGCTCTTCCACGACTGCGGCAAGATTCATGAGTACAGCAAGCAGGGTGAGCCGCAGCCGGATATGTATCTGCTCGGCCACATCTACATCGGCGCTCATTGGCTGCAGAACATCTTGGAAAGCAAGGGCTTCGACAAGGACGAGACGAAGCGAATCGTGCATTGTGTCCTGTCGCATCATGGACAGAGGGAGTTCGGAAGTCCCGTCGTCCCATGCACGCAGGAGGCCATCGTCGTTAGCCACCTGGACAACCTCAGTGCCAAGACCGACATTTGGGAAGGGGCTGGCGACATGGAGTACATGAATGCTTTGGGGACGAAGAAGGTTGCCCCTCTCTAACTCCCCCAAAGGGAAGGACACCCAAACGAGAAGATGAATTATAAAGAACAGGAACTTCAGAAGCTTCAGGAAGTGCTTTATGCCACTCTAAGCGAGGTGGACCGCATCTGCAGGAAGCATGGCATCCGTTACTTCGTGACGGGCGGAACGGCAGTTGGCGCGTACTTCTGGCAGAAGATACTGCCTTGGGACGACGATGTGGATGTGGGCATGATGCGGCCCGACTACGAGCGCTTTGCCGCGATTGCCGGAGCAGAACTGGGCGACCGCTTCTTCCTGCAGACGCCTGACACGGAGCCTCACACGCCTTTCTACTTCATGAAGATCCGCATGAACGGCTCCCGCTTCTCGGAGTCCACATTCAAGCACATCAAGATGCACCAAGGCATCTACGTCGACATCTTCCCCTTCGACAAGATACCCCGGCAGCGATGGCTCGAGCGACTGCAGCACAAGGTCGTCTTCTTCCTGAACGGCCTTTTCATCGCCAAGGAGATCTGGCAATGGAAGCATTGCGGCAAGTGCGACATCCCGGAGCCCAGGAAGCGGGGCTGGCTGCCGTGTTTCTTCACGCGACTGCTCATCACGCTGCTCAGCAAACGCTCTATATATAATATAATGTATAGGACTCAGACCATGTTCAACGGCAAGCCGCTCCCCCTCTGCAAGAACATCATCACCAAGAGCGAGCGCCTGCCCATCGAGGACATCAAGCAATCGCAAACCGTCACACTCGGTCCGTTGCAAGTCAGCGCTCCCCGCGACCTCCTGCTCTACCTCAACAACCATTACGGCAAAGTCATAAAAGATGTTCCCGACGAGATGAAGGTCAGCCATCGTCCTGCAGAACTTGTCTTCCCTGAAGCCTTATGAAACAGAGAAACCACGCTTTCGACATCCTTTGCGGCATCTGCATCATCCGCATGGTGACGCTGCACATCATGGCCTTCTGCGGAGAGGACAAGCAGGACTGGTGGCTCGAGGTGATGCGCTGGAGCTTCTTCTTCATGAGTTTCTTCTTCTTCAAGGCCGGCTACTTCAACAAAGGCACATCGAGCGGCACGGACCTCGACTACCTGAAGGACAGGAGCAAGCGCCTCCTGGTGCCCTATCTGATGAGCGGCATCATAGGAGCCATCGTCTATTTCAGTTTCTACTTCCCACTCGTGGACCGCTACAAGAAGTTTGTCGAGCCGCTGGATTGGAGCCATGTCTGGATGAAGAGCGGCTTCTACGGCAACTCGCCCATCTGGTTCCTCTTCTCGTTCTTCACCGTCTATATGATGGTGCGATACATCGACAAGGTGAAGCATCTGTGCTGGCTCACGCTTGCTTTCCCCGCTCTCAGTTACTGGGCATACCGGACGGGCAACAATGTGCCGATGAGCCTCGGCAATGTCTTCATCGCGTGCTACTTCTTCTATCTCGGCCGCCTGTGGCGCTGGGTGATGCAAAGGTATAGCAATCAGCAAGTGATGGCAGCGTCGTGGCTGATGGTGGCGGCCTTCATCGTCCTTGGTATCGTGGCTCCCGGCACATACAACATGAGCCAGAACCTCTTTACGGGCAATGCCTTGATGGCTGTCGTCAATGCCACCTTGATACTTTGCGGCTTGGCGGGTGTCCTGCTGACGTTGCAAGTGCCGCGAATCCCCTTGCTGTGCTTCATAGGCGAGCACAGCATGGTCTTCTTCATCTCGCACTATCCGATGCTGTACTTCTACAAGTTCACGCACCTTTCCTTCGGCAGGAGCATCTACGGAAGAGTGGATGATGTGCTCATCCTCCTGCCGGTCATCTTCTGCCTATGTGCCTGGCTTGTGCCTTATATAGAGCGAGTTCCGTGGCTCAGTGGCCGATGGCCTGAGAAGCAGCCTGCAGCTCCAGCAGCCGAGCCACACCAAGACTGATGGACTTCAACCCGAAGTCTTCCGGCCTGACCTCTTCCCAAGGCAGCCAAAGCACCTCGGCCGCGTCGTCCATAGCTGTTGCTCCGGTTGTTTCCTTTACCTTGCAGAGGAAGAAGAGGTCGAGAGTAGGGATGTCGAGACCTCCAAAGTGATACATGTTGGGCAGCGAGAAGAGGTAGCGCGACTCGACAACCGAGAGGCCGGTCTCCTCCATGACCTCCCGCCTGACGCCCTCTTCGCCTGTCTCATAGCAGTCGCAGAAGCCGCCGGGCAAGTCGAGCGTCCCCTTCGCAGGCTCTTTGCTTCGACGGACAACCATGAGACGGTTCCCTTCGTCAACAATGACGGCAACCGTCGAGGCACTCGGATTCATGAAATAGACAAAGCCGCAAGCCTCGCAGCGCTTACTCTTCTCGGTGTCCTCTACGAAAGCATTCGCCCCGCATTTCGGGCAATGGCTAAAGAGGCGCAACAAATGATTGTCATTTACCATTTACTATTTACCATTTACCTTTTTGTCATTTACTATTTACGAAAACGACATTTCTTTTGATACTTATTGTTTGCAAAAATAGCAAAAAGTGCGATATAAAGCAAACTTTCGTTGCCTGTTTCACCAAATTTCGCTAACTTTGTACTTCGGAACAACTAATTGTGTGAACTATGATGACTACATTTCTTGATTGGTATCAGGCGTTGCCTCCCTATATGCGCGCCTATTGGACGATAGCCATTGCTGTCTCCATCATCTTTCTTATCCAGATGACACTGACGCTCATCGGTCTTGGCGATACCGATGCCGGCGGCGACATGGGCGACCTCGATACGGGAGGGGCTGACATGGGCGACGGCAACGGCGACACGATGGACACGGGCGGAGCCATACAGCTCTTCACGATACGCAACACGGTGAACTTCCTGCTGGGTGTCGGCTGGGGCGGCGTTTGCCTGAGCGGCTTGATAGAGAACCGCTTCCTGCTTGCCGTGGCAGCCATCCTTTGCGGTTGCATCATGGTGGCAGCATTTATAATAATGTATAGGCAGCTGATGAAGCTCGAGGGCAACGGCTCTTATCGCATCGAGGAGAGCGTGGGCCAGGTGTGCGAAGTCTATATCCGCATCCCAGGCAACAGGAGCGGCAGCGGCAAGGTGCAGATTAGTTTCCACGGCTCGGTGCAGGAGCTGCCGGCCCAGACGGAAGGCGACGCCATCCCGAGCGGCACGAAGGTCAGGGTGACGAAGGTCGTCGAAAGGAGCGTACTGATAGTGGAGCCTTTGGCCTGAAGCGTGATGGACGTTATCCCGTTATATCGGAAAGACGTAATGCCGTTATAACGTTATATCGTTAAGACGAAATAGAAAATTGTAAATCATTAAATATTAAATCAAAATGGAACCCTTCTATCTTATTGTGATTGGAGTCGTTGTACTCGTCTTCCTCTTCATGGCCATCATCAACCGCTACCGTCGTTGTCCCAGTGACAAGATTCTGGTCATCTACGGCAACCGCGGCAACAGCAAGAGCGCCAAGTGTGTGCACGGCGGTGGTGCCTTCGTGTGGCCCATCATCGAGGACTATGCTTACCTTTCCCTGACGCCCATCGGCATCGATGCGAACCTGACAAACGCCCTGTCGAGGCAGAACATCCGCGTGGACGTGCCTTGCCGCTTCACCGTCGGCATCAGCACAGAGCCCGAGAGCATGCTGGCTGCCGCTGAGCGCCTGCTCGGACAGACGCCCCAGCAAATCCAGGAGCTTGCCCGCGACATCCTCTTCGGACAGCTGCGTCTCGTCATTGCCACCATGAGCATCGAGGAGCTGAACAGCGACCGCGACAAATTCCTCGAGGCCATCACGGCCAATGTAGAGGTCGAGCTGAAGAAGATCGGCCTGCGGCTCATCAATGTTAACGTGACGGACATCAAGGACGAGAGCGGCTACATCGAGGCCCTCGGCCAGGAGGCTGCAGCGAAGGCCATCAATGAGGCGAAGGTTCGCGTTGCCGAGCAGGAGCGAAACGGCGAAATCGGTAAGGCTGAAGCCGTCCGCGAGACGCGTATCCGTACTGCCGAGGCAAATGCCGAAGCCGTGAAGGGCGAGAACGAAGCCAAGATAGCCATCGCCAACTCCGATGCTGTGCGTCGTGAGCGTGAGGCAGAGGCCCAGCGCAAAGCCGTTGCTGCCGAGAAGGTGGCAAACGCTCAGGCGCTCGAAGAGGCATACGCTGCCGAGCAGAAGGCCGAGAATGCACGTGCCGACAGGGAGCGTGCCAGTCAGCAGGCCAACGTCATCGTGGCACAGGAAATCGAGAAGAAGCGACTCGTCATCGCTGCTGAGGCAGAGGCCGAGCAGAAGCGTGTCAATGCCAAGGGTGAGGCCGACGCCATCTTCGCCAAGATGGAGGCCGAGGCAAAGGGCTTGTTCCAAATCCTGACGAAGCAGGCCGAGGGCTACGACAAGATGATTCAGGCTGCCGGTGGCGACGCCACGAAGGCCTACACCCTGCTGCTCCTGGAGAAGCTCCCCGACTTGGTGAAGACACAGGTCGAAGCCATCAAGGGCATCAACATCGACAAGGTGACGGTTTGGGACAATGGCGGCGGCGCTGGCGACGGCAAGACAAGCACGGCCAACTTCCTCGCCGGACTGATGAAGAGCGTGCCCCCACTCAGCGAACTCTTCGACCAGGCCGGCATGGCGCTGCCCGAGTATCTGGCTAAGAAAAAGGA
Source organism: Bacteroidaceae bacterium (assembly GCA_017428785.1). Taxonomy (GTDB): domain Bacteria; phylum Bacteroidota; class Bacteroidia; order Bacteroidales; family Bacteroidaceae; genus Physcousia. Next base: position 11,120 of record JAFRQD010000028.1, read on the forward strand.
GGAAAAACCAGAGGCTCCCAGCGAGGCTGAAGAATAGTCGCAAAGGGCATTGAAAAACGCCGCCTGCGGCGATGGCAATCCCCGCGTGCGGCGTTGCCCATTTCCGCGTGCGGCGTTGGCAAATTCCGCAGGCGGCGTTTGAAACCTCCCCATTGCGCATCATCATTTTTAGGTAATTTTATCATTTTGAGGCATGTAGCTGCTTGCTATGTGCCTCTTTTTTTGTATCTTTGCAGAGCGAATGGTTTGAAAAGAAAGAACAATGACTCTCAGAGAACTCCATAAAGGTCAGTCGGCCACCATCCTCAAAGTGGGAGGTGAAGGAGCGCTGCGACAGCACTTCCTCGACATGGGCATGATACCCGGCACGCAGGTGACGCTGCAGAAATACGCACCCCTCGGCGACCCGATGGAACTGCGGATTCATGGCTACGAGCTGACCTTGAGACTGGCCGACGCGGAGGAGATAGAGGTGGCCCCCACGCCTCCCCTCCAGACCCACCCCCAGCCCCTCCCTTATAGGGAGGGGAGTGATTACTCTTTCGGAGAAAGAACTATATGCTCCTCTCCCTACAAGGGAGAGGTTGGGAGAGGGTCCGGGTCTGGTCGTGATGGTGTGATTGAGCATCCGGGCTTCGGTGAGGAAGGCCGCTACCACGATGAGGACGCATTTCATCCCATTTCATCGGCAAAAAAGGGACCGCTCACCTTTGCGCTTGTCGGCAATCAGAACTGCGGAAAGACCACGCTTTTCAACCAGCTGACGGGCAGCAAGCAGCATGTCGGCAACTTCCCCGGCGTGACAATCGACCGCAAGGACGGCATCATCAAGGGACACCCCGATGCCACCGTCACCGACCTCCCCGGCATCTACAGCCTCAGCCCATACACGAGCGAGGAGGTCATCAGCCGTCAATTCATCCTGAAGAGCAAGCCGAGCGGCATCATCAACATCGTGGATGCCACAAACATCGAGCGCAACCTCTACCTCACCATGCAGCTGATGGAGCTCGGCATCCCTATGGTGCTGGCGCTCAACATGATGGACGAGGTGAAGGGCAACGGCGGGACCGTCCGCATCAACCGCATGGAGAGGATGCTCGGCATTCCCGTCATCCCCATCAGCGCCATGAAGAACGAGGGCGTGGACGAGGTGGTGAGCCACGCTATCCATGTGGCTCGCTACAGTGAAGGGCCGGCGCGGCAGGACTTCTGCAGTCCTACGGAGCACGGCGGCGCTGTGCATCGCTGCCTCCACGCCATCATGCACTTCATCGAGGACCACGCGCAGGCTGCCGACATCCCTGTCCGCTTCGCTGCAAGCAAGCTGATAGAAGGCGACAAACTCGTGGCGTCGGCACTCAACCTGACACAAAACGAGCAGGAAACCATCGAGCATATCATCTGCCAGATGGAGGAGGAACGCGGCCTCGACCGCTGTGCCGCCCTCGCAGATATGCGCTTCAATTTCATCCTGCAGGTAAGCGAATGCTGCGTCGTACGCCCCGAAGAGAGCCAGGAGCACAAGCGAAGCATCCGCATCGACAAGATTCTGACCGGTCGCTTCACGGCCATCCCTTCCTTCCTGCTCATCATGGCTGCCGTCTTCTACCTGACGTTCAACACGATAGGCGCTTGGCTGCAAGACCTCTTCCAAGAGGGAATCGACCGCTTCACGGCGTTCTCCGATGCCACGCTCACGCAGTGGGACATCGCTCCGCCCATCCATTCGCTCATCATCGACGGCATCTACTCCGGCGTCGGCACAGTGCTCGTCTTCCTGCCACTCATCGTCATCCTCTTCTTCTTCCTCAGCATGCTTGAGGACACAGGCTATATGGCGCGAATCGCTTTCGTGATGGACAAGCTGCTGCGTGGCTTGGGACTTTCCGGCCGCAGCATAGTGCCTCTGCTGATTGGCTTCGGCTGCTCGGTTCCAGGCATCATGGCAAGCCGCACGCTTCCCAGCGAACGCGACCGCCGGCTCACCATCTTGCTGACGCCCTTCATGTCCTGCACCGCCAAGATTCCCATCTATGCCTTCTTCGCTGCGGCTTTCTTCCCGAGGCACGCGGCGTGGGTGATGATGTCGCTCTACGTGATTGGCATCCTTGTGGGCATCGTCGTGGCGCTCGTCTTGAAACGGACGCTCTTCCGAGGCGAGGCGGTGCCTTTCGTCATGGAGCTGCCCAACTATCGCATGCCGGTTGCCATGAATGTCTGGCATCTGCTGTGGGACAAGGCGAAGGACTTCCTGGGGCGAGCCTTCACCGTTATCTTCCTTGCCAGCATCGTCATCTGGCTCCTCCAGACATTCGACTTCCACCTCCAAATGGTGCCTGCCGAAGAGGCCTCGCGCAGCATGCTGGCACAGATATCGAGCCTTGTCGCCCCCATCTTCGAGCCACTCGGCTGCGGCGACTGGCGCGTGGTGACATCCCTCGTGAGCGGTCTCTTGGCAAAGGAGGTCGTAGTGAGCACGCTCAGCACCCTCTTTGCCGGAGTAGCCATTACGAGCATCTTCACACCAGGCGTGGCCTACACCCTGCTCGTCTTCTGCCTGCTCTACACACCATGCATGGCAACGATGGCCACCGTCCGCCGCGAGCTCGGCACCCGATGGATGCTGTTCATCATGGTCGGGCAGTGCTGCGTCGCCTGGCTCGTGGCATTCCTCGTCCACCTTATTATCAGCTAAACTCAGAACTCTCAGAATATTCAGATTACTCAGAACACTCAGAACTCTCCTACTATGAACATCCAAAGCATTATCCTTTTAGTTGCCGTGATAGTCGTTGCAGGCTTTGTGCTGTACCGCTATCTGCGCAGTGACAACAAATGCAGTTGTTGCGACTGTTGCAACAAAAACAACTGTACGCCACACCTCCTCCTGCTTCTCCTCCTGCCACTGAACGCGATGGCTGCTCATCCCTATGTGGATGGCAACACGGGAGCAACGGAGGCGTACGCCACGGAGCGCACTAAGTACCAGATCCTGGCGTACAGCAACGACAGCACCCGCGACGTCTATCGCATCCCGGCGATTGCAAAGAACAAAAAGGGAGAGTTGATTGCCATTTATGACTACCGCGTCTGTGGCTTCGATATCGGTTTCGGCGAGGTCGACGAGGTGATGCGCATCTCGAAGAACAACGGCAAGAAGTGGTCGGCGGAGACTAAAATAGCCGATGGAATGGGCGGAAATGAGAATGTCTTCGGCGTTGGCTTTGGCGATCCGGCACTTTGTCTGGACCGTGAAAGCGGACGCGGCGTGCTCATTACCGTCAGCGGGAAATGCATCTATGGCTATGCCAAAGCAGACTACCGTCCCTTCATTGCAAGGCAGATCACCACGGACGGCGGACATACTTGGAGTGCGCCGGAAGACATCACGACGCAGTTCTGGGGAAAGGCTGGCGCAATGTTCCAACAAAAGGAAACAGACGATGGAATGGGCGTTTTTGCTTGGGCAGGCTTCTTTGGCAGCGGCAAGATTCTGCAGAGCCGCGTCACGAAAGTTGGCGACTATTACCGCCTCTATGCGGCCTTGCTGTTGAAAGGCACAGGACTCAAAGGCGCGTATGTCGTTTACAGCGACGACATGGGCATGAACTGGCAGCTTCTGGGCGGTGATGCCTCGTTCCAGGCGGCTCCGGACAGCGACGAGCCGAAGGTGGAGGAACTGCCCAGCGGACAAATCGTCTTGAGCGGCAGGAAGTGGTACGGCCGCACGTTCAACATCTGGACCTTTGCAGAGGGCAGCGTCACCAAAGGCTCTTGGGACAAGCCCGTCAACAGCCATGATGTGCCGACGGGCATCAAGGTCGGCGCCAACAGTTGCAACGGCGAGATTCTCATCGTCCGCGGGCGTCGCGTTTCCGACGGCAAGCCTTGCCACGTCGCTCTCCAAAGCCTGCCGAAAGCCGACACACGAGCCGATGTTTCTATCTTCTACAAGGTCCTCGAGGAAGGCAAGAACTACACGACTGCCACCTTTGCCGAGGGCTGGAAGCTCGGTATGCAAGTCACCAACAAGCGCTCGGCCTACTCCACCATGTGCCAGCAGAAGGACGGCCGCATCGCATTCTTCTACGAAGAGGAACCTTATATATATAATATGGTATACGTTCCTCTCACCCTCAAACAGGCAACGAACGGCGAAGTGAAATAAAGCAAATAAAGAAATACCATGAAAAGAACCTTTCTCTTGGTCGTCCTGACCATCGTGTCCTTGAGTGTTCTGCCGAAGGACAAATCAGATGTACTGCGTGACAACCTCTTCCGCAATCCCAAGTATGTTACCGTCGTGGCACATCGAGGCGACTGGCGCAACCATCCCGAGAACTCCATTCCTGCCTTCCAAAGCTGCATCGACATGGGCATCGACATGATTGAGATTGATGTGCGACGCACCAAAGACGGCCAGCTCGTACTGATGCACGACCCGACGGTCGACCGCTGTACCAACGGGAAAGGCAAGGTGGCCGACTTGACATACGACGAGATACAGAAACTGCGCCTTCTTCCCCAGCACAATGCAGCCGCCACCCGCAACCACATCCCTACGCTTGAAGAAGTCCTCGTCCTTTGCAAAGGGAAGATACTTATCAACATAGACAAGGGCTACGACTACTTTCAGCAAGTGTATGAACTGATGGAGAAAACAGGCACCACAAACCAAGTCATCATCAAGTCAAGCAACCCCCTCGACAAGGTGAAGCGTGAGAACGGCGCGATACTCGACAAGGTCATCTACATGCCTATCGTGAACCTGAACGCCGCGAACGCAGAGAAGACTCTCGACGAGTTCATCAGCATTCATCCCGTCGCCATAGAGTGTTGCATAGGCAAGTACGACGAAAACGTAGGTCGCTTGCTTCAAAAGGTGCGTGATGCAGGCATCAAGATATGGCTCAACAGCATTTGGGCCAGCCTTTGTGACGGCCACGACGATGACCGTGCAGTAGAACTGGGTGAACCCGACGAAAGCTGGGGCTGGTTGTTGGACAGAGGCGGTACCGTCATCCAAAGCGACCGCCCATTAGACCTTATTCAATATCTTAAGAAGCACAAGCGTCACAAGCTGAAATCAAACCTATAACGTTTTTGCTTCTGTCGAAATAACGAAGCCGCTTTGACTTATATGGACAAGCGGCTTCACTTTTTGTTATTTTTGTCATTTATAGAAGAGTATTCCACCTCACAGGATGGAAAGAGGATGGAAAAGAACTGTGAAACGATTTGATTATCACAGCGTAATAGGCGGAATAGCGATTTCCATCCCTTTCTCTTGTGGAGGCCAAAGAATTGCCGTACCTTTGCAGCGACAAAACAAAAAACTACATGAAAAGGAAGACAATTGGAATCATCGTTGCTGTGCTGTTGCTGGCCTTGGCGGGCGGCATCAGTTGGAACTTGCGCGACCTGCCGCAGAAGCGCTTGCTCCGTGCGGCAGAGAACATTGTGTTCACGGATGCGGACAGCACGGAACGACTGCTGGCGCAGGTCGATACGACGCGGCTGACGGAAAGCTCGCGGATGCTGTATGACCTGTTGGGTGCTATGGTTTTTGAAGAACAATGGTATCTGGACAACGCCGACACGGCCTCTTGCCTTTTATCAGATGCAGAGAAATGGCGCTTTATGCGCGAAAAGGCCAGCCAGAAAGCAGACGAGGAAACCTTTCCCGATGACAGCACCCTCATGCGCGTGTACCGTTATTATGAACGCGAGAGTCTTGGTGGCACAAGCGATGATAAGGATGCCTTGCGGCGCTTCGGACGCATCTGCTTCGTGTTGAGTCGCTACCAACGTGACAAACTTCAGCTTACGCAAAGTGCCCGACTCTCCCATCTGGCCATCCATTGTGCAGAAGCTACGGCAGACCATACCCTTGCCTACCGTGCCTATAGCAAGTTTGTCAATCATTTGTATCTTTCTCATGCCAACGCTGTCCAATCC
>JAFRQD010000004.1 GCA_017428785.1 Bacteroidaceae bacterium
CTCCGCGGTAGAAATGCGTTGCAAAGGTAAGCGGATTTTTGAGAACCACCAAAAAGCAGGTCCGAAGTGTTAAAATCTAAAAGTGGTTGATATACAAAGGTTTATCTCTATATGCTTTTCATTGTTTGTGGTTGTTTAGAGGTCTCTAAATACAACCCTGGAATGCATAGTTTCCTATGCTGGTCACGCTGTTCGGGATGGTTATAGATGTCAGGCCGTCGCAAAGTTCGAATGCATCGTATCCTATGCTTGTCACGCTGTTTGGGATGATAATAGATGTCAGGCCCGAGCAACGATAGAATGCATAGTCTCCTATGCTTGTCACGCTGTTTGGGATGGTAAAAGATGCAAGGCTGGAGCAATCAGAGAATGCAAAGTCCCCTATGCTTGTCACGCTGTTTGGGATGGTAATTGATGTCAGGCCGGAGCAGTCTTCGAATGCATGGTCTCCTATGCTTGTCACGCTGCTCGGGATGGTAACAGATGTCAGGCTGGAGCAGTATTCGAATGCATATTCTCCTATGCTTGTCACGCTGTTTGGGATGGTAATAGATGTCAGGCCCGAGCAATGAGAGAATGTCCGTTCTCCTATGCTTGTCACGCTGCTCGGGATGGTAATAGATGTCAGGCCGGAGCAGTCTTTGAATGCACTGCGTCCTATGCTTGTCACGCTGCCCGGGATGGTAACAGATGTCAGGCTAGAGCAGCCACGGAATGCAGCGTCTCCTATGCTTGTCACGCTGCCCGGGATGGTAACAGATGTCAGGCCCGAGCAGCCACGGAATGCCCAGTCTCCTATGCTTGTCACGCTGTAGGGTTTGCCGTTATAGGTGACAGAAGGAGGAATAATGATGTTTCCAGAGTATGCAGAAGGATTACTACTGGAATACGTCACTGTAGCTGCGTTTCCTGAGAAGTTGTAATAGATGCCGTCAATTATGGCATCATGGGCAAGGACATTCGTGCCTGCGAATAGGCAAAGGCACAGAAGAAGGTGTTTGAGATAATGTTTCATAATTGCTAAACATGAGAAGGTGAATAATCTGCTGCAAAGTTACAAAAAATAGTAATACATCAATTGCTTTTGAGAGAAAAATGTCACATCTTTTTCTGTTTATGATTATTATGGCTTTGGCAACATCCTCACGAGGCCTTGACTAAATCCTCACGTGGATTTGACAAAATCGACACGAGGATTTCACTAAATCCACACGAGGATTTTACAAACGACACACATGTAGTTGACAAACTAGACACGTGTAGTTGGCAAACTAAACACGTGTAATTGCCAAACTAAGCATGTGTAATGCCTGCTGTCCGCATCGTCTTTAGGACTAAATGCGTCGTATTTCTTTCTTTTCCCACCTTTTTTCTGTTCTTTCGTGCCGCCGCATCGTATTTTTTGCTATATTTGTGGAGCGTTTAACAAAAAAGGGCAATTATGAGAATTGTAGTTTTGAGTGGAGCTGGTATGAGTGCAGAAAGCGGCATCAGTACCTTTCGCGACAATGGAGGTCTGTGGGACCAGTATAATGTGGAAGATGTGGCGACGCCTGAAGGCTGGGCGCGTGACCCTAAACTTGTGACGGAGTTCTACAACATCCGCCGTAAGCAATTGCTCGATGTGAAGCCCTGTCTGGGGCATGAGCTGGTGGCAAAGCTTGAGGAAGAGCATGCTGTGACGGTTGTGACACAGAATGTGGATGACCTCCATGAACGTGCCGGCAGCAGCTATGTCATCCATCTGCATGGGGAACTGATGAAGGTGACCAGCAGCCGCTCGCCTAATGATCCGCGTTACATCAAGACACTCGACAAGGAGCATCTCGAAGTCAAGATAGGTGACCTTGCTGACGACGGCAGTCAGGTCCGCCCCTTCATTGTGTGGTTTGGCGAGGCAGTTCCTGAGATAGAAAAAGCCGCCGAGGAATGTGCGAAGGCAGATATGCTCATTGTCATTGGCACAAGCCTCAATGTCTATCCTGCTGCCGGCCTAACCCGCTGTGTGCGCCCAGGCACACCCATCTATCTCATAGACCCCAAGCCCGTTGCCTGGAACAGCGATGTGCCTGTCCATCATATCATGAAGGGCGCCAGCGAAGGCATGAAGGAACTCTTGACGATATTGAAAACTGAAAATTGAATATTGAAAATTGAAGATGAGTGAGCTTAGAATACGTTGCCGCAATACAGGCAAGAGGATAAGCATTCCTTTTGGAAGCAATCTTTATGAAGCCTTTGCCAAGGCTGACTTCCAGATGGAATTCGGTCCTGTGGCGGCTCGCGTCAACAATAAGGTGCAGGGCATGAACTACCGCTTCTACAACAACAAGGATGTGGAGTTCCTTTCCCTCTCTGATGAAAGTGGCATGCGCACTTATACCCGAACGCTCTTCTTCATCCTTGCGAAAGCTGTGGAAGACACTTATCCCGATGCACAGCTCCTCATTGGCGGCTCTGTTTGTCGTGGCTACTATTGTCAGCTTCGCTTGGAGCGTCCTGTGGAGGACGAGGATGTGAGCCGTATCAAGCAGCGCATGCAGGACATCATAGATGCCGACATGCCTATCCATCGCATGCAGTGCCCCATCGAGGAGGCCATTGAGATGTTTGAGAAGCGAGGCATGAAGAGCAAAGTCCAGCTGCTGGAAAGCCAGGACGACCTCTATACATATTATTATAAGTTGGCTGGCACCGTCGATTACTTCTACAGTTGCCTGCTCACCCGAACCAGTCAGGTGCATCTCTTCGACCTCATCAAGTTCTACGACGGCATGTTGCTTTGTGCTCCTTCGCGAAAGAACCCCTCGCAGTTGGAAGAGATAATGGAGCAGAACAAGAAGATGTTCGACGTCATCAGGGAGCATCACAGATGGCAGGAGATACTGGGCGTGAGGACTGTAGGCGAGCTCAATGCCGCCATCCAGGAAGGATATGCCACAGACCTCATCAATGTCAGCGAGGCTTTGCAGTCGAAGAAACTCAGTGATATAGCTGATGAGATAGCAGAGCGAGGTGCACGCATCGTCTTGCTTGCAGGCCCAAGCAGTAGCGGCAAGACAACCACAGCCAAGCGGCTTGCTGTCCTTGTGATGGCTTGTGGCTTGCGACCTCATACCATCAGCACCGACGACTACTTTGTCAATCGTGTCGATACGCCAAAGGATGCCAATGGAGAGTATGACTTCGAGTGCATCGGTGCAGTCGATACCACCTTCTTCAACAAGCAGATGAATGCCTTGCTGAATGGCGAAGAGATAGAGCTTCCACGCTACGACTTCAAGAGAGGCGAGCGTGTCTTCGAGGGAAGGAAGCTCAAGATAGGTCCCGATGATGTCATCATCCTTGAAGGCAACCATGCCCTCAACCCAATCCTGACACAGCAGATACCTGACGAGAAGAAGTACCGCATCTATGTCTCGACGCTCACCACCATACAGCTCGACGACCACAATCACATCCCTACAGCCGACATCCGCTTGCTTCGCCGCATCCTTCGTGACTACAAGCATCGCGGTTTCTCGGCTGTGGAGACCATCAAGCGTGCTCCAAGCGTCAGTGCAGGCGAGGAGAAGTGGATATTCCCCTTCCAAGGCTTTGCCGATGCAACCTTCAACAGTGCCTTGCTTTATGAACTTGGCGTGATTCGCGACCAGGTGATGCCTATTCTGGAGCAAGTGCCCGAACGAGCCATAGAGTATGCTGAGGCCAGTCGTCTGCGCAAGTTCCTTGCCTACTTCCGAGGCATCCCAGGCGACCAAGTGCCGCCTTCAAGCTTGCTGAGGGAGTTTGCAGGAGGAAGTTCGTTCAAGTACTGACCTCATTCCTCAATTTCTCAATTTGACAATTTCACAATTACATTATTAACACTCAAGTATGAAAGACGCCAAATCAGACAGACTGATGTCCATCGATGCCCTTCGAGGCTTCGACATGTTGTTTATTATGGGCGGTGCTGGCTTGCTTACAGCATTGGCTCAGTGGTTTCCTTGCGACTTCACACAGGCGATAGCCGAGCAGATGGACCATGTGGAATGGCACGGCCTTCGCCACCACGACACCATCTTCCCGCTATTCCTTTTCATCGCAGGTATCTCCTTCCCCTTCTCCCTGGCAAAACAAAGAGCAAACGGAAAGACATCGTGGCAGATTCACAGGAAAGTCATCGTGCGTGGCCTGATGCTTGTCTTCTTGGGAGTTGTCTATAACGGGCTGCTTGACTTCGACTTCGAGACGCTTCGCTATGCCAGTGTCCTTGGGCGCATCGGTTTGGCTTGGATGTTTGCGGCACTCATCTTCATACATACAGGATGGAAGACCAGAGTGGGAATAACAGCCCTCTTGCTCGTAGGCTATTGGCTTGTGGCAGGTTTCATTCCTGCTCCCGACGGGGGCGGAGAGGACATCTTCTCTGCTCAAGGTTCCTTCGTGGGCTATGTGGACCGCATCCTCTTGCCTGGACGAATCTATTATGGAAACATCGACCCGGAAGGCATCCTGAGTATCATTCCTTCTATCGGCACGGCCCTGCTTGGTATGTTTACGGGAGAGCTGGTGAAGTCGAAACGCGAAGGGCTGACTTCCGGCAAGAAGGTGCTTTGGATGATAGTTGCCGGCATTGTGCTTTTGGCTGTGGGTCTGCTTTGGAACGAAGTGTTCCCCATCAACAAGAAGATGTGGACAAGTTCCTTCGTGCTGGTTGTGGGAGCCTATTCCGTCTTGATGTTCGCCCTCTTCTATTTTATAATAGATGTATTGCAGTGGCGCAAGTGGACGCTGTTCTTCACGGTGATCGGCATGAACTCCATCACCATTTATCTCGCTCAGAGGTTCATCAGGTTCTCCTACACATCGGAGAAACTTTTCAGCGGACTGGTGAAGCTGATGCCGGAGAACTCGCAGGCCTTCTTCACACAGGTGGCCTACATCGCCGTCTGCTGGCTCTTCCTCTATTTCCTCTATAGAAAGAAAGTCTTCCTGAAAGTATAAATAAAATAAGTATATAACCTAAAACTGACAAACATTATGAAACAATTCCTTTCCTTAGTAGTGCTTGCCGGCACAATGTCGCTTGCGTCCTTCGCACAGGAGGTTAGTTTGGAGAATGCCAAGTTCCATGCAGGAGACGATGCTGCGTGGGCAGGCGCAAATGTTGATGAGAGCGGTTGGCGCGACATCAAGAACACGATGACGTGGACTTCGCAAGGCGTCAAAATCGAGAACGGCTTTGGCTGGTATCGCTATCATGTAACAATTCCCAAGAGCCTGCTCGAGAAGTCGGACCTCAAGGAGACCGTCGACTTCAATATGGGTAAGATAGACGATGCCGACGAGGTTTATCTGAATGGCAAGCTGATAGGCAAGACAGGCAGTTTCCCAAAAGACGAGAAGGGTTACAAAAGTGCCTGGAGCCTTCCCCGTGTGTATCGTGTGAAGACAAACAGTCCGCTTATCAAGTGGGATGCAGACAATGTGATAGCCGTAAGAGTGTATAATGCCGGCGACCCGGGCGGCATGTTTGCCGGTCCTGTCAGTGTGCGCGTCCCCAACACAATCGACAATCTGAGCATCGTCATCAAGGAAGGCGCTAACGGGCAGAGCATAAGCACCCTTACCAGCAAGATGCAGGCCACGAAGAGCGGCGATTTTAAGGTGCAGGTTCAAGATCCGGAGACGGGCAAGGTGTTGGGCGAGAAGACAATGAAGGTTTCTGTCAACGAGAAGAAGAACCGCGTCATCAGCCTGCCTTACGACAACCACCAGATGGTTCGCATCATCGCTTCCTTTACTGAGAGCAAGACGGGCCTGAGCACTACCACAAAGTACATCCCGAAGTACATCCTCACGCCTGCTGCTCCGGCTGAGCCCAGGTTCAACACGACTCCCCTCTATGGCGTGCGTCCGGGCTCACCCATCCACTTCCGCTTCGGTGTCAGCGGCGAGCGTCCCATGAAGATCACCTCGGACGACCTGCCTGCAGGCCTCGCCATCAATCCCGACAACGGCGCCCTGAGCGGTTCCCTCGAAAAGCCGGGTTCCTACACCTTCACCGTTAAGGCAAAGAATGCGAAGGGCGAGCAGACGCAGCGGTTCACGATCCGTTGCGGCAGCAAGATCGGCCTGACGCCTCCAATGGGATGGAACAGCTGGAACTGCTGGGGCCTGAGCGTCACGCAGGACAAGGTGATTAGCAGCGCCAAGGCACTCATCGACAAGGGACTTGCCGACTATGGTTACTGCTACATGAACATCGACGACGGTTGGGAGGCACCCAAGCGTAATGCAGACGGCACGATTGCCGTGAACGAGAAGTTCCCCAGCATGAAGGACCTCGGCGACTGGCTCCACTCGGAAGGCCTGAAGTTCGGCATCTATTCATCGCCGGGCGACCTCACCTGCGGCGGCTATCTTGGCTCGATCGACCATGAGCTCCAGGATGCAGAGAGTTATAACAGCTGGGGCATCGACTACCTGAAGTACGACTGGTGCGGGTATGGCAGGAAGCATCGCACAGAGCCGGACAATCAGACGGTTGCCAGCTATGTCCGTCCCTACCTGTTGATGGAGCGTTGCCTCCGTCAGCAGCCTCGCGACATCTTCTACAGCCTTTGCCAATACGGTATGGCCGACGTGTGGAAATGGGGTGAGTCGGTCGATGCCAACTCATGGCGCACCACTGGCGACATCACGGACACTTGGGAGAGCCTCTACGACATCGGCTTCGACAAGCAGCCCGAACTCTATCCCTACGCCAAGCCAGGCCATTGGAACGACCCCGATATGCTGATTGTCGGAAAGGTGGGCTGGAGCAACAACCTCAGGGACAGTCGCCTGACGCCCGACGAGCAATACACCCACATCAGCCTTTGGACGCTGCTTGCCAGCAATATGCTCATCGGTTGCGACATCGCTCAGATAGACGACTTCACCATCAACGTGCTCTGCAACAACGAGGTGAATGCCATCAACCAGGACATCCTGGGCAAGCAGGCACAACGCGTTGTCCTGGATGGCGCCGTGCAGATTTGGGCGCGTCCGCTCAGCGACGGAGCATACGCAGTAGGCATCTTCAACGTGGGCACCACGGATGTCAGGGTTGACTTCAAGAAATACTATGGTCAGATGGGCATCGGCAGCCTGAAGGCCGTCCGCGACCTCTGGCGTCAGAAGGACCTCAGCACGACCGATGTGAACTACTTCATCCCCACTCACGGCGTGAAGTACTTGAAGATAAGGTATTGACAAATTGTAAGCAAAACTGCCTGTTTTGCTTACACAGCCATTTTTCGCAAGCCGCCGAGAATCGCTTAAAACGAGCTCGGCGGCACTTTTGTACCCTTTTCCGATTTGACGCGCTTAGAACGCGAAGGTTTTGTAACCGCCTATGTCATAATCTATTACATAAAGCCCTCAATGTTCAATTTTCAATATTCAATCACCGAATTGACATCTCCACTTGGCAAAAATGGTCGATTTCGCCAGTTTTTGCACACTTTTCGGCGTGGGTTGTCTGTAAACATCGCGTGCGGTAATTGCCAACGCCGCGTGTGGCGTTGGCAAACATAGCCTGCGGCGTTGGCAATCCCCGCACGCGGCGTTTGCAAATCCCGCGTTTTCCGAGCCCCTTTCCCCCTTTTTGAAGAGTGTGCAAAAATAGCAAAAAGAAAGCAAAAGGGGCAGGATCGATGACAGATTGTCTTTAGGGCTTGGATGCGTTCTGGCTGGAATTGAAGCGACGATAGAACCACGCTGAGCCGAAGCAAATCAGCAGCGATGCACAAACCGCCAGCACGACTCCTGTCGGCATGGCTGCCTGAGTGGTTTGGCAGGCTTGGTTCGCGGGAACCTCCACTGTTGCTACTGTGCTAACCTGGGTGGCCGACAAATCCTTTGAATGCTTCTGAGCCTTCTTCTCGGCCTTCTTCTTTGCCCGCTCGGCCTTCTTTTCGGCCTTTCTCTTCGCCTTCGCCTCTTTCTTCGTAAGCTTTTCTACTTGCTTTTCTTCCTTTGCCTCCTCTTTCGCTTTCTCAATCTGATCTTTGCGAATCTGGCGCTGTTCCCACTCTCTTGGGGTAGCGATAACGTCTAATAAATAAAGCGTCATAATCTCTCCTTTCTTTTTTAATTGTTGAATGTCAGATGATTAGTTGTATCAGGATGCCAACAAGAAAACTTGTGGCATTACATATCAAACTGTATATTGCTGCTTTTCGCCACCCGCGGGTGAAGGCGAAGTACCACAACGCCTCTACCAAAAGCACCAGCAGCTCGCCTCCGACAATGCGCTCGGTGCTGGTGCCAAATGTCAGCAGGAAGTAGTTCAGCGGCACATTCGTCAGTATGTTGATTGCGACGGCCCCCGTCAGCAAGCCTTTCCTTCGCTCGCCCATCAGCAACAGCATCCCTATCTCTACGGAGATGGTGAGCAGCAAGGCCGACAGCATGAAGTAGTGCATGGAGGACAGCTGCTGATGGTGCGCCAGCATGTAGCCGGGAATCAGGACGGCAGCCAGCAGGCCGAAGGAAAGGCCCTCGCGCTTAGGAAACAGCCTGTTGGACAGGTGAAGCGTCATAGGCATCGTGAAGTTGATGGCCATCACGCTCAGGATGACAGGCAGCAGGGATGTGCTGTCTTCCCCTCTCCACATCATGCATATAGCTGTGACACACACACAGGCGACGATGGCATGCCCTATTCCCAACCAGCGTGCAATCCATCCGCCTCCGGCTTTCCCTATCATGGCAGCTATCGCCAAAGGCAGCAGCACATCAGATGTCCTCTCCAGTCCCGTTGGAACCACTTCGCCCACAAACGACCTCAACATGACAAAGACAAGGATGGCAAGGAGGAAGCCTCCCCCGACCCCTCCAAAGGAGGGGGGAATTGCCCCGCCTAGCTGTTGACTTCGTAGGGAGATTGCTTCCCCCCTCCTTTGGAGGGCTCGGGGGAGACTTGTGGCTGCCAACGCTATGCACAGCAGCATGCCTGCCAGCAGCCACCATGAGGCATAGAGCGCACCAAAGGCCAAGCCCATGGCACCGGTCGAAACGAAGATGCCCAAGGCCCTCATGTCGTTGCCGGTCAGGACGGCTGTTAACTTGCCTCCCCATACATGGAACATAGAGTTTCCCATGCCCAGCAGGATGGCAACGGCATATGTCGAGAATGGCGTGAATCCCCACCAAAGCGTGTCTGCCATCAGCATGAAGACCGCTGCCGTCAGCAAGCATGAGGAAAGGAGCAATGCCTTATGGGGATGGCTGAGACGGTCTGTCCACCAGCCCGTCAGCGGCTGTGTCATGAATGCCAATATATTATAAGTAAGGAATAGGGGCAGGAGGTCGGTCGCCGGAGTAGCTGCCGCCATCAAATATAGGCAGCACAAACAAAGTCCGTCCACAAGGAAATGGAGAACAGTAGCAATGCCAACCGGCATCCATTTAGCATAACCAGTCATTATCTCCTGCTTATTACTCTTTGCAAAGATAAGGAAAAAAGATTAATGAATGTGTGAGAAAGGGACACAGAATAAAGAAAATTAGCAAAAACTATACATAAAGAGGTTTTTTTAACTCTTAAACCTTTAAACTTTTAAACTTTTATTGTACCTTTGCACGCGAATTTAATTGGACCTGCAAGATTAGCCAGGCGATTGCTCCTGTAGTTCAACGGATAGAATAGAAGTTTCCTAAACTTTAGATAGGGGTTCGATTCCCCTCGGGAGTACTACTTCGAAAGTGAAGAGTGAAAAATGAAGAATTTCCTTCCGCCGTGCTTTTTGCGTCAAAGGACTTCTGTCCGGTAGGCAATTCTTAATTCTTAACTCTTAACTCTTAATTTTGAAATAACGATGGAAATAAAGGAAAAAGAATCTGTAGTTGTAAGGTTCTCTGGTGATTCCGGCGATGGCATGCAGCTCGCCGGAAATATTTTTTCTACAGTGTCCGCCACCGTGGGCAACAGTATCAGTACGTTCCCGGACTATCCTGCCGACATCCGCGCTCCGCAAGGCTCGCTCACGGGTGTCAGCGGCTTCCAGGTCCACATCGGTGCCGAGCAGGTCTATACGCCTGGCGACCTCTGCGATGTCCTCGTGGCAATGAATGCCGCAGCCCTCAAGACGCAGTATCGCTACGCTAAGCCCGATGCCGCTATCATCATCGATACCGACAGCTTCGGCCCCAAGGATTTGGAGAAGGCGCAGTTTGCTTCGGACGATTACCTCGGCGAGATGGGCATCGACCCGGACCGCGTGATCGCCTGCCCCTTGACAACAATGGTCAAGAACTGCCTTGAAGGGATTCTCGACGCCAAGAGTATCCTCAAATGCCGCAATATGTTCGCCCTCGGCCTGGTGTGCTGGTTGTTCGACCGCGACCTCGACGTCGCCTTCAGCTTCCTGCGTGAGAAGTTCGGGGGGAAGCCCGAAGTGGCTGAGGCAAACATCAAAGTCATCCAGGCAGGCTACGATTACGGACACAACACGCACAGCAGCGTGGCCAACGTCTATCGCATCGAGACCAAGCACAAAGTGCCCGGTCGCTATATGGACATCACCGGCAACAAGGCTACGGCGTATGGCTTCATCGCGGCTGCCGAGAAGGCTGGGTTGAAGCTCTACCTCGGTTCTTATCCCATCACACCCGCTACCGATGTCCTCCACGAGCTCTCCAAGCACAAGAGCCTCGGCGTCGTCACCGTTCAATGCGAGGACGAGATAGCAGGCTGCGCGTCGGCAGTAGGAGCTTCCTTCGCTGGAGCGTTGGCCGTAACTTCGACCTCTGGCCCCGGCATCTGCCTCAAGAGCGAGGCGATGAACCTGGCGGTCATCATGGAGCTTCCTCTCGTCGTGCTCGACGTGCAGCGAGGCGGACCTGCGACGGGTCTTCCTACGAAGAGCGAACAGACCGACCTCTTACAAGCTCTCTTTGGTCGTAACGGCGAGAGCCCGATGCCCGTCGTCGCTGCCGCAAGCCCGACAGACTGCTTCGAAATGGCTTACGCGGCCTCGAAGATGGCGTTGGAGCACATGACGCCCGTCATTCTCATGACCGACGCCTACGTTGCCAACGGCTCCGCTGCCTTCAAGCTGCCCAATCTCGATGAGTATCCCGCCATCAATCCCCCGTATGTCCCCGAGGAACTGAAAGGCTCTTGGACACCATACATGCGTAATGCTGAGGGCGTTCGCTACTGGGCCGTGCCCGGCCGCGAAGGCTTCGAGCACATCCTCGGAGGTCTCGAGAAGGACGACAAGACGGGTGCCATCAGCACGAATCCCGAGAACCACGACCTGATGACACGGAAGCGTCAGGCTAAGATAGCTGCTATCCCTGTGCCCGACCTTGAGGTGCTCGGCGACAAAGACGATGCCGAGTTGCTCATCGTTGGTTTCGGCGGCACCTATGGTCACCTGCATGCTGCGATGGACGAACTGCGTTCTGCCGGCCACAAAGTTGCTCTCGCGCACTTCCGCTACATCAATCCGTTGCCAAAGAACACAGCCGACGTCTTGCGTCGCTACCCGAAGGTTGTGGTCGCTGAACAGAACATGGGACAACTCGCCGGCTGGCTCCGCATGAAAGTCGACGGCTTCGTGCCCCAACAATATAATGAAGTAAAAGGTCAACCCTTCAAGGTTGCAGAACTGGTCAAAGCGTTTGAGATATTAAACAAAGAATAAAAAATTATAATAAACAACGGATTGAACTGATTTGACGGATTAAGGCAATGCTTAGATACGAACACGAGACTTACCAAATCATTGGCGCAGCGATGAAAGTTCACCGTGTTCTTGGTCCGGGGTTCACTGAAAAGGTTTACCAAGAAGCTTTGGCAATAGAGTTTGCTGAACAGGGAATACCTTTCGAACGAGAGAAGGAGATTCATGCGACTTATAAAGGTGTCGTATTAGAGGGAACATACATCCCAGACTTTATTTGCTACGACAAGATTATCGTTGAGTTAAAAGCAGTGAGGGAACTGGATGATGTGCATCGCTCACAAGCCATAAATTATGCCAAGGTTGCAGGTTTCAAACTATCATTGCTTATCAATTTCGGCGAATCCTCACTCGTAAAAGAACGCTTTCCCATAGGATAGAAATCCGTTTAATCCGTTAAATCCGTTGTTGTAAAATATAAAAATAAGAAATATGAGTAATTATAGTGCTTCTGATTTCAAGAAAGGGCAGCCGCGTTGGTGTCCTGGATGTGGTGACCACTTCTTCCTCGCCAGCCTGCATAAAGCGATGGCCGAGATAGGAGTGGCGCCGTCGCAGACCGCCGTTATCAGCGGTATCGGTTGTTCAAGCCGTTTGCCGCACTACATGGCGACGTATGGCATGAACACGATTCACGGCCGTGCGGCTGCGATTGCTACTGGTTGCAAGGTTGTCAACCCCAGTCTCGCCGTTTGGCAAGTCAGCGGTGATGGCGATGGATTGGCTATCGGAGGCAATCACTTCATTCACGCCAACCGCAGGAACATCAACCTGAACATGATTCTGCTCAATAACCGCATCTATGGCCTGACCAAAGGACAGTACAGCCCCACCAGCCCGCGTGGCTTCGTCAGCAAGTCCTCGCCTTACGGAACGGTTGAGGATCCCTTCCGTCCTGCCGAGCTGTGCTTCGGAGCGAGAGGTCATTTCTTTGCCCGCGCCGTTGCCACCGATGCCCCGGGCACCATCGAGGTGCTCAAGGCAGCCTACAATCATAAGGGCGCCAGCGTTTGCGAGATCCTGCAAAACTGCGTCATCTTCAATAACGGAACCCACGATGCGGTCTATTCGAAGGAAGGTCGCGCCAAGAATGCCATCTATTTGAAGCATGGCGAGAAGATGCTTTTCGGCGAGAACAACGAGTACGGCATCGTGCAGGAAGGCTTCAACATCAAGCCGGTGAAACTTGGCGAGGATGGTTATACCGAAGCCGACGTCCTGGTTCACGATGCGAAATGCGAGGATAACACCCTGCAGCTGAAGCTTGCCGAGATGGAATGGCCCGTTGCGCTCGGCGTGATTCGCGACGTCGAGGCACCCACCTACGACGATTGCGTCTGGAGTCAAATCGAGGAAATCAAAGAGAAGAAGAAGTATCATACCTTCGCCGAGCTTCTCGAGACGAACGACATCTGGGAGGTGAAATAAAGGAGAAAAAATAAACTCTAACATTCTAATATATGAAAAGCAACTTCCTATCAGCAAAGGCCATAGGGCTTTGTGCTCTGTGTTTCCTCTGCGTTCTCTGCGTCTCTGCGCAGCAGACCGCTTTCGAGTTCTCTACTGCCCATCGTGGTCCCGTCATAGGGCCGCTCCATTATGGTATCTTCTACGAGGAAATCAACCATGCGGGGGATGGCGGCATCTATGCCGAGCTCATTCGCAATGGCTCGATGGAGGAGAGCGGTTCAAACCCCGAATATTGGCAGACCATCGGCAATGCCAGCCTCAGCATTTCTTCCCAGAACCTCATCAATGGTGCCCAGAAGAATGCTATGCAACTCAACCTGGCTCAAGCAGGCGACGGCACCAGAAACGTCGGTTACTGGGGCATTAACATTGTGGAGGGGCAAACTTACAAGGCCAGTTTCTGGATTCGTACGGCCAGCAATTGGGAAAGCGATGTGACGCTGACCCTTGAGAGCGAAGCGGGCGACGACCTCGGACATTCCGTGGTGCCTGTCAGCGATGCTGGTTCTTGGAAGAAATACACCACAGAGATTACCGCTACGGGCAGCTACCAGCAAGGTTGTTTTGCCATCAGGGGAGGCCAGGCAGGGACGATTTATCTGGATTGCGTCAGCCTGTTCCCGCCAACGTTCAAGGGGCGCGAGAACGGAATGCGCATCGATTTGGCCGAGAAGCTGGCTGCCTTGCATCCTCGCTTCATGCGTTTCCCGGGCGGCTGCTATATTGAAGGCGGCAATCGCTATCAGTGGCGCCATACCGTCGGTCCCGTCGAGGAGCGTCTGGGCATCTATAACAGCCAGTGGGGCTATCCCGTGACGAACGGCATGGGCTTCCACGAGTTCCTTCAGCTTTCCGAGGATTTGGGAGCCGAGCCGATGTTCGTGGTCAACATGGGCATGGGTCACGGATGGTATGAGAACTATCAGCATATTGAGGGTTATGTGCAGGAAGCGCTCGATGCTTTGGAATATGCCAATGGCGATGCCTCCACGTTCTGGGGGGCGAAGCGCATTGCGGCAGGGCATCCCGAGCCGTTCAACATGCGCCTCATAGAGATAGGGAACGAGAATTATAACTATAATTTCAACAATAACAGCGACCAGAGCGACCACTACCCCGAGCGCTACCGCCAGTTCTACGACGCCATCAAGGCGCGTTGGCCGGAAACCATCTGCATCGGCAACGTGGAGAGCTGGGGCACGGACAATCCCTCCTGGCGCAACGCTCATCCCGTGGATGTCGTGGACGAGCATTATTATAAAACGCCCGATTGGTTTGCATCCAATTACCGCAAATACGACAATGCCAGCCGCAGCAGCCACAAGATATATAATGGCGAATATGCCGTCACCAGCGACTGCGGCACCAACGGAACCCTGAAAGCTGCCCTGGGCGAAGCCATCTACATGGCGGGCATGGAACGCAATTCCGACGTTTGCATCATGGCTTCGTATGCGCCTATCTTCAAGAACGAGAACGATTCGCAATGGAATCCCGACATGCTCCACTACAATGCCTATACCAGCTTCGGCACGCCCTCCTATTGGGCTCAGCAGATGATGGCAGAGACCGTCGGGAAGCAGAACATCACATGGACCGAGACGGGCAACATGCTCGGCATGGAGAGTGCCCGATTGGGCGTCGGCTCCTGGAGCACCGAGGCCACCTATTCCAATATCCGGGTGACCGATGCCGACAATAATGTCATCTTCGAGCAGACGGAGGCCATCACCACGCCAAGGTCGTTGCAGGGCCATTACCGCCTCTTCGACGTCGGCACCGACAACTGCACCATCGAGATGGATGCCGTGAGGAACAGCGGCGACGAGGGTTTCCTCATCACCTTTGCCTATGTCGATGCCGGCAACTACGCCTGGTGGAACATTGGGGGATGGGGGAATACGAAGCATGCCATAGAGCAGGCCGTGGACGGGAAGAAATCCACTCTGACCGATGCCAGCGGCAGCATCCAGACGGGGAAGACCTATCGCATCAAGATAGTGCGCAGCGGCCTTACCGCACGGTGCTACCTCGACGGAACCCTTGTCCATACCGTCACCCTTGCCGAGAAGACCGGGCAGCGGCTCTACCTCTGCGCCTCCCTCAACGAGGCCGAGGACATGGCCATCGTCAAGGTCGTCAACTACGGCGACGCTGCCGTTCCCGCCAAATTCTCCTTCGCCGACGCCGTCATCAGCGGCAATGCCGAGGCGCGCATCATGAGCCATGCCGACAACTACGCCGAGAACTCCCTGGCCGAGCCCGAGAAGGTGGTGCCCAGAAACGAGACGCTGACCATCGACGGCGAAGCGCTGGAGTTCGAGGTGCCGGCCTATTCGCTCTCCGTCATCCGGATACCCGTTTCCGAGGTCAGCACAGAGGAGAAGCCACAGTCTGCCGAGCCCCCATCCGCCGTCGTCAGCTACGATTTCGAGGACGAGGCACAAGGGCTGGAGTTCGCCGACGGCAACCATGCCTTCTATACCGACGAAGAGGGCAATGTCGATTTGGGCAACGAGGCCGCTTTGGCCATCGGCAAGGTGCTCAACGGCGGAGCATACAGCGTCAGCCTCAACCTCATGTTCGCCGACAGCGGCCACCTCGATAAATACTGCTGGGCTTGGAACGTCAACAACGGCACGGGCTCCTACGCTGGCCTCATCAATCAGGCCAACAATGTCAACTGGTACTTCGAGAGGAAAGCCAACTCGGGTTCAGTAGCCGTCAACTCGCGCTCCGGCCTCAGCTGGCGGACATGGCACAATGTCACCGTCACCGCCGATGCCACCACCACGAGCATCTACATCGACGGCGTCCTCCGCAAGACCGAGCCCTCGAACACCAACGCCCTCACCCTCAACGCCGCCACCGTGGCATGGATAGGACGCAGCCCCTACACCGCCGACGCCCTGATGAGCAAGACCTTCTTCGACGATTTCGCCGTCTATGATGGCGTCCTCACTGCCGAACAAGCCCTCGCCCTCTACGAAGCCGCAGCCGCCAAGAGCACCGAGTGCCCCGCCCTCGTCCCCGAGCCCGAAACGGAGCCCAACGCCGACGCCATCAGGCTCATCGGCGACGGAGAAGAGGTGGACATCACATCCCTGCTGAAGAACGCCGACTTCGCCTCGGGCGGCAATTACTGGGAGGGCACGACCTTCACCGCAGCGCCCGGCACCGTGGCAGAGCAATACAACAAGGTGTTCGACACCTATCAGGTGCTCCTCGACATGCCCGCAGGCATCTACCGCCTCAGTTGGCAGGGCTTCTACCGGAACGGCAACATAGCCAACGCCCACCTGCGCCACATGGCAGGGCAGGAGGACACCGCAGAGGTCTATGCGAACGAAGAGGCCACCAGCCTGCTCTCCATCTACGACGAGTCGGTGCCCTATACCTTCGAGCCCTACACCTATCCCGACAACGTGACCACCGCCAACCAAGCCTTCCTCGACGGATACTACCGGCAGCAGATGGAGTTCACGCTCGATGAGACCACCGACCTCCGCATCGGCATGCGCCACTTCGCCCCGACCGTCTATGACTGGGCTTGTGTGGACAATTTCAGCCTCACCTACCTGAAGGACAACAGCACCGGCATCCGTGAAGCGGTAAGCGAGAAGCAACCGACTTCGGCTGTTTACGACCTCAGCGGCCGACGCGTGGCAAGCGCCACGACCACAGGACTGCCAAAGGGTGTCTATGTTGTTAAGGGTAAGAAGGTTATAGTGAAATAGAAAACCCCTTAGGGAGGAGTAGAAAACGCCGCATGCGGCGATGACCAACGCCGCACGCGGAAATGACCAACGCCGCACGCGGGGATTGCCATCGCCGCACGCGGCGTTTTCTATGCCCTTTCAGTCCCTTTTTCCGCGCTTGCCGAGGCCTCTGTTTGCCAGCCGTTCTCTCTGTCCTGCAGGAGGGGAGAGGCGTGTCCGTTGCATGGCTGCCGCTCGGGCGGTTGCTAATCGGGGTGCCCATGGTTTCTCGTGTTGCATCAGGCAAAAGACCGGCAAAAGCGTTATTTTTCCACAAATAGTTTTGCCCTGTCGTTTTTTTTCCGTATCTTTGCATTTCGGGAGGCCTGCATCGCCCTCCAACCCTCTGGCTTCCTTTCGCTTCCCAGACGATTAAGAAAATGAACAAATGAAAAAGAAGGATTAGGTATGCTGTTCAATTCCATCTCGTTCCTGCTGTTCTTCCCAATAGTTTGCCTCGTTTGCTTCTGCATCCCGGCGTCGCAGATACGGATAAGGAATCTGTGGCTTCTTGCCTGCAGTTACTATTTCTACATGAACTGGGAGCCGGCCTACGCGCTCTTGCTGCTGACAAGCACTGTTGTGACTTATCTTGCTGCGCTCGGTATCGGCCATTATAGGGAGAAGGCGGGAAGGAAGGCGTGCCTGGTGGCCAGCCTGGTCTTGAACCTCGCCATCCTGTTCCTGTTCAAGTACTACAATTTCCTTGCGTCGAACATCGAGGCGCTGCTGGGAGCGACGGGGCTCGGCATAGACCTTCCCGAGTTCGGGCTGCTGCTGCCCGTGGGCATCTCCTTCTACATTTTCCAGGCTTTGGGGTATTCGATAGATGTCTATCGGGGGACAACACAAGTGGAGCGCCACTTCCCGACCTATGCGCTGTTCGTCTCGTTCTTCCCCCAGCTGGTGGCAGGACCCATTGAGCGCTCCAACAACCTCCTGCCGCAATTCAAGCAGCAGCACCGCTTCGACTACGACTCGGCGATGGCGGGCGTGAGGCTTATGGTATGGGGCTATTTCATGAAGCTGGTTTTGGCGGACCGTTGCGGCATATTTGTCGATGCCGTCTTCAACAATGTCAGTCAGCACAACGGAGGCTCCTATCTGGTGGCGTCGCTCCTCTTCCCATTTCAGATTTACGGCGACTTCGCAGGCTATTCCCTTATTGCCATCGGTGTGGCCCGCGTGCTGGGATTCCGCCTGATGGAGAACTTCCGCCGCCCCTACTTCGCCTGCAGCATCGGCGAGTTCTGGCATCGCTGGCACATCTCGCTCTCCACGTGGTTCAGGGACTACGTCTATATCCCCCTCGGAGGAAACCGCGTGGGACGGATGCGCAACTACTTCAATCTGTTTGTTACATTCGTCGTGAGCGGCATCTGGCATGGCGCCAACTGGACGTTCTTCTGCTGGGGCAGCCTGCACGGCCTCCTGCTCTGCATAGAGAAAGCCCTTGGCATCGGCAAGCAGAAATACTCGGGATGGCGCAAGTTCTGCCACTGGGCGGTGACATTCGTCCTCGTCTGCCTCGCCTGGATTTTGTTCAGAGCCAACAGCCTCTCGGATGCGGTGACGGTGGCAACCGGCATATTCACCAAGCCGGGAATGCCCAAGCCGGAGTACGCTAACTTCATTGCCATCGCTTTGGCCATGACGATATTACTGGCGAAGGAGCTGTCGGACGAGTACCAATGGGGCATCCGCGTGGCAGAATCACGCCATTGGCTGGTCCGCCATATCTATCTGGTCATGATGATAGTATACATCATTTTGTTCGGCGTGCTGGGCGGCGACCAATTCATCTATTTCCAGTTCTAAAGCCTATGCATTATGAAAAAGTTATTAGCAAGCGCCCTGTTTGTCCTGATTGGACTCTTCATCGTGGACCGTCTCGGCGGAATGGTGATGTGGTGGGTGAACCAACATACCTACGACGTGTCCGGACCAAAAATCAAATATCTGGTCGGCGAAGTTCATGAGGATGTCGTAATGATGGGTACGTCGCGCTGCGATGTGCATTACGTCCCTTCGATTATCCGAGACGCGCTCGGGATGAGCGTTTATAACGGCGGCATTAACGCCTCCGACAACATTTATGCTCATTACATCATGCTCAACCATATCCTGGCCAGGCATGTTCCGAAGATTATTTGCCTTGAGGTGATGACGAACGACTTCACCGAACAGGAGGACCCCTTTAATACCATATCCTTTTTCGCTCCCTATTTTGGGAAAAACGAGGGAGCGGATTCCGTATTCCGCTTGGCGGGAAAGTACTGGATTTACCGCATTTCGCACCTATACCGTTATAATGCAAAAGCCACATCGAACATCGCCGGCCTTGTCATCAACAGGCATAAAGGAGGAGATAACGGCTACATCCCAGTCCCCAAGCCGGCGCATTTCCCCAAGGCCTTGAAGCACTCCCCGACTCCGCAGGCGACAGATAGCTTAAAGATAGAGTATGTGAACAGATTTGTCAGCCTGTGCAAGAAAAAAGGTGTAAAGCTAATCTTTACTGTCGCACCGGAATATACAAAAGTGGACTCTGACCATTATGATGTCTTGAAAGGGATAGCCAAACAATACGGCATCCCGTTCATGGACTATCATACGGCAGGTTTATACCACGACCACCCCGAATATTTCAAAGACTGCCTTCATCTATGGGATAAGGGCGCAAGACTTTATTCGTCGGTCTTTGCCCATGATTTGAAAAAGATATTGGAAGAAGAAACGAACTGACTTTTGACTTACCAAGCTTTCGCCAATCGGGTAAATCTGCTGAGGCGAAAGTCCCTTAGAGAGGGGTGAAACGCGCGGCTCGCGGCGTTTTCTATGCCCTTTGTCAGAACCTTCCGCCGCCTCCGCCGCCACCGAAGCCTCCGCCTCCTCCGCCTCCTCGGGAACCGCCGCCGCCGCTTCCTCTGCCGCCTTCACCGCCGCCGCCACCTTCACCCCGGCCTCGACCCATCATGCCGCGTCCGCCGAAGCGTCTGAAGCGCCAATTGGCGGTGAGCAGGACATAGCTGCGCACCATCTCATTCTTGGTATCGGTGCGGCTCACGGCGCTCACGCTGCGGCTCACGTCGTCGCGTTCGTCCAGGATATCGACGGCTCGAAGGCTGATGGTCAGCTGCTTATAGGGCAGGAAGCGTTGGCTGATGCTGCCGTTCCATATCAGGTGGTTCGTGTTCATCGCCTCGTCCGAGTAGCCTCGGCGGCTTTGCTGCTCGATATCGCTGCTGATGGTCATTCCCCAAGGGAAGGTCAGGACGAAGCTTCCGCCGTAGTTGAAGTTGTAATGGTCGAGGTTGGAGGCCGTCGCATTATTGCTGCGGTTGAGGTTATAGTTGAACCTGCCATGGACGTTGGCTTCCACTTGCCAGCCGCTCTCCCAATCTTGCCGGAACGTGAAGCGTACTCTTTGCCCGAAATTGCCGCTCCGCGTGATGTTCTCCACCGTCATCTTGTCCTTGCTCCGATAGAGGTAACCGATGTTTTTCGAGGTGCTGAGCGACGTGTTCATGTCGTAGCGCCAATGCTTTTTGCTGTCGAGGGCGGTGTTGAAGTTATAGTTGGCCGACGCATTCCAGTTGCCGTTCACGTTGACGGGCATCGAGACGCGGCCGCCCGTCACCTCGTTGTATTCCGTGCGGTTCGTGGTGCTGTTCCTCGTCGTATGGAACTGAAGGCTAACCGCATTGGTGCGTTGGTAATCGATGACCGTTCGGCGATATTCAAACTGGATGTTCTGGGTGAAGCTCGGCTTGAGCTCCGCGTTACCGATTCTTATGTTGAGCGGGTTGGCGTCGGAAAGCGTGTCGGGAATCATGTCGGTGATGTTGGGCCAGCCCGTGTCGGCGTTGTAGCGGAACTCGAGCTGCTCCTGACGGCTGAAGCGATATTGGAAGTTGACGACAGGCGAGGCGTTGACGACGGTTCTTCTGAGCAACGTGTCGATGCGGCCTTTCTGATAGTCCACCTTGCTGATTTGTGGTTGCACGGTGGCCCCGACGGTCAGGCGGAACTTGGTGCGGTTGAAGCGTATCTGGGTGCGGATGCTGTGGTTCTGACCGATGTTGCGCGTGTAGCTGCATTGCTGCTTATCCTGCACCACATAAGGTGCGTCGAAGAAATCGTCGTAGTTTGAGGCATTCACGCCCAGCACATCGTTCCACGGGTCGAAGATGGAGCGGACGTCGCGGTCGTTGTCGCGGAAGGTATATCGGTAGCTGTAATCGAGCTGCAGGTAAGTCTTGTAGGCGATGGGCTCGTTGTAGCTGAAGCGTGCGTTGAAGTTATAATTGTAGTTCGAGCCGCGATTATACTGCACCTTATGATAGACGGAGTCGCCGCCGTTAAGTGCCTGCAGGAGGTAGTAATCGGTCTGCGAATAGCTGTTGCCCTCGTTGTCGGAGTCGCCATAGCCGCCGCCAATGCTCAGCGTTATGTTGCGTTCCGGCTTCTTCAGGCGCTTGTTGACTTGCAGAGAGGCAGAGCCGCTGATGTTCTTCGAGCTGTTCCAGTTGTCGCCGAGGCGGTGGTTCACGCCGATCTGCTTAGAGAGCTCGACGTAGTCGGCCAGCGGAGTGGGGGAGAGCAGGAAGGGATTTTCGTTCCAGGTGGCCGACTCGTTGCCGCCCGAGCTGCCGTTTCTGCTGAAGTTGAGCTCCGGGCGGAACTGGATGTTCCATGTCGAGTCGGGCTTCCACTCTACGCGATATTGGAAGCCGAAGTTGCCGTTGTGGCTGTTGCTGTGGTTCTTGCTGGCCGAGTAGGCGGAATTCTTCAGCTCGAAGTTCTGCGAGTTCGACTCGGAGGCGCT
Source organism: Bacteroidaceae bacterium (assembly GCA_017428785.1). GTDB lineage: Bacteria > Bacteroidota > Bacteroidia > Bacteroidales > Bacteroidaceae > Physcousia. The sequence goes on from JAFRQD010000004.1 coordinate 21,780, forward strand.
GCTCGACTGGCTGAAGCTGCCGTTGACGCTGCCGTTCAGCTCCACTTTCTTGTTCTCCCAGTTCATCGTCGCGCCGAGCCGTTGGTTGTCGGTCAGGCCATTGCCTTGCGTGTTGTTGGCGTTGCCGACGAAGCTGAACTTCTGGTCGCCCACGAAGCTGTTGACGTTCAGGTTGCCGCTGTATCGGTCGTGCGAGCCGTAAGCACCGTCCGTCCTGCCGAAAAAGCCCTTCTTGCGGTCCTTCTTGATTTGAAGGTCGAGCACCGTCCGCTCGTTCCCGTCGTCGATGCCCGTGATGCGAGCCATGTCGCTCTTCCGGTCGTAGGCCTTCACCTTATCCACTATCTCGGCAGGCAGGTTCTGCAGGACCAGATTGCGGTTGTTGCCGAAGAATTCTTTTCCGTCGACAAGGATTTGGCTGATGTTCTTGCCGTTGAACGTGAAGTTGCCGTTCTCGTCCTGCACGATGCCGGGGAGCTTCTTGATGAGGTCCTCCACCATCGACCCTTCAGGCAGCTTGAAAGCGTCGGCGTTGTAGGCCACCGTATCGTCGATGACCGTCATCTCCGGCAGTTTACCCTCGACCACAGCCTCGGCCATCACCGTTGCATCCTCGCGCATCATCACGTCGGCCACCTTGAAGTTGCCGGACTTTTGGGGCAGCGTCAGCTTGAACTTCTGCGTCTTGAAGCCCATGAACGACACTTGCAGCGTATATGTTGCGGCTGGTATGGCAGGGAGGACGAACTGCCCGTTCTGCTTGGTCGTGGCGCCGGTAATCATCGAATCGCGCTCGTTGAAGAGCTTCACGGCGGCTCCTTCCATCGGCTGCAGCTTCTCGTTCTCGAAGACCGTGCCGCGGATGTTCAGCAAAAACGCCTGCTTCTGCTGCGCTGACGCAAGGGTGGTAGCAAGCAGGAGCAGAAGCGAGGCAATGTATCTGATTGAATGATTCGTCACATTTATAATGACGCCGTAAACAACGAAAAGTTTAATCCGGGCAGAAAAATAATGCGAGGAACCCAAGAGAACCAGATTCGCCTAACTCTCAAAACTGCGGGCGGTTGACAATCCAGCAGGGATGGCTGGTGGGGTTGCCTTTGTGGTCGACGAAGGTAAGCTTGCCGTCGATGTCCTTCAGCTCCATCAGTATCATGGGACGGGGGCGGTAGTCGCCGCGACGGGGGATGAGGCCTTCGCAATGCGCGTGCATGACCATGAACATGCGGCCTGCCCGGTCCGTGATGATTTCGCCGTTGTGCCCGGCGCCGTTCAGGATGGCGTCGGCGCTTTCGGATGAGAGCACGGGCTCGGGCTCGCTCCAGCCTGAGAAGAGATGCTTTGAGGTGCTGAGGCAAAGGGTGTACTCATAGTTGTTGAAGTGGTTCTTGGAGCAGAAGAAGTAGTACAGCCCTTTATATTTATAGATGTAGCCGCCTTCGTAGGCCGTCGTGATGTAGTGCGGTTCGCTGCCCTTTGCGTAGCTCAGGCCGTCCTTCGCGAGCTCGCGGATATAGTTGCCCTTGCTGTTCACATCGCCATAGACGAGGTATTGCTTGCCGTCGTCGTCGAGGAAATATTGCCCGTCCTGCGGTGTGGGGTGCTCAGGCGTGCCGACGTTCAAGGTGTTGGCATAGCGGAAGGGGCTGTCGATGTCGTCGGCCACGAGGACCACCTGCCGGTCGTTCTCCATCGAGACAAAGAGGGTGAGATACACCACGAGCTTGCCCTGGATGAGCGCAGGCGAGGGCGCCCAGAAGTTGATGTTCTGCTTGCCGGCGCCGGTCTTCATGGGGTCGTGTTTGCCGTCGCCAAACGGGTCGTGCGCGTTCGGCCCGGGGAACATGTCGCGATAGAAGGTCCAGTTGCAGAGGTCGCGGCTGCGGTAAATCTTGATGGGGAAGCCCGTCTTGAAGCAGTAGAACCACTCGCCAATCTGCACGACGGACGGGTCGGGGCAGTCGAAGTCGGTCACGGGATTCATGGCGACGGTCTTGTCGGGCATGTCTTTTCTGAGTTCGAACAAGGCCTTTTCGGCGATTTGGGGCTCGGTCTGTGCTTTTGCGCCCAGGCTGCTTATGCAAAGGAGCAGCAGGAAAAAGGAGATGCGGTTCATGTGTTTTTTTCCGTTAAACTTCATTTTATAACCTCCGGCACATCGGTTGTTGTCCTTCAACTTATCATCTTTTGCATGCAAATATACGAAAAAAAGAAGTATTCCTTGCTGTTCTTGGAAAAATATGCTAATTTTGCCTGCAAATAAACTAACAAAACAATCAATCGACACATGAAAAAGTATCTTTTTATCCTTTCTATGGCTGCTTTGGCTTTTGCTTGCACGGACGAGCAAGGCAGTACAAATGGCGAACAGAACAAGCTCGAATGGGGAAATGCCTCGCTGTGCATCGAGGAACCTATTGCTCCGAAAGAAACGCTCTGCTACCACATCGAATTCAAGCTTGACACGCTTGCCGGTGACGGCCAACTGGCAAAGAGCCTCTCCCAAGTGCTTCGCGACAGCGTGCTCTGTGCCGGAGAATATGCCACCATTCAAGAGGCGATGGCAGCCCTTGCCGACAGCATGAAGACGGAATGGAAGGCAGAACTGGCCGAGATGTACGACCCTGAGTCGGATTTCAGGGAAACCCTGCAGTACTACTACACCGTCGAGGGCAGTCCCGTGGAAACGGTGGGCGACAGCATCCTGTCCTATCAAACGAACATCGACTGCTATCTGGGCGGCGCCCACGGCAGCTATGTGGTCTTCTACTACAACTTCGACAGGAAGACGGGCAAGCTGCTGAACATCAGCGACGTCGTGCCTGCCGACAAGGAGATGCTGGTGATGAAGGCAATGGAGGAACAGCTCTGCAAGGACTGGGAGGCTAAGGATCTGGCCGACCTGCAGGAGAAGACAGGCATCACGATGCTGGGCGACCTCTACCTGACCAACAACTTCCTCCTCAAGGGCGACAGCATCACTTTCCTCTTCAATCAATACGAGATTGCACCCTACGCGGCAGGGCTCATCAGCGTGACATTACAAAGGCCTTAGAGGGGGCTTACAAACGCCGCGTGCGGGGATTGCCAACGCCGCACGCGGAAATGCCCATCGCCGCACGCGGGGATTGCCATCGCCGCACGCGGGGATTTTAACATTTGCAGGGAGGATTACCAACCCGTTCTCTGCCAGCCTGTTACGGCATACCACGAAGTCTTCTGGAAGTCCTCGTTCCAACCATAATTGTTGTATTTCTCCATCGGAACAAACATAGAGACGCCGCCATAACATTCCGGGTCCCGGACGGTGGGGTCGCTGCAGAAGGAGGCGAACCACGTGTTGGATGAGGAAAGCTTGCGGAGCGGCACTGCTTTGTCGAACAGCTCCATCCATGCGGTATAGTCGTCCTCAGAAAGCAGTCGGCACATGGTGGTCCGCATGTCGAAGTAATAGGTGTACTTGTTCAGGAAAGAGCAGTAGGCTTGGAAGCCATCGGCGGAAGGCTCTGCATGCTCCATGTAGAAGGGCGTGAGGAGGCGGCCCGTGGCTTCGGCGAGAGCGTCGAGCTGCGAGCAGTCGATGCAGGAAAGCAGCACTCCGGGATAGTAATAGTAGTTGTAGGTGCCCGGGTAGCCGCTGTCGTAGCCCTCGACAATGCCTTTCGCATCGCCTTTGCAGAGCGCCGAGATAACCTTATCGTAGGGAGCGCCAGGGCCGGGAATCTCTGCCGGAGAGCCCACCATGTAGCTTGTCACGTTGCGCAGTTCGTAGGCCACCTCGATGCACTGCATGAAGCAGGCGTCGAAGAAGATGTAGTCGAACTTGGGCAATCGGGACAGCACGTCGCGCAAGACGGGAATCTCCATCTCGCTCATCGTGGCCGGCTTGCTGTGCGTCTCGTCCTTGCCGAAAGTGTTGCGACGGGGCGTCCAGCCTGTGGCGTGCGACCAGAAGGTGATGCCGTAGTGGCGTGCAGGGAAATAGTGCTCGATGCCCTGCAATGTCTTTAGCATCGTCTCGGCATCGGTGCTGCAGAGCTCTTCATTGCACTGCTTCCAGAGCTGCAAGCCCTTCTTCGCCGAAAGCTCGTAGATGGCAGGCGTGTGCGCTTTGTCGTCCAGGTAAATGATGAAGTTCACATCCTCCGGGATGAGATTCTTGCCCTTCACCATTTCTATGGTGTCCTGCCGCACCTGTGTGTAAAGCGTGTTGTCGCCAAGCAGATAGACGATGACGGTGCGCTCGGCCTCAGCTCGGGGCAGCCTCTCCGGCGGCACGACCGAATCGCGGCATCCCGTCAGGAGACACATATTATATAATATAATAATGTATAGGCAGAAGCGTTTCATGGGTGCAAAGATACAACAAAAGTTGAAAAGTTGGAAAGTTTAAGCGTTGAAAAGCGGTTACATCTTTTCACTTTTTCACTTTTTCACCTTTTAAATGCAATAAGGGTGCATTTCTTTCCGTTATTATAGCGTATGCAATGGATAAATAGGATACGTCAGGTCAAGATTGTCTTGGTTGTTCTGGCCGTAGTGCTCAGCGTGGCATCCCTCGTTGTGTCGAATTTCCTTGTGCGCGACCTCAAGGTGGAAGAGCAAAGGAAGATGGAGATATGGGCGGAGGCAATGCGTTCGCTGAACAATGCCGACGAAACGACCGACCTTACCCTTGTCTGGACGGTGCTGAACTCGAACAACACGATTCCCGTCGTGGTGCTCGACAGCGAGGGACGCGTGCAGGACTACCGCAATATGGAGGTCAGTGCCACGTCGCCTGCTGCGCTCGACACATTGGTCCTGCACGAAGCACTGTCCATGAAGCAGGCAGGAAGAGCCATCCGCATCAACTTCGGCGACTCCGACTACATGGAGATCTGCTATGCCGACAGCCTCATCCTGACGCGCCTCGCTTGGTGGCCTTATGTCCAGCTCGGCGTCGTGCTCATCTTTGTCGTCGTCGCCATCTTCGCCCTCCTCAGCAGTAAGAGAGCAGAGCAGAACAAGGTATGGGTTGGCTTGAGCAAGGAGACGGCACACCAGCTCGGCACACCCATCAGCAGCCTTATGGCCTGGCACGAGGTCTTGCGGGACAAATATCCCGACGACGAACTGCTTCCCGAAATGGGTAAAGACGTGCAACGCTTGCAACGCATAGCAGAACGATTCAGCAAGATAGGCTCCCTTCCCGAGCCGAAGCCCGAGAACCTCAACGAGGTGCTGAACAATGTCATGCAATACATCAGCCGACGCACCAGCAATCGCATCTCGATGAACTGCAACCTGCCTGCCGAACCGCTCATCGCTCCCGTCAGCGCGCCCCTCTTCGAATGGGTGATAGAGAACCTCTGCAAGAACGCCATCGACGCAATGGAAGGCAAGGGCAGCATCACGCTGACGGCAAAAGAAGAGCCCGATTGCTTCAGCGTAGAAGTGAGCGACACAGGCAAAGGCATCCCCAAGAACCGCTTCAGCTCGGTCTTCATGCCCGGCTATACGACCAAAGAACGCGGCTGGGGACTCGGACTTTCTCTTGCCAAGCGCATCGTCGAGGAATACCACAATGGACGCATTTTCGTGAAGAATTCCGAGATTGGAAAGGGCACAACCTTTAGGGTTGAACTCAAAAAGCACTGATTTGGCATTTTTTTCGAGCCAAACTGATACAACTAATTGTTTTTTTTCGTACTTTTGCAGCCCGATGGGAAAACTGGACGGTTATAAAGTTGATTTGAAAGGCATGCAAAGCGATACTGTGTCGTACTGCTGGCAAGCTGACAATGACTTCTTCTCCGCCGTTCAGGGGCCTGAAATAAAGTACGGTCTGCTCGATGTAGCATTACGGGTGAAGCGGACATCTGACGCCTATAATCTGGAGTTCCAGTTGAAGGGCGAGGTGGAAGTGACGTGCGACCGCTGCCTTGAACCCATGTCCCAACCCATCGACGCTCAGTGCACATTGCGTGTCATAATGGGCGACGACTATGCCGACGACGGCGATGTGGTGACCATTCCTGCAAGGGAAGGCATCATCAACGTGGCTTGGAACATCTATGAGTTCGCAGCTCTGCAGATACCTCTGCGCCATGTCCATCCCGACTGCCCCTCCCTTTCTTCGCAAGAAGAGAAGGAAAGCGACCCAAGATGGGAAGCGCTGAGGGAACTAGTAAACACTAAATCGTAAATAATTAAATAGTAAATCGAATTATGGCACATCCAAAAAGAAGACAGTCCAAGACCAGGACTCTCAAGAGAAGAACTCACGACAAGGCAGTAGCTCCCGCATTGGCAGTATGTCCTAACTGCGGCGAGTTCCACATCTATCACACCGTATGCCCTGCTTGCGGTTACTATCGCGGCAAGGTTGCCATCGAGAAAGAGGCTTAAAGATTGGAACAGATAAATGCCGTCATAACTGGTGTGGGCGGATACGTGCCCGACTACATCCTCGACAACGAAGAGATGTCGAGAATTGTGGACACCAGCGATGAATGGATAATGGAGAGGATTGGCGTCAAGACACGCCACATCCTCAAGCCTGAGCAAGGCAGCGGTACTTCGTACATGATGACGAGGGCCGTTGCTCAGCTTTTGCGTAAGACTGGCGCAGACCCCGACAGCATAGAGCTCGTCATCTGCGCCACCACGACCCCCGACTACCACTTCCCTTCTACGGCGTCGCTTGTCATTGGCAATTGCGGCCTGAACAACGCTTTCGGCTATGACATGGAGGCAGCTTGCGCAAGCTTCCTTTATGGAATGGAGGCAGGAGCGGCCTATATTCGTTCGGGGCGCTACAAGCGCATCATCATCTGTGGCGGCGACCACATGAGTTCCATGACCAACTATGAGGACCGCAATTCCTGTCCTATCTTCGGCGACGGCGCAGCCTGCGTCATGATGGAGGCCACGACGGAGGAGGTGGGGCTCATAGATGGCTATTACCGTGTGGACGGCAAGGGCTACCAGCCTCTTCACATGGCGGCAGGCGGTTCTGCCAAGATGCCGAGCCACGAAACTGTTGACGCCCGCGAGCACTTTGTCTATCAGGAAGGCCGTGCTGTGTATAAGCATGCCGTGCTCGACATGACGAGTGCCGTCAAGACCATCACCAAGCGCAACAACCTGACGAAGGACAACATCGATTGGGTTGTGCCGCATCAGGCAAACATCAACATCGAGGTTTCCGTTGCACAGCGCATTGGCATCGAGAAAGACCATATCATGATAAACATCGACCACATGGCCAACACCAGTGGCGGCACGCTTCCCCTTTGTCTTTGGGAGTACGAGCCGCAGCTCAAGAAGGGCGACAAGCTCGTCTTTACTGCGTTTGGTGCTGGCTTCACATGGGGCGCGAGCTACATGATATGGGGTTACGACGGGGCGAAGGAAGCAGCCAAAGAGCCTGCACAGTTCTATAAGGAAGGGCTCATGACTCGTGAAGAATGGAGAAAGTTAAGAAGTTAAGAGTTAAGAGTTAAGAGGGATACTTTTGCGTCGAGCATATCAGGCGTCCAAAGTTATTGTTCTTAACTCTTAGCTCTTAACTTTTAACTTTTAAAAGAAAGATTATGTTTCGTTCCGGCTTTGTTAATATCGTAGGCAACCCGAATGTCGGGAAGTCAACGCTCATGAACCTTTTGGTTGGTGAGCGCATATCCATTGCTACCTTCAAGGCACAGACGACTCGCCATCGCATCATGGGCATCCTCAACACGCCCGAGATGCAGATTTGTTTCAGCGATACGCCTGGTGTGCTCAAACCCAACTACAAGCTGCAGGAGCAGATGCTCCAATTCAGCGAAAGCGCCTTGCAGGATGCCGACGTCTTGCTCTACGTCACCGATATGGTGGAGACGCCCGACAAGAACAGCGACTTCCTCGAGAAGGTAAAGAAGCAGAAAGCACCTATCCTCGTACTCATCAACAAGATAGACCTGAGCGACCAGAAGGCATTGACGGAGAAGGTAGAGCTTTGGCACGAGGCGTTGCCCGATGCGGAAATCATCCCCATCAGTGCCCTCCACAAGTTCAATGTAGATAATGTGCTGAAGCGCATACAGGAGCTTTTGCCCGAGTCGCCCGCTTACTTCGACAAAGACCAGTGGACCGACAAGCCTGCCCGCTTCTTCGTCACGGAAATCATACGCGAGAAGATACTCCTCTATTATGATAAGGAGATACCTTACAGCGTGGAGGTCGTGGTCGAGCAGTTCAAGGAGACAGACAAGAACATCCACATCAACGCCATCATCTATGTGGAGCGCGACAGCCAGAAGGGCATCATCATCGGCCACCAAGGCGTTGCCCTGAAGCGTGTCTCGACGGAGGCCCGCAAGAGCCTCGAGAAGTTCTTCGGCAAGAGCATCTATCTCGAGGTCTTTGTAAAGGTCGATAAGGACTGGCGGCAGAGCGACCGCGCCATGAAGGCTTACGGATATAATCTGGAATAAAGACCCCCTCTGACTCCCCCTCTATGGGGAGAAAGCCAGGCAAGAAAAGCCTCCCCGTAGAGAGGGAGGTTTGGAGAGGGTCAGGTAAATGGTAAACGGTAAATGATAAAATGGTAAATGTAGCTATCTTTGTGTCCGGCGGCGGCACGAACTGCGAGAACCTGATACGCCATTTCGAGCATTCCGACATGGTGAAGTGTGCCTTGGTGGTCTGCAACAAGCCAGACGCCTATGCCTTGGTGCGGGCAGAACGGCTGGGAGTGCCGACGGCCATCATTACGAAGGCGCAACTTGGCAACCCCGACGAGGTGCTTCCTTTGCTGCAAAGCTATGGCATAGAGTTCATCGTGTTGGCAGGCTTCTTGCCGCTTGTTCCTTCTTATCTTATTGATGCCTTCCCCCGCAAAATCATCAATCTCCACCCTGCTCTGCTGCCCAAGTTCGGCGGAAAAGGCATGTGGGGGCATCACGTCCACGAAGCCGTGAAGGCAGCCGGCGAGACAGAGACAGGCATGACCGTCCACTATGTCACTCCCGTTTGCGACGGCGGTGAAATCATTGCCCAATATCGCGTGGCAATCTCTGCGGACGACACCGTGGATGACATTGCCGAGAAGGAGCACCGGCTTGAGATGGAATACTTCCCGCAGGTCGTGGAGCAAGTGCTTTGCTCAGGAACGGACTGAGCCTTTTGGTGGAGAAATCCGGTTCTGCAAGTTGCTGATTTTCAGATAGGCAGCAAGTGTTAAAAACGCCGCGTGCGGCGATGGCAAATTCCGCGTGCGGCGTTGCCCATTTCCGCGTGCGGCGTTGGTCATCGCCGCACGCGGCGTTTGCAACCCCCTCATGGAGGGTCAACCGACAGCCCTGAAACCCCTCATCCAAACCACTAAGGGGAAATAACTTTTTTCTGTGCTTTATGACTTTTTTTCTGGTTTTATTATTCAAATTCCAATTTATAATCGTAACTTTGTGGCACAGATAAGTATATTCTAAACCAACAAAAGCATTCTGTTATGGCAAGAACACTTACCCTCAGCACATGCAAGCACATGCTGCTTCTTGTTGCCCTTTTTCTTTTGCCCCTCACAGCAAAGGCCGCCGTTTTCCAGTATGGTTCCCTCTTCTACGAAACGTCTTCCGACGGAACGGCAAAAGTAGTGGCCAATCCTAATGGTTCGAAGTATTCCGGAGACATCGTGATTCAATCGGTCATAGTCAGAAGCGCAGCTTATGTTGTGACAGGCATCGGGGATAATGCATTCTATGCTTGCACGGGCCTGACCTCTGTGGCTATCCCGGAAAGCATTGAAAGCATCGGTGATTATGCTTTTGCAGGCTGCACCGGCTTAACTTCGTTGACAATTCCCATTACCGTGAAGACTATTGGGAGAAGTGCTTTCCAATATTGCAATAGCATGACTTCATTGACCTTCAACTGCGACGCGACCAGCATCGGAGATTATGCTTTCTCGGGTTGCAACAAGCTGACGCAGGTGACGCTGAACAACAATAACTTTGTATCTCGAGGTAGAAATCAATACTTAGCAATGCATTGCATTTTCGGCGAACAGGTACAGAGATACATTATTGGCTATGGCGTTACCATCATCGGCAGCTATGCTTTCTATGACTGCATCAATATGATATCTGTCTCACTTCCGAGCAGTTTGAAAAGCATCGAATACAAAGCCTTCTCGGGATGCAGCAATTTAACCTCGGTGAATATTCCTAACGGAGTGACAAGCATCGAACACGATACCTTCTTTGAATGCAGCAATTTAACCTCGGTGTCTATTCCTAACAGTGTGACAAGCATCGGCACGTCTGCTTTTAAAGGCTGCAAAAGCCTGCCCTCCATCACTATTCCGAACAGCGTGACCAGCATAGGCGAAAATGCCTTCGAGTACTGTTACGGCTTAACCTCGGTTACTATTCCTAATAGTGTGACAAGCATCAGCAAATGTGCTTTCTACGGTTGTACAAGCTTAACCTCGGTTACTATTCCTAATAGTGTGACAAGCATCAGCTCCGGTGCGTTCTCTGGTTGTACTAGCTTAACCTCGGTTACTATTCCGAATAGTGTGATAAGTATAGGGGGATATACTTTTGATGGCTGTACAAGCTTAACTTCGGTGACAATTCCCAACAGCGTGACAAGCATAAGCAATGGGACTTTTTATAATTGTACAAGCTTAACTTCGGTGACAATTCCCAACAGCGTAACAAGTATCGGGGAACAAGCTTTCCAGAACTGTATTTAGAGTCCTCTAAACAACCATAAACAATGAAAAACACATAGAGATAATCATCTGTATATCAACTACTTTTAGATTTTAACAC
>JAFRQD010000029.1 GCA_017428785.1 Bacteroidaceae bacterium
GAACTCGTTGTCCTTGACGCTCTGAGGAACGCCTGTCTCGTCGATAGCCACGGGAGAAGCACTTGCAATCTGCATGGCGATGTTCTTGCCGACGGTCTCGTCCTCCACCTTCTTGCTCAGGTTGAGCATGGTGCAGAGTCCGTTGCGGTTCATGTGGTTGTAGGTAGCGATGTTCTCGCCCTCGATGGTGCAATAGCCGTCGAGCTCCATCTTCTCGCCAGTGATACCGCTGCGAGCGGTAACGGCGTCCTGAACGGTTCCTTCGCCCATAGGCAGAGCCTTCACCTCGTCCAGAGTCTTGCACTTAGCGGCAACGGCTGCGTCGAGAATCTGCTTGGTGAGGGCAACGAAGTCAGCGTTGTTGGCCACGAAGTCGGTCTCGCACTTGAGGGCGATGATGGCGCCGAAGCCATTCTCAGCCTTCACGAGCACGCAACCCTCAGCAGCCTCGCGGTCGCTACGCTTAGCAGCAACAGCCTGACCCTTCTTGCGCAGGTATGCAACAGCACCGTCCATGTCGTCGCTCTCTGCCAGAGCCTTCTTGCAGTCTGCCAGACCAGCGCCCGTCATCTCGCGGAGCTTCTTGATGTCATTCATTGTAACTTCCATAGTATGAATGTTTTTGAGTGTTAATGATTCGTTTACTGCACCTTATTCAGCCTCGGGTGCTTCTTCCTCTTCCTCGCGAGCCTTACCGCTGCGGCGCCCCTTCTTCTGGGGCTGGTCTTCCTGCTCGGCAGCAGCATCGCTGTCGGCCTTCTCAGCCTTACGCTCCTCGAGACCCTCGTTGATGGCAGCGCAGCAAGCCTGGAGGATAACCTCGATGCTCTTGCTTGCATCGTCGTTTGCGGGGATAACGAAGTCGATGTTGTCGGGGTTGCTGTTCGTATCTACAATACCGAACACGGGGATGCCCAGGCGGTTTGCCTCACGAACTGCAATCTGCTCCTTCAGTACGTCAACGACGAAGAGTGCAGAGGGCAGGCGGTTGAGGTCGGCGATAGAGCCGAGGTTCTTCTCGAGCTTAGCGCGCTGACGGCTCACCTGCAGAATCTCGCGCTTGGAGAGGTTGCTGAAGGTGCCGTCGGCAATGAGCTTGTCGATGTTGCTCATCTTCTTCACAGCCTTGCGGATGGTGGGGAAGTTGGTGAGCATGCCGCCGGGCCAGCGCTCGATAACGTAGGGCATGCCTACAGAAGTAGCGAGGTCGGCAACACATTGCTTGGCCTGTTTCTTGGTAGCGACAAAGAGGATCTTCTTTCCGCTCTTGGCAATCTGCTTCATGGCTTCAGCAGCCTCGTCGACCTTAGCGACTGTCTTGTGCAGGTCGAGGATATGAATGCCATTGCGCTCCATGAAGATGTAAGGAGCCATAGCGGGATTCCACTTTCTCTTGAGGTGACCGAAGTGACATCCGGCCTCCAATAAAGTCTCAAAATTAGTTCTTGACATTGTCTTTGTTTGTTTTGATTGTTGTTTACTTTCTTTGTTAATTCTTTTGTTTTAGCTCCGCTTGCGCCTGAGCATAGGCGAAGAACCAATCTGCGAGTAGTCCTCCCTTGCGCTATACATTATATATTATATATGCGCGTGCGAGGAGTCAGGCAGATTTAGATGCTAAACAGCTATTCGCAATCCTATGCAGCAATTAACGTTTGCTGAACTGGAAGCGACGACGTGCCTTTGGACGACCCGGCTTCTTTCTCTCGACCTCGCGGCTGTCGCGTGTCATGAAGCCTTCGGCGCGGAGTGCCTTCTTGTCCTCGGCGTTAATCTTAACGAGGGCGCGAGCGATAGCCAGGCGAAGAGCCTGAGACTGACCGGTGTAGCCGCCACCGTAGAGGTTAACGTTGATGTCATACTTCTCGGCAACGTCGAGCAGAGTCAGAGGCTGCTTTACCACATACTGCAGGATGGTGCTGGGGAAGTACTCTGTAAGGTCGCGCTTGTTGATGGTAATCTTACCGTTACCTTCTTTGACATAGACGCGGGCAACGGCGCACTTGCGACGACCCAGCGCATTAGCTATGTATTTCGTATCCATGTTTGGTGATTATTTATACTGATTAATATCAATAGCCTTGGGGCTCTGTGCCTGCTGCTTGTGCTCTGCACCGCCATAGATGTAGAGGTTGCCAATGAGCTTGTCAGCCAGCTTGTTCTTGGGCAGCATGCCCTTTACTGTGCGGCGGAGCAGCTTCTCTGCGCCGTTGGGCTTAGCCAGAATCTCGGCAGGAGTTGTTGCACGCTGGCCACCGGGGTAGCCTGTGTATGACAGATAAGTGCGGTCTGTCATCTTCTTACCAGTGATGATAATCTTGTCGGCATTCACGATGATAACGTTGTCACCGCAGTCCACATTGGGAGTAAACTCAGCCTTGTACTTGCCTCTCAGCAATTTTGCCACCTTAGAGCAGAGACGACCGAGGACTTGGTCTGTAGCGTCAACTACGACCCACTCCTTCTTGACGGTGTTCTTGTTCATCGAGATGGTCTTGTAACTCAAAGTATCCATTCTTTGTCTTACTTTTGTTTGTTTCTACCTAGTTTATTTCTCATTTAATCTTTGCGATTCACGAACCGTCCGTTCAGGCCAATGATGCGGACTATTCACACGCTTCGAGAGGGCCCTTTAGGGGTCCTTTGATAATAATCGGCGTGCAAAGGTACAACTTTTTACCTAATCTGCAAGCGAATGAAGAAGTTTTTTCTGTTTTAATGTGCTTGTTATTATATTATCAAGCGTTTTTGCCTGTATAAAAGTCAATATATTGTCGGGCTATCTTGATATATTCGTGATGTCGTCTGATGTATTCGATGCTTTGGCGTTTGAGTTCAGGGATGCGTTCCGGATGGAGAATAAAGTCCTCCAGGTGCTGATAGACGCTGTCGTACGAGGGTTCCACATTGATGATGGGCCGCAGCTCCGTCTCGTGGATGATTTCATAGTTTTCGGGTTCTCCGCCTCCGATGCTGATGATGCCTTTCGACATAGCGAGCAGGGCATTCATCGAGGGGGTATAGCCATACAACTGGTCGATGATGGCATCGGAGCCGTCCATCATCTTCTGGTATTCTGCAAAGGGGACCGATTCCGCCACAAGGAGCTTCATGCGATAGGCATATTTGCTGTGAAGGTCTTTGGCGGCCTGCAGCATGATATCGGTGCCTTTGTAGGCATGGCGTTCGCGATTGATGCCGATGAATAAGGCCGCCTTCGATTTGCCGGCCCTTTCCGTTGAAGGCGATTCCGGCATCCGGATGGGATAAGGGATGAAGGTGGTCTTCTGCGGGAAGGCCGGGTGATAGCACGCCCAGTATTCGTAGAGTCCTGCGATGATGCCGTCGCAGGTTGTGGCAATGTATTTGTTCAGGCGCTCTTTCTCCGTGCCTATCCAGTCTTGCTGATAGCGCACGGCTTCGGCATCTGTGCGTACCTCGTCGCCCAGGTTGAAGTCGCTGTATCTAAGCGGCTTGTCGTAGGTGCAGGTATGTGTCCAGTACCAGTCTATTCCGAATCCGCCGAGGAAAATCTTCTTGTTGTGCTTGCGCAGGTAGTCGTAGAAGAAGAACAATCGTTCTGCCTTGAGTTCGAAAAACATAGGGTTGATGAGCTGTACGACATCGTAGCCCCTTAGCTTTGGCAGCAATGCATAGAGCTTTGCCAAAAGCAGAATGCCTCCGAGCTTTCCGGGTTTTCTTGATATGTTGATGTCGCGGGGATAGTTTTTCCAGTCATCGCCATCTGAGACGACTGTCACCTCATGCCCCAGGGTGCGCAGCCCATCGGCGAGGGTGGCGTGGACGTTGCTGTATTCTCCCAAAAGCAGTATCTTCATTGTTTCTTTTTGTTGAGATTGGGTCTCAAAGTTGACATTGTCATGCTAAATCTGCTGCAAAAGTACAAAATATTTCTTAAATAGGGTTTCTTTATTTAATTTTTCGCTTTTCACTTTCTGCTTTTCACTTTTCTTCGTACCTTTGCAGCCCGAATGTCTTAAATAGAGATGGACAAACTGAAGAGCCTTCATAATCGCGAGACGAGCGACACCTCATACGACCATGTGCTGAAGTACACGGGCATCTTTGGTGGCGTGCAGGGTTTGAAGATGCTTGTCAGCGTGGTTCGCGTGAAGCTCACGGCCTATATTCTAGGCGGTTGGGGAATGGGTCTTATCACGGCTTACAGTGCAGTCAGCCAGTTCCTCAACAATGCCAGCAACATGGGTATTCCCCTGAATGCCACGCGAAAGACGAGTGAGCTGTTCGAGACAGGCACTACGGAGCAGATTGAGCATCAAGTGATGGTCATCCGCACATGGGTGCTTTGGTCGGCCATCCTGTCTGTGCTCATCTGCCTGTTCTTCTCGCCCGTCATCAGTTATTTCTATTTCGACCACAACTGGCACCGCTGGCCTGCGGTGATGCTCATCTCGCTGGTGGCGGTGAGCAATATCATTGCCGAGGGGGAATGTGCCATCCTGAAAGGTCTGCGGCAAGTGCGGAAAGTGGCTGTCATCGAGACACTGCTGGCAGTCGGAACCTTGCTTTGCACCATTCCCCTGTACTATTTGTTCCACATTCGCGGCATCATCCTGGGGCTCATTGGCTGCGGCTTCCTGTCGGCAATCGTGCACTTCTTCTTCTCCCTTCCTTTAGTGTCCTACAAGGTGAAGCTGCTGTCGTACAAGACCTTCCTCGAGGGTCTTCCGCTCATCAAGGTGGGCATTCCGTATGTCTTGGCCGGTATTGCAAATTCCAGCCTGCAGATGGTCATTCCCGCCATCATCCTTGCCAACCACACGATGAAGGACCTGGGATATTACAATGCCGGCTGGGCGCTGATGTTCGGTTACGCGGGGCTCGTCTTCCTTGCTCTTGAGTCCGATTATTTCCCGCGGCTCTCGTCTGTCAGCCACGACAGACAGCGGATGAACGACTGCATCAACCAGCAGATTGATGTCTGCACGCTTCTCATCACGCCCTTGCTCATCATACTCGTCGTGCTCATGCCCTTTGTGCTGGAGCTGCTTTATGAGACGGAGTTCATCGTTGTAGAGGGAATGGCCACCGTTGCGGTCTTCTACACATTCCTGCGGTGCATGGCTTTGCCGATGGGATACAGTATTCTGGCCAAAGGGCATAGCATAGTATATCTGGCGCTCGAGGTGTGCTACGACATATTCTTCGGTCTGCTGATATGGTGGTGCTACAACTCCTTCGGGCTTATCGGAGCAGGCATAGCGATGTCGGTCGGAGCCTTGTACGATGTGGTGATATACTTCCTCGTCTGCCATTTCCGCTATGGATTTGCGTTCCGCAGAAGCACGGCGCTCTTCTGCGTGGGGCAGTTCATCTGCCTGCTGGTGGCCGTGGAGTACTGCTATCTCGTCAATCCTTCCATCCAGGAGAAATACATATTCGGGGCATTAGCCTTTATCGTCTCGTCCGCCTTGAGCCTGTACCAGTTGCTGAATCGTTCGGATTGCGCTAAGTGCCTGATTCGCAGGCTCAGAAGGTGACCTGAAAACGCCGCCTGCGGCGATGCCCAACGCCGCACGCGGGGATTGCCATCGCCGCAGCCGGGGATTGCCATCGCCGCACGCGGCGTTTGAAACCCCCTCCAGGGGGCTTTTTTCATGCTTTTTGCCGGAATATGAAAATAAGTGCGCCGGAAGCGTTGTTATTCCGCAGAATATTCGTATCTTTGCATCGATTCAAAGAATAACATCATTATGAAAAGAACCATCCTCCTGCTCGTTGCCTCCTGCTCCCTGCTCCTCATGCAGGCGCAGACATCCAAGTCCCTTATCAATTATGTGGAGCCCCGAATCGGTACGGCTCACTGCCGCGCTTTCCATTTCGCTCCCGGCTCCATGCCTTTCGGAATGGCGAAACCCGGTCCGTCCACCAACGGCTCCCTGGGCAATGCCGATGGCTGGCAAGCCACTGGCTACGACTATCGCGACACCTCCATCGAGGGCTTCGTCTGCACCCACGAGTTCCAGGTGGGAGGCATCAGCGTGATGCCCACCACCGGCCTGCTGCTCACCACTCCAGGCCTCCCCGACGGCACAGGGCCGCGCGGCTACCGATCCGGCTTTTCTCACGACAATGAATATGCAACTGCCGGCTACTATCAGGTTATGCTCGACGAGTACGACATCAATGCGGAAGTGACGGCTACCCAGCGCGTGGCTTACCTCAGATTTACCTATCCCGAGACACAGATGGCGCACCTCATCTTCGATATCGGTCATCAGCAGGGCGAGAGCGGCAAGGTGAAGGACTCGGAAGTATGGGTGAACGAGGACGGAACCGTCGAGGGATATGTCATCACGCGCCCTGAGTACATCAAGAAATACCAGCCGAATGCCGACCAACGCATCTATTTCTCGGCTGTCGTGGACAAGAAGCCCGTCTTCTGCGGCACGTTTAATGGCGACGAGGCCTACGACGACCGTACCTATGCACATGGCGTCGGAGCAGGAGCCTACCTGAACTTCCATACCACTGAAGGCGAGCAGATTACCGTCAAGGTAGGCATCAGCTACACTTCCGTGCAGAACGCCCGCATTAACCTCAAGGCAGAGGCAACAGGAACAACGTTCGACCAGGTCAAAGCCGCCTCGGAGATGATTTGGGGGGAAGCCCTCGGACGCATCCGCGTGGAAGGCAAGAACGAGGAAGACCTCAAGAAGTTCTACACCGGCCTCTACCATGCATTGCTCGGCAGGGGCGTGATGAGCGATGTGAACGGCGCTTATCCCAAACACGACGGCACCATCGGACAAGTGCCTCTGGAGCATGGAGCACCGAAGTATCACATGTTCAATACCGACGCGATGTGGGGCGGACAATGGAACCTCACGCAGCTCTGGGCCCTCGCTTACCCGGATCATCTGTCGGAATTCGTCTCCTCGACGCTCCAGGAATACAAGGATTGCGGCTGGCTGGCCGACGGTCTGGCCAACTCGAAGTTCGTGTCGGGTGTCGGCACGAACCAATTGCCCTTGATGATTGATGCAGCCTATCAATGCGGCATCCGCGACTTCGACCTCGACCTCGCCTACGAGGCTTGCCTAAAGAACGAAATGGACGGCAAGAACCGGCCGTCCGGGGCAGGCAAGGACGACACCGCCGACTTCGTGGAGCTTGGCTACGCACCCCACAAGAACCTCGGCGAACGAGGCGAGGACTTCTACTTCTCCGGCTCTCATACCCTCGAATACGCCTTCTCCGCATACGCCACGGCAATGCTCGGAAAGAGCCTCGGCAAGATGCGGGACTACGAAAAGCTGATGTGGATGTCGAAAGGCTGGGAACGCATCTTCGACGAGAAGACAGGCTACATGCACCCGCGCCTCAAGAACGGCGACTTCATCGCTAACTTCGACCCAATGCAGGTGTGGCGCGGCTTCCAGGAAGGCAACGCCGTGCAATACACCTTCTATGTGCCCCATACCCCCGAGGAACTCATCAAGAAGGTGGGCAAGGACGAGTTCAACAAGCGCCTGAACGACATCTTCACGGCCTCGCAGCCACAAATCTTCTCGGGCGGCAAGGAGATTGACGCCTTCGCAGGACTCCGCACCTACTACAATCAGGGCAACCAGCCCTGCCTCCACATCTCGTGGCTCTTCAACCATAGCGGCCGGCCCGACCTCTCCCAGAAATGGGTTCGCGCCATTTGCGACGAGTTCTACGGCACCGACGGCATCCACGGCTACGGCTACGGGCAGGACGAAGACCAGGGGCAGCTGGGTGCGTGGTATGTGATGGCAGCCATCGGACTCTTTGCCGTAGATGGCCTCACCTCGCCCCAACCCGCTTTCTCCATCGGCAGCCCCATCTTCGACAAAGCCACCATCAAGCTCGATTCGCGGTATTACAAAGGAAAAGAGTTCGTCATCACCGCCAAAGGCAACAGCAAGCAGAATGTCTATGTGAAGCCCTCGAAGCGCATCAACGGCAAGAAGAGCACGGCCGGCAGCATCAAGTTCTCCGACGTCACCGCCGGCGGCACGATGGAACTGACGATGAGCAAGAAGCCATAAGGCGGCGCCACGATGGCACAGCACGAAATGGCAGCGCCAGCAAACGTCGCATGCGAATTCGGCCATCTTAGGGAATTATTTTTCACATCCGATTCTCTCCTTTTCACTTTAAATTCGTACCTTTACACCCGCAATGAAGATATTCGGCATAGGAATGAATTACGCGGCACACAATAAAGAGCTGCAAAATTCGTTATTATATATAGAGAAGCAACCGCACGAGGAAACCCAACCCGTGGTCTTCACGAAGGCGGACTCTGCGCTGCTCTCGGGCGGCAAGCCGTTCTTCATCCCTGCTTACACGAAGCGCTGCGACTACGAAACAGAGCTTTGTGTACGCATCAACCATTTGGGCAGGAGCATCCCCGAACGCTTTGCCCATCGCTACTACGACGAGGTGACTGTGGGCATCGACTTCACGGCACGCGATTTGCAAGAGGAGCTCCGGCAGAAAGGGCTGCCATGGGATCTCTGCAAGGGCTTCGACGGTAGCGCTGCCATCGGCAAATGGATGCCCCTCTCCCATTATGGGAAAGGCATTCAGGAGTTGAACTTCCACTTGCTTCGCAACGGCGAAAAGGTGCAGGAAGGGTGCACGGCAGATATGCTCTTCGGAGTGGACAGATTGGTGAGCTTCATCAGTGAGTTCTTCACGCTCAAGACGGGCGACATCATCTTCACGGGAACACCTGTGGGCGTAGGGCCGGTCAGCGTGGACGACCACCTGGAAGGCTACCTCGAAGGAGAAAAGGTGCTGGAATTTAATGTAAAATAGACCCCCTAACCCCAAAAGGGGAAACAAATATCAATTCGTATGAAACGATTACTTTCAATATCCTTGATGCTGGTTGCATTGACGCAAGGCATCATCGCGCAACAAGAGAAGGAGTTGGCCTTCACCAGCCTTGACTGGAACGAGATGCAAATCGATTCCGTCCTGCCCGTCTATACAGAGGTCGTGCCTCTCGAGACCGACTACAAGACGCACACCTATACCGTTTCCCTGCTCTACCCCGAATACGCTCCCCTGAGCGGCAAGGAAGCGCAGGTGGCAGAAGAATTCGACAGCCTTCTCAGCGAGACGATTGACATTGAGACGTTCGTAGGCGTAGAACGCGGCAAGGGCATGCTCGACATTTCCTTCATCCCCATCCGCCGGCAAGGCACGAAATACGAGAAGCTCATCAGCGCACAAATCGTCATCAACGCCAACCATACCGGAAGGCTCAACGCACCCAGACAAGGAGCTGCTGCCGCTGGACGCTATGCCGCCCACTCCAAGCTGGCAAGCGGGAAATGGGTGAAGGTGAGCATCACAGAGGACGGACTCTATCAGCTCTCCCGCGCTTCGCTCAAGAAGATGGGCTTCACCAATCCCGACAACGTGCACCTCTACGGCTATGGCGGTCACCTGCTGCCCGAGCTGATCCGTCAAGGCACACACCACGACGACATGGTCGAAGTGCCTCTCTACTACAACAGCCAGACGGACAGCTGGATCTTCTGGGGAAACGGTCTGGTTTATTGGAGCGGCGACAACCGCATCAACAACACCTATGCCCGCAACGCCTTCTACTTCCTGACCGAAGAGGACGCGCCTTCTAAAATGGAAACTCTCGGCTACGACCCTAATCTTTCCCGAAACGGATACTCCACCGCAAGGGCTCATACTCTCTACGAGAAGGACGAAGCATCGTGGTTCTCCGGCGGACGGCACCTCTTTGATGGCGAGAACTATGCCAACAGCAACTCCCACAACTATTCCCTTGCTGCCACCGACCCCGCAGGCAACGGAAGCCTCACCGTAGTCTTCACCGGCTCGGACATCTCCATAAACAAGGTAAATGTCAGCGTCAACGGAACCGCAATCGGCTCCTTCAACATTCTGCCCCCGGGCGACTATATCTATGCAACGTCCTACACGGGCACCTATGACATAACCCCTCATGGGACACCGGAAAAGCTCAACGTAAATATCCGCGCAGATGCAGGGAAGAAGGCTCGACTGGACTATCTGGCATACAGCTACGACCGCAAGCTCAGCACAGCAGCGAAAGGCTATGTCGATTTCTCCCGCCCTGACCAGAACGGAGGGCCCGCACGGTTCGACATCACCGGCACCAATGTGAAAGTCATCCGCATAGGCAGCGTAGGCAAGAAGGACGCTTTGGTGGAAGGCACGCAAGAAGGCAACACCTACCATGTCAATGTAGATAATGGCGGAGAGCGCTTCGTGGCATTCAACACGGCTGCCTCTTTCCCCGAACCTACTCTCGTGGGAAACATTGAGAACCAAGACCTGCACAGCCTCGACAGCCTCCAAATGGTCATCATCATACCTGCAAGCGGCAAACTGCTCTCCGAGGCACAACGCCTGGCTGATGCACACGAGCAATACGACAAACTGCATGTCGGCATTGTCCGTGCAGACCAGATATACAATGAATTCTCCAGCGGCACACCCGACCCGACTGCCTACCGCCTCTTCCTGAAGATGCTCTACGACAAGGCAAAGAACGATGACGCCGCTCCCCGATACCTCCTGCTCTTCGGCGACTGCGCTTGGGACAACCGTATGCTCTCCAATACCTGGTTCAACACCAACCCCGACGACTACCTGCTCTGCTATGAAAGCGAGAACAGCTTCAGCGACACCAAGTGCTATATTATGGAGGACTACTTCGGGCTCCTCGATGACGGTGAAGGCAACAACCACCTTCGTGAGAAGAGCGACATAGGCATCGGCCGCTTCCCTGTCACCACCATTGCCGATGCCAAGACGATGGTTGACAAATCCATCACCTTCCTCAGCAACCAAAACGCAGGGCCGTGGAAGAATCTGGTTTACATGCTTGGCGACGATGGCGACCAGAACGAACACATGAAGTATGCCAACAATGTGGCAGAGAACGTCATCTCGAAATACCCCAAGATGGAGGTCCACAAAATCATGTGGGATGCTTATCCGCGTGTCAGCACGGCAAGCAGAAACACCTATCCCGAAGCTTCGAAACAGATTAGGAAGCAGATGGCCGAAGGAGCACTGGTCATGAACTACACCGGTCATGCCGGCCCGCACGGATTCAGCCACGAGTATGTCGTACTGCGCGAGGACTTCGAGACAATCAAAAGCACGAAGCTGCCTCTCTGGGTTACCTGTGCCTGTGATGTCATGCCGTTCGACACAAGAAACTCCAACCACGGCGAGACTGCCGTGCTCAACCCAAGCGGAGGCGCCCTTGCATTCTATGGCACAACGCGTACCGTCTTTGCCAGCCAGAACTACAACATGAACCGATACCTCATGCAATACCTCTTTGCCCGCAACACCAGCAGGAACAATGAGCGCAACCGCCTCGGCGATGCCATCAGGATGGCAAAGAACAGCATCATCAGCGACGGACGTGAAGCCGGCTATCTGGAGAACAAGCTGCAGTACGCACTGCTTGGCGACCCTGCCCTCACCATGGGCAATCCCTTACAGAGTGTCGTCCTGGACAAGATAAATGACCAAGAGGTGAACGGCCAGTCCATCCCCCTCAAGGCTGGCGAACGCGTCAAACTCACAGGACATGTGGAACAGGCAGACGGCACGATGATGACAAGCTTCAATGGCGTCATCTACACGCGCCTCTTCGACAATTTGGAAACCATTGTGTGTCTCAGGAACAGCACTTCTGTCTCTGAAGCCTTCACCTACACCGACCGCAACAACCTGCTTTACGAGTCGCAGGACAGCGTGCGTGCCGGACAGTTCAGCGAGGAGTTCATCATTCCCGTTGACATCAACTTCTCGGGTGAAGCAGGCAGGCTCGTCTTCTATGCCATCAACAACACAGGGGAGATTGAGGCCAATGGCTACAACGAGGACATTCCTTTGGGCGGTATGGTGGACAACACGGACTTCGACAAGGACGGGCCTCAGATCTTTGCCTACCTGAACGACGAGGACTTCCAGAATGGCGGCAAGGTCAATGCAACGCCGCTCTTCGTGGCACAGCTCACCGACGCCAGCGGCATCAGTGCCAGCGGCAACGGCATCGGGCACGACCTCTCGCTTTGCATTGACAACAGAAGCGACCTGACATATACTATCAACGAATACTACGCACACGAGTTCGGCGACTTCACACGGGGCTCTGTCGCCTACAACATCCCGCAGCTCGAGAATGGCCCACACAGCCTCACCTTCCGTGCGTGGGACGTGCTGAACAACACAAGCCAGACGAGCCTCGACTTCGTGGTGGACGATGGAATCCCCACCAACATCGTACGCCTCATGGCGAGCCAGAACCCTGCCATTACCAGCACGAACTTCATGGTAAGCTACGACCTGCCTGGCAGTGACTGCGACTTTGTCGTAGAGGTCTTCGACTTCTCGGGCCGACGCCTTTGGATGCACGAGGAGAACACGACAGGCGAACGAGGCGTCTATACAGTCACCTGGAACCTCACCAACGGAGCAGGCGCTAAGGTCGATACCGGCATATACCTTTATCGCTGCAGAGTGAGGTGCGGACAGAGCAAATGGACATCAAAAACGCAAAAAATCATAGTGCGAAACAATAAATAAGCCTCCTGCGCAGTTATTATAGAGTATGAAAGCACACAGAATCATCCGCATCCTGCTGCTGCTCACCGTATGCAGCACAGAAGTTGTCCTTGCGCAGGACAAGCAGAACATGTTCAATCCCGTGAACACCAGCGTAACATCTCTTGCCATCGCTCCCGATGCTCGTGCAGGTGCCATGGGTGACATCGGTGCAGCTACTGAGGCAGACGTCTATTCGCAATACTGGAACCCTGCTAAGTACCCGTTCAACATCGCACGTGCCGGTGTCGGTATCAGCTACACGCCTTGGTTGCGCAAGCTGGTCAACGACATCAATCTTGCCAACCTGACGGGCTTCTACCGCATCGGTGACTACAGTGCCGTGCACGCCTCTCTGCGCTACTTCAGTCTTGGCGAGGTCTATCTTGCAGACATGGAGGACATGACCATCAAGCCTTACGAGATGGCCATCGATGCCGGCTACAGCCGCATGCTCAGCGAGACCTTCTCGATGGGTGTCAACCTGCGCTTCATCCTTTCCGACATCAAGTACGACTACACGGCCGAGAGCAGTGCCGGCAAAGCTTTTTCTGCCGATATCGCCATGTACCGCTTAGGCTACTTTATGGCAGGCAACCGCGAGTGCAGCTTCGGCTGGGGTATCAACATCAGCAACATCGGCTCGAAGATTTCCTATGGCGGCAGCGACAACTCAGAGTTCATCCCCACCAATCTCCGTATTGGTTGCAACTTCACCATCCCCTTCAACGAGTACAACAAGTTCAGCATCGGCGCCGACATGAACAAGATGCTCGTGCCCACATACCCCAAGCAGAACGAGGACGAGGCAGACGAGGACTACGAGGAGCGCGTGCAGAAGGACTATTATGATGTGTCGTCCATTGCGGGCATCTTCAAGAGCTTCGGCGATGCGCCCAACGGCTTCAAGGAAGAGATGCAGGAGATACAGTGGAGTCTCGGTGCCGAGTACACCTACAACGACCGCTTCATGCTCCGTGCCGGTTATCATCACGAGGCAGAGAACAAGGGTAACCGTAAGTACTTCACCGTCGGCGCAGGTTTCCACATGAGCGTCTTCTCCATCGATGCCTCCTATGTCTTCTCTACTGCACAGACCAACCCGTTGGACCAGACGATGCGCTTCTCGCTTGGCTTCGACCTGGACGGCATGCGCGACCTCTTCGGGAAGATGAGACGCAGATAAAAGGCCCCTCTCCTAACCTCCCCAGGGGAGGAACTTCAATAGTCAACACTCTATGTTCAATAAGATAAGGGTCGGTTTTGGTTTCGACGTCCATCAGCTTGTGGAGGGACGTGAGTTGTGGCTTGGCGGCATACGCTTCGAGCACTCGAAGGGGTTGCTTGGGCACAGCGACGCCGATGTCCTGATACATGCCATCTGCGATGCCCTGCTGGGGGCTGCCAATATGCGCGACATCGGCTTCCATTTCCCCGACAACAGCGAGGCCTTCCATAACATCGACAGCAAGATTCTGCTGCGCAAGACGGTGGAGCTCATCGCCACAAAGGGCTACCATGTCGGCAACATCGATGCCACCGTTTGTGCCGAGCGGCCGAAGCTGAAGGCGCGCATCCCCGAGATGCAGCAATGCCTGGCCGATGTGATGGGCATTGATGTGGACGATGTCTCCATCAAGGCTACGACGACAGAGAAGCTGGGCTTCACCGGTCGCGAGGAAGGCATATCGGCCTACGCCACAGTGCTTATTACCAATTCATAATGCATGATTCACAATTCATAATTAAGGAAGTCGCGTCCCGACTGAGTTTGTGTGAGAAAAGGTAACGTCGAACCATGAATTGTGAATTATGAATCCCCCTGACCGCATTGAGTACATCGACCTGGCGAAGGGCATCTGCATCCTGCTCGTCGTCCTCGACCACATCTCCAATGAAGGTTACTTTTCCGACGGCAACTATCCCCTGAACGAGATTTTCGAGCAGATGCGCATGCCGCTCTACTTCATCCTCTCCGGCCTCTTCTTCAAGGACTATCAAGGCGGCATACGCGAGTTCCTGCTCCGCAAAGTCAACAGGATTCTCGTCCCCTACCTCTTCTTCTTCCTTCTGCTCAGAGGGTCGAGCTGGTTTGTGAGGAACTACACGAGCTTCGCCTCGACAGGCGTTAACATCGACAGCATCTGGAGTCCGCTCTGGTTCCTGCGCTGCCTGTTCATCATGAACATCATCTTTGCCCTGACGTACTATGGCGTTCGCAGGCTCACATCCGACAAGCTGACTCAGGACATTCTGCTGGGCATCAGCATGTTTGCCTTCGGCATAGCGGGCTACTACACCGGCGATGTCCCTCTGAACATCGGTTCGGCAATGACCAGCATGCCGCTCCTGTGGGCAGGCTTCATCCTGAACAGGAGGCTGAACGTGCTGCAGAAGAGGATTCCCTGGTGGTGGGCCCTGGCCAGCTCCCTCTGCCTGTTCGTGATGCTCCATTTCACTTACATGGGCGAGCTCTACTTCTTCAGAAACACCTACAGCAGCCCCCTGCCGATACTCTACATCACAGGCTTCTCCGGTTCGCTTGCCATTCTGCTGCTGAGCAGCGTCGTCAAGAGGCTGCCCGTCATCTCCTACATCGGACGCTACTCCATCATCGTGCTCTGCACGCATCGGGTAATCATAACGCTCCTTGTTGCCGTCCGTCATTTCCTGCCCGAGCCATTCCAGCAGACAGGCCACATCGAGAGCCTCATCTTCCTTGCCATCACCATCGCATTCTCCATGCTCTGCTGCTGGCTCCTGAAGAAGCACCTGCCCTGGTTCACAGCGCAGAAGGATTTGCTCAAGATACCCGCAAACAAAGCGTAGCCCAGCCAACAAACAGACTTTCAGCAGCCGCCATTTGTTCGGCCAGCCTGCTGCCTTCCCCCACAACCCAAGCCGAGTTCTAAAGACGCAAGTTGCGTCCGCAGAAACGCAGGCTGCAGACATGCAGCTGCAAGTTGCGATTCCACATACGCAAGCTGCGTATCAAGAACCTCGCACAATGAATCAGTCGAGCCCGCAGAAGGGGCCGGCATATCCCCTGTCTTCAATCTCCCCAGCCACCGTGCCCGAGGGATCACCCTCGGGTCCGAAAAAAGGGGAACAGCCTTCCATATCAGGCCATTCCCCTTTCTTATTCTGCAGACAGAGCGGCTTGCTTTGGGGAGCAAGCCCTCCTACACAAGTTTACTTGAAAGCAACCTTCTTGCCACCGATGATGTAAACGCCCTTGCCAGTCTTGCTGACGCGGCGGCCCTGGAGGTCGAAGATAGCATTCTCACCAGCATTCTGCTGAATGCCAGAGATGCCGTCGGCTGTGTCGAGGAAGCCGAACCTGACTTGCTCAACAGGCTCCTGACCGTCGAACTTCACCTGCAGGTATGCGGTCTGTGCAGGCAGGATAGCGCCGTTGGGAGTCCAAACAATATAGAAGGCAGCATCCTCGGCGGGTTGGTTATAGCGGTCGCCGAACACATAATTGCTGTTGCCGGCATTGTCCGTCGGGTAGACAATGGTTTGCTGGAGAACACCAACGAAGAGATTGCCTTCCACTACTGGCATGTCATTGAAGGCAGCAAAAGGAACCATATACTCCTTGCCTGCTTCGCCTACAAGGAATACGCCTGTTCCAGCAGGTACTTCCTTAATCTCCTCAAGAACAACATAGTTGAGAGAGCTGATGTAACCGGTAGCAATATATGCCTTCAGACCGCTGTCCGTGAAGTCCAGGCTATGGTCGGCACAGAAGGTGGCATACTGCTGCGAGAGGGTGATGAACTCTGCGACAGCCTTATAAGAGCCGTAAACGATGAGCTCGCCGGCGGGCATGGTTTCAGGAATCTCCTGATTCCAACCATCGAAGACATAGCCTTCCTTCTCGGGAACCTCGGGCACAACAATCGGTGCACCATACTCTACATCGCCACTCCAAATGACATCGTTGTCAACGATGAAGGCAAGCGTGTACTTGTTGACTTCCCATTCCATCCAAACAGTCAGGTTGCTGGCCGGCATCTTTCCGTCCTCAGGCACATTGCCCCAGCCTGTGAAGGTATAGCCTTCTCTTTCGGGAAGAGTCTGGAAAATCTCCTGAATGGTAGCCACAATGTCATCGCCATAGTCCAGAGACATACTCTCTATTTGGGAGCCGCCTTCGGCGTCGAGGAGGATGAGTTCGTAGGTGTTAATAACATATTGGGCAGAAACATAGACATCACTTGCAGGCATGGTCTCAGGCATATTCAGCCAGCCCTCGAAGGTGTAGCCTTCTCTCTCAGAAGCTGTCTGAGGAGTAATCGTTGCACCGTACTCTATCTCATCAGTATAATAGAGGTCGTTGTCGATATAGTAATAAAGCTTGTATGTGTTGACCTTCCACTTGGCAATGAATGTCATGTCGTGTGCAGGCATTGTCTCAGGAATCTCGGGATCCCAGCCGTCGAATGAGTAACCCTCCGGCACATCATCACCCTCGGGGTCGTTGGGAACGATCAGAGGCTCGCCATAAGCCACCTCATGTCCCTCATACAGGGCGCCACCTTCGATCAGGTAGAACTCTGTACCATAGTAGATGACTTCGAATGAGCCAAACACCTCCACATCGGCATCAGGCATGTTGAGGGGCACTTGGCTCCAGCCCGAGAAGTTGTAGCCTTCCTTTGTAGGCTCGTCAATCAGCTCGATGGGTGCACCATACTCCAGCGTCACCCTCCGGTACTCTTCATTGTCCACATAATAGATGACATCGTGGGTATGGGCTTTCCACTTGGCAGTGAATGTCATGTCCTGGGCAGGCATAACATCGGGAATCTCAGGATCCCAGCCATCGAAGTCGTAGCCTTCTCTTGTCGGGACGTCAGAAGGAACGGGAATGGGGTCGCCTGCATGCACTTCATCCTGCACCTGATCCCACTGCTCGCCATCCTGATAGAAACGGAAGGTGACTACATACCAGGTCGCTTCCTCTATTACCCAATGAAACCTCTTGTCGAAGTCGTACTGACCGAACTGGTAAATGTGGCCGTCTGGCTCAACGAAGTAGCTGTTTTTCACAATCACCTCGTATTCGCCCTCATCTACAGATTCGTCAATGTCAACGGAGATGACAGCTACGGCGCCATCCTTGAGTTCCAAGCCTACGCCGTCCTCACCAGAGCAGCTGATGTTGATAGAGCCATCGTTATTAACAGAATAGGTGAGCTGTGCGTTGTAGCCTTCAGGATAACGGCCGCCGGCATCATAAACGGTTACATCGCGGCAGGTAACGCCTTCGGGAAGAACGACATCACATGTCCAGATGTTGATCGGGGTCTGGTTCTTCATGCAAAGATACAACTCAGCAGAACTTCCAACCCTGCCGTTCTCGCCAACCACATACAAATGGTAGTTCTCGAACAAAGTGGTCGCTGTTTCTGCACCCATGCTACACAGGCATAGCAGGAACATAGTAATCAAAGAGAAGATTTTTTTCATAGTTCTTTAGTTTATGGTTTATCAAATTATAGTATATAATTGCGCACAAAGTTATAAACAATTCTCCAAACTGCCAAACGATTTGTGGAGTTTTTTCCTAAATGGCATTATATTGTCATTCGTATTGGCGTTTATATTGCATATCATTTGTAACAGAAGAAGCCGCCCCGTCCTTTCAGACGAAGCGGCTTTCTTTGTGCTATTCCCTTTTTCGGGAAGGAACGATGGAGAGGCTCTTATTACATCATGCCGCCCATGCCAGGAGCGCCGCCCATAGGCATCTCGGGCTTATCCTCCTTTGCTTCGCAGATGACGCATTCCGTGGTGAGGAACATGCCTGCGATGCTAGCAGCATTCTCGAGGGCAACGCGTGTTACCTTGGCAGGGTCGATGATGCCTGAAGCCTTCAGGTTCTCGTACTTGTCGATGCGGGCATTGTAGCCGTAATCGCCTTTGCCGTGGCGTACTTCATTGACCACTACGCTGCCTTCCAAGCCGGCATTCTCGACAATCTGTCGGAGGGGCTCCTCGATGGCACGACGGATAATCTGGATACCAGTTTCCTCGTCTGCGTTGTCGCCCTTCATGCCTTCGATGGCTTCCTGTGCACGGATGTAAGCCACGCCGCCGCCGGGTATGATGCCTTCTTCGATAGCTGCGCGGGTTGCACACAGAGCGTCGTCCACACGGTCTTTCTTCTCCTTCATCTCTACCTCGCTGGGAGCGCCGACATACAGCACAGCCACGCCGCCGCTCAGCTTTGCGAGACGCTCCTGCAGTTTTTCCTTGTCGTAGTCGCTTGTGGAGTTGCTGATCTCGTTCTTAATCTGGTTGATGCGGTCCTGGATGAGCTCCTTCTGACCATGTCCGTTGACGATGGTGGTATTGTCCTTGCTGACGGTCACCTTATCGCATGTGCCGAGCATCTCGATAGTGGCCTGCTCGAGCTTGAGGCCTGTGTCTTCGCTGATGACAACGCCGCCTGTCAGTGTGGCGATATCCTGCAGCATAGCCTTTCTGCGGTCGCCGAAGCCGGGAGCCTTGACGGCGCATATCTTGAGCTGTGTGCGGAGGCGGTTCACAACGAGTGTTGTGAGGGCTTCGCTATCCACGTCTTCTGCGATGACGAGCAGGGGACGTCCGCTCTGGACTGCCGGCTCGAGGATGGGCAGGAAGTCCTTCAGGTTCGAGATCTTCTTGTCGTAGATGAGGATGTAGGGGTTCTCCATGACGCACTCCATCTTCTCCGTGTCGGTCACGAAGTAGGAGCTGAGGTAACCGCGGTCGAACTGCATGCCTTCCACAACGCCGATGGTTGTGTCGCGGCCCTTTGCCTCTTCGATGGTGATGACGCCGTCCTTGCTGACTTTCTGCATAGCGTCGGCCAGGAGCTTACCTATCTCCGGGTCGTTGTTGGCGCTGACGGCAGCCACTTGTTCTATCTTCTGATAGTCGGCAGCCACGGGCTCGGACTGCTTCTTGATGCTCTCCACGACAGCTGCGACAGCCTTGTCGATACCGCGTTTCAGGTCCATAGGATTGGCACCTGCAGCCACGTTCTTCAAGCCTTCGCGCACGATGGCCTGAGCCAGTACGGTAGCTGTGGTCGTGCCGTCACCAGCGTCGTCACCAGTCTTGCTGGCTACGCTCTTGACGAGCTGAGCTCCAGCATTCTGGAAGGCGTCTGCGAGCTCCACTTCCTTTGCCACTGTGACGCCGTCCTTCGTGATCTGAGGAGCGCCAAACTTCTTTTCGAGAATAACATTGCGGCCCTTCGGACCGAGGGTTACCTTAACTGCATTTGCCAACTGGTCAACGCCCTGCTTCATTGCTTCGCGGGCCTCGAGGTTGAATTTAATATCTTTTGCCATGATTTTATTCCTTTCTTTCGTTATTACGTTATATCGTTATTACGTTATTACGAACCTTTGTGATTTACGAGAGTATTGCCACCACGTCGCTCTGGCGCATGATGAGATACTTCTTTCCCTCTAACTCGAGTTCTGTGCCGGCATACTTGCCATAGAGGACTTCGTCGCCCTGCTTGAGGACCATTTCCTCGTCCTTTGTGCCATTACCTACGGCTACGATGGTGCCCTTCAGGGGCTTTTCCTTTGCGGTATCGGGGATGATGATGCCGCCTACTGTCTTTGTCTCTGCAGGAGCGGGCTCAATAAGCACGCGGTCTGCCAATGGTTTTACGTTCATTGTCTTATTTAGTTAATTGGTTAAACTTTCTACATTCTTATATACAAAGTGCGTGCCAAACTGAACTGACACGCACTATTTTCTGTCACGACTGACATATTTTCATAGAAGGGAACGCACTCTGACAAACCCCTCCACGGGGAGCCTGAAAACGCCGCACGCGGGGATTGCAATCGCCGCACGCGGAATTGCCCATCGCCGCACGCGGAATTGGCCATCGCCGCAGGCGGCGTTTTCAACACTTCCTGCCATACTGGAAATCAGCGACTTAGGCAGTCGCTCATCAAGGCTTTAGGAACTTGAGGCTACGGCTATGGCCCTGCACAGTCCAGCTGAGCATATAGACGCCCTTAGGCATTCCTGCCATGCTTATGGGCTGGTCGATAGTACCCGTGTTTATGTGTCGTCCCTGCATATCGTACAGGCGGATGACGCCCTCGCGGTTCTTGGCATCGGACGGGATGCGGATCAGCACCTCTTCCGCCGCAGCGTTATAGGTGATGCGATAGTCCACATCGGTCTCGAGCAGGGCAAGAGGATCTTCTTCCATCAGTTCGTCGCCCTCCACGATGTACCATTGGCGCGTAGGCTTGCTCACATTGTTGCCGTCGTTGGTCCAGGAGATGGTGGGATTGCCGTTGTTCGACCGGCCATTCGAGTTGTTCCAAGCCAACATCGTCTGCTTGTTCTCGATACAATAGTTGCCCGCCGTCGGCACGAATCGCCAGAGCTGGCGGTCGTTTTCGCCATCTATCTCCGTCACCTGCAACTGGCTGCCCGTCGTATATGCGCCGTCAGACCCCTCAGCCATATCCGTGATGGCGAACCTGCTGTCGGGCGAGACGATACGGTAATAGTCGCCCGTCACCGGCTCGATGCGCCACTGCTGGGTCGCCTTGCGAGTGTCGTCGTATTCCCATCCACAAACCAGGTTGCTACCATCGTCGAGGAAACAGGTCGTATTGTTCGACCCTACATTATATATATAATACGCGCGCGTGAGGCTAAGGCCCAGCGGATTGGCCGCAGGTTCGGGGGCAGGCTGCAGGCCATCGGGGTTGGGAAGCTGTGAAGAGAGGAAGGCGGCGTGGTCCACAAGGAAGCGTTTCAGATAGTCCACACCTTCCTGATAAGTGCTGAAGAGCATCAGTTCGTCCCAAGTGCGCTGCATGATGCTCCACCGCTGGAAGTTGAGCCGTTGGCTCTCGTCGATGTGCTGTGCCACGCTATCCACAAAGGCCAGGGCATCGTACATCAGTCCGTCGGCAATGGCTTTGTGCCAGATGCGTCCGCTCAGGTTCTTGAACCACGGGTCACTGTAGAAGCGGTTGAACCAGCGGCGCCCTTGACTTTCGCCATAAGCGCTATTGATCATCATCTTGTTCGTGAACTCTCCCAGGCGATAGCAGTTGTTGAAGGCGATATCATAGTCCCAGCAAGGTCCCCAATAGAGGCGCGGGTCGTCGATGTCCTTATAGAAATAGATGCTGTAGTAGCCGTCGGCATTCGCACAATACTCTACCGTAAGGAAGTACGAGGCCAGCGAGAGGCTGTCGATGAGAGGCCTGTATCCCCACTCGGGGTCGGCATAGTCATTGCCAAGCAGCGTTTGCTCAAACTCGTTGACATAATCCTGGATGTAGCTCCTTTGCCGTTGATTGATGACCTCCTCGTCGGGCGACTTGATAGAGATGCCAGAGCCGGTCAGGTCCGTCCAGAAATGAACAGGGTCGGAGCCCGCCGTTCCGTCGAGCTGCAGGAAATAGCCTCCGCTGATGTCCGCATCCTCATCATCCACATAGCCGGTTTGCTCATATATATCGACACGACCTCTGTGCACATCCATGTGGTCGCTGATCTGGTAGTTGCCAATGAACTCGCCGTTGAGGGCTATATCCACATGAACCGCGGAAGGCACGAAGGTCTGCCCGAGGCGCTTGGCAATGAAGCTTGCCAAAGCGTTGCGTATCAAAGTCTTGTCCACATGATTGGCCATAAGCGTCCAGTTCTTGGCATTGGCATGACCCTTGCCCAGGAACCTCTGCTTCTTCTGGAACTTGATGCGGTACGGCTTCTTCTCCAAGCCCCATGTGGAATTGCCTCGACCACGTATCTTGAGCGAATCATAGACGGCGACGCTGTCACCCTCGATGCGCCACATCTTGGCATACTGGTAGTTGGTCTTGCTGGTGACGGCGCTGCCATCGTAGGTGTTGATATAGAGCGATGGCAGGTTGCTGAACTGCACAAAGGAAGGGGCGCCGCCGTTCTTGATGCGCTCTAACTCCGCCATGAAGGCATCATACGCCTGCTGCAGCTCCTCGAGAAGCTCCTCCGTGATGTCGCTTTCATCCACCAACGCTGCCTCATCTATCTTGTTCTTGAACCATGTGGCATGGAAACCGAGGTCTATCAGGTAGCTCGGGCCGATGTGCTCGCCTTCATAGAGCCTTATCTCTGCAAAGTGGCCGAAGGTCTTGCCGCTGGAATTCTCCTCAATCGTCAAACGCAAGTACATATAGGAGTTGCCGTCCAAGGAAAGAGGAGCGGCCATAAACTCTTGCCCCGAGTTTGCATTGCCGAGCTGATACTGCCCGATGTATGTCCAGTCGTATTCGTCATTGCTTCCGTATAAGCCCATAAGCGTAGGATGATTGCCCGAATCAGTCCTCCTGCGAAGGACATACAGGCTCAAGTCGCAACTTATAGGCTCATCTAGGTCTATCTGGATGTAGTGCGTCTCAGAGACCTGATTGTGCCAGTCGCTATGCCAGAAGGTCGAGGGATTGCCGTCCAGCAGATACGACAGATACTGCCCTTCCTGCCAGTCGCTGGCATTGCTGCTCAGCTGCTTGGCATTCAAGGGAATCTCGTCGCCAATCCTATAGCCGACGGCCTCGTCATAAGCGGCCTGCGCTGCTGAAAGCAACTGCCAATACTGTTCAGAAAGGCTCTGCGCCTGCATGTTGCCGGCAAAGGACAGCAGGCAGAGCAGTAGGGTGATGGTAGTAGGGATGCGCTTCATGGTTTTCTATTCGGTTTCTTTTGTTTTACTTCTATGAAAGCCTGCGACAACCAGCACTATAAGCATCAAAGCCAACAATGCCAGAGCGCCGTAAGCAATTGCCTCCGTGATGTGAACGGTCTGCGGGTCGAAGGTCATGATGACCTCGTGTTCGCCTTCGGGAACCTTGATGGCGCGAAGCACATAGTTGGCCCGGGCAATCTCCGTAGCCTGCCCGTCGATGGTGCAAGTCCAGCCGGGATAATATATCTCGCTGAAGACGACGATGCCTCCTTTCGGGCTCTTCACCTTGTACGCCAAGCGGTTGGCCTCGTAGCTGGTGAGCTCGACGGACGAGTTGGCTGTGGTGTCTTTCTGCAATGCGGGTGTACCGAGAATGCTTTCGAACTGCTTATCCACGACAGCCACCGTCCTGAGGTCGGCATCATGAAGTGCTGCTATCTCGGCATCGGCATCGGGAACATAGTCAATCTGCTCGACGAACCAGCCGTTGCCTTGTGCCCAAGGATTCTGCACAGGCAGTTTGCCGTTGTCCTTCAAAGGCAGGATGACGTACTTTGTGTTGAGCATGTTGAGCACATGGAAGAGGCTGTCGCCGTTGCATGCCTCGAGGTGTCCGCCGGTCTCCACAACGGCAGCGTTGAGCCTACCCATCTCGCCCTGCAGATGCTCCTCGATGAGCTCCTGATAGCGGCGCAGCTTGGCGGGATGATAGCCGCCGATGCTCTTGTGATAGAACGAGGTGGTGTTGTCGTTGAAGGTGCTGACGCTGAGGTTCAGGACGCGGTAATAGGTGTCGGTATCCTGCAGAATCATCTTGTCGGCCTCTGTCTCGGGGAACGCCTGAGCGTTTGTCTGCGGACGGGAGAACATGCCGTCGTTGAGATAGCGCTTGTTCACACCCCACATATCGACGAGGCAGAGCAGGATGATGCCTGCAATCATCGGCGTCGCCTTCAGTTTCTGGAAGCGATAAGCAAGCAGCAGGACGGTGCCGATGGCCACAACGATGAAGCTGCGGAGGGCATCCGAAGTGAACATCGCCCTGCGCATCTCGCTCATGTTCGCCATGATTTGGCCGGCCATCTCCTGCGGGATATAGCCTGCCGAAACGTATTGCTGCATGTACATCTGGTCGGAGGAAGAGATGTAATTGCCGAAGAAGACGTCCGGCATGAGCCAGAACAGCAGGGCCACACCGCCGGTGAGCGCGAAGCTAATAGTAATATAATGTACACGCGGAAGGTGGTCTTCCTTGCCACGCAGGCAGTCGGGGTTGGTCACGACCTCTTTCAGGGCGAGCATCGCAAGCAGGGGTATCGTGAACTCTGCGATGACGAGGATGCTGGCGACGGTGCGGAACTTGTCGTACATTGGCACGTAATCGAGGAAGAAGTCCGTGAAGCCCATGAAGTTCTTGCCCCATGAAAGCAGGATGCTCAGCACGGTAGCGGCGATGAGACACCACTTCATCGGACCCTTCACGACGAAGAAGCCGAGCCAGAAAAGCATGAGGACGAAGGCGCCGACATACACCGGTCCGCTCGTCCCGGGCTGCTCGCCCCAGTATTGTGTAAAGGCGCGATAGATGGGAGTGAAGTCCTGCCTGGCATGCTTCATCGCCGTCTTGTTGTCGGCAAGCAGTTGGCTCGCGCCGCCTTTGGTGTTCGGAACGAGCAACGTCCAAGTCTCTCCCTTTCCATACGACCACATGGTGATGTAGCTGCGCTCAAGGCCGCTGGTCGTCTGGTCTGCAGGGTCTTTCGTCTTTTGCGTGAGTTCGCTCTTGCCGCGCATGCTCTCCTTGCTGTATTCCCAAGTATGATAGAGGTTGCTCAGGTTGATGCAGACGCCGAGGATGCCGCCGATGGCGAAGCACAAGGTTGCCTTCAGCCACTTCGCAAACGTCTTCTGACGGATGGCGTCGATGAGGAAGGCGAGCGACATGAAACCGATGACGAAGAGGAAATAGTAGCTCATCTGGACATGATTGCTGAGGACTTGCATCGCCGTGAAGAAGCCCGTCACCACGATGCCCAGCATATACCGGCCTCTGTAGCACAGCACCATGCCTCCGATGGTAGGCGGAATGAAGCTGAGCGTCAGGAGTTTCCAGATGTGTCCGGCTTGTATGATGATAAAGTAGTAACTGCTGAAGGCCCACAATACTGCGCCGAGTGCCGCCATCCAAACGCGGAAGTCGAACGCCCTGAGCATGATGTAGAAGCCGAGCAGCATCATGAAGACATAGGCGGCGTATGCCGAGAGACCGGGCAAGCCGAGCTGATAGACGCGCTCCAACGAGCTGAGCGTCTCGGTGCTGCGGTAGCTGGGGCTCATCTGATAAGTGGGCATTCCGCAGAAGAGCGTGTTGGTCCAGCGCGTACGCTCGCCATTATGAGTGGCTCTGTACTGGTCCATCTCCACACCACTGCCGACGCCGCCGGTGTGGTCGTGTCCCGTCAGGACCAACCCATCGCGGATGGGCACGATGAAATACACGACGCTGACGGCCACAAAGAACACGACGGCCAGCACATCAGGCAAAATCTTTTTCCAATTCATAACTGTTGAAGGGTTATCCTAGGCTGTCCTAGGCATTCCTATGTTATCCTAGGTTTTCCTATTTTAAAGTTAATAATTAAAAGAAAGAAAGGCTGCACGCCCGCTGAGGGAATGCAGCCTTTTTTCTTTACCAGCGGAGCTGCGCAGGTTATTTACGCAGGCCGAGAGCTTTGACGATGGCACGATAGCGGGTGATGTCGCGAGCCTTCAGGTAGTTGAGCAGGGCGCGACGCTTACCAACCAGACCTGTGAGAGCACGCTCGGTGCTGTGGTCCTTGCGGTTTTGCTTCATGTGCTCGGTGAGGTGAGCAATGCGGTGAGTGAACAGAGCGATCTGGCTCTCGGCACTTCCTGTGTCCTGTTTGCCCTGACCGAACTTCTCAAAGATCTCTTCTTTCTTAGCTGAATCTAAGTACATAATGTTGTGTGTTATGTGTTGAACTTGTTTGTCGAACAGCACCTCTCGTCGGCACTGTTTCGCAAATGCGGGTGCAAAGGTACGAAGAAATGAGAGCATAACCAAACAAAACGCAGTTTTTTTTTGTCAGACCGAATGAAAGTACCCTCAAGGCGTGCTCCCAAAGGTACGAAAAGAAGTGAAAAGTGATAGGTGAAAAGCCAAAAATTATATGCTTAGCTGCCCGTTTTGTGTCTTTCGGCATGTTTGGATGCTCGTCCCGACAAGGGGAGTTGCAAAACGCCGCCTGCGGCGTTCATTGATTGGTCATGATGCAGCAATTGATTATTCATGATGCAGCAATTGATTTATCATGACCCATCAATGAACCAAGCAAGCCAAAAATGCCGACAATGCCAGTCGTGACGGGCAATGCAGCGTGTTGGGCCGATTATTGTTCTGTGGAGGGCAGGATTTCGCGCAACGGAATCATGACAAAGTCGCGCTCCTGCATGAGGGGATGGGGAATGGTGAGTCGGGGGGTGGAGATGGTGAGGTCGTCGTACAAAAGCAGGTCGATGTCGATGGGCCGGTCGTGATATTTGCCGTCCTTCGACTTCTTCCGGCGCCCCAGCTCACGCTCTATCTGCTGTGTCCTGTCGAGACATTCGATGGGCGAAAGTGTCGTCCGCACCATCACGGCAGCGTTCAGAAAGGGGTGTTCGCTTTGGAAGCCCCAGGGTTCCGTCTCGATGAAGGACGAAACGCGCTGCACCGCGCCAACACGCTCGTCGATAAGCGCGATGGCACGGCGCAGGTTCTCGGCTCGGTCACCGAGGTTGGAGCCAAGGGAGAGATAGAGAAAAGCCCCCTCCCCGCTCCCCCCTTGGGGGAGTGCCTCATCGTCGCTGAATCGTCTTATAACAGAGAGATTGGGGCACTCCCCCAAAGGGGGAGCGGGGAGGGGGCTGTGTGTTGTTTTCTTAGTCATTCAGTATCAGCATCGTATCGCCGTAAGGACCGAACCGATAGCACTTGTTGGGGTCGTTCTCGTTATAGCGAAGTGCCTCCTTATACGCCTTCATGATGAGGTCGTAACCGCCGAAGGCACACGTCAGCATGAGCAGCGTGCTGTAAGGCATGTAGAAGGAAGCTATCATGGCATCAGCCATGTGGAAGTCGTAGGGCGGGAAGATGAAGCGGTTCGTCCAGCCATGATACTCCTTGAGCTGTCCGTCGGTAGATACTGAGGTCTCGAGGACACGCTGAACCGTCGTGCCTACTGCCACCACTTTGTGTCCCTCGAGATGTGCCTTGTTGATGATGTCGCAGGCTTTCTGGTCTATGTGCATCTCCTCGCTGTCCATCTTGTGCTTCGTCAAGTCCTCAACATCTATCTCGCGGAAGTTGCTGAGTCCGCAATGAAGGGTAACGAAGGCGAAGTCCACTCCCTTGATTTCCATCATCTTCATCAGCTGCGGAGAGAAGTGGAGGCCAGCCGTAGGAGCCGTCACAGCACCCTCTTTCTCTGCGAAGATTGTCTGGAAGTTCTCGGCATCCTCAGGCAAGACGTCGCGCTTGATGATTTGCTTCGGGATGGGTGTCTCGCCAAGAGCGAAGAGGGCGCGCTTGAACTCCTCGTGCGTGCCGTCGAAAAGGAAGCGAAGCGTGCGGCCGCGGCTTGTGGTGTTGTCAATCACCTCAGCCACCATCGACTCGTCTTCGCCGAAGTAGAGCTTGTTGCCGATGCGGATCTTGCGAGCAGGATCGACCAGCACGTCCCAAAGCCGCATGTCCTTGTTCAGTTCGCGAAGCAGGAAGACCTCAATCTTGGCTCCCGTCTTCTCCTTGTTTCCGTAGAGGCGAGCCGGGAAGACCTTGGTGTCGTTGAACACGAACACGTCCTTCTCCTCGAAGTAGTCGAGCACATCGCGGAACGAGTCGTGATGCTCTATGACACCCTTCTTGGCATGAACCACCATGAGTCGGCAGTCGTCGCGAAACGGCGTGGGCTCCAGCGCAATGCGGTCCTCAGGAAGCCTGTACTTGAATTGTTGTAGTTTCATATCTGTGATAATTGGCGTTATTACATTATTCAGTTATTTCGTTATTACGAATGTCTTGTTGCTGAAGCCATCCAGGGAAGTCCTCGACCTTCATGCAGTCCTCGACGCGGACATTTCCCACTCGGGTTCGTTGCAAGGCGATGAGGTGAGCGCCGCTCTGCAAAGCCTCTCCGATGTCGCGCGCCAAGGCCCGGATGTATGTGCCTTTGCTGCAGACCACGCGAATGGTGGCTTGCATCTTCTCGAGGCTGAAGTCGAGGAGCTCTATCTCATCTATGACGAGCACCTTCGGCTTGAGCTCCACTTCCCTACCCTTTCGGGCGAGGTCGTAAGCGCGCTTCCCGTCGATTTTGCAGGCCGAGAATGCAGGCGGCACCTGCTCTATGCGGCCGAGGAACTTGCCGAGTGTCTCGCGGACGAGCGCCTCGGTGATGTGCTCGGTGGGATACGTCTGGTCGATAGGCTTCTCGAGGTCGAAGCAGGGAGTCGTGGCGCCGAACTGAAGGGTTGCCACATATTCCTTGACATGCGCTTGCAGTTCGTCGATGCGCTTCGTGGCCTTGCCTGTGCAAACGACCATCACGCCCGTTGCCAACGGGTCGAGCGTGCCTGCATGGCCCACCTTGAGCTTCTTCACGCCGAGCCGATGACACAGCTGACTCCGTATCTTAGCGACAAGATTGAAGCTCGTCCACCTCAACGGCTTGTCGAAGCAAAGTATCTCTCCCTCAATGAAATCCATCAGTCAACCATTACGAGTGAATGCCCCGACCAGAGAAGGGCGAGGATGATGATGCCCACGATGATGCGATAGACACCGAAGGCCTTGAAGCCATACTTGGCGAGGAAGTCCACGAACCACTTCATGGCGAGCAACGCCACCACGAAAGCCACTACGCATCCCAGCGCGAGCATCAGCAGATTGTCGCGTGTGGCCCAACTTGCATCAGCCTCGTCGCCGAAGAACAGCTGCAGGAAGTCCAAGGCGGTGGCTGCTGCCATTGTGGGGACGGCGAGGAAGAACGAGAACTCTGCCGCAGCACGGCGCGTCAGCTTCTGTGCCATGCCGCCAACGATGGTTGCCATCGAGCGCGACACACCCGGTATCATGGCGATGCATTGGAACAGGCCGATGCGGAAGGCACGCGCCTCTGTCAGCTCTGTCCGCTCGCTTCCCTTGTTGAAGAGGCGGTCGCAGAAGAGCATGAAGATGCCGCCAAGCACCAGCATGATTGCTACCACCTCGACGCTTTCGAGGAAGCGGTCTATCAATCCCGACATCTTGCCAATGAAGCCAATCACTATGGCAGGCACGAAAGCCACAAGCAGTTTCCAGTAGAAGTCCCATTTGTGGAGGAAGGCTTGCAGCGGTGTGCTGCCTGCAGGAGCAGGTGTGCGGTTCAGGCGGAAGAAGCGGTTCCAGTAGAGGCACACCACCGAAAGGATGGCGCCGAACTGGATGATGATGGTGAACGCCTTGACGAAGGGCGTGCTCTCTACGCCGAGAAGGTTCTGCGTGATAATCATGTGTCCTGTGGAAGACACGGGAAGGAACTCCGTCAAGCCTTCCACGATGGCGATGATGATGGTCTCGATTGCTGTCATGCCTGTGCCTCCTACTTCTCTTCCTTACGTGTTTTGGGCTTGTACATGATGGCTATCATGATGAAGACGAAGCCGAAGAGGCTCACCAGGGGTGCCACTTTGATGCGACGCGCGCTGAAGATGTCGGGATTGAAGAAGCCTTCTGCACTTCCGTCGCCCGACATCAGCACAAGGCCAAGAATGACGATTGCCATTCCGATGGCCAGCAGGATGTAGTTCTTTTTACTGAATGCCATGTTATTTACTGTTTTATCATTTACTATTTACTATTATATCTTTTAATGTTCACCGTTTGACGATTTATTATTCACTGTTTGACGATTTATTATCACGCCGCCAAAGTGGAATCGTGGAGGGGGGCTTTAGTACAGCTCCGACACGCGCATCTTCAGGCAATGTGTCACGGAGAAGAAAGTGCAGACGATGGTCAGCACGAGTCCTATGACGAGAACCGAGACGCCGGTGATAATCATGTTCTCTTTGGTGATGTAGCTCAAGATGCTGCTGTCGTAGCGCGACGCCCAGTAGATGCCGCCGAAGATGACCGCGTCGGCAATGAGTGCCGAGACAACGCCCAGCCAGAAGCCTTTGACGAGGAACGGCCGGCGGATGAAGCTCCACTTCGCTCCCACCAGTTTCATGGTGTGGAGCACGAAGCGATGGGCAAAGACACTCAGCCGGACGGTGTTGTTAATGAGACTCAGCGAGATGATGACAAGCAGCAGGGCGATGGCGAGCAAGAAGAAGGAGGCGCGATGGAGGTTCCTGTTCAGGCTCTCCACCAAGTCCTTCTGATAGAGGACGTCTGCCACAAGCTTTGATGCTCGCAGCTCGCCTGCTATCCATTCCAGGCTGTCGTTGCACGAGTACTCCGGCTTCACCTTTACCTCCATCGATATGGAGAAGGGGTTGGCTCCGAGGAACTCGGTGGGGTCGATGCCCATGCTCTCTATCTGTTCCTGCAAGGCCTGCTCGCGGCTGATGTAGTCGATGCCGCTCACATAGTGCATTGCCTGCAACGAGTCGAGCAGATGCACCGCCTCTGTTGTCTGCACATCGTCGTCGAGCACGACGGTGACGGTCAGGTTCTCCTTGACGCTGTCCGCCACAACGCGAGCCGTGAGCGAAAGCAGTATCACAAGCCCGAGCAGGATGAGCAGCAGGCTCGTGCTGATTGTACTGGTGATGGCTTGCATCGTCCAAGCCATCTTGTGTTTCCTTTTATGCTTCATTCTATTATCTTTCCTTTTAGAGTGGCGCTGCTGCTCTCTGTGATGACGACGGGAACGGTCTGCCCGATGCGGAGGCCGCCACGAGGCACGATGACCACTTTGTTCTGCCCTGTGCGGCCGAAGAGTTCGTCCTTGCTGCGCTTGCTGACGCCTTCGAGGAGGACATCATACTGCCCTCCGATGCATTTTCTGTTGGCTTCTGCGGAGAGCTCGTTCTGCAGCGCGATGATTTCGTTGAGCCTCCGTATCTTCACATCCTCCGGCACGTCGTCGGGCAGATGCTTGCTGGCATAGGTGCCTGGCCGTTCGCTGTACTTGAACATGAAGGCGCTGTCGTAGCCCACCTCACGCATGAGCGAGAGGCTTTGCTGGTGGTCTTCCTCCGTCTCGCTGCTGTAGCCGACGAAGATGTCGGTCGAGATGGCGCAATCGGGTATGATGCGGCGTATGGCAGCCACGCGGTCGAGGTACCATTCCCTTGTGTACTTGCGGTTCATGAGCTTCAGGATGCGATTGCTTCCGCTCTGCACCGGCAGGTGAATATGGTGGCAGATGTTGGGCTCCTCGGCAATCACGCGAAGCGTCTCGTCGCTCATATCCTTGGGATGCGACGTGGTGAAACGCACACGCATCTGCGGCACAGCACGGGCAACGAGGCGAAGCAACTGGGGGAAAGCCCCCTCCCCGCTCCCCCTTTGGGGGAGTGCCTCAA
>JAFRQD010000030.1 GCA_017428785.1 Bacteroidaceae bacterium
ATCAACCTCTCTAAGGAGAACGAGCCCGACATCTACAATGCCATCAAGCGCAACGCTCTCCTCGAGAACGTGACGGTGGACAAGGACGGCAAGATTGACTTCGCCGACAAGAGCGTGACCGAGAACACCCGCGTAAGCTATCCTATCGACCACATCGAGAAGATCGCCCAGAAGGTGAACGGCAAGAGCGCAGGTCCCGACGCCAAGAACGTCATCTTCCTCAGCGCAGACGCATTCGGCGTACTGCCTCCCGTCAGCATCCTCACTCCCGAGCAGACGAAGTACTACTTCCTCTCTGGCTTCACAGCAAAGCTGGCCGGCACAGAACGCGGCATCACCGAGCCCACTCCCACCTTCAGCGCTTGCTTCGGCCAGGCATTCCTCGAACTGCATCCCACAAAGTATGCTGAGGAACTCGTCAAGAAGATGGAGAAGAGCGGCGCAAAGGCTTACCTCGTCAACACAGGTTGGAACGGCACCGGCAAGCGCATCTCTATCCCCGACACACGCGGCATTATCGACGCCATCCTCGACGGCAGCATCCTGAAGGCCGAGACAAAGAAGATTCCTTTCTTCGACTTCGAAGTGCCCACAGCTCTGCCCAACGTCAACCCCGCCATCCTCGATCCTCGCGACACATACGCTGACGCAAGCATCTGGGAAGAGAAGGCAAAGGACCTCGCCGCACGCTTCATCAAGAACTTCGGCAAGTACACAACAAACGAGGCTGGCAAGGCTCTCGTCGCCGCAGGTCCGAAGCTGTAAAGCAATAAGACCGAAAGGCAACGAGCTCTAAAAAGAGAACTCGTCGCCGCAGGTCCGAAGCTGTAAAGCATAGACTTCAGAATAATACAACTAAAGGGTGCATCTTTTGAAGGTGCACCCTTTACATTTTATATATACGCGCGTATATAATATATATAGGTAAAGAAGCGAGTCGATTACTGGAAGAAGGAGAAGTTGACGCTGCCGTAGCTGCGGTGCTCGACGAAGCGCGGATGCTGTGAGAAGTCGTTAGTCTTGCCGTGCTCAAGCACAAAGAGGCCATCCTCCTTGAGAAGGTTGCGGCTCAGGATGATGTCGGGCAGCTCGGGAATCTGCGGCAGGACGTAAGGCGGGTCGGCAAAGATGAAGTCGAACTGCTCGCGACACTTTGCCACAAACTGCAGGGCGTCGCCTCGGACGGGCACTGCCGCTGTGTCCTGCAGCTTGTCGAGGAACTGCTTGATGAGGCGATGGTGGCGCATGTCAAGCTCAACGCTGATGACGCGTCCGCAACCTCGGCTCACAAGCTCGAGCGTGATGCTGCCCGTGCCGGAGAAGAGGTCGAGGGCAGTCGGCGCCTCGCTGAAGTCAATATAAGCCTGCAGGACATTGAAGAGGTTCTCCTTCGCGAAGTCCGTCGTCGGGCGTGCCGAGAAGCTGCGCGGCACCTCGAAATGCCTGCCTTTGTATTTGCCGGTTATGATTCTCATTCCTTCGGAAGTGAATAGTGAAAAGTGAAAAGTGAAGAATAAGAGTTACATCCCATCTCGTTGGTTACTTTGATTTTTCACGCTTCACTCAATATTTAGGATATACTCTGCCAAGGTCTTCTTCAGGTCCTTTGATGCGCCTTCCAGATGAAGGGCGTCCTTCTGAGGATGGAGCTCAAGGGCTTTCCATATGCCGAGGAGCAGGAAGGTGCGGTCACTGTCGTTCGATGCCGTTTGCGATGCTGCATAGAGGAGCTTGCTGCGGCGGAAGACAGCGATGAAGAAGCGCTGGGGTTCGATGTGGAGATACACGTCGCATTGCTCAGCATCTTCAGGGACGGGACGCTTCTCCTGCTGTGCGGCAAAGTGCTCCAATTGCTGAGCATCGGTGCAGCAGACCTTCACATCGGGATAGCATTCCTCAGCGACGCGCAGGATGTCCTGGTCGAGACAGAACAGCATGACTGCTTCGAGCGAAGAGAGTATCTGGTACTGCATGTCGGCCACGCTGGCTTGTTCGCCAGGGAAGCATAGGCGATAATAGGCCAGCATGTCGCTCTTGTTGAAGTGCTCGAGAGGGACGATGGTGGCGGGGCCTTCGACGACGAACTCGGTGCTCTGGAAGCGATAGTCCATCAGGTAAGGCTTCCGCAGGGCCTGCCTCAAGACGTCCGCCCTTGCAGAAGGTGCAGAGACAGGGAAACGGTCTGTCTGCACAGTC
Source organism: Bacteroidaceae bacterium (assembly GCA_017428785.1). Classification (GTDB taxonomy): domain Bacteria; phylum Bacteroidota; class Bacteroidia; order Bacteroidales; family Bacteroidaceae; genus Physcousia. The sequence goes on from JAFRQD010000030.1 coordinate 2,197, forward strand.
GAACCGTCGAGCGTGTTAAGTACAGAAAAAGAAAATCCATCCGCACAGAAGCGGATGGATAGTCTATAACCGGTAAATGCCTTATTCCCAGTTGCCAGCATTGTTGTTCCAATTGTTGCCGGCATCGCCGATCTTCAGGCCTGGGTATGCGCCCTTAGCATTGGCTTCTTCATTACGATTGTAGATGAGGCGCTTGCCTGCTCTGCCCATTCCTTTGAGGAAGCTGCTGTCTGGGGCGTTGCACTCCATCACCTGGATGATGGTGCCCGAGCGAGTAGTGTTGGGGCAAGCGATGATTTCGAAGGTGTCGCCCTGGGAGAATGGGATGTAGCGCAAGGAGTCGGCCACGAAGCCCTCATAGTTGTAGAGTGAGTCCTGCAGCGATACCCAGATGGTGTCGCGCTTGAAGTTCTGGAGGCCGTTGGCTGCGATGGCTGCCTGGTCGCCGCTGTTGACGATGGCTGCTGCCTTGTCTTCGGTCAGGCCTTTGTTCATCTGGTCTTCGGTAAGCACGCCTTGTTTCATGACAACGGGCAGTTTGCCTTCCTTCACGAACTTGATGAGCTCGGACCAGTCGGCACAATACACACCGTCGTGCTGGGCCTTGTAAGCTTCCTCTGCACTGCGTATCTCCATAAGACGCGCCTTTACTACGTTCTCTCTGGCTGCGACGGTTGCGTCGAAGTCTTCTGTGTCCTTAATGCTACGCCAGCAAATGAAGAGCAAACCGGCAACACAGATACCTAAAATAACATTTATTACCTTTTTCATTGTTATATGTGATTTATTTTGTAAATTCGCATCGCAAAAGTAAAAAGAATTCTTCACATATCCGAAAAAAAGGGCTTTTTTTTATAAAAGAATGGCAATAAGTGATGATTTAGGGGCTCTAATCAGGGAGAACTTCGACCATAATCCGACGAAAGAGCAGGAAAAAGCCATCATTATGCTCTCCGACTTCTTGCTTTCAAGAGAGCGTGATTCTGTTTTCCTGCTTAAGGGGTATGCCGGCACAGGCAAGACCTCGCTTCTGGCTGCTTTGGTACGCACTATGCAGCAGCTCTGCCAACGGGTCATGTTGCTTGCTCCGACGGGGCGCGCAGCGAAGGTCTTGTCGTCTTATGCAGGCGCACCGGCGTTTACCATACACAGGAAGATATACAGGCAGAAGTCCATCACGGACATGGATGTCTTTCAGAACGATGTGAATCTTCGGCAGGACACGCTGTTCATTGTGGACGAGGCGTCGATGATAGCGAACGATGCCCACGACAGCACAGTCTTCGGAACGGGCCGCCTGCTCGACGACCTGATGCACTATGTCTATTCCTGCGACGGGTGCCGGCTCGTGCTTGTGGGCGATACGGCCCAGCTTCCGCCGGTCGGAGAGGAAGAGAGTCCGGCCCTGAGCCGCACGATGCTCGAGGGGTATGGAATGGAGGTGACGGAGCTCTGTCTGACGCAAGTGGTGCGGCAGCTCGAGGAGTCGGGCATCCTCTGGAACGCCACGATGCTCCGCAGCCTCATACAGAACGGCGACATGTTCGAGTTCCCAAAACTCAGGGGCAAGAGCTTCCCCGACATCAAAGCACTTCCGGGCGACGAGCTCATCGAGGCGCTCGAGCAGAGTTACCGCGAGTTCGGAACCGACGGGACGATAGTCGTGACCCGAAGCAACAAGCGTGCCAATATATATAATAATGGTATAAGGGCCCGCATCCTCGACCATGAAGAGGAGCTCTCCAGCGGCGACCTGATTATGGTGGCGAAGAACAACTACTATTGGACAGAAGCAGCCCAGTCCCCAACCCACCTCCAGACCCCCTCTAACTCCCCCTTAAAGGGGGAGGACTCAACTTCGCAAGTCTCCCCTTTAAGGGGAGATTTAGAGGGGTCTTCTTTCATCGCCAATGGCGACACCGCGGTGGTCCGACGGCTTCGGAACGAACGGTCGTTCTACGGCTTCCGCTTCATCGACGCTACCATCGAGTTCCCCGACTACGACAACAAGGAGATGGAGGTCACCGTCCTGCTCGACACGCTTCAGAGCGAAGCGCCTGCCCTCACCCGTCAGCAGCAGGAAGCACTCTTCCAGGGTGTCTGGGAAGACTATCCCGAACTGACAAACCGACGCGACCGAATGAAGAAACTGCGCCAGGACCCCTACTACAATGCCCTGCAAATCAAGTATGCCTATGCCGTCACCTGTCACAAGGCTCAGGGCGGACAATGGGAGCACGTCTATATCGACCAGGGATACATCACCGAGGAGATGCTCACGCCCGACTATTTCCGATGGCTCTACACCGCCATCACCCGCGCTACCCGGCAAGTCTATCTCGTCAACTGGCCCGACTCGGCACTCTCCGATGCCTGACCAGACAGGCCTCGTTGCAAATCATCGCACGTTAAGTTCATTGTTGCATCATGATGCAGCAATTGATTTATCATGATGCAGCAATTGAATCATCATGACCAATCAATGAACGCCGCACGCGGAAATGAGTAATTTGTCCTGCGGAGGCGAGCGTCGCGACATGAGGAAACAGGAAACGCCTTGTGTCCGCCGATTTCACCCGTCAAGCCGTAATCGCTCTCCTTTTCTCTCTTTTCACGCATTTTATGTAAAAAAAACTGCGCATTTAGGAGTATCTTTACATTTTTTTACTATCTTTGTGCACGGAATATAGTATAAAAGGGGTAATGACCATACTCGTCACAGGAGCAAACGGCCAGTTGGGCAACGAAATGCGCATCGTTGCAAAAGGCTCGGCCGACAAGTACATCTTCACGGATGTCACTGAGCAAGAGGGCGTGGAGACCACGTTTCTCGACATCACCGACCTCGAGGCCGTCCGAGCCATCGTCAAGGAGAACGGGGTGCGAGCCATCGTGAACTGTGCGGCGTGGACAAACGTCGATGCAGCCGAGGCTCCCGAGAACCGCGCTCTCGTCGAGAAACTCAATGCCACGGCCCCCGAGAACCTGGCCCGTGCGATGAAGGAAGTGGGCGGTTGGCTCGTGCAGATATCCACCGACTATGTATTCGGAAAGGAGCCCTACAACACGCCTTGCCGCCCCGACCAGCAGGGCACGCCGACCGGCGTCTATGGCGAAACGAAGAAAGAAGGAGAGGAGCGAATCAAGAAGGTATTCAGCCCCTTCCCCGTTCCCCCTTTGGGGGAGTGCTATCGAGGAACTGAAGGTGGGCAGCTTGGACACTCCCCCAAAGGGGGAGAAGGAGGGGGCTTCATCATCATCCGCACGGCCTGGCTCTACAGCGAATATGGCAAGAACTTCTGCAAGACGATGCTCAACCTCACGCAGACCAAGCCGCAGCTCAACGTTGTCTTCGACCAGTGCGGCACTCCGACGTACGCCCTCGACCTCGCAAAAGCAATACAAGTCATCCTCCTGAAGCCCGTGCAAGGCATCTACCACTTCTCCAACGAAGGCGTCTGCTCGTGGTACGACTTCACGCAGATGATTGCCCGCATCGCCGGACACAAGGATTGCGACATCCGCCCCTGCTACTCCTCGGAATACCCAAGCCCCGTGAAGCGCCCCGCCTACTCCGTGCTCGACAAACGCAGCATCCGCGAGACCTTCGGCATAGAGGTGCCGTATTGGGTCGACTCACTGGAAAAATGTATCGCCAACATTAAAAAGAACAGCTCGTTATAACGATACCACGTCATAACGTCATAACGAAAAAGACAAACCATGCAAGTAATCAAGACCGCCATCGATGGCGTACTCATCATAGAACCACGCATCTTCAAGGATGCACGCGGGTACTTCTTCGAATCATTCTCGCAGAGAGAGTTCGAGGAGAAAGTCGGCCCCATCCGCTTCGTGCAGGACAACGAAAGCATGTCCTCCTACGGCGTGATGCGCGGCCTGCATTTCCAGCGCCCGCCCCACACGCAAAGCAAGCTCGTCCGCTGCGTCAGAGGCGCCGTCCTCGATGTGGCCGTCGATATACGCAAAGGCTCACCCACCTATGGGCAGCACGTCGCCGTCGAACTCACAGAAGAGAACCACAGGCAGTTCTTCGTGCCGAAAGGCTTCGCCCACGGTTTTGCCGTACTGAGCGAAACGGCTGTCTTCCAGTACAAGTGCGACGAGTTCTACCATCCCGAAGCCGACGACGGCATCAGCATCACAGACCAAAGCCTCGGCATCGACTGGCGAATACCCACCGAGAAGGCAATCCTCAGCGAAAAGGACACAAAGCATGTTAACCTCAAGGACTTCGAAAGTCCGTTTACATACCAAGTATAACTATGAAACTTAACATTGTCATCACAGGCGGCGCCGGTTTCATCGGCAGTCACGTCGTTCGACTCTTCGTCAACAAGTACCCTGAGTATAAGATCATCAACCTCGACAAGTTGACCTACGCAGGCAACCTCGCGAACCTCAAGGACATCGAGGACAAGCCTAACTATAAGTTCGTGAAGATGGACATCTGCGACTTCGACGCATTCTACAAGCTGATGCAGGACGAGAAGATAGACGGCATCATCCACCTCGCAGCAGAGAGCCACGTGGACCGTAGCATAAAGGACCCCTTCACATTTGCTCGCACGAATGTGATGGGCACGCTCTCCCTCCTGCAGGCTGCCAAGCTCTATTGGGAAAGCCTGCCCGAGAGGTACGAAGGCAAACGCTTCTACCACATCTCGACCGACGAGGTGTACGGGGCGCTCGAGATGACGAACCCCGAAGGCATCAAGCCGCCTTTCACCACGACTGCCAGCAGCTCCGAGCATCACTTGGCGTACGGCAAGGACTTCTTCTACGAGACAACGAAGTACAATCCCCACAGCCCGTACTCTGCTTCGAAAGCCTCCAGCGACCACTTCGTCCGCGCTTTCCACGACACTTACGGCATGCCGACCATCGTGACGAACTGCTCCAACAACTACGGCCCCTATCAGTTCCCCGAGAAACTGATACCGCTCTTCATCAACAACATACGCCATCGCAAGCCCCTCCCCGTCTATGGTAAGGGCGAGAACGTGCGCGACTGGCTCTATGTCGAGGACCACGCCCGGGCCATCGACACCATCTTCCACAAAGGCACCATCGCCGAGACCTACAACATCGGCGGCTTCAACGAGTGGAAGAACATCGACATCATCAAGACGGTCATCAACACAGTTGACCGCCTGCTTGGCCGTCCCGAAGGCGCCGACATGGACCTCATCACCTACGTCACAGACCGCCTCGGCCACGACGCCCGCTATGCCATCGACTCCACCAAGCTGCAGAAGGAGCTGGGATGGGAGCCTTCGCTCCAGTTCGAAGAGGGCATCGAAAAGACCGTCAAGTGGTACCTCGAGAACGAACAGTGGATGGACAACATCACAAGCGGCGACTACGAGAAGTATTACGACGACATGTACAAGAACAGATAAGCAGAACAAACAGAACAAACATAATAAACCTAAATAAACAAAAGAACTATGATGACTCGTATTCAAACAAGACTGAAAGCACTGCTCACAGCAGCATTGCTCGCGACCGCTTTCTCCGCACATGCTCAGGAAGCTCCCTCAAACTATGTCTCTTATCCTTATGCCTTCATCGGCTTGCAAGGCGGGGTACAGGAAACTGCAACTCATTACTACAACAATTGGAAACTTTTCACGCCGACCGCAAGTGTCAGCTTTGGTGCGCACTTCACGCCAGTGTTCGGCGCCCGCCTGCATGTCAACGGCATCTGGAACAAGAGCGGCATCGACATGGATTACCGTAACCTTGACGAGACCTACAAGTACAAGTACATCACAACTGACCTCGATGCAATGATCAACGTGGTCAACCTCTTCTCCAAGAACCAATACCGTCCCTGGAATGTTTACCTCATCGGAGGTATCGGCCTCAACTACGCTTGGGACACGGAATATGCATCATCCCTGAAGCAATACATTTCGGAGAAGAAGGCTGAGAACCGCTTCAGCCACAACTTCCGCCTTGGTGGCATGTTGGATGTCAAGGTGGCACGCAACTGGAGCGTCAACATCGAAGTGGATGCCAACTGCCTCAACGACCGCTTCAACTGCAAGACCAGCCACAACGACGACTGGCAGTTCACTGCACAGCTGGGCGTGGCATACAAGTTCGGCCTTCCCCACAAGGCTAAGGGCGACCCGAGGTCGAACATTATCGTTGCCCCCGAAACTATCGGCGCAGACACAGAGACGGCATCTGCCAACACGGGCGTATCAATCGACAAACCCGAACCGGCACCCACTACCGCTCCGACTGTTGTGACACCGGCTCCCGAAGTAAAGAAGGAAGAGATAACCCGCAACATCTTCTTCGAGATTCGTAAGACCGAGGTTACTGCGAAGGACCAGACGATAATTGCCGAGGTGGCAAAATGGCTCAAGGATCATCCCGATGCTAAGGTCACCGTTACCGGATATGCCGACAAGGGAACGGGCAACGCCGCCAACAACGAGCGCTTTGCCAAGCAGCGTGCCGAGTCTGTGACCAAGGCGCTGATAAAGAAGGGCGTGGAGAAGAGCCGCATCACCACCGACTCGAAGGGCGACCGTATGCAGCCATTCGCTGAGAATGACAAGAACCGCGTCACCATCATCGTCGGCAAATAATAACAAACCACTTTCGGGGTGTCGGAAAGAGGTGTCCCCTCTTTTCGGCATCCGCACTTCCTACGACAGACTATGCGACAGAAAGGCATTTTCCGCAAGATACTGAGAGTCTTCTTCCGGCCTAGGGAGATGGCCATCTTGGCTGTGGCATTCCTGATCATCGGCATGCTCCGCTATGTCACCTTCCACGTCGATGTCTTCAATCCTGTGGCGCAAGGCCTCAAGGGCTTCTCCACCACCGACGTGTTCTACGACATGATGCTGGCATCGCCTGCCGACACCAGCAATATCATCGTCATCGTGGACATCACGCGACTGCACGACCGCGACTCCATAGCCACAGTCCTGGAAGAGGTCGATGCCCTCGAGCCTGCTGCTATCGACATCGACGTCGTCTTCGAATACCCCAAGGAGCCGAACGGCGACATGCACCTCGTGAACGTTGCCGCCACGCTCTCCAACGCCGTCTTCTCTTTCAAGATGATGGACCCCGACCCCGAAAAGAACGAGTTCACCAGGCAGGTGCACTCTTTCTTCGCCGAGGAATTGGGTATCACGGAAGGCTTTGTCAATGTGGACCGCCGCATGACACGCGACATCCCCCTCTGCCTCGAGATGAACGGGAAGTCCTATCCTTCCGTCATCGCACGCATGATGGAGGTGATTCAGGGCAAGCCCTTCGACTATAAGAGCCTCCGCAAGCACCCCATCAACTACGAGCCCACCGTGTTCCGCGTCATCCCGTACGACTCCGTACAGCACTATGCTCCCTACATCACCGGACATGTCGTCATGTTCGGCGGAGCATACGAAAGCGTCGACGTGCTCTATACGCCTCTCGGGCAGAAGTATGGCATAGAGGTCCTGTGCTACGCCCTGAAGACCATCCTCGAGATGAAGCAGCAGATCGACTGCAAGGGCTGGCTCTTCTGGCTGCTGACCATACTCTTCTCCTATATCGGCGTATGCATCATCATGGCTTACAAGGACAAGGCACTCAGCATGCCGGCCGACGGACTGCTCGGCGACATCATGCGCACCATCTTCATCACGTCCTTCTTCATCTTCTTTGTCATGATGGTCTACATGGCGGTCGGGTTCATACTCTTCCAGACATGGCGAATCAACTTCGACCTGACGCCCACTCTGGCAGCCATGGCATTCACCACGACGGCTGCAGACATCGTCCGAATCACCATTAAACACACAAACAAAAAGCTATATAAAATGATGTATCCGGCATAGGTGAAAAACGCCGCGTGCGGCGATGCCAATCCCCGCGTGCGGCGATGGCAATTTCCGCGTGCGGCGATGGCAATCCCCGCAGCCGGCGTTTGGACCCCCCTCCAGAGGGGCATTATCAAGGCCCCCGCAAGGCCGATGGAAACAACATAAAATAACACACTTTTAAACCATAAGCAATGAAACATTTCAGTTTTCGCAGAATACTTCCCCTTCTGCTTCTCACCCTCGCTAACGGCATGTTTGCCCAAGTACCTGCTCAGACATTCCTCGTAGGCGAAGTCAGCAAGTCTGTCATCCTCTACCAGGGCAACAAGAAACTGGCCGTCACCCCCGGCGACGAGCTTCCCCTCGGAGCCATGCTCACCATTCCCGAAAACGGACGGCTCGTTGTCTACAACGAAGGCAAGCTGCGTCAATACACAATAATGCAAGCCGGCACATTCACTCTGGCAGAGCTCCTCAACAGCAGCCGCAAGAAGAATGTGCCCGAGAAGACCCTGAAGGGCATCATCAAGCTCGTCACATCACGCGACAAGCTGCCCGAAGGCGTCGCTACCATCGACCGCGAGATACACACCGACTCCGTAGCAGCACCAAAAGAATAAGCCATGAAGCGATTCGCCTCTTTCCTGCTTCTTGTGCTCTCCTGTATGGTACTTCCAGCACAGGAAGTGACACACGAGATGGCTGACCTGGCGCACGACCTTATTGACGCCATCAACAAGGAGCGCCAGCAAGAGGCCGAGAAACTTGCGGACAGATACCTGGCACTCTGCACCGACGAGAAATACCAGTACGGAAGCTACTATGCCGAGGCAAAGCACGTCAAGGCCCGCGCCGCCGCAGCCATAAGCGACTACGTCCAGGCACAGCAACTCATGGACGAAGCCATCGCGGCACGCCTCGACAAGCGCGCCCCTCGCAACGACGACCGCCTGGGACTCTCATACTTCGACCGGAGCACATATCTCTTCCGACAGCAGAAAACCGACCAGGCCATAGCCGACCTGCAGGCAGCAGCCGATGCATATCAACGCGCCAAAGAGCACGGCAAGTATGCCACGGCACTCTGCCAGATGGCCGTCTACTGCAAGTTCCGCGGAGCAGTAGGCGATGCGGATCGTGAAGCAGAATGCTATGAGAAAGCCTTCCCCTGCGTAGAAAAAGGCACACCCGAATATCTCTCTGTTGCCACATGGATGATTGACGCATACAACGCGCAAGGCAAGTTCTCCAAGACAAGCAAACTCGCAAAGCAACTGCAGAAATCGGCAAAGAAGGTCGCCGAGAAATATCCCCTCCGCTATGCCGACTTCCTGCTCTCCGCATCAGTCGCAGACGCCAATACCGGCGAATATCAGCAAGCACTTGCCTACGCAGAAGAAGCCCTCGACATCTACGAAAAGTCAAACAGAGCGACAGACCACAACTACGCCGTCCTCATGAAGAATGCTGCCGACTGCCACTACCATCTGCAGCACTATCAGGAAGCACTCACCTACTACGAGAAAGCCAGACCACTCCTCCTGCAGACAGAAGGCGAAGGCGGAAAGGTGTATCAAGGCTGCTACCAGCAGCTCATAGCCACGAACGCCAGACTCGGACGCACCGAAGTGGCACAGGAATATTCCCAACAGCAGCAAGAGCGACTCTTTGCCGGCATCAGCGACACCACCACCGTGAACTATGCCAATACCCTTGCCACACAAGCACACATGCAGGCAGAGATGGGCAGTTACGAAGAGGCAGCCCGCTGGGGAGAACGCGCCCTGCAACGCTACGAGGCGCGTGGCGACTCACTTCAACAGGCACTCATGCTCTACACTCTGAGCAACTACTATACGCACCTCGGCCAGCAGCAGCGTGCCGACAGCCTGTCCGCCCTTTCCCTGCAAATCAGCCACAGACGAGGCTTCAGCCAGACAGAAGCAGATGCCCTCAACCAACAGGCAATGGCACTCTACAGGAAAGGACAGTACAACCAGGCTGACGACATCTATCAGCAGTCGCTCTCTATACTCCGCGAGGCAAACCTGTCTGCATCCACGGCATACGCCAGCATCCTCAGCAACCGCGCGCTCTGCCAAAGCGCCCTCAAGAATCCTGAGAATGCCGTCAGCCTCACACACGAAGCACTCGACCTGCAGGCAAGCATCCTGGGGCCTGAGCACGGCGACAACGTCATGCTGCTCTTCAATCTCGCCATGTACTACCATCATCTCGGACAGATGGACAGCGTGGCTCTCTACTACCACAAGGCCATCACCCTGCAGACGCAGCAGGTGCGAAACAACTTCTCGTTCCAGTCCACCAGACAGCGCGAGCTCTTCTGGCAAGGAAAGAACTACCTCTATCAGGCAGCGCCTCTCTTTGCCACCACACCCGAGAAGGCTTCCTCCGGGCTGCTTTCCGACATCTACAATGCGCAGCTGTTCACAAAGGGCATCTTGCTCAACAGTGAGGTTGACTTCCGCCGGCTCCTACAGCAGTCTGCCGACAAGACGGTTCTCGACAAATACGACGAGCTTCAGGCCTTGCGGGCAGAGCTGCAGCAGTGTTACGAAGCGAAAGCCGGCGAAGGGCAGGAGCGCATTCCCAGCCTGCAGCATCGCATCAAGCAGCTTGAGTATGCCATCGTGCGCCAGTGCAAGGAATATGGCGACTTCACGCAGAACCTCTCGCTGACTGCCGACTCCGTCCGCCGCTCCATGAAGCCAGGTGAGGCAGCAGTGGAGTTTCTGGAAGCCGACATCACCTACGGCGGACATCCCGACCGCATATATCTCGCCCTCATCCTGCGTCCTGAATGGGATGCGCCGCATGCCTGCCGCCTCTTCTTCCGCAGCGAGATGGAAGAACTGGGCTATCCTGCCGGCGTGTCGGTCAGCGAGCTGTTGAGCAAGGCCGAGTGGCAGAACAAGATATACAACGACAGCAAGCTCGGGAAACTTGTGTGGGGCGAACTGCTCACACAGGTCAAGGGTGCCAAACACATCTACTTTGCCCCCACAGGCCTCTTCTATCAGTGGGGCATCGAGTACATGCCCATCACGGACGACGGCACTCGCATCTCCGACACACTCAACGTTTCACGACTCTCCTCCACTAAGCTGCTGGCACAGCGCACTGCCAAATCCCAGACTTTGGGCGACGGCGAAGCTGTCATCTTCGGCGGCCTGGAGTACGAAGACATGTCCATCGCACAGATGCGCGAATACCATAACATGACCGACGACGAGGTGGAGGACGAGGAGGACTACACGCTTGCGCTTGCCATAGAGGAGCAGATAGCAGACTCTCTGGCCATAAACGATCTGGCAGAGCGCGGGGCGTCGGTGAAGAACCTGATTGGTGCGAAGGAAGAGGCTGATGCCATCGAGCGGCTCCTCTACGATGCCGGCAAGGAATACACCATCCGCGAAGGCTTCAGCGGCACGGAGGAAAGCTTCAAGAGACTCAGCGGAAAGAATGTCTCGCTGCTGCACATTGCCACACACGGCTTCTCATATCCCGTGGGCAAAAACAGCGGACAAGACTGGCTCAAGTCCTCCGCCACATCCAAGACAATGCCTACCGACCCTCTCTGCTACTCGGGACTCCTCTTCGCCGGCTGCAACAACAAGCTGCAGAACCCCCAGGACTTCCCGTCCGACATCGACGACGGCATCCTCACGGCACAGGAGATTTCCCAGCTCAACCTGCAGAACCTGCAGCTCACTGTGCTCTCTGCCTGCCAGACGGGTACGGGCACATTGCAAGAGGACGGCGTCTTCGGTGTGCAACGCGGTTTCAAGAAGGCCGGAGCACACACGCTTGTCATGAGCCTCTGGAGTGTCAACGATGCAGCCACAAGGCTGATGATGACATCCTTCTATGAGGCCTTGCTCGGCGGCCTACCCCGCCACCAGGCTTTCCTCAAGGCGCAAAAGACTGTCCGCGAGACATATCCCCAGCCGCACTACTGGGCGCCTTTCATCATGCTCGACGATATTTAAACATCATCACATTAAACATTATCCATTATGAAGAAGACTTTATTATCCATGGTCATGCTGTTCGTTTGCATGACTGCATTCGCTCAGGATGAAGACGCACAAGACCGTGCCTCCTGGAAAGTGCCCACCACCTACCTGAACATCGGCTACGTCGAGTCCAAACTGAAACAGGACGACTTCGACCAGCTTAAGAGCGACTGGGGCGCATCCGTCACCATCGGCAAGACCTTCTTCCTCCACAAAAAGCCTGTTGCAAACTTCATCCGCTTCGGCATCGACGCCACATGGTTCGACCTTTCCTATGCCAACTACAAGCTCAACGACTTCGGGCTCAAAGAGACATTCCATCACGCTGAGGCAGCGATGCATGTAGGTCCGTCCATTACGCTGACGCCCGTCAAGGGACTCAACATCAGCGGCTACTTCCGCTATGCCCCCACATTCGCGGCTTTGTATTCCACAGCAAACGACAACTACAACCTCGGCTATGCCACAAGGTTCGTAGCAGGCGGATGTCTCTCATACAAATTCTTCGGCGTGGGCTTCGAGTCTCGCTTCGGCTTCAACAAATTCGACCCCTTCGAAGAGTTCGTCTTTGAGGACCACGAAGACATCGAGAAGATAAAGACAAACCTGAAGGGCTTCAGAGTGTATCTGAGCTTCAGGTTCTAAAGCACTTCTCCTTTCCGGCAGCGACCACATACTGCGCCGCAGCCCAGGTTACAAGCCGTCCCTCGCTGAGAGACGGCTTTTTCGTGCCACCATTTGTAAACATTCTTTCCGGCGGGACGCTTTCTGACGGCTTATTTTTACATCGGTGGCACTTTTCTACCCCTAATGCGAGAAACGCGCTTAGAACGCGTTTCCCTTTAAAATCGGGGGTTCCAGAAGAGGCATTCTGAGGCACAGGGCAAAGAAAGTACAAGTACAGCGATTCTAAATGTTAAATACCGCACGAAAAATCGTCAAATTTCGCGTGGAGCGTTGGGCAACTTCGCGTGGGGAAATTGCAAACGTCGCGTGTGGCGTTGGCCAACATCGCAGGCGGCGTTTGGCTTTTCCCCATGCCTCGCCGACGAATTCCCCGTTTTTCGCCCTGCATTTTGTAAAGTTTTATTCACGCTTTTACCAGTACATTTTACTCATTTCCGCATAAAAATTGTAGGGATGCGACTCGAATGCATGCGTTATACAGTACAAAACGTCTCATTCCCTCGAAAGCCGCACAGGAAAAAACACCTCGCTGTAAAGAAAAATACAATTTTGCGCCTCTATCGGCATGCAATTCGGATTTTTTCCTTATCTTTGCAAACAAAACATAAGAAAAAGAGCGTTAACAGAGATATGAATACTACAGAATCTAACAAAAAGTACATGGAACCCACATCAAAATGCCTTTCGAAACGACTGGCAGCGGTGCTGACAGGTTTGCTTCTCACAGCCATCTTCTCCGCTTCTTCCAGAGGAGAGGATAACAATGGCTATATATCTTACCCACACGCCTACATCGGCATACAAGGTGGAGGCCAGACAACCTTCACGGACTACAACAACCTTAAACTCATCACTCCAACGGCCAGTGTAAGCGTGGGCGTCCACTTCACTCCCATCATCGGCGCACGTGTGCATGTGAACGGTCGTTGGAACAAGAGCGGGATAAGCGATGAAGGCATTGATGTGAAATACAAATATAAATATACGGCCGCCGACATTGATGCCATGATTAACATGGTCAACCTTTTCGCGAAAGGGAACTACCATCCGCTGAATGTTTACCTCATCGGCGGCATAGGTTTCAACTACGCCTGGGACAATCAGAATGTTCCGGCCCTGACGGAATATCTCGCCACCATCGACAGCAGAAACCGCATGAGCCACAACTACCGCGTTGGAACACAACTCGACGTAAAGGTCACGCCCAACCTGAGCGTCAACCTCGAAGTAGCAGCCAACAGCATTAGCGACCACTTCAACAGCAAACACAGCGGCTGCGACGACTGGCAACTCACAGCACAGGTCGGCCTGGCCTACAGATTTGGAAGGGCAAAAGGGATAAAGGGCTCGCCCAGTTCCGACATCTTCGTCAACCCATCGACCATCGGGACAAGCACAGAGACGGCACCGGCCAATACCGGTGTGGACATCGACAAGCCTCAGCCTGCACCCGAACCTAAGCCACAGCCTGCTCCCGAACCGAAACCCGAACCTAAGCCCCAGCCCGCACCCACTCCCGTCGCAAAGGACATCACCCGCAACATCTTCTTCGGCCTCTGCGAGACAACTGTCTCTCCTGCCGAACGACCAAAGATAACGGAGGTAGTCAATTGGCTCAAGGAACATCCCGCTGTAACAGTCACCGTCACAGGTTATGCCGACAAGGACACTGGCAATGCGACAGTCAATGCACGCTATGCCAAACAGCGAGCCGAGACGGTGACGAAGGAACTCATCAGGAGAGGCATCCCCGCAAACCGCATCACCACCGATTCTAAGGGCGACACCGTACAGCCCTTCCCCTACGACAACGACATGAACCGCGTCACCGTCATCATCGGTAAAGAATAACGGGGCACGCCCACACCGCATTGCGTTCCCCCGAGAACACAAATAGCCATCTTCCTATCCGAGGAAGATGGCTATCGTTGTTGGAGCGATAAAGCTCACCAGCACACATTTGGTAGTTTCCTATGCCGTGAGGAGCTCCACAAGCTTCTCTACTGCAGAATGGAGCCCGTCGGGGTTCTTGCCGCCAGCCGTGGCGAAATGGGGCTGTCCGCCGCCGCCGCCCTGCATCAGCTGGGCAGCCTCGCGGATGTTCTTGCCGACATTCACGCCTGCAGCGACAGCGCCGTCCGAGGCTGCTGCCGTGAGCAGAGGCTTGCCGCCTGCCATGGAACCTATCACGACGATGCTGTTCTCCACCTCGGCCCTGAGCTGGAAGGCGATGTCCTTCACGAACTCGGCACCCAGAGGCGTGATGGCCTTCAGGACCTTCAGGCCGTTTATCTCCTTTTGCTCTGCGAGCATCTGCTTCTTGAGGTCGGCCGCACGCTCGCGCATCACGTCTTCCACCTGCTTCTTCAGCTCGGCGTTGTCGGCGATGGCCTTTTGGATGGTGCCAATCAGGTCGGGGGCGTTGTTGAAGAGGCCGCGCAGGCCTGTCACCATGTCCTGCAGCTTGTCCATCTGCTCCTCGACGGCCTTGCCGGTGATGGCTTCGATGCGACGCACTCCGGCTGCAATGCTGCTCTCCGACATGATGCGAACCATGCCGATGCAGCCTGTGCTGCTTGCGTGGCAACCGCCGCAGAACTCTATGCTCGAACCGAACTGGATGACGCGCACCTTGTCGCCGTACTTCTCTCCGAAGAGGGCGATGGCGCCCAGCTTCTTGGCTTCCTCAATCGGCGTATCGCGATATTCCTGAAGAGGCAGGTTCTGACGGATGCGCTCATTCACGATGTGCTCCACCTCACGCAGCTGTTCGGGCGTCACCTTCTCGAAGTGAGAGAAGTCGAAGCGCAGGTAGTCGGGCGTCACAAGCGAGCCTTTCTGCTCCACATGGTCGCCGAGAACCTCCTTGAGGGCTTGGTCGAGGAGGTGCGTACAAGTGTGGTTGGCCTCGATAGCACGGCGGCGTTCCACATCCACGCAGGCCATGAACTCGGCCTCGGGATTGCTGGGGATGCGCTCCAGAAGGTGGACGCTCACGCCATTCTCTTTCTTGGTGTCAATCACCTTGATGGTCTCCTGCTCGTTCACGATGACGCCTGAGTCGCCTACCTCGCCGCCCATCTCTCCGTAGAAGGGAGTCTGGTCGAAGATAGCCTCATAGACGACGCCCTTCTTCTGCTTCACCTCGCGATACTTCACGATGTGGCAGGTGTATTCGGTGTAGTCGTAGCCCACGAACTGCTGCTCTGTTGCCTGCTCGCTGACGATGTGCCAGTCGCCTGCCTCTACTTGGGCGGCATTGCGGGCACGCTCCTTCTGCTTCTGCATCTCGACGTTGAAGCCGGCCTCGTCGACGGTGAGACCATTCTCGCGACAGATGAGTTCCGTGAGGTCCAGGGGGAAGCCGTAGGTGTCGAAGAGCGTGAAAGCCTTCTCGCCGGCAATCTCTGTCTGGCCCGCAGCCTTTGCCTCCTTCATCACGCCGTCCAGCAGCTTGATGCCCGTGTCGAGCGTGCGGAGGAAGCTCTCCTCCTCTTCCTTCATCACCTTCGTAATGAGTCCCTTCTGGCCTTCGAGTTCGGGATAAGTGGCGCCCATCTCCTGAATCAGGACAGGCAGCAAGCGATAGATGAAAGCCTGCTTCTGTCCGAGGAACGTGTAGGCGTAGCGGACGGCGCGGCGCAGGATGCGTCGGATGACGTAGCCGGCTTTCGCATTGCCCGGCAGCTGACCGTCGGCAATGCTGAAGGCGATGGTGCGGAGATGGTCGGTAACCACTCGCATCGCCACGTCCGTCTCCTCTTTCTCGCCGTAACGGTAGCCGCTGAGGTCGCCGATGGCGCGAATGATGGGCTGGAAGACATCCGTATCATAGTTGGACTGTTTGCCTTGTATGGCGCGGACGAGGCGCTCGAAGCCCATGCCGGTGTCGATGACGTTCATGCCGAGCGGCTCGAGGTGGCCGTCGGCTTTGCGTTCGTACTGCATGAAGACGATGTTCCATATCTCGATGACCTGGGGGTCGTCCTTGTTGACGAGTTCCCTGCCGGGCACCTTCGCCTTCTCCTCAGCATTACGGCTGTCGAGATGTATCTCGGAGCAAGGTCCGCAAGGGCCTGTGTCGCCCATTTCCCAGAAGTTGTCGTGCTTGTTGCCGTTGATGATATGGTCGGCCGGCACGTGTTTCAACCAGTAGCCCACTGCCTCATCATCGCGCTTGAGGCCTTCTTCGGGACTGCCCTCGAACACGGTGACATAAAGGTCCTTGGGGTCGAGCTTCAGCACGTCCACGAGGTATTCCCAAGCCATGTCGATGGCGCCCTCCTTGAAGTAGTCGCCGAACGACCAGTTGCCAAGCATCTCGAACATCGTGTGGTGGTACGTATCATGTCCCACCTCTTCGAGGTCGTTGTGCTTGCCGCTTACACGCAGACACTTCTGACTGTCTGCACGGCGTCGAGGCTCCGGGTCGCGCGTACCCAGGATGATGTCCTTCCACTGGTTCATGCCGGCGTTGGTGAACATCAGAGTCGGGTCGTCTTTCACAACCATCGGAGCCGACGGCACTATCTTGTGTCCCTTAGACTCGAAGTACTTCAGGAACGAATCGCGTATCTCATTAGCTGTCATCATATCATTCACTGTTATTAGACTGTTTACTGTTTATTATATACTGACTTGTGCTGTAAAATGCGTGCAAATGTACGAAATATTTATGAATTATGTGTTATGTGCTTTGTTTTTTGACATTAATTTTATACTTTTGCAACGAAATTATGCATTCTGAATTGTGAATAAATTGTAAATTGTAAATCGTCAAATTGTAAATTGACATGGCATACAATCCAAATAAAGAGCTCAAGAAATACTACGGCATTGCCGAAGTGGCAGAACAATTCAATGTGGCAGAGTCGTTGTTGCGCTTTTGGGAGAAGGAGTTCCCCAACATCAAGCCCCAGAAGAGCGGCCGGGGTGTGCGCATGTACACAAAGGAAGACATCGAGGAGGTGCGCCTCGTCTATAATCTGGTCAAGATTCGCGGCATGAAACTTGCAGCTGCGAAGCAAGTCTTGAGCAAGAATCGCAAGGCAGCCAGCGACACATCCGAAATCATCGAGCGCCTGCAATCCATCAAGGCTGAATTACAGGAGATTAGCCGCGAGCTGAAGGAGTTGTAAACGCCGGCTGCGGCGATTGCCAACGCCGCACGCGGAAATGCCCATCGCCGCACGCGGGGATTGCCAACGCCGCACGCGGCGTTTTTCAGCCCCCCTGCAAGGCCTTCTGAACACACCTCCCTATCGTCACAAAAACAAGAAGCGAAGCCTCTCGACTTCGCTTTCTTTTGTGGGCGCTGAGGGATTCGAACCCCCGACCCTCTGCTTGTAAGGCAGACGCTCTGAACCAGCTGAGCTAAGCGCCCAAAAGGACTGTCCTTTTGTTTTTGCGCTGCAAAGGTACAACTTTCCGCCGACTCCTGCAAGCATTTCTCCAAAAAAAATCAAAAAGAACCCTCATTGGCGCTCATGTTTTCTTTGATGAAGATTTTTTCGTACCTTAGCAGTCGGAAACCTATACATTATATATAATAATAAAGCAAATGATGAGAAAATACTCGTTTTTCCAGTTCATGGCAACAATCTGCCTGCTGGCTTCGCACAATCTTACCCTAACGGCTGCCCAGAAACCCTTCGTGAAAGAGGCTGGCGGAACGAAGGTGCAGATAGAGTTCTACACGCCCTCCATCGCGAGAGTCCTCAAGACGCCCGTCGGCACAGAGAGCCACAAGAAAAGTCTGGTTGTGATAGCCAAGCCGGAAGACATGCAGGTCAGCACATCCTCGAGTTCCGTGTCGAGCAAAGAGCTGACGATAAGAGTGAACCCCATCACCGGTGCGCTGACCTTCCTCACGGCGAAAGGCAAGGTGCTTCTGCGGGAGAAGGACAACGGGCAACCGGCGACCGACAACCGGCGGCATCAGGCCCGTCAGACCTTCACGCTCGAAAAGGACGAGGCCATCTATGGCTTGGGCACCATCCAGAACGGAAAGATGAACCGCCGAGGTGAGCACAAACGCATGGAGCAGTCGAACCTCGAGGACTTCCAGAATGTCCTGCAAAGCATCAAAGGCTGGGGCATCTATTGGGACAACTACGCTCCCACTCTCTTCGAGGACAATGCCGAGGGCATGACCTTCGAATCTGAAAGCGGCGAAGGCGTCGATTACTATTTCATGTATGGCGGGAGCGCCGACGGCGTCATAGCACAGATTCGCCACCTGACGGGAGATGTGCCGATGTTCCCGATGTGGACTTATGGCTACTGGCAATCGAAGGAACGCTACAAGACGGCTGCCGAGACGGAGAGCGTCGTGGACAAGTACCGCGAACTCGGGGTGCCTCTCGACGGCATCATCCAGGATTGGCAGTACTGGGGGAGCAACTACATGTGGAACTCGATGGACTTCACCGGCGAGGACTTCGCCAACGGAAAGCAGCTCATCGACAATGTCCACAAGAAGCATGCGCACTTCATGATCAGCATCTGGGCGAGCTTCGGCCCCATGACAAAGCAGTTCCGCGAGCTGGATGCGAAGGGCCTTTTGCTTCCCTTCGAGACCTGGCCGCAAAGCGGGCTCTCGCATATCTGGCCGCCCAGGATGGACTATCCTTCAGGCGTAAGAGTCTACGACGCCTTCAGCCCCGAGGCTCGCGACATCTATTGGAAGTACCTGAAGACGCTCTTCGAC
Source organism: Bacteroidaceae bacterium (assembly GCA_017428785.1). Classification (GTDB taxonomy): domain Bacteria; phylum Bacteroidota; class Bacteroidia; order Bacteroidales; family Bacteroidaceae; genus Physcousia. The sequence goes on from JAFRQD010000030.1 coordinate 21,486, forward strand.
TATGGTACCGACGCCTGGTGGATGGACTCCACCGACCCGGACTTCTTCAATCCTCGGGAGAGCGACTACAATCACAAGGTCTATGGCGGCACCTGGCGCTCTCAGAGAAACGCCTTCCCTCTGGAGACGGTTCGCGGCGTCTATGAGAAGCAGCGGAATGTGGGGCAGGAGAAGCGTGTCTTCATCATGACGCGAAGCGCTTTTGCAGGGCAGCAACACTACGGCTCGAACATGTGGAGCGGCGATGTCAACTCGTCGTGGGACATGCTTCGCAAGCAAGTGCCTGCAGGCCTGAGCTTCTCCCTGACCGGCAACCCCAACTTCAACTCCGACATCGGCGGCTTCTTCTGCGGTTCGTACAACAGAAGGGGGCCGGCCTCCGCTCCCCGCAATCCGCAGTTCCAGGAGCTCTATGTGCGCTGGATGCAGTACGGCTTCTTCTGTCCCGTCTTCCGAAGCCACGGGGCCGATGCGCCTCGCGAGATATGGCAGTTCGGCAAGAAGGGCGAGCCCGTCTATGACGCCATTGAGGAGACCATACGCCTCCGATACCGCTTCCTGCCCTACCTATACAGCACCGCATGGCAAGTCACCTCAAACAACGAGAGCTACATGCGTCCCCTCTTCAGCGACTTCGCCTCGGACAAGGCCGTGTGGGACATAGCCGACGAGTTCATGTTCGGCCGCTGCATCCTGGCCGCGCCCATCCTCGAGGCGCAATATACCGAGGAGGACAACAGGCAAGGGACTGCCGAGAGCGGGAACTGGACTGAGGCCAGGACGGCCAGCAAATACCTGCCGAAGGGCGCGAAATGGTACGACTTCTGGACAAACAAGCTCTACAGCGGCGGACAGAAAGTGACGCTTCAGACCTCGCTCGACCGCGTGCCGATGTTCGTCCGCGCCGGCAGCATCCTGCCCCTCGGCCCCGAGATGCAGTATGTGGGCGAGAAAGCTTGGGACAACCTGGAGCTGCGCATCTACCCGGGTGCCGACGGCGAATTCACGCTATACGAGGACGAGGGCGACAACTACAACTACGAGAAAGGTCAGTACGCCACCATCACTTTCCGGTGGCACGACACATCCCGCACGCTCACGCTTGGCGAGCGCAAAGGCAACTTCCCAGGCATGCTCCAGAGGCGGCAGTTCCGCGTCGTCCTGCCTGGCGGCCAGTCCAAACAGATTGAATACGACGGCTCGGAGCAGAAGGTAGCCCTTCCCCGGACCTGAGACATTAAGGACATAAAAACAATCAGCCCAAGGCATCACCTTGGGCTGATGTGTTTTCCTATGTTCAGGGCAGGATGTCGTGCATCGCCGCACAGAGGATTACTCCTTTCGGCGAAGGGTGTCACAAAACGCCGCAGGCGGAGTTCGTTGATTCATCATGATGCAGCAATTGATTATTCATGATGCAGCAATTGAATCATCATGATGAATCAACGAACACAGCATGCTGCGTTTGCCAATCAGGCGTGCTCCGATGGGCAACGGAGCACAGGGATCCGCTTATGCCTGCTGCGAGAGCGCGTCTTCCGCAATGAAGGGAAGGTTGTTCTCGGCAATCGTCTGGCGAGCCAGCTCTGTGTTGTCGGTACGGAACACGAGGATGCCCTTGCCACTATACAGGAAGGTATAGATGTAGGTGATGCTGATGCCGACCTTGCTGAAGAGCTCGATGACATCGGCTGCACAGCCGGGTCTGTTGTCGAGCTGAAGGGCGAAGACGTCGGAGATGGCGACGGCTATGCCTGCCTTCTTCAGTTCGTCGCAGGCACGAAGGGGCTCTGCACAGACAATGCGGAGGATTCCGTACTCGGCCGTATCGGCAATGGTGGAGGCTATAATCTGGATGTTTGCCTCCTTCAGGGCTTGGAGAACCTTGACGAGTGTGCCGGAGCGGTTCTCGATGAAGATGGAAAGTTGATGGATGGTCATAACTCTATAATGATTATTGGTTATAGTTTGTTTTCTTATTGACAGGGATTACTGATAGACCTTGCGTTTGTCGACGACTCGGACGGCCTTGCCTTCGCTGACGGGCAGGGCGCCGAGCGGTACCAGCTTCACGATGGGGGTGAGCAGGATTTCGTCCTTCAGCCGGCGGCGTATCTCCTTCTCCAGCGTCTGCAGCTTGGTGTAGTCGTCGGTGGAGTGTGCCAGCTCGACCTCGACGGTCATGTTGTCGTTCTCCTCGTCGGTGGTGAGCGTGATGAGGTAGTTGTTGGCGAGTTCGCTGAACTGCATGAGAATCTTCTCAATCTGTATGGGGAAGATGTTCACGCCACGCAGCACCATCATGTCGTCGCTGCGGCCTTTCATGCGGTCGAGGCGGATATGGTTGCGTCCGCAAGGACAGGTGCGACCCAGGACACGGGTGAGGTCACGCGTGCGATAGCGCAGCAGCGGCATCGCCTCGCGGCAAAGCGTGGTAAGCACAAGCTCGCCTATCTCGCCGTCGGCTACAGGCTCCAACGTCTCGGGGTTCACAATCTCCACGATGTAGTAATCTTCCCAGAAGTGCATGCCGTTCTGCTCAGGACACTCAAAGCCAACGCCAGGGCCGCACATCTCGCTCATGCCGAACGAGTTGTAGGCCTTCACGCCCATCATGTCCTCGATGCGTTTCCGCTGCTCCTCGCTGTGAGGCTCGGCACCGATGGCCAGCACCTTCAGCTTCGTGTCGCGACGCGGGTCAACGCCCTGTTCCTTCATCACCTCATAGAGGCGTGTGATGTACGAAGGAACGGCATGGATGGCTGTCGTGCCGAAATCCTTGATGAACTTGATTTGGCGAAGCGAGTTGCCAGCAGCGGCCGGAACAGTCAGCATGCCCAACTTCTCGGCTCCGTACTGGAAACCCAGACCGCCCGTGAACATGCCATAGCCACTTGAGTTCTGGAAAACATCGTCGGGACGAAGCCCGACCATCCAGAGGTTACGCGCCACCTGGTTTGCCCATTCGTCCAAATCCCTCTTCGTGTGCAGAATGACAGTAGGATTGCCCGTCGTACCGCTGGACGAGTGCAGACGAACACAGTCGCGCAACGGCACGCAGGACATGCCGAAGGGATAGGTCTCGCGCAAATCCTGCTTGGTTGTGAACGGCAGCTTGCGCACATCTGCCAGTGTCTTGATGTCATCCGGCGTGATGCCTGCTTCTGCAAACTTCTTGCGATAGAACTCATTGTTCATGCAGTGACGCACCGTCTTCTGCAGCCTCTCGAGTTGGAGCGCTTCGAGCTGCTCCCTCGACATGGTTTCGATCTCTTGGTTAAAATAAGCTGTATCCATTATTAGTTTCTTTTTCTGAGACCGCCGACAACCGGCCACAGGCCTGAAGCCTTCCTGTGCCCGCCGTCTGTTGCCGATTGTCAGCCGTCCGTTTATAATTTTCTCTTGTCGATGATGTGAGCACTCTTGCCCTGGCTTCGCTCGATGGTGTTGGGGGCCTTGAGCTGGACCTTGGCGGCAATGCTGAGCACACTCTTGAGCTTGGCAGCCAGCTTCTTCTCGAGTTCATCGATGGCAGCCGGCGTGTCGAAGGTAGCCGTGAAGTATTCCTGACGGAGCTCTACCTGAACCTGCAACGTGTCGAGGTTGTTGACGCGATCCACCACAAGCAGATAACGGGGAGCGAACTCGGGCATGGAAAGTACCACGCTCTCCACCTGAGAGGGGAAGACGTTGATGCCGCGAATGATGAGCATGTCGTCCGAACGGCCCTCGATGCGGCTCATGCGGATGCTTGTGCGGCCACAATTGCATTGCCCTGTCATGAGAGAACACAGGTCACGCGTGCGGTAACGAAGCAGAGGCATGCCCTCCTTGGTAAGGGTAGTGAAAACCAATTCTCCCGTCTGCCCGTTTGGCAAGGGCTCCAAGGTGACAGGATTGATAATCTCAGGATAGAAGTGGTCTTCGCAGATGTGAGAGCCATGCTGCTCCTGGCATTCATAGCTAACGCAAGGCCCCATAATCTCGGACAGGCCATAGAGGTTATAGCCCTTCAAGCCCAGGCGTTCTTCGATTTCCTTGCGCATGTTCTCTGTCCAAGGCTCTGCGCCAAAAGCTCCCGAACGCAGCCTCAGGTCTTCCTTCTTGATGCCCAGCTTCTCCATTGTCTCTGCAAGATACAAGGCATAGGAAGGCGTACAGGCTATGGCAGTGATGCCCAAGTCGCGGATAAGCTTGAGATGCTTCTCCGTGTTGCCTGTGCCGGCAGGAATACAAGCAGCGCCAAGGTGCTCCACACCATAGTGTGCACCCAGGCCGCCCGTAAAGAGCCCGTAGCCGTACGCTACAGAGAAAATGTCGTCGCGAGTAATGCCGTATGCCGTCAAGCATCGCGCCATACATTCGCTCCAGACACCAATATCCTTGCGTGTGTAGCCTACAATTGTCGGGTTCCCCGTCGTACCGCTGCTGGCATGGACACGGATAATCTCGCTTTGAGGAGCAGCCTGCAGCCCGAAAGGATAGTTGTCGCGCAGGTCTTTCTTCGTGGTGAAAGGCAGCTTCCTGATATCCTCGATGGACTGGATGTCATCGGGCCGGATGTCCATCTCCTGAAGTTTATTGCGGTAGAAGGGTACGTTATGATAGACGTATTCTACAATCTTGTGGAGCCGCTTGCCCTGAAGGGCACTCATCTCATCGCGACTCATGCATTCTTTGTTAGGATTCCAAATCATAGTATTATCTACTTCTTATAACATTCAAACATCTTTTCTACTGCGGTCTGCGGCATCTTCTTTGTAAAGAGGCTTACGAGCCACACGACAGGGAAGCCGCCCAACATGGCAATGGCTCCGCAGTTGATGGGGTTGATGGGATTGCCTGCCAGCATATTCACGACGGTGAGGCCTACGCCCCAAACAAAGCAAGCCCAGACGGCTGCAGGCGTGACGCCTTTCCAATAGAGACCCAACATGAAGGGAGCGAGGAACGCTCCAGCCAATGCGCCCCAAGAGATGCCCATGAGTTGGGCGATGAAGGTCGGGGGATTGAGCGCTATTAGCAGGGAGATGACAATGAAGAAGACGATGAGGACGCGCATGATGACTACCTTTCTGCGTTCTATCTTCTCGGCAATTGTGTCGTCGATAGTGCCTTCCTCCACTTCTCCCGGCAGGGATTTCTTGTCGCGATAGATGAGGTCGAGTGTCATCGTCGAGCTGGAGGTCAGCACCAACGAGGCGAGCGTTGACATAGATGCCGAGAGCACAAGCAACACGACGAGGGCGATGAGGATGTTCGGCAGGGTGACAAGCATTGCAGGCACGATGGAGTCGAAGGCAATCTTGCCTGTTGCCTCGTTTATGACGGGCTCGTAGAGACGGCCGAAGCCTCCGAGGAAGTAGCAACCGCCGGCCACGATGAAGGCGAAGATGGTAGAGATGATTGTGCCACGCTTTATGGCGCTCTCGTCGGTAATGGAGTAGAACTTGCCCACCATCTGCGGCAAGCCCATCGTGCCTAAAGAGGTAAGTATCACTACGCCCAGCAGTCCCCAGGGATCGGGGCCAAACCACGATGCAAAGCCGCCGTTCTGAGTCGGGTCGGCATCGGAGGGCAATTGAGACAGCTTATCGACTGCGGTCACCAATCCGCCTTGCGCATTCAGCACAGCCACAATGACGGCCACGATGCCGAAGAGCATGATGATGCCCTGAATGAAGTCGTTCATCGCCGTTGCCTTGTAGCCGCCTATAATCACATAGACGGCAGTGAGGACGGACATGATGATGACGCAATACTCGTAGGGAATCTCGAAACCCATCTCAAAGAGGCGCGAGATGCCGCTATAGACGCCGGCGGTATAGGGTATCAGGAAGACGAAAGCTATGACGGATGCCACCACTCGCAGCCCTTGGTCGGCAAAGCGGGTGCCGAAGAAGTCGGGCATTGTGCGGCTCTCGATGTGTTGTGTCATCAGCTTGGTGCGACGTCCTAAGAGAATCCACGCCAAAAGCGAACCGATGACGGCGTTGCCTATTCCTATCCAAGCACTCGAGAGGCCGTACTTCCAGCCGAACTGTCCTGCATAGCCTACGAAGACGACTGCCGAGAAGTAACTTGTTCCAAAGGCAAATGCGGTGAGCCAGGGACCTACGGCTCGGCCACCTAAAACAAAGCCTTCCACACTACTGGCCTGTTTGCGGGAGTATATTCCCACGCCTACCATCACGACCAGAAAGATGATGGTCAGGAGAACCTTAATAAACACGGTCTATATTTTTACTGTTTGACAATCTTTCTATTTGACAATCTCCGCCTCACCCTTTGGGGCGGGGAGATTGGGAGGGGACTCAGTTGAACCTCACTTGCAGCTGGCACTGGATGCCATGATTGGCGCCGTGGATGAACTGGTTGTCGGCCGTATAGGCGCTCTTATATACATACTGCACCTGCAGGCGGCACTTCTTGTAGAACCAGTACTGCAGGCCTGCAATTGCTTTGTGCTGGTCCATGCCGAGGTCTGTATTGAAGTTGAAGAAGTCGTAAGAGCCCACGAACTCCACTTTGGGGGTGCCGAGGGGTACGGCTCCCGTCACGTATGCGCCCCAACTATGGGCGTCGCCATCCCATCCGTTCAGGTATTCGCCGTGAACCTTGAAAGCCTTCGACTTGTAGTCTGCGCCTATTGTGCAGCGGTGGCGCTTGTAGTCCTGACCAATCGCGATAGTGGGATTATATAAAGATGTATTGATGGCATGTCCTCTGCCGAGTTGTCCGGAGGCGACGACACTCAGACCCAAGACGGGCCGATACACAAAGCGTGTGATGATGTCCTTGAAGTTGTTGCCATCCTTCTTGTTGATGCCCTGACCGTTCAGGACGTCCAGTTCGTAGTGGTACTTGCCGTCGTTTGTCTCGCCATAGAGTGCAAGGCCGAGGTCACGGCCGTACTGGACGCCCAGCAAAGGGTCGCTGCCGCAACCCGTAAGGAAGGTGACGGCCTCGCTATACACGTCGATGGCCTCCATTGCGGTGGGGGAAAGGGGGTTCTCGAGCGAGAGACCGTTCTTGAACTGGCCGAAGCGAACGGTCAGCGCCTTGTTCCTGGTGAGGCGATAGTCTGTGTAGTACTCCTGAACGACGCTCGAGAAGTCGTGCATGAAGAGGAACGACCAGCGGTCGGTTATCTTGGCTTCTGCCCAGAAGAGGACGCGCTTGAGGTCGAAAGTGTTTTTGTTCTGGCCGCCCTGATGGGAATAGGTGTATCCCGCCTGGGCGTAGCCGTGGAGGACGATGCGGTTCGAAAGGTCTTGGAACCATTTCTTGTCGGTGATGCCTTTCAATTCAAACCGGCCATGCTTGTCCGTGTTGAAGTAGATGGAGTCGGATTGCCCCATCGCTGCTGTGCTGCTGAAGATAGCCAGCGACACAGCCAGCGTCGTCTTGATGAAAAATGTTTTTCTCATTGTTTTGAAAGTTTTATTATTACTATGGTTATACCTGATAATTTCCTTTGTGTGTTGAGCCCTCTCGGTAACTGCCTGATACAGAGCCACGTGCAGTCAGCCAAAACGCCGCCTGCGGGGATTGCCAACGCCGCACGCGGGGATGGGCATCGCCGCACGCGGGGATTGCAATCGCCGCACGCGGCGTTTGCGCCCCCCTGCTGGGGGGATTTCTGCTTCCTGCAAAATTATGGTCCGAGCGCTCATTCTGATGCTGGTTTTATGATGTTCTGCGATGTGTTTTCAGTCGTTCGAGAAGTCGGCGAGCATTTGGCGATAGACGGAGAAGACGGTGCTCTTGCGGATGAAGCCCACGAAGAGGCCTTCGTCGTCGACCACGGGGAGCGTCCAGGCGCCGGTCCTGTCGAACACGCCCACCACCACGTCCATCGTATCGTTCACGGAGAGAAGGGCTTCGGGCTGCTTCATGAGTCCGGAGACGGCGAAGTCCCTGTAGAGTTCGGTGCGGAAGACGAGGTGGCGTATGTCGTCCAGATAGACGGCTCCCACGAACTGCATCTGCTTGTTGACGACGGGGAAGACGTGGTTCTTGCTGTTCGAGACTTGTGTGGCCACATCGCCCAGGTTCATGTCCGGGTAGAGGACTTGGTCGTAATGCTGTATGACGCTGTCCATACTCATCAGGGTGAGGATGGATTTGTCTGTATGGTGGGTGAGGAGCTCGCCTCGCTGTGCAAGCCTCATCGCATAGATGCTGTGGGGTTCGAAGTACTTGATGGTGAGGTAGGAGCATGTGGCCACTATCATCAGGGGCATGAAGAGGGCATAGCCTCCCGTCAGTTCGGCAATGAGGAAGATGCCTGTGAGGGGCGCGTGCATCACGCCGCTCATCAGTCCGCACATGCCAAGCATGGCGAAGTTCCTTTCCGGAATGTCGATGCCCAGCACGTCGTACATATTCCAAAGCCGGCAGAAGATGAATCCGCAGATGCAGCCCAGGAACAGGCTGGGTGCGAAGATACCGCCACAGCCGCCGCCGCCGTTGGTCGCCGTTGAGGCAAAGACCTTGAAGACCACAATGAGAAAGAGATAGACGAGCAAGTGGTTAGAGCCGTAGAAGAGCGAACGGTCCATCGCCGTGTCCCAGTCGCTCTGTCCGTTGCCGTTGAGCAAGAGGGTGATGAGGTCGTAGCCTTCGCCGTAGAGCGAGGGGAAGAGGTAGATGAGCAGGCTCAGCATGGCGGCTCCCAGGAGGAACTTCCTGTAGCGGCCTTTCAGACGGCGGAAGATGCCCTCCAGGAAGTTCATGGTCCGCGTGAAGTAGAGCGCCACCAGTCCGCAGACAATGCCGAGGGCCAGATAGGCGGGGATGCGATTGACCGTAAAGGCGTCCTGCAGGTGGAACTCGAAGATGGGATTGGTGCCTGAAACGGCGAAGGTGAGTCCGGCAGCCGTAACGCTCGTCACAAGCAAGGGCAGAAGGCTGGTCATCGTCAGGTCTATCATCAGCACCTCAAGGACAAAGACCAGTCCTGCGATGGGTGCCTTGAAGATGCCAGCCACGGCTCCGGCGGCACCGCAGCCCACAAGAAGCATCATGTACTTGTTGGAGAGTCGGCAAAGCTGGCCGAGGCTGCTGCCTATCGCACTGCCAGTCAGGACAATGGGCGCCTCGGCTCCCACACTACCGCCAAAGCCGATGGTGATGGCAGAGGCGGCCACAGACGTCCATGTGTTGTGCGGCTTAATGCGGCTCTGCTTGCGGGCGATGGCGAAGAGAATCTTGGTGACGCCGTGGCCGATGTCGTCCCTCACCACATACTTGATGAAGAGCATCGTCAGCCAAATGCCGACAACGGGATAGACGAGGTAGAGCCAGTTGGCACCGGTCTCGACGAACTCATGCGTCAGCAAGTCCTCTATCTGCCCGATAAGCCACTTCAGGAGCAAGCCCGCACAAGCAGTGAAGATACCGACCAGGAAACTGATGAGCAGCACGAAGTTGTTGTCGGAGAAGTGTCTGCGACGCCAACGGATAAGCCACGCTATGAAGTTCCTCGCATTTACCATTCAATCATTTTCCATTTATTCTCCCTAAAGGGGGTTCTTCGGCTGTCGCCTCAGGCGCAGGCGGAGAGGGGGTCTATTTCCTTATTATTTGTATGCGGCCGTCAAGGCTCAGCTTGATGATTTGGCTGGGCTTCGACTTGCTGGCATCGTTCTGGCGGGACTGCATGATGTAGTCCACGCCCTGCTTTATCTCGTCTGTTATCTCATTGAAACACGCCGGGGAAGGCTCGCCGCTGATGTTGGCGCTTGTGCTCACGATGGCCTTCTGGAAGCGATAGCAAAGCTCGTGGCTGATGGCTTCCTTGGTGACACGAAGTCCGATGCTGCCGTCCTCGGCAATGAGGCTCGGCGCAAGACCGGTGGCGCCGTCGAGGATGAGGGTGAGCGGCTTCTCGGCAAACTCCACGAGGTCCCAAGCCACATCCGGCACGCGCCGAAGGTATCGCTGCATCCTGTCGGCACTATCCACCAGGCAAATCATCGCCTTGCTGTCCTCACGCCTTTTGAGTTGGAATATGCGGCGAACCGCCTCCTCGTTGCTCGCATCACATCCGATTCCCCAAATCGTGTCCGTAGGATAAAGGATGAGCCCGCCCTGCCTCAACGTCTGCACAGCAGTCTGTATGTCTTCTGCTATTTGTTTCTGCGTCATGTGTCTCTTTTAAATCCGCGCCACAAAGATACATCTTTTTTAATGAATACAGCCAGATAAGGACACATTTATTGAATAAAAGTGAAGAAAAGCAGGAAGGAAGAAACGAATTATCTGCAAGAGTGATGCACATTCCACAAAAACTTTATACCTTTGCCCACAGATAACAACAAACAGACAAGCATGGAATCACTACGTCATCTTTTCAGAATAGGTATCGGCCCGTCCAGCAGTCACACGATGGGGCCGCAGTCGGCTGCAAAAATGTATGTAAAGCGGCATCCCGAGGCCACGAAGTTCGATGTCGTCCTCTATGGCTCGCTGGCAGCGACAGGCAAAGGACACATGACCGACGTTGCCATCCTTCGCGTCTTGGAGGAGCAAGGCTCGGCAGTCATCCATTGGGAGCCGCAGACACGCCTGCCCTTCCATCCCAATGCTATGCGCTTTGCCGTCCAAGAGGCTGATGGCAGCCTGAGCGACGAATGGGTGGTATATAGTATCGGTGGCGGAGCACTCTCCGAAGGCCCCAACGACACGGTGGAATACAAGCATGTCTATCCGCTGACCACGATGGACGACATCATGCATTGGTGCAACGAGACGGGATGCTCTCTCTGGGAATATGTCGAACGGAACGAAGGTCCTGAGATATGGGACTATCTTGGGAAAGTGTGGCAGGTGATGTGCGAGAGCGTGGAGCGAGGCATCAACCACGAAGGCGTATTGCCAGGTCCGCTGGGTCTGCAGCGTAAGGCTCCCATCTACTATACGAAAGCAAAGGGCTACAAGGCCAACCTGCAGAGCTCAGGACTTGTCTATGCCTACGCGCTGGCCGTCAGCGAAGAGAATGCTTCGGGCGGCGTCATCGCCACAGCACCAACCTGCGGCTCGTGCGGCGTGCTGCCTGCTGTGCTCTACCATCTGGGGCACAACCACGCCTTTTCCGATGAACGCATCTTGCATGCGCTGGCCACTGCGGGGCTTATCGGTAATCTGGCAAAGCACAATGCCAGCATCTCCGGTGCTGATGTAGGCTGTCAGGGCGAGGTGGGCGTAGCCAGCGCTATGGCCGCCGCCGCTGCCTGTCAGTTGTTCGGGGGCAGCGTGAATCAAATCGAGTATGCCGCCGAGATGGGACTCGAGCACCACTTGGGCATGACATGCGACCCTGTCTGTGGTCTCGTGCAGATTCCCTGCATCGAGCGCAACGCCTTTGCTGCTGCACGAGCTCTGGATGCCAACTTCTATGCCTCCCTCTCCGACGGACGTCACCGTGTCTCCTTCGACCGCGTCCTGCGTGTCATGAAACAAACAGGCCACGACCTTCCCTCGCTCTACAAAGAGACATCAGAGGGAGGATTGGCTAAGTTGTAAAGTTTCCCGCCTTAGAACTCGCTGGTGAAGTGGAAGCGGATGTGCTCGAAGTCTTGCTGGGCCATTTGCAGGACGTAGCCTGAGTCGGCGAGGAAGACGTCGCGGCCTTCGCGGTCTCGGGCCATATACTGGTGCTTGCGCTTCTTGAAGGCATCGAGTTCGGCTTCGTAGCCCGGCATGGCTTCCACCCAGCAGGCTTTGTAGAGGCTGACAGGTTCCCAGCGGCACTTGGCGCCATATTCATTTTCGAGGCGATACTGGATGACTTCGAACTGCAACTGCCCAACGGTGCCGATGACTTTGCGATTGTTGAACTGGTTGATGAAGAGCTGTGCTACGCCTTCGTCCATAAGCTGGTTGATGCCTTTCTCCAGCTGCTTGGTCTTCATGGGGTCGGCATTCTCGATGTACTTGAACATCTCGGGCGAGAAGGACGGCAAGCCGCGATAGTGCAGCAGCTCGCCTTCCGTCAGGGTGTCGCCAATCTTGAAGATGCCGTTATCGGGCAAGCCAACAATGTCGCCCGGCCAAGCCTCGTCGATGGTCTCCTTGCGCTGCGCCATGAATTGCGTGGGACTGGAGAAACGGAGCGTCTTGCCTTGACGGACATGAAGATAAGGTGCGTTGCGGACGAACTTGCCGGAGCAGACTTTGCAGAAAGCGATGCAGGAGCGATGGTTCGGGTCGATGTTGGCCGTTATCTTGAAGATGAAGCCGGTGAACTTGGGTTCGTCGGGCGTGACGGTTCGCTCCTCGGCTTTTGTCGGACGCGGACAAGGGGCAATCTGAACGAAGCAGTCGAGCAGTTCCTGTACGCCGAAGTTGTTCAAGGCTGAGCCAAAGAAGACAGGGGCCACATCTGCATCAAGATAGGTCTGCACATCGAACTCGGGATAAACACCATCAACGAGTTCGAGGTCCTCGCGAAGCTTGGCTGCATCGCGCTCCCCAACCCGCTCGTCGAGTTCCTGACTGTTGATGTCAACCTCCACCTTCTCCGTCACTTTCTGCTTGTCGGGCGTAAAGAGGTTGAGGTTCTGTTCGTAGATGTTATAGACGCCCTTAAACTTGGCGCCCTGATTGATGGGCCAAGAGAGAGGACGCACGCTGATTTGCAGCTCTTCCTCCAGTTCGTCGAGCAGGTCGAAGGGGTCTTTGCCCTCGCGGTCCATCTTGTTGATGAAGATGATGACGGGCGTCTTCCTCATGCGGCAGACTTCCATCAGCTTGCGCGTCTGAGCCTCGACACCTTTCGCGCTATCGACCACGATGATGGCGCTATCGACGGCCGTAAGGGTGCGGAACGTGTCCTCAGCAAAGTCCTGATGGCCCGGCGTGTCGAGGATGTTGACCTTGTATGCCGTGCCCTCGGCTTCTCCCGAGGGAGTATAGTCGAACTCCATTACGGAGGTTGTTACCGAGATGCCGCGTTGCTTCTCGATTTCCATCCAGTCGCTGGTGGCTGTCTTGCGTATCTTGTTGCTCTTCACGGCACCAGCCACCTGAATCTGTCCACCGAAGAGGAGCAGTTTCTCGGTCAGCGTTGTCTTGCCGGCATCGGGGTGCGAGATGATGGCAAAGGTGCGACGACGCGTTATTTCATTTTCCATTTAAAATGTTACCATTTACGATTTATTACTTTCTTCACCGAGACGGAGGAGTTCGCTGATGGGCTTTAGGGCATTCAACGTTCCTGCGGAGAGTTCTTTGCCCTGCATGCGGAGCAAGGTTGCGCCGTAGAGGGCATCGATGCAGTTCTCCATCTCGTGCTTCTCCTTGTTGTTGCCTTGGGCACGAAGAGCCACGATGTGAGGCAACGCCTTGTAGTAGGCCGCTCTATACTCCTGCTCGTCCGAGTCGGCGAGGAGTTCCTGGTGATGGTCTTCGAGGAGTTCGAGGGTGTTCTGCACCACCTGAACATGTCCCGAGGCTTCCTTGCCCTCTTCCTTCATCATGCGTGCAAGGGACTCGTACCATTCCCTGGCCTCCTTCATCTGCGCCTCGTCGTATCCGAAGCGCGGCAGATACTCGGTGGCGATGCGCTCGGCATCAAGGCCGTAGGCACGAATCAAGTCCTCCACCTGATACATATATATAAGGTAGGCGCTGACGCTTTGGCTTCTGAGTTTCTGGGCTATATACACCTTGTTTATTTACTATTTAATCATTTACCATTTATTTCCCCCTTAAGGGGGCTAGGGGGTCCTTACCTGAACAGCGTATAGAAGAGACCTACGACAGATGCCACCATGACCAAGAGGCCGAGCAGTCGGTTGAGGAGGCTGATGGTGCTCATGTCGAAGCGCGAGCCCAGGCGGTTGAGGGCTGTCGTGAGGCAGAGCCACCAGACGATTGCGCCACTCAGCACGCCCACATACCCGATGGCCTGCTCTATAGGATGGTCGGGCACAACGAAGCCGACACGGGCGAAGAGCGCCAGGAAGAGGAAGACGATGAGCGGATTGCTGACCGTGATGGCAAAGCCCGTGAAGGCATTGTGCCAGAGCGTTCCGCGATTGCCGCTCGGCTTGTGCGGCTCGGCAGGTTTGGTGTAGTAGGTGTATGCACCGAAGAAAAAGAGCAGGATGCTGCCAAGCACTTTTATGTAGAGAATCGTGGTGGGCCGCTCGATGAAGTCCATCACGAAGCTCATGCCCAGACCGGTTATCACAGCATAGATGAGGTCGCTCAGTGCAGCCCCGCATCCTGTGGCAAAGCCATACCAGCGTCCCTTGTTGAAGGTACGCTGCACGGTCAGCACCCCGACGGGACCCATCGGCGCACTTGCCACTATTCCCACTACCATCCCTCGCACCACAAGGTCAATAGCGTTGACAGAGTCAATCCACAACAAACCTAATTACGATTTAACGGTTTACTATTTGCTTTCTACTATTTTGCGGGTGCAAAGGTACGAAAAAAAGTGAAAAGGTGAAAAGGTGAAAAGGTGAAAAGGTGAAAGAATTAAGGAATAAGGAATAATTTTCAATGTTCAATGTTCAATGTTCAATTATTTTTCCTATCTTTGTGCAGAAAATAACATATTTACTCTTAATTCTTAACTTATAATTATTGCATGTCATGGACAAAGTGAAACCTTATGTGATTGGTGTGGACCTAGGCGGTACCAACACCGTTTTCGGAGTCGTTAACGCACGCGGCGAGGTCGTTGCGGAAAATAGCATCAAGACGCAGCAATACAAGACCGCCGAGGCTTTCGTGGAGGCTGGCGTGACTTGCATGAAGCCCTTGCTGGCACAGATTGGCGGAGCCGACCAAGTTCAGGGAATGGGCATCGGGGCTCCCAACGGCAACTACTACAACGGCACCATCGAGTTTGCCCCCAACCTGCCTTGGGCCCACGAGGGCATCATCCCTCTGGCAGACATGTTCAACAAGGCTACAGGCATTCCCGTGAAGCTCACCAACGACGCCAACGCCGCTGCTATGGGCGAGATGGCTTACGGCGCAGCACGCGGCATGAAGAACTTCATCGTCATCACCCTCGGAACGGGCGTTGGCAGCGGTATCGTGGTCAACGGACAGATTGTCTATGGCAGCGACGGTTTTGCAGGCGAGTTGGGACACGTCATCATGGACCGCACGGACAAAGGCCGTAGCTGCGGCTGCGGACGTACCGGCTGCCTGGAGGCCTATTGCTCCGCTACCGGTGTGGCTCGCACTGCCCGCGAGATTCTTGCAAACACCAAGCGCCCCTCTCTGCTGCGCGACAAGCCGGCAGAGGAAATCGAGAGCCTCGACGTCAGCATCGCAGCAGGCAAGGGCGACAAGGTGGCCAACGAAATCTTCCAGTTCACAGGCAAGATGCTGGGCGAGGCCTGCGCCGACTTCGCTGCCTTCTCCAGCCCCGAGGCATTCATCTTCTTCGGCGGACTCTGCAAGGCTGGCGACCTCATCATGAAGCCCATCGAGGAAGCCTACAACAAATCCGTGCTCAAGATCTTCCAGGGCAAGGCCAAGTTCCTCGTATCCGGCCTGATGAACGCCAATGCAGCCGTCCTCGGAGCAAGCGCCCTGGGATGGGAAGAATAAAAAACAGACTGCTACACTGCTGAATAACGGCAGTCTGAATCTTAAGCCTGGAAGGCTATATTACTGAGTAGCGTCAGCCCGCATCCCAAGCCTGGAAGGCTATATTACTGAGTAGCATCAGTCTGAATCCCAAGCCTGGAAGGCTATATTACTGAGTAGCGTCAGCCCGCATCCCAAGCCTGGAAGGCTATACTTTGAGTAACCGATGGGCGAAGCCCTCGGGCAGGACGAGGAGACCACCTCACCACTCCTGCCTGGAAGGCAGTACCTCGCACCTCATAGTATTGCCCTCCAGGCAGCAGGGAGCAATCCATCCGCTGATACCGAGGGCTTCGCCCCCGGTTACTCATAGTAAAGCCCTCCAGGCTTTTTTTCGTCGGGGCGAGCATGCACCTTGCCTCCTTTGTCGCTACCCCACCCCTGCCCCTCCCCTTAAATGGGAGGGGAGTTGGGGATGCTGGGCGCTCTGCCTCCGGGGCGATGACTTGGGCTTTTTCTTTTGGAAAAACTCTTTACAATATCCGTTGTTTCCGGAGGCTGAAAAAGTCATGCTCTGTGGGGCGTCTGCCGAGACAGGCAGCGGAGATTGCCGACGCCGGCTGCGGCGATGGCAAACGCCGCATGCGGAAATGACCAACGCCGCACGCGGGGATTGCCATCGCCGCAGGCGGCGTTTTCCAGTTTTGCAAGCGGCTGTGGTTAAGGAGGTTGCAAAAGCCTCGAAAGGCCCCTTCCAAAGTCTTCCGTCCGGAACGGGCCAGAAACAGTCTCCCAAGATGGCACCACAAACAGTCGCATCCAAAATCTTTACATTTTCAGCGGAATATTTCATGTCGAAACACAGGGGAACGGAAATCGGAAAACTTAAAAAATCTCATTTCTCAATCTTTAATTTTCAATTCTTAGCCCTTAATTCCCATTTTTTTCGTATCTTTGTGGCAGATTTTTACCTTCAAAACAACTATGAGAACTAAGCAACTATTGATGCTCGTGGCGCTCGTGTCACTGGCAGCCGCCCCGATGGAGGGCAAGAAGAAGGCGCCGGAAAAGATGGTGGCCTACCTCTTTACTTATTTCAACAGCAACGCTCCCGAGGATGAGCAAGTGTGCTATGCGCTGAGCGACGACGGCTACAACTACACGCCGCTCAACGACGGCAAACCCGTCATAGAGAGCGACACCATCGCTCTGACGCAGTGCGTGCGCGACCCCCACATCCTGCGCTGCGAGGACGGCAAGACATTCTACATGGTCTGCACCGATATGCGCTCCTCGCTCGGCTGGGCAAGCAACAGAGGCATGGTGATGCTGAAATCCACCGACCTCATCCATTGGCAGCACTCCACCGTCAACTTCCCCACCCGCTACACGAAGACATGGAAGAACGTCATCCGCGTCTGGGCTCCCGAAACCATCTACGACCGCAAGGCGGGCAAGTACATGGTGTTCTACTCACTGAGAACGAGCGACCAGGACTCCTTCGACCGCATCTACTACCAGTACGCGAACAAGGACTTCACCGACCTGGAGGGCGAACCGAAGTGGCTCTTCGATGCCGGCAATGCCACCATCGACGGCGACATCGTCTTCAACGAGGCCGACCAGCTCTACCACCTCTTCTACAAGCAGGAGTCGGGACGCGGCATCTATCAGGCCGTTGCCAAGCAACTGACCGACAAGTGGCAGATGCTGGAGGGCAATGTGGAGCAGACAAAGGAGGCTGTGGAGGGAGTCGGCGTTTGCAAGGCCATCGACGGAAAGAGCTGGATCATCATGTACGACTGCTACGGCAACCATCACTACCAGTTCTGCAGCTCGCAAGACCTGAAGACCTTCCAATTTGTGCAGAACACAGAGACAAAGGGCACGTTCACGCCCCGACACGGCACCATCATCCCCATCACTCAGGCCGAGAAGGACAGACTGCTGAAGGCATTCGGCAAATAGAAGCCCCCTTCCCGATTATTTTTCCTCAAAAAGAGGAAAGATAACGGAAAAAACACTATATTTGCAGTTGCTCTGCATTGAAAAACCAAACAATTAACCTTTCAAACCATGTTAGAAGAACTCAAGCAAAAAGTATTCCAAGCAAACCTCGACCTCGTCAGGCAAGGACTGGTCATCTTCACCTGGGGCAACGTCTCGGGCATCGACCGCGAGAAAGGACTCGTCGTCATCAAACCCTCAGGCGTCAGCTACGACGAGATGAAGGCCGAAGATATGGTAGTGGTTGACCTGCAAACGGGAAAAACCGTCGAGGGCGACCTCAATCCAAGCAGCGACACTCCCACTCACCTCGAACTCTACAAGGCGTTCCCAAACATCCAGGGCGTCGTACATACACACTCCACATACGCCACAGCATTTGCCCAGGCAGGAAAGGACATCCCCAACATCGGCACCACACACGCCGACTACTTCTATCAGGACATCCCCTGTACGCGCGACATGACCAAGGAAGAGGTGGAAGGCAGCTACGAGCTGGAGACAGGCAAAGTCATCGTCGATGAATTCCTCAACATCCGCAAGATAAACCCCGACCACACGCCGGGAGTCTTGGTGAAGAACCACGGGCCGTTCTCCTGGGGCACAAGCCCGGACAATGCCGTCTACAACGCGAAAGTGATGGAGCAATGTGCCAAGATGGCCTTCGTGGCACTCTCCGTCAACCCGAACCTCACGATGAACCCCCTGCTCATCGAGAAGCATTACATGAGGAAGCACGGACCAAACGCCTATTACGGTCAGAAGAAAAGATAACAGCCCACTCCCGACTTCCCGGGACGGAAGCAGGAATCACAATACAGACAATACTTAATCATCAACAATAACTAACAAAAAGACCCATCCCCCTGCATGGTCTTCCCCCTCGGGGGACAAGAGAGGGGCCACATTATGTTTCAAGATTTAGAGATTTGGTGGGTGACTGGTGCACAGTTACTCTACGGAGGCGACGCAGTCGTTGCAGTCGACGGACACAGCAAGGAAATGGTAGCAGGCCTCAACGCTACAGGCAACATCCCTGTCAAGATTGTATATAAAGGCACAGCCAACAGTTCGAAGGAAGTGGAGGCTGTGATGCAAGCCGCCAACAACGACGGGAAGTGCGTGGGCATCATCACATGGATGCACACCTTCTCGCCGGCGAAGATGTGGATCAAAGGCCTGCAGGCTCTTCAGAAACCCCTGCTCCACTTCCACACGCAGTACAATGCCGAGATTCCCTGGGACAGCATCGACATGGACTTCATGAACCTGAACCAAAGCGCCCACGGCGACATCGAGTTCGGGCACATCTGCACCAGGATGCGCATCGCCCGCAAAGTGGTTTGCGGCTACTGGAAAGACGAAGAGGCACAGAAGAAGATAGCCGTTTGGGCACGTGTGGCTGCCGGCGTGGCCGACGCAAAGAACGTGCGCTGCCTGATGTTCGGCATGAACATGAACAATGTGGCTGTCACCGACGGCGACCGCGTTGAGTTCGAACAGCGCCTCGGCTACCATGTCGACTACTATCCGGTCTCCTCTTTGATGGAGTACTACAAGAAGGTCACCGACAAGGAAGCCGACGACCTCGTGGAGGAATACAAGAAACTCTACACCATAAAGATAGACGAGAGCGGCGAAGATGTATATTGGGAAAAGGTGAAGAACTCAGCAAAGGCAGAGATAGCACTTCGCCGCGTACTCAAGGACGAAGGCGCAACAGCCTTCACCACCAACTTCGACGACCTGGGCGATGCCGACGTCAACGCTCCGGACTTCTGCGGCTTCGACCAGATTCCCGGTCTCGCCTCGCAGCGTCTCATGGAAGAGGGCTATGGCTTTGGTGCCGAAGGCGACTGGAAGACCGCCTGCCTCTACCGCACGCTATGGGTCATGCAGCAGGGAATGCCGACGGGCTGCTCCTTCCTCGAGGACTACACGCTGAACTTCGCCGGCAATCGCAGCTCTTGCCTGCAAAGCCACATGCTCGAAATCTGTCCGCTCATTGCAAGCGACAAGCCAAAGCTCGAGGTGCATTTCCTCGGCATCGGCATCCGCAAGCAACAGACCGCACGCCTCGTCTTCACCTCGAAGACAGGCCGTGGCATCAAGGCGACCGTCGTGGACCTCGGCAACCGCTTCCGCCTCATCTCTCAGGAGGTGGAGTGCATCGAGCCAAAGCCAATGCCCCATCTGCCCGTAGCAAGCGCGCTTTGGGTTCCGCAGCCGACATTCGAGATTGGCGCGGGTGCATGGATTCTTGCCGGCGGCACCCATCACAGCGCTTTCTCCTACGACATCACCGAGGAGTACTGGGAGGACTTTGCTGAGATGGTCGGCGTAGAATACGTCAAGATAAACAAAGAGACGAACACCTACGACTTCAAGCAGACACTCCGCAACAATGAGATGTACTTTATGTTGAACAAAGCGCTTAAATAACACATGAAGGCAAAGCAAACTATTGAGGCTGGCAAAGCCATACTGGGCATCGAGTTTGGCTCGACACGCATCAAGGCCGTCCTCATCGACCAGGAGAACAAGCCCATTGCCCAGGGGGCTTTCGAGTGGGAGAACCAGTTGGTCGACGGGCTTTGGACGTATAGCATCGACCTTATCTGGAAAGGATTGCAAGACTGCTATGCCGACCTCCGGAAGGATGTCAGGCAGCAGTATGACTGCGAGATAGAGAGCCTTGCCGCCATCGGCTTCTCGGCCATGATGCACGGCTACATGGCTTTCAACGAGAGGCAGGAGATCCTGGTGCCCTTCCGCACCTGGCGCAACACCAACACGGGCAAGGCTGCTGCCGAACTGAGCAAGCTCTTCAACTACAACATACCTCTCCGCTGGAGCATCTCGCACCTCTATCAATGCATCCTTGAAGACTGCGGCCACGTGAGGGACATCAAGTATCTTACCACACTCGCCGGCTATGTCCACTGGCAACTGACGGGCGAGTTCGTGCTGGGTGTGGGCGATGCCTCGGGCATGATTCCCGTCGACCCTGCCACCAAGACCTACGATGCCGCGATGGTCGAGAAGTTCGACAAGCTCGTCGCTCCGAAAGGCTATCCCTGGAAGCTTCTCGACATCCTGCCGAAGAGCCTGAATGCAGGCGAGAGTGCAGGCCTTCTGACCGCAGAAGGAGCCAAGAGGCTCGACGCCTCCGGCCACTTGAAGCCAGGCTGTCCTCTGTGTCCTCCCGAAGGCGACGCAGGCACGGGAATGGTGGCGACAAATGCCGTGAAGCAGTGCACGGGCAATGTTTCCGCAGGCACATCCTCGTTCTCCATGATAGTGCTCGAGAAGCCGCTCAGCAAGCCCTACGAAGCCATCGACCTCGTGACCACTCCCGACGGCTCGCTCGTGGCAATGGTGCATTGCAACAACTGCACCAGCGACATCAACGCCTGGGTAGGCCTCTTCAAGGAATACCAGCAGATGCTCGGCATTCCCGTCGATATGGGCGAGCTCTACAACAAGCTCTTCAGCAAGGCGCTCGAAGGCAGCCCCGATTGCGGCGGCCTGATGGCCTTCAACTATGTCAGTGGCGAGCCTATAACGGGACTGGCAGAGGGGCGTCCGCTGTTTGTCCGCTCTGCCGGCGACAGCTTCAACCTCGCTAACTTCATGCGGGCCCAGCTCTACGGAGCCATCGGCGTGCTGAAGATAGGCAACGACATCCTCTTCAAGGAGGAGAAGGTCAAGGTGGAGCGCATCACAGGTCACGGCGGCTATTTCAAGACTCCCGGCGTAGGCCAGCGCATGCTCGCCGCCGCTCTGGGCACGCCCATCTCCGTCATGGAGACCGCGGGCGAAGGAGGAGCCTGGGGCATAGCCCTGCTGGCGGGCTATCTTGTCAACGGCAACGGCCAGAACCTCGCCGACTATCTCGAGACACAGGTCTTTGCGGGCAACACAGGCACCAGTGTCTCACCCACTGCCGAGGATGTGGCCGGATTCGAGAAATACATCGCGAACTACAGGAAGTGCCTGCCCATAGAGCAAGCCGCGGTCTGCCACAAATAAGAGGCCAGCACGCCCCCTTCCCTACCGCCGCGTGCCGGCTTCCCGGTCACGGCACGGATAATGTTAGAAACGCAACCTGCGTCTTTCGGTACGCAGGTTGCGTTTCCACATTTACAGCCTGCGTTTCTTGAGACGCAAGCTGCGTAGCAAGAATCCAGTGCGCCGGAAGTGCTGATTCCGGCAAAGGAAACTGCATTTGCCCCGTTCCGCATGTCCTTTTTCCGGTCTCTCTCTCCCCTCCCCGAGCCGCAAGAAAGTACTTCCGCTCGACAATAAAAAGAAAAACTTTGGTTTTCCTTTTGTATTGTGCTCGCTTATTCGTACCTTTGCACCCAATTATACATATTATACCTCTTAAATAAGGCATGAAACATTTCAGACTTGTGGACAACCTGATGGGTTGGCTTACTTTCGCCATCGCGGCTTTCGTGTATTGCAGCACGGTAGAGCCTACGGCAAGTTTTTGGGACTGCCCCGAGTTCATCACGACGGGCTATAAACTGGAGGTCGGGCACCCGCCTGGGGCACCCTTCTTCATGCTCACGGCCAATCTCTTCACGCAATTCGTGAGCGACCCCACAAAGGTTGCGCTTATGGTCAACATGATGAGCGCACTCTTCAGCGCCGCCTGCATCATGTTCCTCTTCTGGAGCATCAGCCATCTGGCAAGAAAGCTGATTGGCGAGAACGGCAGGCTGCAGAACCTTGCCCAGCTCATTACGGTGGAGGCAAGTGCCCTGACCGGCGCCTTGGTCTATACGTTCAGCGATACATTCTGGTTCAGCGCCGTAGAAGGCGAGGTGTATGCCTACAGCAGCCTCTTCACGGCTGTCGTCTTCTGGTTGATGCTCAAGTGGGAAGACCATGCCGACGAGCCGGGCAGCGACCGTTGGCTTATCTTCATCGCCTACCTGACCGGCCTTAGCATCGGCGTGCACTTGCTGAACCTGCTCTGCCTGCCTGCCCTCGTGCTCATCTTCTACTACAGGAAGGTCAAGGACGCCACGTTTAAAGGGGCGCTCTTGTGGCTGGCGGGAAGCGGATTGCTCATCGCAGCCGTGCTCTACGGCATCGTGCCGGGCATCGTAAAGGTAGGCGGCTGGTTCGAGCTCCTGTTTGTCAACACGCTCAGCATGCCCTTCAACACGGGCGTCATCGTATATATCGCCCTGCTGGTCGGCATCGTGCTTTGGAGCATATATGAAACCATCAAGCAGAAAAGCCGCATCCGCATGACGCTCTCCTACCTGCTGAGCGTAGGCATGCTGGGCATTCCCTTCTACGGCTACGGCTGGAAGAGCATCGTCTGTGGCGTAGTGGTGCTGGCTCTGCTCTATGTCGCACTCGAGTGGAAACGCGACGGGAAGAACGTCATTTCCGCCCGCCTCATGAACACCTCGCTGCTCTGCATGCTCATGATAATGATAGGCTACAGCTCGTATGCAGTCATCGTCATCCGCAGCTCCGCCAACACACCGATGGACCAGAACTCTCCGGAGGACATCTTCACTTTGGGAACATACCTGAGCCGCGAACAGTACGGCGACCGTCCGCTTTTCTACGGGCCTGCCTACACGAGCCAAGTGCTGCTCAAGCCCGACGGCAACTACTGCGTGCCCGTCAGCGAACAGGGCGCTCCCGTCTATCAGCGCAAGGAGAAGCAGACGCCCGACGAGCCCGACCGCTACGAGATACAGCGCTACAAGACAGACTACATATATCAGCAGAACATGTTCTTCCCCCGCATGTATAGCGAGGCACATGCCAGCGCCTATGAGAGCTGGATGGGCGGCGTGAAGGGAAACGTCAAGAGCTATGAGCGCTGCGGCGAGATGGTGCA
Source organism: Bacteroidaceae bacterium (assembly GCA_017428785.1). GTDB lineage: Bacteria > Bacteroidota > Bacteroidia > Bacteroidales > Bacteroidaceae > Physcousia. The sequence goes on from JAFRQD010000030.1 coordinate 44,926, forward strand.
GATCAAGACGCCGACACAGCTCGAGAACCTGCGATTCTTCCTAAGCTATCAGGTGAACTTCATGTACTGGCGCTACTTCATGTGGAACTTTGCCGGCCGGCAGAACGACCTGCAGGGCAACGGAGAATGGGAGCACGGCAACTGGATAACAGGCATCCCCTTCCTCGACAACATGCGCCTCGGCGACCAAAGCAAACTGCCCAGCGAACTCCGCGAGAACAAGGGACACAACGTCTTCTACTGCCTGCCCCTGCTGCTCGGCCTCATCGGCTTGCTGTGGCAACTCTTCAAGAACGACGACAAGACACGCAACGGCGAGGGTGAGAAACAATTCGGCATCGTGTTCTTCCTCTTCTTCATGACCGGCCTCGCCATCGTGCTGTACCTCAACCAGACGCCGATGCAGCCGCGTGAACGCGACTATGCCTACGCCGGTTCGTTCTACGCCTTCGCCATTTGGGTGGGGCTCGGAGTGGCTGGCATCGCCTACTACCTCCAGAAGCTGTTCCGCAGCGAGATGGCAGCGGCGCTGCTCAGCTGCATCTGCATCCTCGTGCCCATCCAGATGGCAGGACAGACGTGGGACGACCACGACCGCAGTGGCAGATATACCTGCCGCGACTTCGGCAGAAACTATCTCGAGTCGCTGTCAAAAGGAGACTTCCCCATCATCTATACCAACGGCGACAACGACACCTTCCCTCTCTGGTATGCACAAGAGACGGAAGGCTTCCGCACGGATGCCCGCGTCTGCAACCTCTCTTACCTGCAGACCGACTGGTATATCGACCAGATGAAGCGTCCGGCATACGACTCGCCAGCCGTTCCCATCCATTGGAGCAGGCTGCAATATGTGGCTGGCACAAGAGAGGGCATCACCGTCCGACCAGGCACTTTGGAACGCCTTGTGGAGTCCTATAAAGACGACCCCGAGACGCTTCGCAACATCCTGGGCGACAACCCCTTCGAGCTCAAGAGCATCATCGACAACTGGGTGCTGAGCGACAATCCCGAGCTGCGTTTCATCCCGACCGACAGCATCGTGGTGACCATAGATAAGGAGGCGGTACGCCGAAGCGGCATGATGATAGCAGGCGACAGCATACCCGACAGGATGGTCATCCGCCTGAAGGGCAAGCGCGCCGTCTATAAGAGTGAGATGATGATGTATGAGATGATTGACAGGTGCAACTGGGAGCGTCCCATATACATGGCCATGACGGTAGGTCCCGAGAACAAGGGCACCGTGCAGGACTTCTTCGTGCAGGAAGGTCTCGCATATCGCATAACGCCCTTCAACACAGCCAAGAGCGGCAAGAACATCGATACGGAGAGGATGTACGAGAACCTGATGACACGCTTTACCTTTGGCGGCATCGACAAGCCCGGCATCTATCTCGACGAAACCGTCATGCGAATGTGCAGCACTCACCGTCGCATCTTTGCGCAGCTGGCTACGCGGCTCATTCAGGAAGGCAAGCGCGAAAAGGCCGCCAAGGTGCTGGAAAAGGTAGAGCAGGCCATTCCGCCTACTACCGTCCCACACAGCTTCAACAGCGGCTCGCTGGAATTGGCTCGTGCCTGGAACACTTTGGACAAGAAGGAGGAAGCCATCAGCATCGCCTATCCCGTGGCTCTTCAGGAGAAGGAGTACCTCGAATGGTACATCAGCCTGCCCGACAAGATGCTTCTCATGAACGAGAAGGAGTGCTTCTACCGTCTTTACCAGATGCGTTCGGCAGTGGGCATCCTGGAGAGTGCCGGCAGCGACAAGACTCCGGAGCTTTCCAAGCAGCTCGACCTCTGCCTCCAGCTCCTCCAGAAACGCCTGTATGGCAGTGTAGGCTTGGATGCCGAGGATGAATCTGTCGAATACGAAGCTGACGAAGAAGACACGCTGTAAGGGCGTACACCGCTAATCGCACATAGAATCGTGTTCATCGAGCAGCCGCCCCGAATCTTCCGATGGTTCTATCCCCACGCTTTGTGGAGGATAAACCCCGACAGAAAGGCTGTCTATCTGACCTTCGACGACGGCCCTATCCCCGAGGCGACGCCGTTCATCCTCGACACGCTGGACCGCTTCGGCGCAAAGGCGACGTTCTTCATGGTGGGCGACAACGCAGAGAAGTACCCGCATCTGCTCGAAGAGGTACGCCTGAGGGGACACGGCATCGGCAACCACACCTACAACCACATCTCGGGAGCCCGTCACCGTCCGTGGACTTACCTGGCCAACATCAAGCGGGCCAACGACATCCTCCACACCAACCTCTTCCGACCGCCGCACGGATGGATAGGGATGGTGCAGTACAGAGTCCTGCGTTATGTGGGCATAAAAGTGGTGATGTGGGATGTGGTGACGCGCGACTACAGCCGTCTGCTTACGGCAGAAGACGTGGTGAACAACGTGAAGCGCTACACCCGAAACGGCAGCATCATCACGCTCCACGACTCGCTCAAGAGCATCGACAAGCTCAAGCACGCACTTCCCGAGATACTTGCATGGCTGAAGCAAGAAGGATATGAGTTCGGCATCATTGAATAGCCAAGACATCAAAGCCCAGGCCCAGCGCTTGGGCTTTGTTGCATGCGGGCTGGCGAAGGCAGAGCCCGTCGACGAGAGCTTTGCCGCACGCTTCCGCAGATGGCTGGAGCTCGACTACTGTGGTGAGATGGACTACATGCGCCGCAACGTCGAGATGCGCCTGAAGCCCGACCTCCTCGTGCCCGGCGTGAAGACCATCGTCAGCCTCGCCATGAACTTCATGCCTTCGGAGCAGCAGCCCGGCATCAGCCTTTATGCACAAGGCCGCGACTACCATGATGTCCTGCGGGAGCGGATGCAAGAACTCATGACGGCCTGCGGGCTCGAAGGCCGCTGCTTTGTCGATACGGCTCCCGTGCTGGAGCGCTACTGGGCCTGGCGGAGCGGCATCGGCACCATCACCTCGGGCGGCTTCATCAGCGTGCCCGGCTACGGCCCGACGGTGTTCCTCGGAGAACTCTTCCTCACCGCAGAGGCCGACCAGTACGGTGAGCCACGACCGCCACAGCCCGGACCCACCCCCAACCCCTCCCTTGTAGGGAGGGGAGTAGTTACTTCTCAAGTAGAAAAACAACATGCCCCCCTCCCTACAAGGGAGGGGAATGGGGGTGGGTCCGGCACTTTCTTCTGCCCCGCCCTCACACCCGAAGGACTCGATGCCCGCCTTTGCATCAGCTACCAGACCATCGAGCATCGCGGCCCTCTGCCCGAGGAGATACAGCTCAGACGCACCTTCTACGGCTGCGACCGCTGCCTCAGAGCCACACCGCAGTTCGCCGAGTCGCATCCCACCGCTGAGCCCGCCTTCCAACCCTCCGAGGCACTCCTGCAGATGACGCCCGACGACTGGCAAAACCTCACCGAGGAGCAGTACCGCCAGCTCTTCAAGGGTTCCGCCGTCAAACGCGCCAAGTACGACGGCCTCAAGCGCAACATCGAGCGATGGCTCGAGCAGAAAAAAACCTCTCCCTCAAGATAATACCCCCACAACCAACGCTATATTCTTCGTACGCAACCTGTGTATGTTGATTCGCAGCTTGCGTACGAAGATTCGCAGCCTGCGTACATACATACGCAACTTGCCCACCAAGAACTTTGTGTGGCGGACAGACTATTTCTCCTGCATCCGTAAGGTTTTCCTGCAAGCGAAACAAAGAACACCTTCCAGCAGTGGCGGAGTACTCTGCTCCTCAGCTCCCCTCCCATTCCTTGAAGGGGAGGGGAAGAGCGAAGCGAGGGGTGGGGGCTGTATAGCGGCTTTTTAATGCACGGAGCAGGCCGCATATACCGGACATCCACAAAGAAAATTATTGCTGTCCGGTAAAAATTTTTCATCATTACCTGCACCCTCCTAACCATCGGCATTTAGAGCAACATGTGATTGGCAGGGGCTTGGGACGCCCCAAAGGGGCAGAAAGATGTCAGCCCAGGGCAGCGCCCTGGGTGTTGGAATGCCGCGGCAAACGACGCTCTGTAAGAGCAAAAGCACTAAAACACAAGGCTTTTGCCCCTTTAGGGCGAAATCTACTTCTGCGTCATAAACCCAGGGCGATGCCCTGGGCTGACATCTTAATGGCCTTTCAGGCCGCATTCACCGGACATCCACAAGGAAAATCAAAAAATGCTGCCTTTTATTTTGCTTTTTCATAATTAAATCATATCTTTGCAGCGTCGCTCTGCCCTATTTGGGCGACAAGCGGACTCAACTACAGGCAAGACGCTTTCGAAAGCGAAACAGACACCTGCGCCTTTCCTGTATGCAGGCAAACCATACAGACTAAAACCCAACCGCCGATTTCGTGGTGTCTGCAGGCACAAACCTTATTGAACATGAGAAAACTCTTCATTCTGATCACAGCCTTAACCTGCAATCTGTGTGCTATGGCACAGGACAATCTCGTAGCCACCCTGCAGCGTGGCGGCAACATCCAGGCTTTCTATGGCGAGGACGCACTCTCCGCTGCGCACCAAGCCGCTGCAAATGGCGATATCATCACCCTTTCTGCAGGCGAGTTCAACGGCTGCGAAGTCACAAAGGCCATTACCCTGAGAGGCGAAGGCATGGACAAGACTCACATCAAGAGCCAGATGACCTTTACAATCCCCGAGAAAAGCACCCGCACGCTCCACCTTGAGGGATTGAACATATCATATTCAGGTGGTGGCTATAGCGGCTGTGTGAAATTCTCTGGCTCTGACGGCTCAGAGAAAGTCATCATCTCGAAATGCTACATCGACCCCTATGAAGCCAACGACAAAGTGGCTTTCGACAAGTGCAACGGCACCATCATCCAATCACACATCAATGGCCCGATAGGCGCCTACGAAGGTTCGCATGTGACTTGCCTGAACAGCATCTTCGACTTCCCGCGGTGCGAAGGAAACGGAAAGTTTGATGTGGAGAACTGTCATCTGACTCCCCATTATGCTTTTCAGCTTGAATACGTACATTATTCAACAATCAAGAACACCATCATCCAAAGAGCCAATCCCTCCTTCGACAGCACCAACACATATAGCCATTGCCTGACGGCAGGCCTCTCCACCATTCCTGTTTCCGACTTCGGCTGGTCTTTGCCCGATACCTGGGACGTGTGGCAAAGCATTGTAGGTGACAATTACCACCTGACCGAAGAGGCCGCAGCAACCTACCTCGGCACAGACGGCACACAGATAGGCATCTACGGCGGCATGTACCCCTACGACCCCACGCCAAGCTACCCTCTGGTGAAGAAGCTCGACGTGATAGGCTCTCACAAGAACGGCAAACTGAATGTGAAGATTAACGTAGAATAAAGGCCTTATGCGTAGATTAGCATGGTTTATCGCGCTCCTTGCCCTGACAGGCTCGGCAAGGGGACAGACAGACTTCAGCTATCGCTACTGGTTCGACAACACGCCTGCCACCTTGCAGACGGGTACGGCCGACGGCGAGACTGAGATAGAGATAGATGTCAGCCTGCTGGCAAAAGGCTCGGTTCATGCCTTGCACCTGCAAGGGCTCGACGCCAGGAACCAATGGAGCCCGGTTCGGACCACCTACTTCTTCCTCGCTAAAACAATCAGCCCCGGAGGCGTCGTTTCCCGATACTGGTACGACAACGACTTGACCACCCTGAAGATGACTTCCCCCATAAACGGCCTCATCGACCTCGACATCAGCAGCCTGGCGGTCGGCATTCATGCCGTACACTATCAGATGTTCAATACCGTAGGAGAGGCCTCGCCAGTGCAGACAGCCTACTTCTTTCTCGCAAAAGAGAGCGACACCGAAAGCGTCACCGCACGCTACTGGTACGACAACGACGAGGCCACTCTGCAGACGGCTCCCACCACGAACGGCCTCTTCGACCTCGACATCAGCCACATGGACATCGGCATACATGCCGTACACTACCAGACGTTCAATGCCGCAGGAGATGCCTCGCCAGTTCGCACAACATTCTTCTATATGGACGAGCTGCAGCTGGCCACCCTGTCGTGCAGGATATGGATCGACGACGAGGCAGACGAGGCGCAGACCTTCGACCTGACCGGCGAAGACATCGAGATAGAGGCAGAAGACCTCTCGGTCGGCATGCACGACCTGCATGTGATACTGCTCGATGAATACGGGCTGCAACTGGCCGAGGCAACGGCAACATTCGAGGTGAAAGAGCCTACAGTGGTCATCTCGCTGAACTCCCTGATAGAAACCTTCTGCAGCGGGAAAGACCTCGACTTCAGCAGAGTGCCTGAACTCCGAGCCTATACGGCAACAGGCTTCCGCAAGCAGAATGGCGATGTGATGCTGAGCCGCATCTATGACGCACCTGCCGGCGAAGGACTGGTGCTGAAGGGCGAACCGGGAACCTACGAGGTGCCTGTGCGCAAGTCCTACTCCTACTATGCCAACCTGCTGGTGGGCACAACGGAGTCTATCGTGCTGACGCATACCTCCGACGGCTACGACAACTATCTGCTCTCGCTCCGCGATGGAGATTATGGCTTTTTCCTTGCAGAAGACGGCAACACGCTGGAAGCAGGCAAGGCCTATCTGCATATCCCCAGCGAGAAAGTGGCTGGCGCACAAAGCTTGCGGATAGCATTCGACGAAGCACCGGACGGCGTAGAGTCTCCCCTCGAGGAAACAGAAGAGAAAGGCGCAATCTATAACCTCGCCGGTCAGCGCCTAAGCAAGATGCAGAGAGGCATCAACATCGTCAACGGCAAGAAGGTCGCTGTCAAATGAGGCTGCAAGCTGAACCTGCTCATGCCTCATCAAGTATGGGCAGGCTCAGCAGACAGCATCGCATCCGCCTTGCCTTTACATTATATATTTTAGGAAGCGGTCCGTATCGTAGTTCATGATGAGCTCGTCGGGGAACTCTGTCTCCTGAAGCAACGGCCAGATGAAGCTGTAATTGGCTATGTCGTAACTGATATGCGCATCGCTGCTCAGCACGACAGGCACTTCATACTTCTTGCACAGACGCAGTATCTCGAGGTTGTTCTCATGGGCCGTTTCCTTGTGGCGCTGCGGATTGAGGCTGCTGTTATTGATTTCGAGAAGCGTCTTCGTCTCCTTCGCTGCCAGGACAATCGGCTCGAAAAGGAGCTCAGCGGTGCCGTCGCCGGGATGCGAGATGATTTGCGTCCAGGGATTCCTTATGGCAGCAATCATGCCGTCGGTGTTCTCCTCGATTGTCCCCCCTTGCCAACAGAGCAGATGTATGCCGGCAATGCGGATATCGAGCCGTTTGTAGTAGAACTCATCAAGGTCGAGCGTCCCCTTGGTATCCAGTATGTTAAGTTCCGCGCCAAGCATGAGGCGAAGGTTTCCCATCTGCCGGGGCACCACATGAAGGTTGCGGAAATAGATGGGATGGCATGTCCCGGGAATGCCTGGAGCATGCTCCGTGATGCCAAGGATGTCGAGGCCTTTCTGCTGAGCGGCTGCCACCATCTCCTGCAAAGTGCTGTAGGCGTGGCCGCTCATCACAGTATGAGTGTGGACGTCAAGTTTCAATTCATGATTCATAATACACAATTCATTGTATCAGTAAAGGAGTGGTCTTCAAACGTAATAGCATAAGCGTGGAGCATCAGCCTTCCGGCAGGCCTACCATAAAGGCGGTCGCCGACAATCGGATTGTTTAGGCCGAGCGGATGGGCGCAATGGACACGGAGCTGATGGGTGCGGCCAGTTATCGGTCGCAGCTCCAGCAAAGCATGACCATCCCTATTGTCAAGCACACGGTAATGTGTCTCGGCAGGCTTCCCATGCTGCTTATCGACCATCTGCCGAGGGCGGTCGTCGAAGTCGGGACGCAGAGGAAGGCTGATGGTTCCCTCTTGTCCTTTGGGCATTTCGCGTTCGAGGAGAGCATGATAGACCTTCCTGATGCGCCGATGCAGGAAGAGGTCTTGCAGCTCGTGGTACTTCTGCTCGGTCAACGCAATGAGCATCAATCCACTTGTCTCCATGTCCAGGCGATGCACAATGAGTGGCCCTTTTGCCGATGGAATGGCACTTTTTAGCGCATCCCGCGCGTTAGGTTGGTCGTCCTTGCCAGGCACGGAAAGCAGTCCCGCAGGCTTGCTCACGACAGCCAGCTCGCCATCGTTGTATATAATGTATAGTTGGGAAAGCAACTTCTCGCGGTCGGCAAGCAAGGGATTCGGCTCAACATCGAGCCCCTTCAACATGTGGCGAAGTATCGGACGGCACTTACTGTTGCAAGCAGGGTAGTAGTGTCCGTCGATGCGCAACTCGTCGGAAGGCGATACTCCCACCCAAAACTCTGCCATGCAAAGGGGCTGCAAGCCATTCCGATAGGCTGCTTGAAGGAGTCTTGGCGCACAACATTCTCCTGCCCCCGATGGAGGAATGGCCGGACGGAACAGGTCGGGCAAGGCTTTCTCGTCGCCCAAAGCATTGAGGAACACGAACTGCTGGAAGAGCCACTGCTGGAGGGCGATGCTCCTCTCATGGCGCTCCTGCTGCAACAGCTCTATTTGATGCTGAGCCTCACGAAGCGAAACTTCATCCGCCGCAATACGTTCTTCCCAAGACAACTTGAGGCGACGATATTCCGCCTTCTCGAACTGACTCTGTCGAACAAGCTGCTCTTCCCTCCCTTCCTCCTTCAAGTGGGAGGCGTTTTGTCGGAGGACATCTCTCTCTGCCTTATGCTGCCGCATTTGCTCCCTGTAAGCAGACAATTCCTCGCTCATCTTTTCACGCAACGGACTTGGCTGCAATGTGCTCTGCAGCGCCGCAATCTGTCGGTTGATGCATGAGATGGCCGCCTCTTCTTCTTGGAAATAACATCCCGGAGCCATAAGGTCGAAGACAGGCGGCACGAAGTATTCATGCTGCGTCTTGCCATCGAGCGTGCCGGAGAAGGCGGCGAGGAAACCCAATTCATTGGCCATTTTCACGATTAGCACGCCGAACATCTTGCCGCGCTGCAGTTCGTCGTGCCATTCAGGATGCTGGGCAAGATAACGCCGCACCTCGTCTGCCGCAGCAACACAGAGGGGATGTGGCTCATAGCAGAAAGGATATGTGAATTGCTTAGGCACAGAGACCTCCTTAACAGAGAGGGGATGAACAGTTACAGCCATAGCACACCCTCCGGTCCAAGGTTAAAGAGCAAATCGACGATGCTGAGGTCGGGCAGAAAACCGTGTCGCGAGGCAAACATCTGATAGTAAGGTCGGCCATCAAAGGCTGGCAACTGAGCAAACGCATCGCTCTCATACAATGTTGTCCTTGTGACAGGTTTGCTGAGGTCGAGCAGCGAGGCAACCAACATCATGAGTTCCTCGTTGTAGTCCGCCAGGTACTCCCACTTCTTTTCGTAGAAAGGAGCGAAGTCGTCGGCGTAGTATTCAAAGAAAGGCGACTGCCTGTAGCTGCTCTCGAGGGCAATCCAATGCTGATGCCGCCAATTGCCGTGGTCGCTGATGCGTATGTCGCGCATCAATGTCTTGCCTTCTGTCTTTACTACCGGAACAGTGAGGGCGAGCGCTCCACTGGGGCTGTCTATCCAGCAGCGGTTGCGAAGTGTCTGCTTCGAGAAGTGGTCGCACACCTCAAGCTGCACCTCCTCGGCACGATAGAAAGCGCTATAATGGGAAACCGGGGCGAGATAACAGCAAGGCAGAACCATTACCTGATGTTATCTACCAGCGAAAACAGGCGATTCCATCGTATGTGGTGGCCGCTGAACCAAGGCCGGTCGGCATCGGTGCTCAGCCAGATGAAGATGGGTTTGCCCACGATGTGGTCTTCCGGAACGAAGCCCCAATAGCGAGAGTCTGCGGAGCAATGGCGGTTGTCGCCTTGCATCCAGTAGTAGTCCATCTGGAAGGTATATTCCGTTGCCTTGTTGCCATTGATGAGGATGTCGCCTTCGGGAGTTATCTTCAGGTCGTTGCCTTCATAGTTGCGGATGGGGCGCTCATAGATGGCGATGTTGTCCAGAGTCAACTTGATGCTCTCGCCCTTCTTGGGAATCCAGATGGGACCGTAGTTGTCGCACGTCCAACCGGTATAGGCATTCTGCGGATAGAGGTTCTCCGTGTCGTGATTTATGAAGGGAGTCACGCTTGCGATGTATTCCGTATGCTGCTCCAGTGCCTTCTTTGCCTCGAAGGTCAAGGGCATGCAACCTGTCTGATACATATCCTGAACGTCCTTCATGCTGAGACCCAGCTCGTAAACAAGGTTCTCGGGCAAGTAGCTTGCGTTCATCTCCACATGGTAATTGAACTGCACGTTCTTGGGTGCAGGGTTCTCCTTGCCGTCGAGATAGACCACACAATCCCTGATTTCCAGGGTCTGGCCGGGCAGTCCGATGCAACGCTTCACATAGTTCTCGCGTCTGTCCACAGGCCTCCAACCCACTTCGCCAAAGTCGTGGGCGTTTAGGCGGACGTATTGTTTGCCAAGCTCATACACAGCGCTGTAGTACTGACGCTGCTCTAAAGGAGTCATCTCATCAGGCTGCGGCACCATTCCGCTCTGCTGCTGATAGAGCTGGGCGCCTATTCCGTAGCAAAGCGCATAGTACTCCGTCTGGTATTTCGGGTTGCTGACGATGCTGTCGCCTGCCGGATAGTTGAAGACCACGATGTCGTTGAGTGTGATGGGCTTGGGTGTCACACGCTTGTACTTCCACTGCGGCCACTCGATATAGCTCTTGCCACCAAAGGGAAGCGTGTGTTGGCAGAGCGGCATGTGGAGAGGCGTCTGCGGCACGCGGGGCCCGTAGCTCATCTTGCTTACAAGCAGGTAGTCGCCCACCAGAAGGCTCTTCTCGAGCGAGCTCGACGGGATGGTGTAGTTCTGGAAGAAGTAGATGTTGACGAAGTAAACAGCCACGAGTGCAAAGACAATCGCGTCGACCCAGCTCATAAGGGTGCGGACGACGGGATTCTCGGCATCCTTCCACCAAGTCCAGGGGATGAAGCGTGTCACATAAGCATCAAAGATGAAGGGAACTGCGATGAGCCCCCACCAAGCATCCACCCAGTAGAGGAACGCGATAAACAGGGCGATGGCGATGATGGCCTTTGCCCAATCACTTTTTGTGGCTTTGTATCTTTTCTTTTTTGTCATAGTGTTTTATGGAAGTTATTGAGGTTTATGAGAATTCCAGGGATAATAGGATTAGAATTTAAACAGGTCTTTCATCGTGAGCAGGCCTGTGTGCTCCTTGGTATATTCAGCCGCCAGGACCGCTCCCATCGCGAAGCCGCGGCGGTTGTGGGCATCGTGGGTGATGGTTATCATGTCCTCCGGAGAGTCGTAGGTGATGGTGTGGATGCCGGGCACCTCTTTCTGACGGATGTCGTCGATGCGGAGCACCTCGGGTTTTGTCTCGTGCAGTCCCCAACGCTCCTTGCGGTCGAGGTTCTCCACAATCTGCTCCGCCAGCGTGATGGCTGTGCCGGATGGGGCATCGAGCTTGTGGACGTGATGCGTCTCCACGAGGTTGACGTCGTACTGCTCGAAGCCGTTCATAATCTTGGCCAAGTATTTGTTGACTGCCGAGAAGATGGCCACGCCCACACTGAAGTTGCTGGCCCAGAAGAGTGTCTTGCCCTCGTCGGCACAGGCCTTGCGCACTTCCGCCTCATGCTCCTTCATCCATCCGGTACTGCCGCTGACGACCTTCACGCCTGCCTTCCAGGCCTTCAGGTAGTTCTCGTAGGCTGTCCAGGGCGTGGTGAACTCGATGGCGACATCCGCACTTGCGAAAGCGGCCGACTCAAACTCTTCCTGATTGTCGATATCGATAATGCTGACAATCTCATGACCACGCGAAAGCGCTATTTCCTCTATCATACGGCCCATCTTGCCGTACCCTATGAGTGCTATTTTCATACCTTATCTAATAATTTCCGTGCAAAAGTACTGCTTTTCGGCCAATTTTGCGTACTTTTGTTTCACAAAATAAGTTAACAGAGCCAAAATAAGGATGGAAAGGCTGCTGCACTATGTCTGGAAACACAAGATATTGCCTCTGAAGCCGCTCACCACAGAGGACGGGCAGACGGTGGAGGTCATCGACCCGGGTTTGCACAACCACAATCAGGGTCCCGACTTCTTCAATGCCAAGATTCGGCTGGACGGGACGGTATGGGCAGGCAATGTCGAGGTGCATCTGCGTTCGTCGGACTGGTACAGGCACAGTCACAACTCCGACCCCGCCTACAACAGCGTCATCCTGCATGTCGTGGGGGAGATAGACGGAGAGGTCAGGACGCAGGACGGAAAGGCGTTGCCGCAGGTCAGGCTCGACATCCCGGAAAGCATCAGGCTGCGTTACGAGGAGCTCTGCCGAACAGAGGATTACCCGCGATGCCACCGCATCATCCCGTCTGTGCCGCCCATGAAAGCGCATCAGTGGATGGACGCCCTGATAGTGGAAAGGCTGAAGGAACGGTCGGAACTGGTGGCCGAGCGAGCCGAACGAACAGGCGGCGACTGGGAACGGGCCACGTTCGTTACGCTGAGCCGGAGTTTCGGATTCGGCCTCAACGGCGATGCCTTCGAGCGTTGGGCCATGCGAATCCCGCTCTCGGCGGCTGGAAAGCATCGCGACGACCTGTTCCAGATAGAGGCACTCTTCCTCGGAATGGCTGGACTCATCGCTGAGGTTCAGGCAGTTAGGAGCAGCCAGGAGGTACAGCTCCTGCAACAGGAGTTCGACTTCCTGAAGCACAAATTCAGCCTGGGCGACACGATGGAAAGGGCAGACTGGCGTTTCCTCCGCACTCGCCCCAAGAACTTCCCCTCGATGCGCATCCTGCAGATTGCGGAACTCTATCACTCCGGCCGGGCACAGATGAGCAGGCTCATGGAGGCGAAGAGCGTGGAGGAATTGCAGGAATGCCTGGCGATAAAGGGAATGACGGCAGCCAGCCGTCGCCTTCTCATTATAAATACAGTAGTCCCGCTGCTGTTCGCCTACGGGCGCCACATCAGCGACGAGGACATCTGCCAGCGAGCCATCCGGCTGCTCGAAGCGCTGCCTGCCGAGAACAACTACATCCTGCGGCAGTGGAAAGAATGCGGTCTGGAGGTCAGTACGGCTGCCGACAGTCAGGCGCTCATCCAACTGAAACGCCAGTATTGCGACAGGACGGACTGCCTCAGATGCCGTTTCGGATACGAATACCTCAGGCGAAGTGAACAAACATAAGATGGGAAACAATCAAACACAGCACGCTGAGTTCTTTGCACATTCATGTACTTGCAATTGCACATACATGTACTTGCAATTGCATCTACATGTACGTGCAATCAACGCAACTCGCCTCGTGTGGCAACATAGCCGATGAAAAGGGGTAAAATGGAAGGTGGAATCTATTATTACGAAATATGAAAGAATACGCATACGAACTAAAGATGAAGGTTCGCGACTATGAGTGCGACCTCGAGGGAATCGTAAACAATGCTAATTATCAGCACTATATGGAGCACACTCGGCACGAGTTCCTGCTCCAGGCGGGCATCAGCTTTGCCGAGATGCTTGAGCAGGACATCGTGTCTGTCGTGGCACGCATCGAGATTGCCTACAAGACACCGCTCCGCAGCCGCGACGAATTCCTCTCCTGCCTCAATGTGAAACAGGAGGGCATCCGCTATGTCTTTCACCAGGACATATACCGGGCGAGCGACATGAAGCTGGCAGCTCGGGGGAAAGTGGATGTCGTGTGCCTCGTCGGCGGTAAGCTCAGCCGCTGCCCCGAACTGGAAGAGAAACTTGGCCTCCCCCCAACCCTCCCCTAAAGGGAAGGGCTTAAATCTTTCCCTTCAGGGGGAGATTTAGAGGATCCTTTAATAGAATGATATGACCGACCAAGAGACTTTATACATGATGGCACTCACGCAAGTGCCTGCGCTCAGCCTCACCAACCTGCATCTGCTTATCGATGAACTGGGTTCGGCTACTGCCATCTACGAGAACCGCAAGGATCTGAAGCAGGTTCTGCCGTCTGCATCCAAGAAATTTCTCGATGGAATGGGCGATTTTTGCAACTTCCTGGGTCGAGCCGAGCAAGAGCTCGAGTTCTGCCGGAAGGGCAAAATCAAGTGCATGGGCTTGAACGACGATGACTATCCTGAGCGGCTGCGAGGCTGTTCGGATGCCCCGATTCTCCTCTACTATCGCGGCACAGCCAAACTCAACGCGAAACACATCGTCAGCATGGTGGGAACGAGGCAGATCACAAGCTATGGCAAAGACCTCTGCCGCTCGTTTGTCCGCGACCTGAAGCAGATTTGCCCGGATGCCCTCGTCGTGAGCGGACTGGCTTACGGCGTGGATGTGCATGGTCATCGGGCAGCTTTGGAAGAGGGCTTGGAGACCGTCGGCGTCCTTGCCCACGGCCTCGACCAGATATATCCGCGTCTGCACCGCGACACCGCCATACAGATGATCGGGCAAGGCGGGCTGCTGACCGAGTTCATGTCGGGCACAGCGATAGACAAGCGGAACTTCGTGCAGCGCAACCGCATCGTGGCAGGCATCTCGGACGCGGTCGTCGTGGTGGAGAGCGCCACCAAAGGCGGCTCACTCATTACCGCGGACATCGCACTCAGCTACGACAGACAGGTCTGGGCTTTCCCTGGCCGCGTCTTCGACAATTACTCGTCGGGATGCAACAAACTCATCTTCTCGAATGCCGCCACGCTGTTGACCGGTGCCGAGGATTTCTGCCTGGCAATGGGATGGACGGACGATGTGATGCATCAGAAGCAACTCGCCGACGGCATTCAGCAAGAGCTCTTCGCCGACAGCTTCACAGCCGAGGAACAGGTTGTCCTACAGGCACTTGCAAAGGACGACAGCAAGCAAATCAACATCCTCGCAGTAGAGACAAACATTCCGATTGGCGAACTCTCCAGCCTCCTCTTTTCGCTCGAGATGAAAGGCGCTGTGCAAATGCTCGTCGGGGGCAAGTACAAATTGCGTCGATAAACGCAGCCCTATACGACATATAGAGCAGAAAAAGGACTTTTAGCACATCAGGGGAAGAGGGAAATAGTGTTCGGTGATGAAATTTCTTGCAAAAAATTTGCATTGAAAGGAAATAATCCCTACCTTTGCAAACGGCTAACATAAAAAAGGGAAAAGGACAAGGGTTCCGACTTCGACGGTCGGGATTCTTCTTTTTTTTCGTGCTTTCGCCGAATAAAGAGCAGGCCCTCGCTCCTCGTCCCAAGCCCTATATATAGATAATGTATAACTAAAAAATAATTATTAATGGCTTACATGACACAAAAGGGCTACGACGAGCTCGTAGCAAAGCTGCAGCACATGGAAAGCATCGACCGACCGGCCGCAAGCGCCGCCATCGCTGAGGCTCGCGACAAAGGCGATCTGTCGGAGAATGCCGAGTATGATGCTGCAAAAGAATGGCAGGGCAAACTCGAGACGGAGATAGCTATGCTCAAGAAGACTATTATCGAGGCTAAGATTATCGACACCACGCACCTCGACACCAGCACAGTGCAAATCCTCTCTACCGTGGAGCTCCGCAATGTGAAGAACAAGATGACGATGAAGTACACCATCGTCAGCGCCACAGAAGCTGACCTGCGAAGCGGCAAGATCAGCGTGGAGACACCGATAGCAAAGGGACTGCTCGGCAAGAAGGTGGGCGACATCGCAGAGATTAAAGTGCCGCAGGGCACCATCCAGCTCGAGGTGGTCAGCATCGCGTTTGACTAAAAGAAGGGATTCGACAAACCGGAATTAAAATTTCCACAAACCGTAAACAGTAAATCCTCAAACCGTATATAATTATGGCTAGCATCTTTTCACGTATCGTGGCAGGCGAAATTCCCAGCTACAAGATTGCAGAGGACGAGCATTACTATGCTTTCCTCGACATCAGCCCTCTCCAGAAAGGGCATACCCTCGTGATTCCCAAGCGAGAAGTGGACTATATCTTCGACCTCGAGGACGACGAACTTGCAGGACTCCAAGTGTTTGCAAAGAAGGTGGCAAAGGCGATAAAGAAAGCCATTCCCTGCGTGAAGGTCGGACAGTGCGTGCTCGGCCTGGAGGTACCTCATGCCCACATCCACCTCGTTCCCATGCAAACCGAGGCAGACATGCGCTTTACCAACCCGCACCTCAAGCTCACACCGGAAGAGTTCGAACAGATTGCCGATAGCATCCGCAAGGCTTTCTGAGTCACTCCAAACGCTTTAGACACATTTAACCCCTAAAACCCATAATCATGAAAACAAGAATGATTGCAGCCATTGCCTTGCTCAGCATCGCTCTCGGCACTCAAGCACAGAAACATGAATTCGCTAACTGGAAGCGCTACGCTAACGCAAACCGCGAACTCGGCACTCCTGCCAAGAAGGACAAGCGCGTCGTACTGATGGGCAACTCCATTACCGACGGCTGGCCAGGCAAGCGCCCCGACTTCTTCAAGGACAACAGACTTATCGGCCGCGGCATCGGCGGTCAGACTTCCTACCAGTTCCTCCTCCGTTTCCGTGAGGATGTCATCAACCTCCAACCCAAGGTCGTTGTCATCAACTACGGCACAAACGATATCGCAGAGAACACTGGCCCATACAACGAAGAACTCACTTATGGCAATGTCCTCTCGATGGTCGAGCTGGCTCGCTACCACAAGTGCAAGGTCATCCTGACCAGCTGTCTCCCTGCCGGCGGCTTCAGTTGGCGCCCAGCCATCAACGACAGCATGGACAAGATACGCAAACTCAATGCTCGCGTGCAGGAGTATGCCAAGAAGAACAAGATTCCATATGTCGATTACTTCAGCGCGATGGTTAATGCCGAAGGGACTGGAATGCGCTCCGACTTGGCACAAGACAATCCCGGTGTGCATCCCAATGAAAAGGGCTACGAGATCATGGAGAGCCTCCTGCTGCCTGTCATTAAGAAAGTGCGCTAAATCTCATGGCCGACAACAAGTATTGTCTTATTTTGGCAGGCGGCAACGGGACTCGCCTCTGGCCAATCAGCCGAACGGTGAAGCCTAAGCAGTTCCTCGACCTCTTCGGCACAGGACGCACCTTGCTGCAGCAAACCTACGACAGGGTTGCGCAGTTCATCGACCCCTCACACATCTACGTCAGCACAAACGTGGCGTATCTGCCGCTCGTCTATGAGCAGTTGCCCGAGGTGGACGACATGCATATCCTGGAAGAGCCGCTTCGCAGAGGGACGTTGGCTGCTGTGGCTTGGGGTTCCGTGTTCATCGCAAAGCAGAACCCGCAGTCAACGCTGTTCGTCACGCCTTCCGACCAGATTATCCTCAAAGAGGAGCAGTACCGGCAGGACGTGCTCGACGGACTCGATTTCGTCAGCGAGAACGACGGGCTCCTCGTGATGGGCATCACGCCGTCGCGACCCGAGACGGGCTACGGCTACATCCAGATGAACGATGACCAGCCGCTCAGCCACGACATCTTCCCCGTGAAGTCGTTCACCGAGAAACCCGACGCCGAGTTTGCCGGCATCTTCCTTCAGGAAGGCAACTTCCTTTGGAACACCGGTTTGCTGTGCTTCAACACTCGCGTCATGCTCGACAATCTCTTCATGCTTGTGCCAGAGTATCGCATCGAGATACCCAAGATGATGGCAGAAGCCGAGAGCGAAGACCCGAAGCTGGTGCCCGAGAGCTTCAACGTGCTGCCCAACTATAACATGGACGTCAGCATCCTGGAGCGAAGCGAGCACGTCTTTGTGCAACGCGGGCACTTCGGCTGGGCCGACCTCGGCACGTGGGCAAGCATCGGGCAGGACGCTCCGAGCGACAACGATGGCAATGTCCTGATGGGCACCAACGCGTATCTCTACGAATGCCAGGGCAACATCATACGCCTGCCCGAAGGTCACACGGCCGTCATAAAAGGCTTGAAAGACTATGTGGTGGCAGAGGAAGGAGAGTTCCTCATGATATGTCCGCGCCAGGATGATGCAGCGATGCGCCGCATGCACACCGACACTAAGTTTGGCGACCCGAAGAGCTAAGCGCTTCCTTCACCTGTTCGGCATCCACAAAGACGCCCCGGACAGGTTTGTCGTCACGGATAACATCTTCCGTCCAGTTGGGTTCATTAAAGAACTCATTCGGGCGGAAGATGTGTAGTTTATAGAACTTTGTCAGATTGAGGCGAAGCTCAGTTGTTATGGCAGGCTTCAAGGCAAACGGCTTGTCCTGCTTCCAGGCGATTGCCTGCACGCAGAGGCGTTCCAGGTCGTTGACCTGCGAGCGGTCGAAGGCCTCGACAAAAAGTTTGCTGTTGGGCTCTATGATGCCGCAGAAGCGCAAACGCCAGCTGGCGCCTTCCGCACTCATCAGCGAGACCTGCATGAAGTAGTTGCTGTCGTTCACGAGATAGGACTCGAAGCCTGTGCTGGAGATTTCCTTCACTTCGTCGGGCAGGAAGGACAGATAGAGGTTGAGCCGTTCGCCTTCCCTGCGTTCGAGGGGCTTCGGCTTGAACGTGACGGGTTTCTCCTCAGGCTCTTCCGATTCCCTTGCCTTCAAGGAAGAGCTGGGCAGAGGCTTGTCCCTCTCTATCGTTTTCACCTTCCCGATGTCGTAGTCATCGTTGCCGACCACCACGACGTCTTGTTTCATCATCGGTATCTCGAAACCGTCCTCATCCTCCACGAGGACGATGTTCTTCCCTTGGAAGCCACTCACTCTGCCGCCTCCCACTTCGGAGAGGAAGCGCACCTGGTCGCCTATCTTCATAGCATCTGTGTATTACTGTTTGCGGCCACAAAGGTACGAAAAAAAGCGAGAAGGACAAAGCGTGGGGCGAGGAAAAATGCATCATCGCTCCCCTATTTCTCATCCGCCGCCATGCTCCATCTTTTCTCTTTCGCCTGCAAAAATACAAATAAAAAGCGAAAAAGCCCATTTCATCGCGTTTCAATGTGTTTCACAGCCTGCAGAATCCGCATTTTCCGCATGGCGAATACACACTTTCAGGCTTCGGACTGCTTCATACGCAGGCTGCGAATACAGAGACACAGGCTGCGTTTCTGCGTATGCAAGTTGCGAATCTGCATACACAGGCTGCAAATGAAGTTCGTCGCAGTCCGGAAACGACATTTCTCCTGCCTCTGCACAGGTTTGCAGGCTATGGAAAGGGACTTTGCAGGCCTCAGGAATTGGCGCTCCCGAGGGGCTTGGGACGCCCCAAAGGGGCATAAAGCTGTCAGCCCAGGGCAACGCCCTGGGTACAGGGCGTATGGGAAATGTTCGCCCTGAAAGGGGAAAAGCACTATAACACAAAGCTATTGCCCTTTCAGGGCGCATTCTCTTTCTGCATCATTAACCCAGGGCGCTGCCCTGGGCTGACAGCTTAATGCCCTTTCAGGGCGAATTTACCGGACACCAATAATTATGGAACGGGAAGGGGCGGAGCGGAAAGCGCCGTTCGCTCCTTTCCACTCCACCCCTCGGTTCGCTTTGCCCCTCCACTTACAGGGACGGGCGATTGTAAACAACGCCAGCCCCGGGCTTAGAGCTCGGCGTCGCTGCACTGGAAGGTGGTGCCCTTCGTGATGTCGCCCGTCTGGAGGCCCAGCTTGAGCCACTTCATGCGCTGCTTGCTGGTGCCGTGGGTGAATGTCTCGGGCTGAGAATAGCCGCGGGCCTTCTCCTGCAGGTAGTTGTCGCCGATGACCTGGGCGCAGTTGATGGCCTCCTCGAGGTCGCCGTCTTCCAGGCTGCCGAACATCTTGTTGTCGTGGTAAGCCCAGACGCCTGCATAGAAGTCGGCAAGGAGCTCCAGGCGCACGCTCAACTTGTTGGCCTCAGTGGAGTTGAGCCTCGACATCTGCTGATGCACCTTGCCCAGCGTGCCGAGCAGGTACTCCACATGGTGACCGACCTCATGCGCAATGACGTAGGCGTATGCGAAGTCGCCGTCGGCACCCAGTTGCTGCTTCATGGAAGTGAAGAACGAGAGGTCGATGTAAAGGCATTGGTCTGCAGAGCAATAGAAGGGGCCCATGCTTGCCGAGCCGTTGCCGCAGCCTGTCTGCACTGCGCCCGTGTAGAGCACCATCTTTGGAGGCTCGTATGTGCGCCCGAGCTTCTTGAACTCCTCTGTCCAGACGTCTTCCGTACCGGCAAGGATCTGCTTCGAGAACGTGGCAAGCGCCTGTTCTTCTTCGGTGAACTCGCGACCGCCTTCGGCCTGTTCGGTGATGTTGCCCAGCATGCCCGCATTGGTCAGCATGTCGAGAGGGTTGCTGCCCGTGATGAACGAGATAATCAGGGCGATGATGATGCCGCCGATGCCTAAGCCGCCAGCCTTGGCCGCAGTCATGCCGCGACGGTCGTCCACGTTTGTGCTTTCTCTTCTTCCTGTCAGTTTCATAGCTTTCTGAGTTAATGGGTTTTGTGTGTAATTATATTATTTGTGCTGCAAATATAGTGATTTTTTCTTGAACGATGAACTCTTTTTACATTTTTCTTTGTAATTTTGCAGCCGTTTTATGGACACTAAGCACATACAAATACGCGACTACGACTACGCTCTGCCTGAAGAGCGCATTGCGAAGTTCCCATTGCCGGAACGCGACAGCAGCAAATTGCTTGTCTATGACAAGGGACGCATCAGCGAGACTCGGTTCCGCTCACTGCCTTCGCTGCTGCCCGAAGGAGCCCTCATGGTCTTCAACAACACGCGGGTCATCCAGGCGAGGCTGCATTTCCGGAAAAGCAAAGCCTCCCCCGTCCCCTCCAAAGGAGAGGGGAACCATCAACTGAACGAGACAACAGACAAAATCTCCCCTTCTTTGGAGGGGACAGGGGAGGCTCTCGGCGCTCTCATCGAAGTGTTCCTCCTGGAGCCGGCGGAGCCTGTGGAGTATCAGGAGAACTTCGCCAGGAAGGGTTCCTGCTCGTGGTATTGCCTGGTGGGGAACCTGAAGAAGTGGAAGGAAGGGTGTCTGAAGCGGACATTCAGCATTGGCCATTCAACATTGACCATTACTGCGGAGCGCAAGGACACTCACGGCACGAGCCAACTCATTGAGTTCCGATGGTGGACAGACGAGGAGGGCAACGGACAACAGACAACGGACAACGGTCAACGGACAACGGACAACGAACAATGTTCAATGACATTTGCCGAAGTCCTCGATGCCATCGGCGAGCTTCCCATCCCGCCATACCTCAACCGCAAGACCGAGGAGAGCGACAAGACAACGTACCAGACGGTCTATTCGAAGATAAAGGGTTCGGTGGCGGCGCCTACGGCGGGACTGCATTTCACGCAGCGTGTCCTCCAGGACATCGATGCCCGCGGCATAGAGCGGGAGGAGGTGACGCTGCATGTGGGTGCCGGCACGTTCCGACCCGTCAAGAGCGAGGACATAGGCGGGCACGACATGCACACCGAGCACATTGCCGTACATCGCCATACCATCGAGCGGCTCCTGGCCCACGGGGGTGAGGCGATTGCCGTCGGCACAACCAGCGTCCGCACCCTCGAAAGCCTGTATTATATGGGAGTATTGGCAGCCTCCCCCATCCCCTCCAAAGGAGGGGTGAACTGCGACGATACTCCCTCTCCTCTGGAGAGGGTTGGGGAGAAGCTTTCTCTTCTTCACGTCCCCCAGTGGATGCCGTATGAATATGACAATTCGCTCTCGACGACGGAGGCGCTCACTGCCCTGCTCCGCTATATGGACGAGCGGGGAGAGGAGGTGCTGCACGCCAGCACGCAGATCATCATTGCCCCGGGCTACAAATACCACATCGTGCGCCGCATGATTACCAACTTCCACCAACCGCAGAGCACCTTGCTGCTTTTGGTTGGCGCCTTTATCGGTGAGGCATGGCACGATGTCTATGACTACGCCCTCGCACACGACTTCCGCTTCCTCAGCTACGGAGACAGCTCGTTGCTCATTCCCTGAAACATAGAAGGGCTGCTGGCCTTAACAAGAGCCTCAGCCCGTGAATCCCGTTTCCTGCAGGCGGAACGGACGGCTCCCGCAGCGACGTCAGCCAACGCCGCACGCGAAGTTCATTGATTTGTCATGATGCAGCAATTGATTCATCATGATGCAGCAATTGATTTATCATGATGCAGCAACGAACTACTCGAACGAAAGATAGGGACGGAGCCTGTCGATATCGGTGTTTCGGAAGCCTTTGAGGAGCGACACCTCGTCGAGGGAATGCAAATCTCCCTTGTTGCGGCGGTGCTCGTCGATGGCTTTGGCCTGATAGAAATTGAGGTAGGGATGCTTCATCAACTGCTGGACAGAGAGCTTGTTGATATTTATCTTTGTGATTTCGACGGGCGACAATGTCATGTATTTCAGCACGGAGTCGGGCATTTCGATGGCTTCCATTGCCTGCTCGACGCTGACGAATCCTCCGAGCGACCTGCGATAGGCCACGATTCGGGCAGCCCGCTTCGAGGCGATGCCTGGTATCATCTTCAGCTGCGCCGTGTCGGCCGTGTTGATGTCGATGGTCTGACCCGGGCGTATCTTCACTTGACGATAGAGAGTGTCGTGCAGGGCGGCGTACGACATACCCAGTTTCTCTTCAATTTCCTCCATTTCATCGACAGATTCCTGGTACGACTGCTTCGATTCCACATACTGGAAGTCGGAAGCAATCCTTATGTGAGGCATCAGCCTTTCCCACTGTTCGTTGGTCAGGCCAGGCACCCGCTTGAAGTCATCGGGCTTGTGATAACGCCCATGTTTGGCTCTGTAGTGATAGATGCTCCTGACCTGCCAGGGAGAGAGCCCCAGGCGGCGCAAGGTGGCACTGTCGGCCGTATTGGGGTCGAACGGGAAGGTCTCGACTGGTTGCTCCTTGGGGAGAGAAGAGCCGCCGCCGGCTTCGGCCTCCTTTATGCCTCCCCGCAAAGAGGACGCTTTCTGCTCCTTGTTCTCCCCATTCACAGGGGAATCGGAGGGGCTCCACTTCCAAATGGAAAAGGCTATGACGCCTATCAGCAGAACCCACTCGATGACAAGCAGGGCTCGGCGTTGACCGGGAGTAAGTGTGGGCAGGCGTTTCATGAAAGTATCTCTTGCAGGAAGACTGCCGCGATGGCCAGCGGAGCCACATAGCGGATGATGAAATAGTAGATGCGGAACAGCTTGAAGCGTAGCTTGCCCTGGTTCGTCAGCTCACTCTCCACAAGCTTCCTGTCGAGATACCAGCCAGTGAAGAGACATATAATGATGCCGCCGATGGGAAGGATTATCTTGGAAGCCGTGAAGTCGAACAGCTCGAAGATGTTCATGTCGAAGAGCTTCAGGTCTCCCAACAGGCCGAACGACAACGAGCAGACTATGCCGAGCGTCATGCACGCGATGGACACGGCTGCAGCTGCCCTCTTTCGGGAGAGGGAGAAGGCTTCGAGGACGTATGCCGTCACACTCTCGTGCAGGGAAATCGCGCTGGTGAGAGCCGCAAGCAGCAACAGCAGATAGAAGAACGCGGAGAAGATGTAGCCGATGATCGGCACATGATGGAAGGCGATGTTGAACACGCTGGGAAGTGTGATGAAGACCAGTCCCGGTCCGGCATCCACGCTGACGCCATCCACGCTGAACACGGCGGGGAAGATGATGAAACCGCTCAGTATGGCCACCACCGTGTCGATGACGCTCACGCCCACAGCCGTCTTCGGCAGGTTGGTGTCCGCCCTGAAATAAGACGCATAGGTGCAAAGGCAACCCATGGCAAGGCTGAGCGAGAAGAAGGCCTGCCCAACCGCACTGAGAATCACGTCGGCCGTCAGCTTCGAGAAGTCGGGCTTCAGCAGGAAGCTCAGCCCTTTCGACGAGCCAGGCATGCCGAACGAACACACCACGAGTATGCCGATGATAAAGAGCAGCAGCGGCATCATCAGTTTCGACGACTTCTCGATACCCGATTGCACACCCCTCGCTATGATGAAATGCGTGAAGGCCATGAAGGCGACGCCAGCCAGGACAGGCATCCAGGGGTTGCTCACAAAGTTGTTGAACACGTCGCTGTAGTCTCTGTCGGCTTGCAGCTTGCCTCCCACAGACTCGATGAGATAGAAGAGCGTCCAGCCGCTGATGACAATATAATAGGAGAGGATGAGGAAGGCTACGAACACGCCCGCAATGCCCTCGATGCGCCACCACTTGCCCGGGGCAAGCTTGGCAAAGGCCGAGATAGTGTTGGTGTGCGTATGCCTGCCGATAAGAAACTCGCTCATCATCACGGGAATGCCTATGAAGGCAATGCAAAGAAGATAGATGAAGATGAAGGCCGCGCCGCCGTTGTTGCCCACCTCCGTCGGGAAACGCCAGACATTGCCCAGCCCTACTGCCGAGCCTGCGGATGCCAACACCGCTCCTATCTTGCTGCCAAAGTCGTGTCTTGTTTCCATAGCGTTGTTATATGAAAATGCCTATGAGTTCGTTGATGAAGATGACAAGGATTCCGGCAGGCGCAACCCAGCGGATGAGGAACAGCAGCGGGCGCATCGTGCGGACAGGGATGCGGCCGTCGTTGGTCAGCTGCCGCTCCACGAGGCTGCGGCCAAGGCTCCATCCCACGAAAAGCGTCATCATGAGACCGCCCAAGGGCATCAGGAATTTCGTCACAGTAAAGTCGAAGAGGTCGAAGATGCCGCGGTCGAGGAGCGTCACGTCCTTCCACGGACCGAAGGAGAGCGAGCAGAAAGCGCCAAGCACGAGGCAGACGATGGTCACTATGACTGCGGCGGTACGGCGGCTCTTGCTGAAGTGCTCGGAGATGAAGGCTGTGCAGATCTCGTGCATGCTGATGCTGCTTGTCAGTGCCGCCAGCAGTAGCAGCACATAAAACAGCAGGGCAAAGACATAGCCTGCAACGGGCATCTCGCTGAAGGTCAGCAGGAAGACATTAGGCAGGGTGATGAAAACCAGACCCGGGCCTGCGTCGGGAGCGATGCCCACACTGAAGACCGTCGGGAAGATGATGAAGCCACTCAGCACAGCCACCATGGTGTCGATGATGCAGACGTTCATGGCGGACTTCACCAGCCTGGTCTCTTTACTGAAATAGGACGCGTAGGTCACCAGGCAACCCAGCCCGACGCTCAAGGAGAAGAAGGCTTGTCCCATCGCACCGAGCACCACATCGGGCGTCACCTCACTCAGGTCGGGCTGCAGGAGGAAGCTGACTCCTTCGGCAGCGCCTGGCATAGTCAGCGAGAAAGCCACCAGCAGCACGATTATCGCCAGCAGCATGGGCATCATCAGCTTGGAGTAGCGCTCGATGCCGTGCTGTATGCCGCGAGCCACGACGAGATGCGTCAGCAAGAGGAACAGGGTGAGATAGACGACAGGCTGCCAGGGATTGGACACAAAGGCGTTGAAGGCCGCTGCGAAGTCTGTTGCCTGTTGTCCGTTGTCGGCTGTCTGAAGTCCCTGTAGCTGTCCGAGAGCCGCTTGGATGGTGTAGTGCAACGTCCATCCTGCCACGACAGAATAGAAGGAGAGCACGAGGAATCCGCCCAAGACGCCCATGATGCCGGCTGCTACCCACGGCTTGCCGGGCGAGAGCTTCTGGAAGGCTCCTATGGCGTTGCTGCGTGCGGAGCGTCCGATGACGAACTCGCTTATCATGACCGGCATGGCGAACAGGAAGATGAAGCACAGATAGATGAGGATGAAGGCTGCTCCCCCACCCTTTCCCACCTCGGTCGGGAAGCGCCAGATGTTGCCCAAGCCAACGGCCGAGCCTGCCGACGCCAAGATGACTCCCAGCTGACTTCCGAAACTTCCTCTTGCTGCGTTACCTGAATTCATGTAGCGAAGTTATTTTCGAAAAACGTTGCAAATATACATAAAAAAGCCGTATCTTTGCAGCGAAATATCCAAAAAGAGTCCTTATATGCTTCGTCTGTACCTCCGCCGCTATGCTCTTGCACTTCTTGTGGCTGTCGTCATTGTCCTTCTCTCCCTTCTGCCGATGCCGGACATGAAGGTCGGGGTTGAGGTGCCGCTTGCCGACAAATGGACACACATGGTGATGTATGGTGTCCTGACGCTTGTCATCTGGTTTGAGTACCAACGCTCTCACAACCAATGGGACATAGGGAAGCTGCTGCTGTTCGCTTTCCTGGCTCCCATCGCGATGGGCGGCGCCTTGGAACTCATGCAGGCACACCTCACCACCTGCCGTAGCGGAGAGTGGCTCGACTTTGTGGCCAACACGATTGGTGTTTGCCTGGGTACGCTTGCAGGACTGGCGATGAAAAAGGTGAAAAGGTGAAAAAGTAAAAAGGTAAAAAGGGGAAAGACTAAGCCCCGCTTTTCAACTTTTCAACTCTTCACCTTTTCAACTTTCACGTCCCGCTTTTCAATTTTTCAACTTTTCAACTCTTCACCTTTTCTTTTCACCTTTTCAACATTTCCACCGGGAAGTTGAAGTAGGTGTCGGGGAAGGGCTCGTCCTTTAATGTGAAGTGCCACCATTCTGTGGGGAAGGGCTTGAAGCCGTGACGCATCATCGCTTCGCGGAGTATCATGCGGTTGCAGAACTGCTCGGATGTGATGCTGCGACCGGCAGGGCTTTTGCTATTGTCGCCCGTAAACGCTTGCGTCTCGGGGTCTCCGCAGAAATCGGGATGGCTCTCGGGGCCGAACCAATCGAATGTCCCGCCCATATCCAACTCCTTTTCCTTCTGCATGTCGAAGAGTGTGAGGTCAACGGTAGAGCCTCTCGTATGCCCGCTCTTCGCACAGATGTACTCTTGATCAAAGAGAACGCTCTTGTCGAGGTCGGGATAGAAGAACTGCCGCATCAAGGTGTCCGGCAGGTTTTCCGCCCAACGGACGAAGTGGTCGACGGCCTGCTGCGGACGGTAGGCGTCGTAAATCTTCAGGCGATACCCCAGGGCCTTCAAGTCGTCGCTGACTACCCTGAGACTGTCTGCCGCCTCTTTCGTCAGGAGAGCCGTGGGCTCGAGGTAGCCGTCGATGCGTGTCCCCACGAAGTTGTAGGTGCTGAAGTAGCGTATCTCGAGGATGGCATCGGGCACGGCGTCGGTGAGCGTCACGAACTGGCTGGCGTCTTCCTCGGGGCAGGTCGGACGATTCCGAAGGTATTCATTGAGATAACGGCCGCCAATAACGCCGCCTACAATCGGTGCGATGACCGCCAAAAACAACAGGATTGTTTTCTTCATAGCATAGGGATTTTTAATGCCTCAAGAGGGGGTCTCAAACGCCGCGTGCGGGGATTGCCATCGCCGCAGCCGGAGATTGCCATCGCCGCACGCGGGGATTTCCAACGCCGCACGCGGCGTTTTTCATTGCCCCTGGAGGAGATGTCTTATTTGACTAACACCTTCTTTTTCTGGAAGATATAGAGACCGCTGTCGAGCTGATGAACTTGCTCGGGTGTGGCAGCCTTCATGACCAGTTTGCCCTCGAGAGTATAGACGTCCGACGGGCCGTCTGTCTTCTGAGCGGCAACATTGTTTACAGGCGTAGCGCTGTCGCCCACGGGGAACATCAGCATGAGTGCGGGCATACCGCTGGCTCCGTAGCTCTCCACCACATCGGTCTCCTTAGTGTTCCTCGCAAAGTTTCCAATCTGGATGCCTCGGGTCTTATCCATCGCAACGAATGCCCTCTGGATGTTTTTCTTTATGTGTTCCAGATAAGTGTTTGCAGTTCCTTCGCTCAGGCCACAGTCATAGACCAGCAGCTTGATGTACTGTGCATAGATGGCGGCATAGATGCCTTGCTCGTAGCCCGATTCATACTTGAGGATGCCTGTGTTGCCGCACATATTGTTCATCACATAATCTGCACCCTTCAATGCCTTCGTCAGGTAGTTGATGTCCTGGGTGAGCTGATAGAGCAGGCAGCTGGCTCCGATGTAGGTGGCCTGATTGTAGAGATGGTCCGTGAACTCGGGTCCTCCGCCATGGATGCCGTCGGCCACACGGCCGTTGCTGTTGACCAGCGTGGCGTCGGCCCAGGCATAGATTTCCTTCGCCTTCTCCAGATACCACTCCTTGGTCTGCCTTACAGGACGAGTGGCAGTGGGAGTCGGCCTGCCTTCGGGCACCAGACGATGGAGCAGGCATGCAGCGATGACGGTGGGGAAGTTGATGCAGGCCGAGCGGAAATCGCCGGGCTGATGCGGCTTCGCCTTTTCGATGGGCTGCCATTCCCAGAACATGCCGCCGCCGTACTTGCCTTCGAAGCGGGCCGGATCGGCATACGAGCCGTCGTCGCCCACCTTGGATGAGCCGTACCATACGCGACAGAAGCTCTTCTCGGAATAGTTGAGGTAGTCCAAAACATTGAATGTCTCGTAGGCTCGTGCCAAGGCACACGTCCACCACATGATGTCGTCATAGACGAACCAGCCGTTGTTCGTGTCGGGGTTGTGGAAGTCGAAGTTGACATAATGTGCCTTCTCGCCTTTGTAGATAGCGTCGTGCAGCGTCTTGTACTTCTCCATGCGCGTGGCATCCTTCTCCTTCTGAGCGCGGTTGTAGGCATTGACGACCATGTCGTACATGATGGCCTGGCACCAGATAGCGGCAGCACAGCCCGACTCATCTCCGTCGCGATAGCCGTTGCCGCGGTGGTCGGCACTCGGCTGCTTCGTGTCGGCCATATAGATGTTGCGTTTTTTGTCAAGGAAAACCTCGTTGAAGTCATCGTAGGCTTTCCATTGTGCAGAGTCTGTGTAGGTGATCTTCACTTCGGCTCCGGCATCGCAGAAGCATGCCATCAGGCACAGGATAAGGAGTGACAGTTTTTTCATCGTTTCGTGTGTTTGATGAAAGGCCCTGAGATCTCAATGTCCCTCAGGGCCTTTCAGGACTTTTTTGACACTATTTCTTTCTCTTTGACTTTGCAGACGGCTTGTACTCCTTGCTGAAAGAATAAGGAGCTGCCTCGGCACTTGTGCCGCGCTGACGGTTGGGCTGCGACTGCATGGTGTAGTCCATCTTCATGCCGGCAACAAGGTCCGTATGCTTCACATAGTTGACGTTATGCTCTGCGCCGTTCACCCTGAGAGCGCCCACATAGCGGTTCTCGTCGCTCTGCTGGGGAGCTGTGATGACCACCTGCTTGCCATTCTCGAGATGGAGTGTCATCTTCTTGAAGTAAGGCGCACCGAGCACATACTCGCCGCTGCCCGGGCAGACGGGGTAGAAGCCCATAGCCGTGAAGATGTACCAGGCAGATGTCTGTCCGTTGTCTTCGTCACCGCAATAGCCGTCGGCGTGGGCATTATACATGCGGTTCATCGTCTCGCGCAGCCAGTACTGGCTCTTCCAGGGCTGCCCGCTGTAAGCATACATATATATCATGTGCTGGATGGGCTGGTTGCCGTGGGCGTAGTTGCCCATGTTCATGATCTGCATCTCGCGTATCTCGTGGATGACGCCGCCATAGTAGCTGTCGTCGAAGATGGGAGGCAGGATGAACACGCTGTCCAGCATCTGATTGAAGACGTCCTTGCCGCCCATGAGGTCTATCAAACCCTGCGGATCGTGGAACACGCTCCAGGAGTAGTGCCAGCTGTTGCCCTCGGTGAACGCGTCTCCCCACTTGAAGGGATTGAAGTTGGGCGCCCACTCGCCGTTGGCAAGCTTGCCGCGCATCAGGTTGTGGCTCTTGTCGAAGAGGTTCTTGTAGTTGAAAGCGCGTTCGGCATACACCTTGATTTCCTTCTCCGGTTTGCCGAGAGCCTGACCGAGTTTGTAGATGCTCCAGTCGTCGAAGGCATACTCGAGGGTGCGGGCTGCGCTCTCGTTGATGCTGTCGTAGGGAACATAGCCCAGCTTGTTGTAGGTCTGCCACTGCTTGCGGCCGCTCGTCGTGCGGGGCAGGTCGGCATTGGCACCGTGCTTCACGGCTTCCCAAAGCGCATCGATGTCGTAACCGCGGATTCCCTTGAGGTAAGCGTCGGCCACAACAGAGGCAGAGTTGTTGCCCACCATGCAGGCACGATGACCCGGCGCGCTCCATTCGGGCAGGAAGCCGCTCTCCTTATATGCATTCGCCCAGCCTTCCTGCATCTTCTGGCTCATGCTGGGATACATCAGGTTGACGAGGGGGAAGAGCGCACGGAAGGTGTCCCAGAAGCCCGTGTCGGCAAAGAGATAACCCGGCAGCACCTGCCCGTTGTAGGGGCTGTAGTGCACCACCTCGCCCTTCGCGTTAATCTCAAAGAAACTGCGAGGGAAGAGGGTGCTGCGGTAAAGACAACTGTAGAAGGTGCGCAAGCGGTCAACATCGCTCATATCCTCCACATCGATGACGCTCAGCACGCGGTTCCACTCCTGACGGCCGGCCTCGGAAATCTCCTCGAGGCTCTTGCTGCCAAGCTCCTTGAGGTTCTGCTCGGCCTGCTCAATGCTGATGAATGAGCTGGCGACACGGACATTGATCTGCTCGCCGCGCTTTGTCTGGAAGCCGACTGCTGCAGCAGCATGCTTGCTCTTCATCTCGAGGTTCTTGCCCTCTCTGCCTTCGTCGGCAGTCGATGTGTAGATAAACGGGCGGTCGAACTGCAATACAAAGTAGTTCTTGAAGTCTTTGGGCACGCCGCCGCTGTTGCGAGTCGTGTAGCCCACCACTTTGTTCTCACTCGGAATGACCTTCACATAAGAGCCGCGGTCGAAGGCATCGACGATAACGAAGTTCTTTCCCTCGGGCATCGTGAAGCGGAAGATGGCAGCGCGGCTTGTGGGCGCTATCTCGGTGGTGATGTCATAGTCTGCGAGATAGACCTTGTAGTAATGCGGCTTGCTGACCTCTGCCTTGTGGCTGAACCAACTGGCACGTTTGTCTTGGTCGTAAATGGGCGCGTCGCCTGCCTCGGGCATGATGTTGAACATGGCGTAGTCGTTCATCCAAGGGCTGGGCTGGTGAGTCTGCTTGAAGCCGCGTATCTTCTCGGCATCGTAGGTGTAGCACCATCCGTCGCCCATCTTGCCTGTCTGCGGCGTCCAGAAGTTCATGCCCCAGGGCACAGCGATGGCTGGATAGGTGTTGCCTGTGGAGAGACCGCCGGTGGAATGTGAGCCGACGAGCGGGTTGACATACTGCACAGGGTCGTCGATGGCGTAAGTGCTTACGCAAAGGAATGTGGCAAAGGCTGCCAGAAAGAGTCTTTTCATTGTGTTTTGCTTTTTAGGATGTCCTAGGCTTTCCTAGGAAGACCTAGGCTTTCCTAGGAAGACCTAGTGTTACAGTTCCTTTATCTTTACGTTCTTGAACCAAACCTCGTTGCCGTGGTCCTGCAACAGGATGCGTCCGTCGCGGTTTCCGAAGTCGGGCCAGTTCTTGTACTTGCTGTAGGCAACCAGGGCGTTCCACTCCTGGTTGTTGCGCTCGTACTCCAGCATCTTCACGCCGTTGAGCCAGTGCTCCACATGGCTGCCCTTGACGATAACCATTGCTGTGTTCCACGCTGTGATGTCGAAAGGCTTCTGTTCGGGAGCGGGGATGAGGTCGTAGAGAGAGGCGAGCTTGCGGTTGCCCTTCACGCCGAGCTTGGCATCGGGATGACGCAGGTCGTCGAGTATCTGGAACTCGCAGCCGATGGCACTTCCCTCGCCCTGATTCATGTCGGGGTCAACAAAGTACTTGATGCCGCTGTTGGCGCCCTCGGTTATCTTGAAGTCCACCTTCAGGATGAAGTTATGGTAGGTCTTGTCGGTCACGATGTCGCCGCCGTTGCCGCTCTCGGCTCCGTTGGCAGCCTCAACCTTGAGCACACCGTCCTCTATGCGCCAGCCCTTCTCGGGGAAGGTCTGGAGCTTTGCGCCTCGCCAGCCGTTCGTTGTCTTGCCGTCCCAAAGGAGCTTCCAACCCTCGCGCTGTTCCTGCTCAGAGAGCACGTTGTCTGTTGTAGGAACGGGAGCAGGCTGCTGGGCTACTGTCTTCTTTACTTTTGCTGATGCAGGCAGGATGGCCAGCATCGCCAGGGCTAATACTATCTTTTTCATTGTGTTTGTTTTATTTATAGGAGACCCTAGGAAGTCCTAGGCTTTCCTAGGGAGTCCTAGGTTTTCCTCGTTTAGTCAATCTTGTAGAACTCTTCCCAGCCGCGGCGTGGGGGCATGCCGGTGAGCATGGCGTTGGCGAACTCGTTGTTTGTGAACTTCTTTGTCCTCGGGTCGAAGAAGAGCTGGGTGTTGAGGCGCTGTGCGATGACACCGAGGCAGAACACCTGGCAGAGCACGCCGGCTATCTGGAAGGGCGAACGCGTCTTCTCTTCTCCCTTGCAGGCACGCAGGAAGTTGACATAGTGGTTGCTCGGGCTCTTGGGCACCTGCGGCAGCTTGTCCTTCATGGCCTCTGCCTTCTCCTTCGGGATGATTTCGAGCGTGCTGCCATGGCTTGCGCCCTTGAAGGTGAGGTCGCGCCCGTAGATGATCTTTCCGGGGTTGATCTTCTGCTGCGTGTACTCGCCCTGACCGCTTGCGGGGATGCCGTCGGCCAGTTTGCTCTCGCCGTAGCCCTCGGGCAGTGGCGGCAGGTTGTCGGTGCCGTCGTACCAGATGACGTCGCATGGAGGCATGTTGCCGCGAGCGCCGAAGCGGAACTCTATGGTGCTCGAGAAGGGATAGAAGAACTCGTTGTGGTTCTTCGCGTACTTCATGTTAATCTCGTAAGGCAGTCCGAGGTTGAGGAACTCGTGCACCGTGTCGAGCAGATGAGCGCCCCAGTCACCGAGAGCTCCCATGCCGAAGTCGTACCAGCTGCGCCAGTCGCCTTGATGGTAGAGCTTGCTGAAGTTATGGTAGCGGATGCCGCCGTGCCAGGTGTCGTAGTCCATGCCTTCGGGGATGGGATCGCCCTCCGGCATCTTCGTCATGTTCCAGTCGTACTTGTGCCAACGGCGGTCGTTGTTCATGTGAGCCACCACCTTCGTCACATCCTTGATGATGCCGGCTTCCTGCCATGCCTTGAACTGGAAGTAGTTGGCCTCGGAGTGTCCCTGGTTGCCCACCTGAGTGGCGAGTTCGGGATGACGGTTTGCCATCTCGATGAGGATTTCGCCCTCTTGGAAGGTACGGATGAGGGGCTTCTCGCAATAGACGTGCTTGCCGTGCTTCATGGCAGCCATGCAGACGAAGAAATGCGTGTGGTCGGGCACGCTGACTGCCACAGCGTCGAACTTGTCGCTGTACTCGTCAAAGAGCTTGCGGAAGTCGGTGAACCTCTTTGCGTCGGGGTACATGTTCAGCACCTTCTGGCACTGCTTGCCCTGCAGGTCGACGTCGCAAAGCGCCACCACATCCACCATGTTCGTCTTCGCGAACTCGTCGATGTTCTGCTGACCGCGGTTGCCGATACCGATGTAGGCAATCTTCACTTTCTCACTCTTGGGCGCTGCAGCAGGCTGCTGTTTCTTCTTGGCAGCCAACATCTCGCCGGGAGCAAAAGCCATGCCGGCTGTTGCCATTCCCATTCCTTTTAGAAAATCTCTTCTTGTTGACATAATAATTGCTTTTTATTGTTGTATTTCGTATTTTCTGCGCACAAAGTTAGCAAAAATAATCGCATCATCAAAGGTTTTGCAGTCAAAAGATGTACAATGCCGCTTATTTCGTTAATTTATAGGGTTTACGGGCATAAAAAACGCCGCCTGCGGAAATGGCAAACGCCGCAGCCGGGGATTGCCATCGCCGCACGCGGGGATTGCCAACGCCGCACGCGGCGTTTTGCATCCCCCTACAGCCCCATAAAAAAGCCCATACAGATAACAAAAAAGCAGGAGGTGCAACAACACCTCCTGCTCTCTTTATCGAACTGACAAACAGCAGATTACCATTCGTCGCTCCAAATGTTCTTGTCTGTAATCACATTGTTGTTCTCTTCCTTCGCCCAACCGCCATTACCGCCTTCAACCGTAGTTTCTGACATGTTAATGAGAAGACTTTCATTAATTTGTATCTTTATGACGAGAGCCTCAGGGCTTTGATATGTTTTCTTCATTTCTTTAGGGAATTAAGAGTTCTTACTATCATAAACATTCTCACTTCACGACAATCTTCTTGCCGTTCATAATGTTGATGCCCTTCTGCATCTTGCTGATGCGCTGTCCGGCGAGATTGAAGATAAGGCCGTTAGAGTCCTTCAGGTCATTAAGGTCCTTAATGGCGGTTGCATCGTCGTCGAAGTTGAGCGCAAAGCCCTTGACACCACTGCCACTGCCTGCGATATAAGCACGGTTGGCATTCAGTTTGGTGCCTGCCCAGTGGTAGAAGCCCACATTGTCGCCGTCCTTACCGAGGACATAATTGGCTGCACCGTCGAAGTTAGCGATTTCAAGATAGGTGCCAGTGAGAGCAGTGCCTGATACAGGTGTGGTAGTATAGTTAGTGCCAATCGTTGCCGTTGCAGAACCGCTTGTGCCAACAAGCAGAACAGGAGTGCCAGCATCAACTGCTTCGGTGATAGCAGACATAGTAAGCTCTGTTCCCTCGCCCCTGTCAAGTGTGTAAGCTGTAGTAGCATCGTCAAGCGTCACATCGAATGGAACGCAGAAAGTAGCATAGTAGCTGCCACCAACACCATTGAGAGGAATGGTGAAAGTCTCGGCCTCTTCGAATATCCATTGTGCTGTAGCAGCTGTAGATGCACTACCTACAACTTGATTGCTTTCATTGACAGAATAGTAAGAATAAGGTAAGTACACAGCATTACTACCTTCACCATTGCCAAGACAGTGAGCAAAAGCAACCTGACCTGGAACTGTGATGCTAAAGTGAGCATATTTACCAGCGCCTGCAGCATCTAACAAAGCAGCATAAGAAGCGGTATAACACCAGCCCAATTCCAATCCCTGAGTTGCAAAATAAGTTTTGCTATCACGAACTATAGCTTGAACGATTGAACCAGCCACAGGTGCATCAACATCAGCATAAATACCACCAGCAGACTTTACATTCAGGTACTTGTTGTTGCTAACATTCTTGATAACATAGAACTTACCATTTTCAGGGTAAATAATACCTGCATCCTTTGCAGAAACGATGTCTTGATATTCTTGGTAGGTGAAAGTCTGGGCAGAAAGCTGCGAGGCATAGGTCTGAACAATAGCTGCTGCTGTTTCTTGTTTGATACCGAAAGGCTTGCCAATGGTTTCTGAAGGTTCACTTTGAGCAAGGTCTTCTGTATTGGCAAAGATGTATGGCAGAGCCTCAGCCTTCACGAAATCATAATAGTTGTCAACAACATCTTCTACACGGAAGGTCGAACCGTTGTCTGCTGCAGCACTAGCATTATCCCAGAACTTCAAGGTGCTGTTTACGTCATTTACATAGGTGTTATCTGTACCTGTCACCTTCAGAGTGAAACCATCGTTATTTTTGCAGAGTGTCCATGTGTATGAGCCACTACGCATCACAGCATTTTCGCCATCTTTGGTCAGTGTATTGCCATTTCCGGATGCCTTGTTATAAACAACCAATGCATAGGGATTACCAGAGAATGCCCAACGATAATTATCTTCATTCTTCTGTTCAATAGTGGCAGTTCCTAAGGAGTAAGGCTCCGAGTCACCTTTTGATACATATTTAGTGCCACGAATGCTCATGTTATACCATGTTGCTTCATCATAGCTTGGCGACAAGACGAATGGCAGGCCTGAATATGTTGCAGTAAACTCAACGGTCGTACTAGGCTGACTAATGGTAACATCAACAGAGTTGTATGTGCAGAAGTCACGCTTAAATTCAGCAGGAAGAGTAGTTATGTTAGCACCCAATTCTGTACCAATAGGTTCAGAAGTGAAGAGGACATTGCCAGAGACATCCTTTACTTTGTAAGTAACCGTGTAAGAGGGGTGGAAGAACTCTTCAAGGGCTGCCAAAGCTGCTGTCGGGTCGAAAGCCTCAGCCTCTTCAATGGTGTATTGGCAACCATCGTCCCATTGGCTGGAACTTGCTCCCCAAGTATTGAAGACCAAACCATAAGGATAGGCTTGACTATTGGAAGCATTGAAGATTTTACTGGTACTTCCGTCAAAACGAATCTCATACAAAGGACTAGTTGTTAAAGAGAATACGATGCGGTCTCTGGTGCCTGTTACTGTATTGGCTAAAGGTGCCTCCGTGCTAACACCTGCATATGTGACAAACTTTGCATCGTCAACGCTGTAGAGATAATTGTTGCCTTCATAGTTGATGATGGCAAACTTCTTGGCAGAAATATTCAAACTGCTCTTGACAACAGCTGCCAAATATGTGGTTTCGCCACTTGTATATGTTGAGAGTTCGTAACGCTTGTTCTCGCGTGTCTTGATGTAATAGGACTTGTTATTGTTTAAGCCAGTGAGAGGATTAACAATGTTTGCATTCTTCAGGGTGCGTGTCACCTTGATGGTGCAGTCCGTTGTTCCAATAGTTCCCTCTGTTGTATAGTTGTAATAGTAGTCATACCTAAGCGAAGAAGGAATGTTAACTGCACTACTAGGTTCTTGAGATACAGTTTCACTGCTTACAGACGTTGTACCGTCACTTTCGTACAGATTGTAAGTTACATTTATCATTGAAACAGACGAGGTCAAAGTTGCCTTGTAATATGGCCACCATGTACCACCTCCAGAATACGAACAACCAGGTGCATAGGTACCATAGTCTGTGTGATTAAGAGCAACACGCCCTGCGCCAACAGGGTATGCACCATTAGTGGGAGTGTTTGAAGTTAGGAAAACAATATAATAAGTTGTTCCACCTGTTAATGTAACCGTATTATCAAAAGTATAGGTATACAATTGTACTGCGCTGGGAGTAATACTATTATTAGATACAGCCACAACATCAGCTTCATTTAGTGTGGTCGTTGAATAACTGGTAGCTATTGCGATGTAGCGTACCATGCTAGTATTCACCTCATGCATAATTTGGAATTCAGTTAATGTAAATTCCGTAGTTGTTGAACCTGGTGTCGTAGCACCAAACCATTCGAGACCTGCCTTACCGCCAGATGCTTGTGTCCATCCTGATTTACTTTCCCAGGTGATTGTCTCTGCCCAAGCCCCAATAGTTGCAACGAGAGCGAGGAGAAATAAAGATAGTTTTTTCTTCATAATTTTATAAAAGGGTTAATTAATAATGATGTCGTCTTTTGGGGGTAGCAGAGGCTGCTTTATAATAAATAATAATTGTACGCGCGCGATAAGACACACGCGAGTGGCGACAAAGGTAAATGTTTTATGTGCACTCCCCGCAACTTTATGCGTTAAAGTTTGTTAATCGTTCGCGTTTTGAACAAACGAAGGACAATTAGGCGATGCATGGCGCAGCCGAAAACCCTATATGTCTAATTGGCAAGCAACACGCATGCAGCTTGAAAAATCCTCATGTGAACTTCGCGAAATCCTCATGTGAACTTTGCCAAATCCACATGTGAACTTTGCCAAATCCACGCGTGCTTTTCAAGCTATCCACATATCGTCTTCAAACAGAACCTCTTACAGCTCTTATTTCTGGAAGCGTCGGGCTTGTTCTTCGATAAGGGCGCGGTCGTCGAAATAGTTGATCTTCATGGCGCGACGCACTTGGTCCATCGTCTCGCAAGCAGCGGCACGGGCCACTTCGCAACCCTTCTTGAGTATCTCATAGACGGCGGGAATGTCCTTCTCGTACTCGGCGCGACGCTGACGGATAGGCTCGAGAGTCTCCTGCAGCACTTCCATCAGGAGCTTCTTGCACTTCACGTCGCCGAGGCCGCCACGCGTGTAGTGGTCCTTCATCTCCTGGAGTGTGGCATAGTCGCCTGTGATGCGTGCCACCTGCTCGTCGGTAGCGAAGGCATCGAGGTAAGTGAAGACGGTGTTCCCCTCCAGATGACCCGGGTCGTTGACCTGCAAATGCAGAGGGTCGGTGTACATTGTCTTGACCTTCTTGTTGACCTCGTCGGCAGGGTCGCTGAGGTAGATGCAGTTGCCGAGGCTCTTGCTCATCTTGGCCTTGCCGTCGGTACCTGGCAGGCGCAGGCAGGCAGCGTTCTCGGGCAGGAGTATGTTGGGCTCGACAAGCGTCTCTCCGTAGATATAGTTGAAACGACGCACTATCTCGCGGCACTGCTCGAGCATGGGCTCCTGGTCTTCGCCGACAGGCACTGTGGTTGCCTTGAACATGGTGATGTCGGCAGCCTGACTGATGGGATAGGTGAAGAAGCCGACGGGTATGCTCTCGCCGCTGAAGCCGCGCATCTGTATCTCGGTCTTGACCGTCGGGTTACGTTGCAGACGGGATACGCTGACGAGGTCCATGAAATAGAACGATAGTTCGCAGAGCTCGGGAATCTGGCTCTGGATGAAGAGCGTGCTCTTTGTGGGGTCGAGGCCTGCTGCGAGGTAGTCGAGGGCGACCTCGATGACATTCTGGCGCACCTTCTCTGGGTTCTCGATGTTGTC
The DNA here is from genome assembly GCA_017428785.1 of Bacteroidaceae bacterium. Taxonomy (GTDB): domain Bacteria; phylum Bacteroidota; class Bacteroidia; order Bacteroidales; family Bacteroidaceae; genus Physcousia. The sequence continues at coordinate 83,393 of JAFRQD010000030.1, forward strand.
CGTAAGAGCCTGTGCGTCGGCCTCGAAGACGAATATCTTGTCGTAGAGGCCTGAGTTCTGCAGTTCCACGCGACGACGAAGGGAACCTACATAGTGCCCGATGTGGAGTTTGCCTGTTGGGCGGTCGCCTGTAAGGATAATCTTTTTCATTGTTTTATCATGACTTTAGGGACATTAAGGACCTTAAGGACTCTATGGACTTTAAGGACTTTAAGGTCTTAGTTAAACATCTTATCTATTTGCTCCTGCTGGAGGATGGTGAGTATTGTCTTTCCGTTGGGTGTGAGGTTAGGATTGCTGCATTGGAAGAGGTCGCCGATGAGTGTCTCCATCTGCACTGTTGTAAGCACTTCGCCCACTTCGATGGCATTGCTGCGGGCCAAGACAAGGGCCAGCTGGTGGTGAAGGGCGTCGGCATGTGCGCCGTCCTGCTGCTTGACAGATTCCACCATCTGCTGCACCACAGCCACAGGGTTGGCTTGTCCCGAAGGTGTTCCCACGATGGAGAAACTGCTGCCACCAAGCGGCGTGATGTCGAAACCAAGTGCCTTTACATCGTCGAGGATGCCTGTCAGGAGGGCGGCATCGGATGGCGAGAGCTCCAACAACTCAGGGAAGAGAAGGCCTTGTGTGGCTGTGTTGTGCTCTTGCATCTGCTTCATGTAACGCTCATAGAGGATGCGTATGTGGGCTCGTCGCTGGTCGACCATCATCAAGCCCGATTGCACAGCGGTCAGGATGTACTGGCCTTTGTACTGATAGTGCTGCGAGCTGATTTCCTGGCTCTCTTGGAAAAGAGAAGAGGCAGGGAGCGAGGGGCAGAGGGCAAGAGGATTACCCTGAAGGTCTGAAGTCTTCTGGTATTCTCTTGCCCCTTGCTCCTTGCCCCCTGCCCCCTCGAAAAGCTTCTCCCACTGACGGGCTGGCTTGCTTCTCTCGCTGTGGCTGCTGAAGGGATTGTAGGAGGGATTGACCTGTACCCTGGGCACCTTTACATCGCTAAGACCTCTCGCATCGTAGGTCGGAATATCGGGACGCCCCTCCACATCGAAGTCGATGGTGGGCACCGCGTTGAACTTGCCCAAGGCATCGCGTACAGCAGCAAGAATAATGCTCCATATCTCCTGCTCGTTCTCGAACTTTATTTCTGTCTTCGTGGGATGGATGTTCACGTCGATGTTGGCAGGGTCCACCTGGAAGAAGATGAAGTACGGCACTTGGTCGCCTTCGGGGATAAGATGGCTGAAGGCCTCCATCACAGCATAATGGAAGCGAGGGTGACGCATGAAGCGTCCGTTGACAAAGAGATACTGCGAGGCACCCTTCTTGCGTGCAGCCTCGGGTTTGCCCACGAAGCCGCTTATCTTCACTAGCGACGTCTCCACTTGCAATGGCAACAGCTGTTCGCTGAGTCTCTTGCCAAAGATGCCTACGATGCGCTGCAAGCTTCCGCCAGCCGGCAACTGCATCAGCCTGTTGCCGTTACTCGAAAGCGTGAACGCCACGGAGGGATTGACCAGGGCAATGCGCTCGAAGTCCTGTATGATGTTGTTCAGTTCTGTCTGGTTCGACTTGAGGAACTTCCTTCGTGCCGGCACATTGAAGAAGAGGTTGCTGACCTCGAAGTTGGCTCCCACGGGACACGAGCAAACCTCTTGCGAGACGACACGCGAGCCCTCGAGACACAACTGCACGCCCAACTCCTGCTCTGCCGTTCGGGTCGTGAGCTTGACTTGCGACACAGCGGCAATGGAGGGCAAAGCCTCGCCGCGAAAGCCCATTGTCTGGAGCGTGAAGAGGTCCTCAGCCTTCGCTATCTTCGATGTCGCATGCCGCTCGAACGCCATTCGGGCATCCGTCTCGGTCATGCCCTTGCCATCGTCGATAACCTGTATGGACGTACGACCCGCATCCTGCACCAGCACATCGACCGTAGAGGCACCGGCATCGATGGCATTCTCCATCAGTTCCTTGATGACGGATGCCGGGCGCTGCACCACCTCGCCAGCTGCTATCTGGTTGGCAACGGAATCAGGAAGAAGGTGTATGATGTCCACGGAAACTATTTACGATTTAATAATTGACTATTTACTATCTCTTATCTCACGCCCGTCAGCAGGAAGCGCCATAGGATTATCAGAGCAAAGACAAGCGCGATGACTATCGGCCATCCCAGCTTCGAACCATGCTCCTTATGTCTTTGGGCACGAGGAGTATAGTTGATGAATGTGCCGCGGAACTTGTCGGGATCATAAGGAGCATCGTTCGCCGGTGCTTCACCCTGCTCACGCTTCACCTCATCGACCAGTTTCTGCAAACGGTCGCGCGATTCATCCGTATAGATGCTTACCCTGCGGAAGCTGCGTGGCTTCCTCGTACTGAACAGATTCATTTTATTGGTTTTGTGGGTTTAATGGGACATCTTGTACTTCAGGAGTTTCGGGCACTTCGGGAACCTCTGACGTTTCTTGAACATCTGAAGCTTCCGGGCTCTTATCTACGATGCCTCTCTGTTTCTTGATATCGGTGAGCGTCTGCTTTGGTGCAGAATGGCGCACACTTTTCTTGAGCTCCGTTCCTGATTGTTTAGGGCGCCATTCGAAGAGGTCGAACCTGTCTCGCGGCCTTATATAGTCAAACCATGCGAAGTTCTGCAGATAGAGTTTGTCGGGAGGAATAAGCGGAATGGGATACATGATGCCAGTAGCAGCAGGCATCCAGATATGGTCCACATTCCTTTTGTTCACATACATCTTGAGCAGGGATGTCTCGGTATAGTTCAACTCTATCATTATGCTGTCCTCGTCGAAGGGATAGTAATTGACAAAGACGTTGCCTTCGGAAGTAGAAAGGTACAACTCGCCGTCCTTGAAGTAGGAGTGCATCTCGTGCCCCGTCACCTGGTTGTAATGGATGTCGTCTATCTTCTCTACAGAGAGCGCCTGCCGCAGCACGAGCGTACTGTCGATATTGTCGCCGCTGAAGAAGATGCGTATCTCCTCTCCCAGCTGCTGCTGCCCTTGTTGCCAGAGGATAGGGTCGCGATACATGTAGAGCACGCTGTCGCGAGTATCATAGACCAGCGAATCGCAGACTGCCTGGAGGTCGTTGCGGAAAGCACGCATGTGGTAATAAGCATGCACCACACGATAAATGGAGTCAGTATCTATATTATAGGTAAAGACCTTGATGGTATCGGCATGTGCGTACATCGTGTCCTGCTGACTGTAGTCGATGGCAAGAGCGCTGTCTGTAGCCATGACATAGCCTGTGCTGTCCTCGTAGTAGCAATACTCACCAGTGAAGATGTTCTTGTTGACCACATCAGTATAGACGACATTGCCAAAGGCCTCGGCGATAGCGACATCGTCATTCCAGACCACACTGTCGCCCACAAGGCGCTTGCCGTTGTTCGTCAGGATACTGCGGTCCAGCAGATGCGAGTGCTTGGCCTGTGTGTCGTAATAGCCGAGTTCGGAGTAGATGTGGCTCTCGCCGTTCTCTATGTTCGACGGGCCGACGATATGGGCGATGGCTGTCTGGTTGTTGTAATGAAGCGTGTCGGAGATGAGCACCGTCTCGGGCTTGGCAGGCGGAGCAGGATTGACAAGACGGACATTATAGTTGAAGACTGCCTCATGTGTGGGAGGACTGTACTCGCCCCAGTCGCTTGTCAGTTGATTATCGTGGTCAAGAACCTTTCCTCCTTCAAAGAAATAACCGAGTTCGTAAAGGCGGTCGTAGTCGAGGCTGTCGGTATAGATAGTCATAGTGCCGTGCTTGAGCACCACATCATAACGCGCCCTTGCCAAGCGGTCGAGGCCATTATAATAGAGGACCTCACTGTTCAGGTGGAGCGTGTCGCCCTGATTCATGCGGACATTGCCAAAGGCATCGAACGAGTTGGTGGATTCGTAGTAGAGGGCGCTGTCGCAATACATGAGCACTCCTTCGTGGCTGAATCGCACGTCGCCCACCAGGATTTGTGCCGTTTTGTGCAGCCGCTCGTCGAAATAAAGGCGGTCGGCATGCAGGAGATGCACCTTGCTGTCGGAAGGCGTCCGCTGTTTAGCAGGCTTGCGGTCCGGTGTCACAGCCATAAGCAGGCAAAAGCAGAAGAACAGGGACGCACAAAGGATGTATAGTCGCCGACTCTTCACTTTATCCACCCCTTGTATTGGAAGTCGCAGTCTCTCCAGTCTGGATTGATGCGAATATAAGTACTCTGTTGTTTCTCCTTTATCCAGTTAAGGATAGCTTCCTCTCCCTTCTTGTTCTTCACAATATCCTTCATCACTTGGAAGTCCTCGGTGATGCTGGCACGATGTGTGAGGGTACGGTTCTTGAGACGGGCAATGGCACAGACGGTCTTGCCCTTTGTGTTGATCATCGTGAAGGGCTTCGATATCTCGCCCACCTGAAGTGTATCGACCGTGCGGGCCAGTTCAGGCGAGAGGGCAGAGAGCTCGCTCATCTCGAAGCGTGTGGATGTCTCGCCTGTCTCCATGTTGTTGTTGGACAGGATGCCGTGATTGTTGCGTGTGTCCTTGTCATCGGAAGCATAGCGTGCGGCATCCTCGAACGAGATCTTGCCTCCCAGGATGTCCGACTTTATGGAGTCGAGGACAATGAGTGCGCTGTCGATATCTGCCTGTGCCACTTCGGGACGCTTCAGGATGTGGCGGCACTTCATCTTGTCACCGCGCTTGTCGATGAGCTGAATGATGTGATAGCCGAACTCGCTCTGCGCAATCTTGCTCACCTTCTTGGTGTCCGTCAGGCTGAATGCCACATTGGCAAAGCCCGGGTCGAGCTCTCCCTTGCCCATATACGGCATCTCGCCGCCTTGGCGTGCAGAGCCAGGGTCTTCGCTATAAAGGCGAGCCAAAGTGGAGAAGGATGTCGAGCCGCTGTTGACACGCTCAGCATAATCGCGCAGCAGCTCTTTGACACGTTCTATCTCTGTTTGCGGGATGCGCGGCTGCAGCACAAGTATCTGCACCTCGACCTGTGTGGGGATGAGCGGCAGGCTGTCCTCCGGGATGTCCTTGAAGTAGCGTCGCACTTCGGCAGGCGTCACCTTGATGTCGGACATCAGCTGCTCACGCATACGCATTGCTATCATCTCGGCCTTAATCATATCGAACATCTCTTCACGAATCTGCACCATTGGCAGTTTCATGTACTCTTCGAGCTTTTCCTTGGAGCCTGCCAGCAGGATTCTCTCGTTGAGCTTCTCCTCGACATATTGGTTGACATCCGCATCGCTGACATCAACGCTGTCGATAACCGCCTGATGGAGGAAAAGCTTCTGTATGGCGAGCTGTTCGGGGATGACGCAATAGGGATTGCCCTTCAGCTGCGAGCCGTATTCCAAGCGGCGCTTCTCGACATCGGAGCGCAGTATGGCTTCATCGCCTACAACCCACACCACCTCGTCTATGACATTCTTCTGTGCCATAGAGAACAGGCTGAAGAGCGCTGCAAAGAGACAGAGCGTGTATTTTCTCATGGGAACTTATGGGAGTTATGGGAACAATGAGACGGTGGGAGGATTAGTGGTTGTTTACCGTTGCGAGGGCTGCCTTGTCTATCTCCACCGTGTAGCGCTTGCGCAGTTCTGCCACGAACTCGTCTTCCTTGAGGCGCTGGTAGTCGCTGACCACCTGATTGCTTACATCTGTCCACTCAGCAGGGCCTTTCTTGAGGACCTTGCCGAAGACGCCGACATAGGGGAAGTTCTTGACAGGTTTCAGCTCGGCATCCTTTACCTTGAAGGCCATCTTGTCGATATTGACATTGTCGCCCTTCTTGAAGACACGACGCTCCACGCGAACCATGACGCTGTCCTTGTTGAAGGTCTCGCGTATGGTGTTCATCCACTTGTCTTGCGGCAGTTTCTTGACAAGCTTCTGGACAGCCTTGATGTCGGCTTCGTTCTTGCAGTAATAGACCATTCCGCTATAATGGGGCTCGTCCCAAGCATACTGTTTCTTGTTCTTCTTGAAGTAATTGGTCAGGGCAAGGGTATCCTTGGCTGCAGGCTCCCATACCTTGCTGTTGCACTCTTCGAAGAGGAGCAGGCCGTCGTGGTATTCCTGCACGAGATACTTCAGTTCATTGTCCTTGGCACAGAACTCTGCTGTCTTCTCGTCGAGAATCTGTTCTACGGTCTTCTGGCTTTGTCCTGCAATGGAGTCGAGGAACTGTTGGGCAAGCTGGTTCTCTATGCCTTGCCCTTCGAGGTATTGCTGTATCTTGTCGTGCAGCTCTTCATAAGACTCGAGGTCTTTCTTGTCCAGCAGCTTGACGATGTCGTAGCCGAAAGGCATGAGGAAAGGTTCACTCATTTCGCCCTTCTCGAGCGAATAGGCCACATCCTCGAACTCCTTCACCACCTGATTGGGTCCGATCCAGGGCAACATGCCGCCACGGGAAGCGGAACCAGGATCCTGCGACACCTGTTTGGCCAGTTCGGCGAAGTCGGCTCCGTCTTTCAGGGCTTGATAGACGGAATCTATCCTCACCTTGGCTGCAGCTTTCTGCTCGTCGGTAGCGTCCTGCTTCAGATGAATCAGGATGTGTGCAGGCTGTATGAGTTGCTTGCCTTCGAGGCGTTCGAGCAGGCCGTCGTAGTAAGTGCGCACCTCTTTCTCCTTGGCGCCTTCGGGCACGAGGAGGGGACGTATCTGCTGGTCGCGGTACTGGCGGAACTCCTTCTGATAGCTGGAAAGGGTGTCAAGGTGGTCATCGAGAGCTGCCTGCACCTTGAGCTTGTAGTTCACGAAGAGGTCGGCATATTCCTCGACATTCTTCTTGTCGATGACGCCTTCGGAGTTGTTTTTGTTGTAATTGTATTCGAACTCACTTCGAGTGACGGGCACACCGTTGATGCGCATCACGATGGGGTCTTCCTGTGCGGCAGCTGTCATTGCAAGCGCTGCCAAAGCAAAACTAACAAGTATCTTTTTCATTTCTTCTTTTTTTCTGAGTATTCTGAGTGTTCTGAATAATCTGAGTTATCTGATAGTGATTTTATTGCGGACGGCTGTAGTTGGGAGCCTCGCTGGTGATGGTGACGTCGTGCGGATGGCTTTCCTGGACGCCGGCATTGGTGATGCGCACGAACTTGGCGTTGTGCAGGTCGTCTATTGTGCCGGCTCCGCAGTATCCCATACCGCTTCTGAGGCCGCCGATGAGTTGGTAGATGACCTCCTGAACCGAGCCTTTGTAGGGCACACGACCTGCGATACCTTCGGGCACGAGCTTCTTCGTGTCCTTGACGTTGCCCTGGAAATAGCGGTCCTTCGAGCCGCACTCCATTGCCTCGAGGGAGCCCATGCCACGATAGCTCTTGAACTTACGGCCGTTATAGATGATGGTGTCGCCTGGGCTTTCCTCTGTGCCTGCCACGAGCGACCCTATCATGACGCTGTTGCCGCCGGCTGCAAGCGCTTTCACCACATCGCCGCTATAGCGCAAGCCGCCGTCGGCGATAAGAGGCACGCCTGTCCCTTTGAGCGCGCTTGCCACATCATAGACGGCACTGAGCTGCGGCACACCGACGCCTGCCACGACGCGTGTCGTGCAGATGCTGCCGGGGCCTATGCCCACCTTGATGCCGTCGGCTCCTGCCTCCACGAGCATCTTGGCTGCCTCGCCTGTGGCGACATTGCCCACCACGATGTCCACATTCGGGAACATCTGCTTGGCTTCCTTGAGCTTCTCTACGACAAACTTGCTGTGGCCGTGAGCGGTGTCGATGACGATGGCATCCACATCGGCTTCCACGAGCGCCTTTATGCGGTCGATGGTATCGGGAGTAACACCCACGCCGGCAGCCACGCGCAGACGGCCTTTGCTGTCCTTGCACGCCATCGGTTTGTCCTTGGCCTTCGTGATGTCCTTATAGGTGATCAGGCCTATGAGCTTGTTGTCGTCGTCGAGCACGGGCAGCTTCTCTATCTTGTTCTCCTGCAAAATCTTGGCAGCCGCTCCGAGATCTGTCTGGACGTGCGTCGTGACAAGGTTCTCGCTTGTCATCACTTCGTCGACGGGGCGGTCTATGTTCTGCTCGAAGCGGAGGTCGCGATTCGTGACGATGCCTTTCAGGTGGCGCTCGTCGTCCACGACGGGGATGCCGCCGATGTGATATTCCGCCATCAGCTCGAGTGCGTCGCGCACGCTGCTGCCCAGCTTGATGGTGATGGGGTCGTAGATCATGCCGTTCTCGGCACGCTTCACGATAGCCACCTGACGGGCCTGCTCCTCGATGCTCATATTCTTATGAATCACGCCGATACCGCCTTCACGGGCAATGGCGATGGCCATTGTCGACTCCGTGACCGTATCCATGGCTGCCGTCACGAATGGAATCTTCAGTTCTATGTGCCTGGAGAACAATGTCTCGAGCTTCACGGTGCGAGGGAGCACTTCGGAATAGCCGGGGACCAACAGGACGTCGTCGTAGGTGAGACCGTCCATCACAATCTTGTCTGCAATAAATGATACCATAACCTTATAATAAAATTTTTGCGTGCAAAGATATGAAAAAAATGTTTAGGTTGTATTTTGCAAGGCAGGATTTTTTCCCTTATTTTACCTTATTTTATAATAACTGGCTCTTACCTTGAAAATCGCGCTGTGAGGGGGTGAAAAATTCCGCGTGCGGCGATGGCAATCCCCGCGTGCGGCGATGACCATTTCCGCGTGCGGCGTTGCCAATCCCCGCACGCGGCGTTTTTCACTCCCCTGTACGGCCATTTTTATCCTTCTGCCCGACATCTGCTTCTTCACCCCACAAAAATATCTTTTTTCGTAAAAATATGCGGTTTTTTGCATGGCCGTATACTATTTTTTATTATTTTTGCAGCGGAAAGTACACACTCTATAATCATTTTCATTTATGATTCGAAACATTCGTTTGACACTCGCCATCATCTTCTGGGTGCTGATAACCTGGCTCTTGGTGGACTTCACGGGAACGGCTCACGCCTATCTCGGATGGATGGCCAAAATCCAATTCATTCCGGCTCTGCTGGCGCTGAACATCGGAGCCCTGCTCTTCGTCGTCACGCTCACCCTGCTGATGGGACGCATCTACTGCTCCGTCATCTGTCCGCTGGGTGTGATGCAGGACGCCATCGCATGGCTGCGGAAAAAGAAGAACAAGTACAGCTACTCGCCCGAACGCACCGTGCTTCGCTATACCGTACTGGTCGTGGCCTGCGCCTCGCTGGCTCTGGGCGTGGCCTGGCTGGGCGGACTCATCTTCCCCTACAGCACTTACGGCCGCATCGTATCGACCATCGTGGCTCCCATCTACAAGCTTGCGAACAACGGACTCGCGGCGCTCGCGGCGCACTACGGCAGCTATGCGTTCTACGAGGTTGATGTCTGGCTCAAGAGCGTCTCGGCCCTGATTGTCGCCCTGCTCACTTGGGGCATCATCGCTGTGCTGGCCTGGAAAGGAGGACGCACGTGGTGCAACACCATCTGCCCCGTCGGCACTCTGCTCGGCCTCATCAGCAGACACTCGCTCTTCAAGATGACCATCGACGCAGACAAGTGCAAGAACTGCCGCAAGTGCGAACGCAACTGCAAGGCTTCCTGCATAAATATCGACACACACACCATCGACTACTCCCGCTGCGTGGTCTGCGGCAATTGCGAGGGGCAGTGTACATTCGACGCCATGCACTTCACCAGCCTCTCCAAAGGAAAGGGGGCATCTTCAGCCTTGGGTTCGCCGTTCACCCCTCCTTTGGAGGGGACGGGGGAGGCTGGAGTTGGCCGTCGCGCCGTGTTGACGAGTGTTGCTCTCCTTGCCGGAACGGCTCTCGCAAAGGCGCAAAGCAAGGTGGAACCCAAGACTACAGACGGCGGCCTGGCCGACATCATAAAGAAGAAGAGGCCAAAGCGTGAGAAACTCATCACGCCTCCGGGTTCGCTCTCCATCAGGAATCTCCGCTCGCACTGCACGGCCTGCCAGCTTTGCATCGACGCATGTCCCAACGACGTGCTGCGCCCAAGCAGCAGCCTCGACCGCTTCATGCAACCCGAGGTGAGCTACGAACGCGGCTACTGCCGTCCCGAGTGCAATCGCTGCTCGCAGGTCTGCCCGACGTCGGCCATCCAGCCTGTTTCCGTGGAAGAGAGGACTGCCATTCAGGTCGGCCACGCCGTATGGACGCGCGACCTCTGCATCCCCGTCAAGGACGAGAAGCCTTGCGGTCTCTGCGCCCGTAAGTGCCCGGCCCAGGCCATACAGATGGTGCCTCTGCAGGCCGGCGTGCATCAAGACGGCTGGCGCTGGCGCGATGCCGACAACCAAGAAATACCGAGGGAGAAGGTGCTGCTCATTCCCGTCGTCAACGAAGAGAAGTGCATCGGCTGCGGAGCATGCGAGAACCTCTGCCCGTCGAACCCCATCAGCGCCATCCACGTCGAGGGTCACGAGGTGCATCGGGAGATTTAGCTCCGGCATAGAGAATCAAACTCCTACCGCTATCCCGTAATATCGCCATAACGTAACAACGAAATACAAAGGAAATGAAAAAACATATCGACAGAAGAGACTTCCTGAAAGTCACGGGAACAACTGCAGCAACGGCGGCTCTGGCATCGTGCGGCGTACAAGGCGGCACAGATGACGAAGTGGACTACATGGGACATCACGAGGGGCCCGTTCCTACCGACAAGATGACCTACCGCACCAACCCCAAGCAAGGCGACAAGGTCAGCCTGCTCGGCTACGGATGGATGCGGTTGCCAAACACAAAGGACGAGGATGGCCGCGACGTCATCGACCAGGAGCAGGTGAACCGCCTTTGCAAGTACGCGCTCGACCACGGCGTGAACTACTTCGACACGTCGCCGGCATATTGTCGCGGCAAGAGCGAAGAGAGCCTCGGCATTGCCCTGGAAGCCAGCGGCTACAAGCGAGAAGACTATTTCATCGCGACGAAGATGTCCAACTTCTCGCCCTCGCAATACGATTTCGAAGAGGGAAAGGCGATGTTCGAGCGCAGCCTCGAATTCCTCAAGACAGACTACATCGACTATCTCCTCTTGCACAGCATCGGCGGCGGAGGCATGAACCCAGTCCACCAACGCTACCTCGACAATGGCCTCCTCGACTGGCTTGTGGAGCAGCGAGAGGCAGGACGCATCCGCAACCTCGGCTTCTCCTTCCACGGCGATGTGGCCGTCTTCGACTGGGCCATGGCGCATCATGAGGAATATCACTGGGATTTCGTCCAGATACAGGCCAACTATGTCGATTGGGAGAACGAAAACGACAAGGGGCGCTCGGGAAAGTACCTCTATGGGGAGTTGGAGAAGCGAGGCATCCCCGTTGTCATCATGGAACCGCTGCTGGGAGGCCGACTCTCGAAGGTGCCCGACCATGTTGTGGCGCACTTCAAGCAGCGCAAGCCGGAGGACAGCGTGGCCTCCTGGGCCTTCCGATACATCGGTTCAAAGCCCGCGGTGCTCACCGTCCTGAGCGGCATGACCTACATGGAGCACCTGGAGGACAACCTGCGCACCTACTCTCCGCTCGAACCCCTTTCTGAGGAAGAACAGCAGTGGCTCGAGAAAGAGACGGCAACGCTCATCAAGAGCTATCCCACCATCGACTGCAACGACTGCAACTACTGTATGCCCTGCCCCTACGGCCTCAACATACCGGCCATATTCGTACATTATAATAAATGTGTCAACAAAGGCAATGTGCCCGAGAGCCAGCAGGCGAAGAACTACCAGAAGGCGAGGCGGGCTTTCCTCGTCGGCTACGACCGCAGCGTGCCCAAACTCCGCCAGGCCAACCACTGCATCCAGTGCCGCGAATGCGTGAGCCATTGTCCGCAACAAATCGACATCCCACGCGAGATGCAACGCATCGACGACTTTGTCGAGAAACTCAAGCAAAACAAACTCTAAAGACATTGTGAATCAACCCCTTAGGTGACACCCAAAACGCCGCCTGCGGGGATTGCAAACGCCGCACGCGGAAATGGTCATCGCCGCACGCGGGGATTGCCAACGCCGCAGCCGGGGATTTTAACTCCCTGCTGAGGCATTGTAAAACAACAAAAAAACCCCTTCCCGGAATCCCGAGAAGGGGTTTTTCGTATAGCCTGCTATTTCTTTTCGCTCATCGTGAAGTCGAGGGTGCCGCCTGCTATGAGCTGTTTGTGCGTGAGCTTCCAGTCGGTGATTTTCTTGCCGTTGAGCTTCACGCCCTTCACATAGATGGCTTTGTCCGACTTGCGCGGCGCATTGATGGTCAGGTCGTTGCCGCCAGGCATGTGGAGCACGGCGCGACGGAACAGCGGTGTGCCGATGACGTACTCTGCCGAGCCGGCATTGAAGGGATAGAAGCCGAGGGACGAGAAGATGTACCAGGCCGACATCTGTCCGCAGTCGTCGTTGCCGGCATAGCCGCAGGGCGTGGCGTTGTAGAACGTACTGCGCACCTGCTCAACCAGCTCCTGGGTGCGCCAAGGCTGACCTGCGAAGTTATAGAGGTAAACAGTGTGGTGGCTCGGCTCATTGCCGTGGGCATACTGACCGATGAAGCCGCTGGCATTGCCGTTCACCTCGCCGCTTGTCTCCGTCAGCGTGAAGTTCTCGTCGAGCTTCTTGATGAAAGGCTTCACGCCGCCAAAGAGGTCGATGAGGCCCTGCGGGTTCTGCGGCACGAACCACATGTACTGCCATGCGTTGCCCTCTACGAAACAAGGATTCTCGTAGCTCAGCGGGTCGAAAGGCTCCAGCCAGTTGCCCTTGTCGTCCTTGGGTTGGAAGAAGCCCGTGGCAGGGTTGAAGAGGTTACGATAGTACTCGCTGCGCTTGATGAAGCGCTCGTAGTCTTGCTGTTTGCCGAGCTTCTTTGCCACAGCCGCCACGCACCAGTCGTCGAAAGCCTGCTCCATAGTGATGCTGACGCTGACGTTCTGCCGGTTCTGAGGCATGTAGCCGTACTCCTCCCACACCTCGAAGGGACTGTTGGGGTGCGTGCGGGTGCTGCTCTCCACCATAGCCTTGTAAGCACGCTCCACGTCGAGACCGGGCAGCTCGGACAGGATGGCGTCGGCCACAACGGGGATGGCGTGGTTGCCTATCATGCAGTAGTTGTCCTGCCCCCAGAGGTCCCAGATGGGCAGATAGCCGTATGTTTCGTGGTGCAGCACCATGTCGCGGACGAACTGGGCTGCGATGTCGGGATATAGCAAAGTGTAGAGAGGATGGGCTGCGCGGAAGGTGTCCCAGAGACTGAAGGTGCTGTGATATGCCTGTCCCTTCGGCATCTGCTTGATCTCGAAGTTGGTGTCCATGTAGCGGCCGTCCACATCGCTCATCGTGTTGGGCTGCATGAGGACATGATACAGGCCGGTATAGAAGATAGTCTTCTGGGCATCGGTGCCTTCTATGTCGATGGTGGCGAGTTCCTTCTCCCAGGCATCGTGGGCAGCCTTGGTGTAGTAGCTGAAGTCGAAGGACTGCGCTTCCGCCTTCATGTTCCTGCGGGCACCGTCGTTGTCAACGGCAGAAATGGCCACCTTTGCCAATACATCTTTATTATTATTAGGGAAACGCAATGCGGCACGCAGGGTGCGACCGTTCACCACATCGCTCTTTCCTGCATCTCGGCCGCCGTCCATCAGGATGCGGCTCTCGAAGGGACGGGAGAACTCTATGCGGAAATACACTTTGCGCAGCTTAGCCCAGCCGGTCACGACGCGGAAACCCTCGATGGTCTTGTCGTCGAGGATGCGTATCTGGCTCTGGATAATCTGATAGGCGCGGCGGCCCGTGTAATAGGCATCGCCCCGGAAGGTCATTCTGTCGAGGTCGAGGATGACGGTCTGCTCTTTGCCTTGGGGGAACTCGTACCTGTGGATGCCTGCATGAACGGTAGCCGATAGCTCGACCTTTATGTTCTCTCCGCCAAGGAGGTTGACCATATAATAGCCCGGAGCAGCGCTTTCCTGGTCGTGCTTAAAGGGGAGCGCGAAGATACCCTTGCGGAGCAGTTCGGGCGTGACGTGCTTGGTGGTAGGCATCAGGGAGATGTCGATGAGGTCGGTGCAGCCCGTCCCGCTGAGGTGCGTGTGGGTGAAGCCGAAGATGGAGTCGCGGTTGTAGTCGTAGCCGCAGCAAGGGTCCCATGTGACATACTGCTCCGTCTCGGGAGCCAGCTGCACCATGCCCTGGGGCATCGTGGGGCCCGGGAACGTGCTGCCGCTCAGGGCGCCAGTGTCGTCGGTCTGTGTGCCGATGAACGGGTTGACATACTTGGTATAATCGGTCGCCACGCTGCCCAATGCAACACTGGCGGCAAGGCAAACAAGTGCTATGCGTTTTGTGGAGAACATAATAAAAGGTGTTAATATTTGCTGCAAAGTTCGGGATTTCTTTTGTCATTTACAAAAAAAGCCCTACTTTTGTGCCGAAAAAGACAACGAAAAGAATGAAACGCCTCCTCATTTTGATGTTCGCTGCGCTTCCTTTCGGCACACTTTCTGCCCAGTTGCGCGACTCCGCTCGTGTCGACACATTGCGTGAAGTGGAGGTGCGAGGCGACTCTTCCCTGCGCGTCAACGAGGCCATTCGCCGCTCGATAGGCAATGAGAAGGCCACCCGCATCGGCTATCCCTCCGTGAGCGATGTGCTCGGTCCCAGGATAACGGACAAAATCATGCACCCCTTTGCCGTAAAGGACCGCAAGCGGGACAAGAAGCATGCCCGCGACCGCAAGATATTGGAGGAGTACGAAGAGCTGTATCGCGTGAAGAGCTTCGAGGAACTCCTCGACGAAGCCATCCGCCAGCAAGCCATCGAAGACGGCAAGGAGCCGCCTGCCCGCTCCGGAAAGAAGAAGTGAGCTTTGCTCCCCCCAACTCCCATCCATCCCCATCTCTCCCATTAAGCCCATTAAACCCATACCATCCATGACCAGACAAGACAAGCGCTTCATGCAGCTCGCCATCGACCTGAGCATCGACAACGTGGCCAACGGCGGCGGACCCTTCGGTGCAGTCATCGTAAAGGACGGCGAAGTGATAGCTACCGGCACGAACCGCGTGACTGCCAACAACGACCCGACTGCTCATGCCGAGGTCACGGCCATCAGAGCCGCCTGCCAGAAAAAGGACAATTTCAAGCTCGAAGGCTGCACCATATACACTTCATGCGAGCCCTGCCCCATGTGCCTGAGCGCCATCTACTGGGCAGGCATCAGCCGCATTTGCTTTGCCAACACAAAACAGGACGCCGAGGACATCCATTTCGGCGACAAATTCATCTACGAAGAGATAGAGCGTCCCATCCCGGAACGCACCATCCCGACAGAGAACTTCATGCGCGAGGAGGCACTGCAGGCTTTCCGCGATTGGGAGGCCAAAACAGACAAGGTGGAATACTGAGCCGGCGGCATCGAAAATCCCCGGCTGCGGCGATGCCAATCCCCGCACGCGGCGATGCCAATCCCCGGCTGCGGCGATGACCAATTCCGCACGCGGCGTTTCAACACCCCCGCAGCCCTATGAAAAAAGCCCCACAGGAGCATCCCCCATTTTTAATTTTTAATTTTTATTTTTTATTTTGAGAAAGTTCACTCCCGCCATCCTGACCCTGCTGATATTCCTGCTGGCACAAGGAATCGGCTCACTCCTGCTCTTCGGAACCGGCATGCTGATCTCACCGGAGTTCAACACCGCACTCCGAGCCTACTTCAGCGGCGAGGCCCCAAGCCTCCCATTGCTCGAGTTGCTGCCCGTCTCGCTCTTCTCAATTAGCCTGATGGCCACAAACATCCTCGCCATACTGGCCTGCTGCCTCCTCCTGCACAACATCCGCTTCGTCACAGCCCCCGACATCAGAGCCATCAACTGGCGAACAGGCGCTATTGCCGTGGCAGCAGGCATCCTGGGAGCCATCAGCATCTCCATCATGACAGAAACAGTGGAGCTGCCCGACATCATGAAGCAGATGTCGCTCGAGATGTCGCACGACTTCTGGGGCATGCTCGCACTCGTCATCATAGGCCCCATCACCGAAGAACTGCTCTTCCGCGAAGCCATCGAAGGCGAAATGCTGCGTCGCGGAGCAAACCCATGGACAGCAATCATCGTCTCGGCCCTCGCCTTCAGCATCGTACATCTCAACCTCGCACAAGGACTCTATGCACTGCCCCTCGCCATCATCTTCGGCATCATATACTATAAGACCGGAAACATCGTGCTGACATCCATCCTGCACATCATCAACAACGGCATCGCAGCCATACAGCTCTACACCTTCGGCACAGACATCGAGGACATCTCCTATGCCGACTGGTTTGGCGGAAAAACACAAGCCTACACCGCCATGCTGATAACCGGGATACTATGCCTCACTCTGACAAAGATTTTCTGGGACAAATATCAACCACCCAAAGAAACAAAAAAACACGAGCCTCTGGCAGAAAATGCCAAAAACCCGTGTTAAATTTATTAAACGACCATCAGAATATGTTAATTTTGCTTAAATGCCACTTGCCGCACGCTTGTATTCCCTAATTGTGTTGTACCTTTGTGCTGAATTTATCCGCAAAAGGCCAAACTATGTTAAGAAACGAAACGTAAAAAAGGAACTACATTATTTATTAATTAATAACTTTTTAACAAATGAAAAAGAAACTCTTTCAAATCATCATGCTGCTGGTAGCTACAGTCAGCGTGGGTTCGTTTGTATCTTGTAAGGATACCAACGAGGATCTCTACAACGAGTTGCGTGTACAGACTCTTGACGACAATGCCAAGCTGGCAGATGCTCTTAACGCTCGCATCAAGGATCTGCAAGATCAGATTGACTTGATGAAGAAGTGGGAAGACCAGCTCTGCAAGTGCGATCCCGCCGCTCTCCTTAAGTCAGCCAACGACTACACCAATGCAGAAATCGCAAAGCTCAAGGCTATTGTTGATGCACTTGGCGACAAGGCAGATGCTGCAACTGTAGCTGACTTGACCACCTTGGTTAACAACATCAACGCCCGTCTTGGTATTCTGGAAGGCCAGAACCTCGACAACAGAGTTGCCACTCTCGAGGCTGCCCAGGGTCTTCTCAAAGAGCAAGTCGATAAGCTGGAAAAAGCTCTTGAAGAAGTAAGAACCGGCACTGATGGCATTCAGAGCATTCTTCAGAGACTGGCTACAGCCGAAGAGGCTATCAAGAACGGCAAGACTGCCGCTGAACAGCTGGCTGGCCTGATTAATGATGCACAAGGTACTGCCGATGATGCTTTGGCTCTTGCACAAAAGGCATTCGACAATGCACAGGAAGCTCTCAAGTTTGCCGACAGAATCGCAGCACTCGAAGCTGGTCTGGACGCAGAAAAGGGTGCTAAGGAACTTGCTAAGGAAGCTCTCCAAAGGGCTAACGACGCTTACGACCTGGCTACCATTATTCAGGGCACAGCAAACACCAACAAGGAAAATATTGCAACTCTCCAAGGAGATTTGAAGAAACTCGGCGAACTTGTTGAACAATACAAGGGTACTTTGGATGGTGACATCAGTGACCTCAAGGAAAGAGTCGCTCGTCTTGAAGAACAAGCCAAGAACATTGAGAAGAATGCAAATGCTATCAAGGATATCGAGAATCGTCTCGACGGGATTGATGTTAGCATAACTGCAGCTTCTGACAAAGCCAACGACGCATACGACAAGGCTGTTGAGGCATTCAACAAAGCTGATGCAAACGAGAAGACTATCAGCGAGTTGAGCAATATCGTCACAGAGAACAAGACCAATATTGGAAACCTCCAGAAGGATGTTGAGGACCTGCAGGAAGCTGTTAAGCAAATCTCTGTGAACACAACCAACATCAAGAATCTCCAGGACGCTCTGAATACCACAAACGGAAATGTCTCCAAACTCTCTGAAAAGTATGATGACCTCGAGTCTGAAGTGAGTGATTTGAGGACTGAGCTCGCAACAATAAAGGGTGATTGCGCAAACAACCTCCTGCAAGCTAAGCTATATGTTCAGGAAGAGATTGAAGCACTCAAGACTTGGATTACAACCGAGCTCAAGGACTATGTCAAGAAGAGCGACCTCGACGCTTATGCTACCGATGCCGAGCTGAACAAGGCTGTTTCTGACCTGATTGAGAAGATCAACGCTGGCGACCAGACCCTCGGCCAAGCACTCTCTGACCTCACTGACAGAGTTGGTAACAACGAGACAGCTATCTGGTACATCAACGAAGCACTGAAGTATCTTGCAGCCAAGTCCGAAGACTTCGTTTCTGAAGACGACCTGAAGACATGGGCAGAACTGCTCAAGGCCTCTACTGGCGAACAAGTTGCAAATGCTAAGGCTGACATCCTCAAGGAACTCCTTGACAAACTCGCTGCAACTGTTGACGCTGCTAAGACAGAGATTAACAACAACATCAACAACAACATCAACATTGCTATCGGCAGTCTCGAGACTGGCGTAACAGAAGCAAGACTCAAAGAGTTAATCGAGTCAATGTTCGGCACATCAGATCCCGCTGACCTGAAGGATCTCGCTGGCCTCATCGCTCGCGTTACCGCTCTTGAAGCTGCTGACAAGACTCTTGCCGCAAAGATTCAAGCTAACAAGACCACTCTTGGCGAAGTGAAGTATAAGGTAGAAAAACTCACTGAAAGAGTTGAGAAACTGGAATATGATGTTAGGGGCTTGACAAAACGCATGGA
This sequence comes from Bacteroidaceae bacterium, assembly GCA_017428785.1. GTDB lineage: Bacteria > Bacteroidota > Bacteroidia > Bacteroidales > Bacteroidaceae > Physcousia. Next base: position 102,123 of record JAFRQD010000030.1, read on the forward strand.
AAGAGTTGAGTCAAAGCTTACTGAGATTAATACTAAGGTTGAAAAACTCACAAAGGATGTAGCTGCCATTCAGTCATATCTCGCTAAGCAGATTACCGGCATCACAATTCAGGGCACAAACAACCCAATGTTCGGTTCCTTCAGCATCCCCGCAAACATCCAGTCCAACATGCTCGTTGCTTACTATGGCACACCTGCAAATGTTGAATTCCCCACCACCGACGATGCCAAGTACATCCGCAAGGCTGAGGTTCTCACAGCTAAGGATTGGGAGATGATTACAATGACTCCCTTCGAGCAATTCAAGTATAGCGGAACCAGAACCCTTGTAAACGAGGACGAAAACGGTAAGGCTTATGCCGGCAAGGTATATGTAACTGTTAATCCTACTACTGTTGACGCAACTGGTCTGAACCTCGAAATCGTCAACAGCCAGGATGAGCCTTCACTCATCACACTCTCTCCCCTCAAGAAGAGCTATGAGACTTTGAAGTTCGGCTTAGAGCCGACACGTGCCGACAATGGCTTCTATGAAGCAAGTGCATTCGTTTCTAAGAAGCAGATTGAGAATGTCGACGGAATTGAATTCAAGGAAGAGGATCTGACAAACCTCATCGAAGACGCAAGGTCAGAAATCAGAGATATGGTTGAGACCTTCTTCAAGAGCACAGGTGCAACAGGCCATCTCGACAAGGTAGCTACCGATATGTATCAGGTACTGCGCAGCTTGAGCCTCGAGCGTAAGGGTCTGAAGTGCCCGTTCAAGGACATCAACGACAAAGACCAGGCTATTTACTCTCAGTACAACCTCGCTGCTACAGCTGTCAAGCCTCTCACTTTAGGCTCACTCAAGTTCCTTGAGGACTACGACACATTCCCCGGCTTCGAAGATGCTCAAGATTACATCCTGAAAGACTTTGGTGATGCATTAAAGGAATATGTACATGTATACTTCAAGAAATTCGATGAATGCTGGACTGTAAGCACTCTTAAGGGCTTCAACTTCGACGGCATAACACTTGTTGCCGATGCCAACAATCTCATCCTGAAATGGGAGGCAAGACTCTCTAGCTTCACAATGAATGGCAATGGCTATCGCTTCGACATTCCTGCTTCAGGCAGCGTTGATATCATGTTCGACGAGGGTCTGACAAACAGCGGAGCCGCAGTTACAATTCCCGATGCATACAAGTTCATTCAGGAGAAGTTCAATGTTAAGAGAACTACTCTTGTAATCAAGGGCGACCTCACAGACGGTCTGACAGCTATGCTCGTTGTTCCTGCAAGGAGTGATTCCGATGGTCAAATCGCTGCTTATGCAACTGCCGACCTGACCGACACCTTTGTTAACTATGCAGGTGGCGTTATCACCCTCACAAAGAACACAGGAGCAACTCTTGATATTGCAAGTGTAGCAGCAAATGTACTTAGCACTCTGGCCACAGAAACAGCTCTTGGAAATCTGGAAGGCACAAAGGGTTCTGTTACCATTCCTGTTGTAACAGAAGTTTCTAAGGACCTCAGAGATCTGATTAAGGGTCAGGACGATGTTATCAAGACACTCACAGCACTCGTTGAAAACCTGAATCACTTCCTTGGTCAGGTAATGACTTACGAGCCTCTGATTAACTCTAACATCGACGATTTCCTGAATTCAAATCTTATTAAGTACCTGAAGAAGATTGACCATACCACAATGTGGTTCTTCCAGTCCATCAACCGTCGCTTCGGTCCGTTCATCGTTGCCAGCAACGACAATAAGGGCTTCAAGCGCATGAGCTTAAGTCCCACTATTCCTACTGAGATGGAGAAGAGTGGATTGAAGCTCTATCCCACCACGAAGAACATGGAGCTCATCGTTCCTATCGCAAGAAAGCACGTTGCTGTTACCAATGTCTTCGTTGACGGTGACCTCACAAAGAACGCTCAGGATGGTGATATAGCCTGCATAAAGAAGCTGTCTGCAGCCAACCAGGACGATGAACTCAATGTAGTATTGGACGGCACAACACGCTGCGTTCATGTTAACAACATGGATCCAGGCTACATTTACGAGGTTGCTTACTCTGTACTCGACTTCGAAGGCAACATCTCTACTTACAAGACCTACATCAAGGTTAAGTAATAACAAATCCACTTTCTGAACTAATAATAAGTAATGAATATGAAACTTAAGAAGATATTAATGTCAGCTGCCCTGCTTGCCGGATGCCTCACAGCATCCGCGCAGCAGCCGCAGGCTACAGAAGCAAAGCCCTGCGAGGCATTTGCTCCTCACTGGTATGTTCAAGCTCAGATTGGCGGACAGTACACCCTGGGCGAAGTAAAATTCAGCGACCTTCTTTCTGGCAACCTCCAGTTCGCAGGCGGCTACAACTTCACTCCCGTATGGGGTCTGCGTCTTGCTCTTGACACATGGCAGAGCAAGGGTGGTACTGACCTTGGCTATCTTGGTCTTGGCACACAAACCTGGAAGTACAACTTCATCGCTCCCACACTCGACGTTACTTGCGACCTGACCAACTGGATTTATGGTTACAAGGCAGACCGTATCTGCAACTTTGGCCTGTTGGCTGGCTTAGGTGCAAACATCGGTTGGAACAACGACGATGCTGCTGCAGTAAGAAATCTTATCTTTGCTACAGGCGGGACTGCCATGGATCCTGCACACACGATGTCTCTGCTTTGGGACGGCACAAAGACCCGCTTCGTAGGTCGCTTTGGTGCTTACCTCGACTTCAAGGTTAGCCGTCGCGTTGCTCTCGGCCTCGAGCTGAACTGCAATGCTACCTCCGACCACTACAACTCAAAGAAGGCAGGCAATGCCGACTGGTACTTCAACGCACTGGCTGGTGTAAAGGTAAGACTTGGCAAGCTCGCTCCGAAGAAGGCTCCAGAACCAATCGTAGTAGAGAAGATTGTCGAGAAGATTGTTGAGAAGCCCGTAGAAGTTCCTGTTGTTAAGGAGCCCGAGACTCCGAAGCGCGAGACTCTGCGTCGCGACATTTTCTTCACACTCCGTGGTTCAGAGGTCAGCAGGACCGAGATGACGAAGGTAGAGGATGTTGTGGCTTACATGAACAAGTATCCCGAAGCAAAGGTTTCCGTAACAGGTTACGCTGACAAGGGTACTGGCAATCCTCGCCTCAATGTTGGTTACGCTCAGAGGCGTGCTGATGTTATCACCAACATGTTGGTTAACAAGTTTGGCATCAGCCGCAGCCGCATCATTTCAGACAGCAAGGGTGATACCGTTCAGCCCTACGAGCAGAACGACCTCAACCGTGTAACTATCTGTATTTGCGAGTAACATTTAACTCTATTTAAATACTTAACTTCCCCCCGTCATTCTGCTGCAAGCGTAGTGGCGGGGGGAATAATTATCATCAATGAAAAGACTCTACACTTTATTTCTTATAACCTCGCTGAGTTTGGCGAGTGCTATTGCACAGGATAGAGGTACTGGAATCATAGGCAACTATTACTATCGTGTCCGTAACTTTGGTCAAGACCGCTATGTTTATGTAAGGGACAACTATGACGAATCTGACATAGCTCGTCAGCAACCAGACTTCGGGGCTATTGAGTTGTGGAAGGATGCCAGTAAGACTGTTTACGACCCAGGAAGCGTTATCTATATTGTTAAGTTTAATGATGGAACCTACAACCTGAAGGCTCAAGGCACGGGTGTAAAGGAGCTCACTGGCTATTCCGTCCACATCAAAGGATTGACGGGTGTCACGACAAAGGGGCTTTATGAGGTTTATGTAACGAAGGATGGAGTGACCCAATATCTTGACGATGAAAGAACTGTTTCACGAGATGACGGCCAGTTGGGCATACACAACGACGACATAAGATATCGTTACTGGATTGTCGATAAAATCGAGACCGACCATGCCACCAACTATTTTGGCGTCAAGCCCACGATTCAGTTAAATGGCAAATACTATCGTCCTTTCTATGCAGATTTTCCTTTCAAGCTTGCTTCTCCAGGCATGCATGTCTATTATGTCAATAGTGTTAAAGGCGACGAGGCCGTATTGAAGGAAGTGGAAGGCGAGATAGCTGCCGGCACTCCTGTTGTCATAGAATGTGCATCGGACAATCCCTCCAACAACCGCTTAGAGCTTCTCTACACCAAGCCTGCCAACCTATCGGGCAACAAGCTTGCAGGCATCTATTTCTGCAATCAGAATAGAGGCAAGAACTCGAAAGAGGCATATAAGGTGTTCGATGCATCCGCTATGCGAGTCCTCACGATAGCCAACGGCAAACTCGTTCTGAGCAACAACGAGAATCAATTGCTCAGCTCAAAGCATTTGCAAGTGGTGAATACCATTGACTGGGATTCCGACGACGAAGACGAAGTCTCTCTTAATTGCATTCCCGCCAATACATGCTACCTCATGGCAGATGCCGGCACCCCTGCCACACTCAACATCCGCTTCGAGGGCGTAGGCATCGACGAGATTCTTGCCGAGAAGAAAGACAAGTCTGCAGAAGGCGTCTATACTTTGAGCGGCACACAGCTCCGTGCGACCAACGATGTGCAGGGTCTGCCCGCAGGTCTGTATATTGTAGGCGGAGTAAAGTTTGCCATCAAATAGCCTCATCCCTACCCTCTCTCCTTTGGGAGGGGGCTGAGGTGGGGGATTATATACATTATAATATATAATACGGTAATAGAATGAAGAAGTTTGGAGTATTCCTTATCGTTTTGTCGCTGACAACAGTCATGCCGGCTCAGGACGAGACAAAAGACAAGCAGTCCATCACCTCCCTGATGGCTGAGAAGGGCATTTTGAACCACATGGATATCGGCGTCAACGTCGGCACTTTAGGCATTGGCATTGATGTGGCGATGCCTGTAGGCGACTACGTGCGCATCCGTGCCGGCTACAACTATATGCCTCGCATCACTCTCCACTCCAACTTCAACATCGAGACGAGCAACGGCAGTTACAGCAATCTTTTGTCGAAGGTGGACAAGATCAACGACAAGCTTGCCGAGTATAACATTGACTTGAACACGCCTGGCTATGAGGAATACAAAAAGATGTACGACAAATTCAGCAAAGTCGAGAAACGCGACTATGTGACGATGGGCCTTAAGCCCAATGTACATCAATTCAAGTTCCTGGTAGATGTATTGCCCTTCAAGAACAACAAGCATTGGAGCTTCACGGCCGGTTTCTTCGTAGGGCCGTCCGACGTGGGCGATGCTTGCAACCTGGAAAAGGAAACACTTATCCTGGAGGGCATCAACGCATACAACTCCATTTACAAGGACTATCCTCAGAACGGCATAAATGGTGCATTCCTGCGTCCCCGAGACCAAGCGCAGGACGACCCCTTCTTCAGGACCGGCCTCGCAGGCTTCAAGCTCGGCACGTTTGACGATGGAGAAATGGCCATGATGGTTCCGGACAAGAATGCTACCGTGCGTGCTGAAATGTCGGTGAACAAGTTCCGCCCATATCTTGGCTTCGGCTACAACACGCACTTGTCGAAGGACAAGAAGTGGAACATGAATGTCGATGCCGGCATCCTGTTCCTTTGCGGCGCTCCCAGCATCTATGTTGACAATGTCTATAAGATTGACGCAAGCGAGATACGCTTCGACGAAGAAGGCTGGTACAAGGGAGGCATGGGCTTCGACACCGACAATAACTACTACGGCGACATCGTGCGCTGGAATCAAGTGGAATGGAGATACGACCCTTGCGGCGAATTGCGGAACCATGTCGACATGGTCCACGACCTGCACGACATCCCGGGCAAGGTGGGCAACATGGTGCACACCGCCTCCAAGTTCAAGGTCTATCCGAACGCTTCCGTCACTTTCTCGTACAGACTGTTCTAAGCAACACCTCTCCTCCATTAGGGGAAGGAAAAGCCGCTCCCGAGCATGATCTCAGGAGCGGCTTTTTGTTTGTGCGGGCTATGTCAGAACGGGCCGCAGCCCATGCACGAGGTGGTGGTGAGTGCCGTGAGGAATGCGGTAAGTGCCGCCACGAGAACCTTCACCACGAGTTCCACGATGTTGTTTTTCTTCATAATGTCTGATGTTTAGGGTTAAGAGATTTTGTAGAGACAGAAGCCACGGACAATCGTTGCGCTGTCGAGCAGGATGCCACACTCCTGCCGGGCCATGGCACGGACGAGCAGGGGCCAGTCGCTTTCGCTGAGGAGTTGCTGTCCGCCGAAGCCGGTCCAACGGCACACATTGCGGACATACTGCTCGGTGCCATTCTCGGAAGGCGGTGCCCAACGGCTGATGATGTCTCTCACGCAGAGCGCATTGTATCTTCGGGCGTAAGTGCGAAGGATGCAGAAGGCGGCTCTCAATCCCCACTCCACGCTATCGAACCGCACATACTTCCTGTCGGTCTGCAACGCCGATTGTCCTATCCATTTAGTACCTGCAACCCGCCGGATGTTCAGCGGGTTGCAGTTTCTGAGTCCTCGATTCATAGGATGAGAAGGGTCTTTAGGGACAGTTTACTCGAGCCCGTGGATGGTGTCGGTGTTCCTGATAACCTCGATGGCATCCCCCTGTGCGGAACGGCTGGGCACGAGCTGGAAGGTGGCTTCGGTGCGGAGGTTGGTGAAGTTCTTGCCGGGAGTCCAGCCCACTACGACGTCGTCGATGTTTGCCACGGAGAAGTCGTCGGTGGTCACGGCACCCGTGGTCCTGAGACGGGGCTGGAAGTCGCCGAGGTCGCCCAGCTTGACGCGCTTGCCCTCGAGCATGAGTTCGCGCAGGCAGCCGACGGCGATGGTGAGGAGCCCCACGATGTCGCCCTTGTCATAGACGCTGCCGTGGTTGGCGATGTGCTTGGCAAAGGCATTGATGTCGATCACCTCGCTCACCTGCGCTACACCGTAGGCCTTGGTTTCGGTGATGTTTTCCTTCTTGGTTCCGGGCTTGGTGCCCATAATTGCGATACTGTAGTTAATCATAATAAGTAATGTTGAAAGGTTAAACAATAAGAGTGTTGAATCTCAGAAGCGCTTCTGTCTATATATACTCTGCTACCTGCCATTTGTTAACCCCAGCATCGTATTTTTCTTATGGAAAGAGGAAAAAATTCTGACCCCACATTATAATATATTTAATGCGCCTGCGCGCGTATAGAAACGCCGCGTGCGGCGATGACAATCCCCGGCTGCGGCGATGGCCAATTCCGCGTGCGGCGTTGCCCATCCCCGCACGCGGCGTTTTCGGCCCCCTCCTGAAGGGTCTTTTTGGACCATAAGGTCCTTAAGGACTTTAAGCCTTCGGGAAGAAAAAAGCCCCTTTCCCGCCTTAGGGGAAAGAGGCAAAAAAAAGCCCCTCTCTTTCGGAGAGGGGTTTGAGGTCATGTTTCTTAGAATGTCAGTTCGGTGCCAGCCTTGAACTTAACCACCTTCTTCTTGGGAATGGTGATGGGCTTCTTTGTTGCAGGGTTGATACCCTTGCGAGCCTTACGCTCTGTTACATCGAATGTGCCGAAACCAACGAGAGCCACCTTTTCGCTCTTCTTAACGGCCTTCTTGATAGCATCCAGAGTAGCGTCCAGAGCCTTCTTTGCATCGACCTTGCTCATGCCAGCGCCTTCAGCGATCTTGGCAACTAATTCAGTTTTGTTCATAAGATAATTGTTAAGTTGTTTGTAATAAGGTTATTTAATACACGGTGTTATTGCACTTTTGCATCACAAATTTAGCGAAACTTGCCCATACTGCAAAGATTTTCAGTAAAAAAATGCAATATTTCGTGAAAAATATTGATATAACGCCACTTTTAGCCCGTTCTTCGGCCTATTTTTCGTATCTTTGCACGCAAAAACATAATAATACGCATTATAAAGATGAACTCGATACCTCCCGTAACGAAAAACCTGCTCATCATCAATGTGCTGTGCTTCTTCGCAAGCCTGGCTTTCCGCTCGCACGGCATAGATTTCGATGAGATGTTCGGCCTGCATTTCTTCCTCGCCAGCGGATTCCGACCCTGGCAGCTCTTCACCTACATGTTCATGCATGCCAACTGGACACACCTCTTCTTCAACATGTTCGCCGTCTGGATGTTCGGACGCATCATGGAGCAGACGATGGGCAGGAACCGCTTCCTCTTCTACTACCTCACCTGCGGACTCGGCGCCGGACTCATGCAGGAACTGGTGCAGACGGTCGAGTACTGGTACTACGGCTTCGGCAGCTTCAGCCAGGTCAATGTGGGCGACGCCATCGTCCCCATGGCCGAATACCTGAACCGCTGGAACACCGTCGGTGCATCGGGCGCCGTCTATGGTATCCTGCTCTCCTTCGGCATGACGTTCCCCAACGAACGGCTCTTCATCTTCCCCATCCCCGTACCCATCAAGGCCAAGTACTTCGTCGTGGGCTATGCCGTCATCGAGCTCCTCTCCGCCCTCTCGCAGAACGGCGACGGAGTGGCACACATGGCTCACCTGGGCGGCATGCTCGTCGGCCTGCTGCTCATCCTCTATTGGCGTGGCGGAGGCGGAAGCGGCAGTCGCGGAGGCTACAGCCACTACGACCGAGGCAGCAACTCTTGGTCGGGCTTCCGCCAGTGGTTCACCTCCCTCTTCAAGAAGAAAGAGCCGCACATCGATGTCACCTACGGCGGACGCTACAGGCAGGAAGCAGCCTACCGCCAGCAGAAGAAAGAACAGGAGGAAGAACTCAACCGCATCCTCGACAAAGTGAAGAAGAACGGCTACGACGGCCTCACCCCAGAAGAGAAGCGACGCCTCTTCGACATCACAAGGAAATGACTTTATAGCCCTAAAGACACTTCAATCTTAATGAAAGAACTCTTCAAGCGCTTCTCCATCAGCCTCTTCCTCGGAGCCAACCTTTGCACCATCCTGCTGCTGTGGCTTTGCGTGGCACTGACCTATGTCTCGCCCGACCTCATGCCCCGCCTCTCGGTCCTGACGCTCGCATTTCCCGTCTTCCTCGCCGTCGACCTGCTCTTCATCATCTTCTGGCTCCTTTTCCACGCACGACTGGTGTGGGTTCCCATCCTGGGAGCACTCCTCATAGGCGGCTATGTCCTCGACTACTGCCCCTTGCACTTCGGCGAAAGCAGCGAAGACAGCGACACAACGCTCACCATCATCTCATACAACGTCGGCACTCTGAAAGACAACGAGCAAAAGGAAGAGTTCATCCGCTTCATCAACATCGCCGACGCCGACATCGTCTGCTTGCAGGAACTCAGCAAGTCCTTCATCACAAGCCACCAGCAATGGCTCGACTCCTTAGGCTATGACTACCTGCAGACCAGCACGATTGTCGTCTTTTCGCGTCTGCCCTTCCTGAGCGACACCATACACATCGACTATCCCACCCGCAACAACCACAGCATGGCCTGCTGGATAGACTGCCGCGGCGACAGCCTCCTCATCATCAACAACCACCTGGAAAGCAACAAGCTGAGCACGGAAGAAAAGGACGGCTACACCAACGCCATCATAGAGCCGAACCGAGAAGCCATAAAGAACAGCTCGCATCAGCTTATGGGCAAGCTAAGCAAAGCCGCAGCCTACAGAGGCATTCAGGCCGACAGCATCCGTGCGCTTGCCGAGCGCAATGCGGACTATCCCGTCATCGTCTGCGGCGACTTCAACGAGACACCCATCTCCTACACCTACCAACGGCTCGCCCGTCGCCTCTCGTCAGCCTATCGAGAAGCAGGCTTCGGCCCGGGCTTCACATATTCCAGCCGCTCCTTCCCCGTGCGCATTGACCATCTATTCTTCTCAAAAGACTGGACATGCAGTTCATGCAGCATCGACCGCACTGTTTTGGCTTCCGACCACTACCCGCTCACCGTCCGTTTAAGCAAAAAAGAACGCTAATCTTTCCTATAAGAAGAAAAAAATCTCTCTTTTGTGCGCTGTTTAAGGAAAAAGTCGTATCTTTGCACGCTTTTATGTCTAAAAAGGAAATAACTTAAACAAAATATTAAATAAATCTATTAACAATGCAAAACAAAGGATTTGTAAAGGTTTTCGCGGTTCTGCTGACACTCGTGTGCCTCTTCTATCTGAGCTTCTCCGTCGTGACCAATCACTTCGAGGATAAAGCCGAGAAGCTCGCCGAAACAGAAGGTCAGGCCGCTGCCGACCGCTACTTGGATTCTCTGCTCAACAACAAGGTGTACTGCAATGTATGGACATTGAAGGAATGCCGCGAGATGGGCATTGGTCTGGGTCTCGACCTCAAGGGCGGCATGAATGTCATTCTCGAAGTCAGCGTGCCTGACGTTATCAAGGCACTTGCCGACCACAAGGAAGAAACCGACGAAAGCTTCCGCAAGGCCGTTGAACAGGCCACAAAAGAGGCTGCTGCCAGCCAAAGTGACTTTATTACCTTATTCGTCAAGGACTACAAGGCTCTGGAGCCCAACAAGGCTCTCGCCGAACTCTTTGCCACTCAACAACTGCGCGACAAGGTGACCACCAAGAGCACAGACAAGGAAGTGGAGAATGTGCTTCGCGCCGAAGTAAAGAGTGCCATTGACAACTCCTACAACGTGCTCCGCACACGTATCGACCGCTTCGGCGTCGTGCAGCCCAACATCCAGGCTCTCGAAGGTCAGGAAGGCCGCATCATGGTGGAAATGCCCGGCGTGAAGGAGCCCGAGCGCGTACGTAAGTTGCTGCAAGGCAGTGCCAACCTCGAGTTCTGGGAGACCTACAACACTCAGGAGATCGTTCCCTTCCTCGTCAACCTCGACTCGAAGCTTGCTGCTGCATTGAGCGGCATCAAGGACGAGGCAACTGCCGACAGCACAGAGACCGTTGCTACTGCCGACGAGCAGAAGGTTGAAGCACCTGCCGACACAACTAAAGCTGCGGCCGACCTCGCTTCTGCTGTTGCTGAGAACAGCGACGAAGAGACCACAACAGCCCTCTCTGCTGAAGAAATCGAGAAGGCACATAAGCAGCATCCCTTGCTGAGCCGCTTGCAGCTCGCACAGGGCGCTTATGGTTGCGTAGTTGGCTTTGCCAGCAAGCGCGACATGGACGACATCGACGAACTTCTCGCTTCTCCCGAAGCAAAGGAAGTGCTTCCTTCTGACCTCCGCCTCAAATGGGGCGTCAAGGGCATGGGCGAAGGTGCTGGCGCCAACATCTACGAGCTCTATGCCATCAAGGTTACAGAGCGCAACGGCCGTGCTCCTCTTGAGGGCGACGTTGTGACTGATGCCAGCGACTCTTTCGACCAATCAGGCCGTCCTTGCGTAAGCATGAAGATGAATGTCGACGGTGCACGCCGCTGGGCTGCCCTCACAAAGGCTAACCTCAAACGCAGCGTTGCCATCGTGCTCGATGATAATGTTTACAGCGCTCCCACCGTACAGAGCGAGATTACCGGCGGTAACTCCGAGATTACCGGTCACTTCACTGCAGAAGACACTCGCGACCTCGCAAACGTGCTGAAGTCAGGTAAGATGCCTGCTCCCGCTAAGATTGTCAGCGAGGAAATCGTTGGTCCTTCTCTCGGTGCAGAGTCTATCCGTCAAGGCATCTGGAGCTGTGTTATCGCATTTGTCATCTTGATGGTCTACATGATCACGATGTACGGCTTCATTCCTGGCATGGTTGCAAACTGCGCTCTTATCTTGAACCTCTTCTTCACGGTCGGCATCCTGACAAGTTTCCAGGCAGCCCTGACCATGAGCGGTATCGCAGGTATGGTGCTGTCGCTTGGTATGGCAGTGGATGCCAATGTGCTCATCTACGAGCGTACGAAGGAAGAAATGAAGGCAGGCAAGAAGGTACGCGAGGCTCTTTCTGCTGGTTACAGCAACGCCTTTAGCGCCATCTTCGACTCTAACCTGACATCAGTCATCACGGCCATCATCCTTTACTACTTCGGTACAGGTCCAATCCGCGGATTCGCAACGACCTTGCTGATCGGTATCTGCGTCAGCTTCTTCACCGCAGTGTTCCTGACACGCGTCGTTTACACTCAGGTAATGGACAAGGACAAGTGGCTCAACCTCACATTCCGCACCGCTATTGGCGACAAGATTTCCTTCCAGAATCCTGCCTTCAAGTTCATGAGCCAATACAAGAAGAGCTTCGCCATCTTCGGCACACTGGCAGTCATCAGCATCTGCTTCATGCTCACTCGTGGCTTCAGCAAGAGTATCGACTTCACAGGCGGTCGCAACTTCGTGGTTATGTTCGAGAACGAGGTACAGCCCGAGACCATTCGCGGTCTGTTGGCTGAGGCCTTCCCTGAAAGCAACACCAGCGCCATCGCACTCGGTACAGAGGGCAAGACCATCCGTATCTCTACGAACTATCGTATCGAGGAGGACGACATTGAAGTTGACAACGAGATTGAAAGCAAACTCTTCGAAACATTGAAGGGCGGCAACCTGCTGGCAGGCGACCTCACACTGGAGAACTTCATCAACCGCGACGAGCGTGCCGGCGGCTCTATCATCAGCAGCCAGAAGGTAGGTCCTTCCGTAGCATCTGACATCACCAAGGGTGCCATCTGGAGCGTCATCCTGGCCTTCATCGCCATCTTCGTCTACATCTTTATCCGCTTCCGCAACCTGTCGTTCTCTATCGGCGCCATCACTGCACTGATTGTGGACATCATCCTCATTCTGGGTATGTACAGCATGTGCTGGGGCTGGATGCCATTCTCTCTCGAGATAGACCAGACGTTCATCGGCGCTGTGCTGACCGCTATCGGTTACTCCATCAACGACAAGGTGGTTGTCTTCGACCGCATTCGCGAGTTCCTCCACCTGCACCCGAAGCGTGACAAGCAAGAACTCTTCAACGACTCTCTGAACAGCACCTTGAACCGTACCATCAACACCTCTGTATCTACGTTCATCGTACTTGCAGTCATCTTCTGCCTCGGCGGTGCCAGCATCCGCAGCTTCGCCTTCGCAATGATTCTGGGTGTCGTATTCGGTACGCTGTCTTCTATCTTCATTGCAGCTCCCACAGCTTACCTCACCAGAGGCAAGAACATCGTGGAAGAGCCTGAGAAGAAGTAAACGTCAGACTATACATTATATATAATATATAAGAAGGGCATGTCGCATCAAAGGCGTCGTGCCCTTTTTATTTATCCATACTCCGGAAACACGGCACACATAGGGCGGGAAAACTTCATGTGTGGAGTTCGCACAATCCACACGAGGATTTCACTGAATCCACACGAGGATTTTGAAAAATCCACACGAGGATTTGAGGAAGTCGACCGGTGCCGGACAAAACCCACTTGTTATATGGGAATAACGACATCATAAGCCGACTTATTGTTCAACGAGAATAGCAATTTGACACAAATCGGCTAAATCTTTTTGCTTATTGACACATTTTTTGTAACTTTGTCGCGTTTTCGCATTTATATACGCTTTCATAGCATACAAAGAAAAGAGAAAAACCATATCAAGAGCAAAAAACAATAACCCTATATCACTAAGAAAGATGAAAAGAAATCTATTACTTGTTGCGCAGACACTGCTGGCTGCCTTGTTTTGTTTGCCAATCAACGCACAAGACATCAAGTTGAAAGGCATCGGCCACAACAACCGCTACGACGACGGCGACCAAATGAAAACAACCTATGTCGGTTGGAACAACGAATTGGGCAAAGCCATCTTCATCGTGGACAACGGCATCTATGCCATGAACTACGATGGCACGGCGCTCAGCACACCTGTGAAAGAGCCCGCAGTGAACGACGCAGAAGTGCGTGCAGACAGCGACAAGCAACTCTGGGCCACGAACTTCAACCTCATGTATGGCAACTCGGGCGCCGTCTATGTTGACGGCCAGCTGGTGACGGTCTACTCTCGCGACGAGTCATCTACCGTCGACGAAGAGCTGTTCCAAGTATGCAAGTGGAATGCCACGACGGGCGAACTGCTGAGCAGAGAGACACGTCCGAAGTCCGACCACTTGGAGTCTGCAGGTATGTCCTACAATCCGAAGGACGGCAAGGTCTATGGCCTCTTCTACCTGACAGGTCAGGACTTGCCTGATGAAATAACGAGCGACCCCGACTACTTTGAGGACCAGGATGCCGACATGACCGACGGCGATGCTGGCTATTGCCTCTGCACCGTCGACCTGGCTACCATGAAGGTAACGCCCATCACTCCGGGCCTCTACTACTATAACTTCGTCACCTTCGCCATCAACAGCGAGGGCCGTGCCTTTGCCCTGACCAGCGGAGGCGCCAGTGGCGTTATCGACGATGACGGCAAGATGCGCAACATCGACGGGAACCTCGTTGGCGCACAGCTTTGGGAGTTCGACCTGACAACAGGCCTCATGAAGACAAAAGCTGTTGAGAAAGTGGACCAGGACGGCGAGACATACACCGACTACGAACCTCTGGTGCCTGCCACAGGCTACTGCTCTCAGTACAAGCGTCAGGCCGCCTGCTTCGCCATGAGCACACCCGGCAAGATGTATTGGGTGGGCTATTACAATAGCGGCAAAGGCATCAACGACTGGGGTTCGTGGGCTTCTCTTAGCGACAAGGAATGGCGCACCAACGGCAAGTACGACACAGCACTTTACGAGATTGACGTCAACACAGGCGAGACCACACAGGTCACAAAGGTAGCCAATCGCTGGATTTTCTCTGCCCTTTGGATTGAGGGCGACGACGCAAGCGACGGCGCAGGCATCGATGTAAACCCCGCACCTACGACAGAAGCCTACATCGCCCTGTCAACAACCGACAACGGCGCCATCCTGCAGCAAGTGGAGAAAGGCAACCAATACACCTACATGCTGGAGCCCGCCATCGGCTGGCAAGTGCACAGCGTGACATTCAACAACGAAGACATCACCAGCCAAGTCACCGAGACAGGTAAGATTACCACACCTGTCATCGACAGCGACTACTCCACACTCTTCGTCACCTTCGAGCAAATCACTCCTGATGCCGTGCAAAACCTGAAGCAGTCGAGCGACATAAGAGTCCTGGGCAAGACAGGCGGCATCAGCGTACAGAACGCCAAGGCAGGCGACACGCTCAACATCTATTCCGTCGACGGACGCCTCTTGCAGTCGCAAAAGCTCAGCTCCAGTCAGGCAGAAATAGCACTTGATGGCAAGGCACTCTACATCATCAAAGTTGCCGACAAAGTTGTGAAGGTAAGACTTTGAAGAAGTAAAAAGGTGAAAAAGTAAAAAAGTGAAAGGGTAAAAAGAAGCAATACATTATTAATTATAAACAACAACATGAGAAAAATTACAATTCTATTTGCCGCATTGCTCTCCCTGGTGGGAACAACAATGAAGGCTGAAACTCTGACTGCTAATTTTAACAGTGGCCTTCCGGAAGGCTGGAGCATCGTTGGAGACTTGACAAGAGACTCGGATCGTGCCCGCAGTGGTTCCGGCGTTTGGACATCGTCCAAGTCCGACAACGCCAACTATCTTATCACAGAGGCCGTAGAAGGCTCCATTACTTTCTATGCAAGAGCCTACAACAAGAGCTCAAACTCTTATGTTTTCATCTATGAATACAATGGTTCTGCACTTGGAGACCAGATATATGTAACACCAAACATGAAAACCAGCTCAACCCCCAGCTGGAGTTCATACACAGCCAGCTTGGGCAGCTACAAAGGTCAAGTTGCCATCGCACTGAACTATGCAGCCATCGATGATGTAACCTACACGCAGATGGAAGTAGCCGAAGGTCCCGCCCTCAGTGTAAAGGACGGAGAAACGAAGCTTACCTCTCCTTATACTTATGACTTCGGTCTGACTGTTGCAGGCACAGAGAAGGTCTTCACACTGAGCAACCCAGGCACAGCAGCAATTGGCGTCTCTGTTTCTAAGACCGGCAGCTTCGGTGCCACACTCTCTGCCACAACGATTGCCGCTGGTGACGAAGAAACACTCACCGTCACCATGCCCAGCACATCTGGCAGCGGCACCGTTACCATCACGCCCGACGCAACAGGCATCGACCCCTTCGTCATCAACGTAAGCGGCACAGTTCGCGACCCCAAGAAGGTTTACCTTGACTTCGCCGACGGACAGATGCCCGAAGGCTGGACTTCTGTTGGATTGGGTTCTTACACAAGCGACAGCTATGCATGGACAGCAAGCGTTGGTTATGTTAGCACTTCCGCCTCAAGTTCATATTACAATCAGGCATTCACCTCTCCCAAGCTTGTCTTTGCCAAGGATGAGAAGATTTTCTTCGAAACCTCAAAATATGGTAGCAGCACTTATTATTCTCCTTCTATTACTGTAGAGTACTCTCTCGACGGAACAATATGGACAGCCATTGGTTCTGCCTTCACGGACGACGTCAACGGCACATGGACTTCCCGCAACGTAACCATTCCTGTTGAGGGCGTGAAGTACATCCGCTTCAATGGCTGGTACATCAACCTCCGCAACATCTACGGCGGCGAAGTGCCCAACGAACCTAACATGAAGGTGACACAGCCTGCTTCTCTCAGCTATGGCATGGTTTCTGCAGAAGCCACTAAGACCTTCACCATTGCCAATACAGGCATAGCTACCCTCGAGGGCATCAATGTGACATCAAGTAACGCAGCCTTCGCCGTAACAGGTGCTCCCACAAGCCTTGAGGCTGGCGCAAGCGCAGAAGTGACTATCACGATGGCTGCCACCGCCACAGGCGCACAGAGCAGCGACATCACTGTCAGCGCTACAGACATGGAGACCGTGCAGTTCACCGTTAATGGTTATGTGCTCGACACCGATGCCATCATTGTTCAGTTCACAGGCAACACCGTTCCAGAAGGTTGGGTCAATAATGGCTTCACCGTGCAGAACAACGAACTCACTATCGGCTACAGCTACAGCGCAAGCACCCTGACCTCTCCTGCCATCACAGTTGCCGAGGGCCAGACACTTGCCATCTACGCAAAAGGTAACAGTACAAGCCAATACTCGGGCGCTTCCCTGACCGTTAAATACTCAACAGACAACGGAGCAACATGGACAACAGCCAAGGAGTTCACCAGCGAGTTGCGCGTCAACACGACAGACTATGTCGTTCTCGTTGTTGACAATATTGCCGCCGGAAACTACAAGCTCCAGTTCGAGGGCAGATATGTCGCAATCAACACCATCAACGGCTACAGCTACGACATGAACGCTCCCCAGATGAGCTTCACGGCTGAGGACTTCGTGGCAGGCAAGGTGACTGCCAATGCCAGCAAGACCTATACCGTCAGCAACACAGGCACAGGCACACTGACCGTCAACATTGCTTCCGACAGCGAGAAGTTCACCGTAGAGCCTGCACAGCTTGTCATCACAGACGAGCCCAAGGACTTTACCGTTACCTTCAACTATGATGCAAGCGACTTTGGCAAGTTCAATGCCAACATCACCGTCACCCCGACTTACGACGAGAGCGCAGCCGTCACCTTCGCTGCTTCCGCACAGGTTGTTAACCCCAACCTTTGGGAAGAAGACTTCGAGGAAGGCACGCTGCCACAAGGTTGGGTTGCCAACAACTGGACGATCGGCACATACAGCAGCTACGAGAACGATACCTACATGGCACTTGCTCCCAGCACCTACAACACAGTCGGCACTCTGACTACGCCGTGCCTCACAGCCAAGGAAGGCGATGTGCTGACTTGGGATGCATACTTCAGGTTTGACGACGAGGCACTGAAGGTTGAGTGGTTAAGCGACAACCAGGAAACCTGGACAGAACTGTACAACTATACAGCAGCATCGGAAAGCCTTGGCAACAATAGCCACAAGGAGATGAGCTTCACTGCTCCTGCCGACGGCGAATACTATCTGCGCTTCACCTCTACCTACAGCAATGGCGTGGACAACTTCCAAGGCTTCAAGCTGGCTCAGAAAGAGCATGAGATGAATATCACGGCTTCCAACATTCCTGCCACTGGCAGCCAGTATGTTGCCTACACTGCCACCGTCACCGTGAAGGAGCTGGCGGGCAAGGAAGAAGATGTGTCGGCTGTTTTGTTAATTGCTGGCGCGGAAGTGGCTACCGCTAATGAGACTGTCGAGGCCAACGGCTCGAAGGTGCTTTCGCTGACCTTCACGCCTGAGGAGGCTTTGGAAGGTCATGAGACAAAGATTGTCGTTACTTACGCTGGCGGCACACTTGAGACTGAGGCTACAAACCTGACCATCACTGCCGCTCCTACGCTCGACGAGGAGACTGGTTCGCTGGATGACTTCGAGAACTTCGCCAGCTATCCCGTCGTAGCCATGAAGTACTCGCTGAAGGCTGGTTGGAACACCATCATCCTGCCCTTCGCCTATAGCGACCTGAGTGTGTTCGGCGAAGATGCTGAGGCATTCCAGCTCAACAGCTATGCCGACGGCGTGCTGAACTTCAGCAAAACAACCACGCTCAATCCACAGACTCCCTATGTCATCTATGCCACTGAGGCTAAGAGCGAGTTGATATTCACAGACGTTACAAACTTCCGCACCTCAACCGATGCCGACGACCTCTATGCAAGGATTTCCAGCTCGGGCATCAAGTTCCAGGGCACATACGCTCCCATTGCTGCAGGCGAATGGAATGCAAGCGGCACTGTCTATGGTGTGACCACCACCGGCTACATCCAGAAGGCTGGCGAAAATGCAAGCATCAAGGGCTTCCGCGCTTACTTCGATGTAACCGACGCATCGGAAGTCAAGGCAATCAACTTCGAGGGCAATGATGCCACAGGCATCGCCAACCTTAAAGACCTTAAGGACGCCGACGACCTTATTTACAATATAGCCGGTCAGCGCCTGCAGAAGATGCAAAAGGGTATCAACATTATTAACGGCAAAAAGGTATTGAAGTAATGAAAAAGGCATATATCACACCACAGGAGACTGTTGTACATATACAATGCACGAAGCTGGTGGCAGCCAGTGCATCAGACAGATTCAACCAGAACCTGAACGAGCAGGACATCTTTTTTACCGATGATGAGTTCGACGGAGAGTTCTCCGTAAAGGAATTCTCCTTCGACGACAGCTTCTGAAGACTGCTTCTGAAGCAGACCAGCCACAATCCCGCGTTGTTCGTAAGAATGGCGCGGGATTGTCGTATCCTGCGGAGCGACCGCCCTCGGCACGCCCTATCGCCCGCCACGACACGCCTCGCGCCTCATCGTCGCCTGTCTGGTTCATTGATTTATCATGATGCAGCAATTGATTATTCATGATGCAGCAATTGATTATTCATGATGCAGCAACGAACTCCGCATGCGGCGTTTTGCAACACAGGCGGCCAGGCGGAGCAACGCCGACTGAGATATTGACTATTTTGACCTGCGATGCTGACTTTTGTTTATTGCTGTCCGGTAAAAAATCTGCCTCGGGCTTCCCCCACTCCCCTCCCATTCCCTGAAGGGGAGGGGAAGAGCGAAGCGAGGGGTGGGGCTGGAATGGAAGCTTTTAATGCACGGAGCAGGCCTTTTTACCAGACAACAATGACTTTTTTGCACGACATACTGACTTTTTGGGCATGAAATGACAAGTTTCCCGGTCTGAGATACTGACTTTTTTGGCCTGCGGCGTTTTTTGTACAAGGACATGATAATTTTCAATTATCAATTTTCAATTATCAATTAAAAGTCGTACCTTTGCACCATTATTTATTGTAAAGCACTCAAAGCCATGAGTCCAAACGAACTCAACGAGCAGCTGAAGCAGACCGTCAGCCAGCTCTCGGAGCCCGAATCGCTGCACGGCCTTTTCCGCGAAGTCAGCGAGGGCGACCCACTTCCATCAGCCCCTGCACTGGCTGAAATTATCGACCTTTGCCGTGCCATCATTTTCCCCGGCTTCTACGGCAAGTCCCTCCTCAGTCGTGAAACACTCCCCTATCACATCGGCGTCAGTCTGGACCGCCTTAGCCACCTGCTCACGCAACAGGTTTTGGCAGGCCTCTGTTTCCAAAGAACCGAGCCGGTGGAGACGTGCAAACTCACCGAAAAGGCACAGACGATTACCGGCGAGTTCATCGCTTGGCTGCCAGAACTGCGCCAGATACTGGCCACCGATGTCGAAGCAGCCTACAACGGCGACCCGGCTGCCGATTCGTATGGTGAGATTATCAGTTGCTATCCTGTCATCAAGGCACTTACCTGCTACCGGATTGCCCATGAGTTATTGCTCTTGGACGTGCCCTTGATACCTCGCATCATTACCGAAATGGCACACAGCGAAACGGGCATCGACATCCATCCGGGTGCCAAGATCGGTCATCACTTTACCATCGACCACGGAACCGGCGTGGTGATCGGAGCGACTTGCATCATCGGGAACTATGTCAAACTGTATCAGGGTGTTACACTTGGTGCGAAGAGCTTCACGCTCGACGACAACGGGCATCCCGTCAAAGGCATTCCCCGTCACCCAATCCTCGAGGACAATGTCATCGTCTACAGTAATGCGACGGTGCTCGGCCGCATCACCCTGGCCAAAGGCACCGTGATAGGCGGCAACGTCTGGGTAACCGAAAGCACCAAGCCAGGCGAGCAAATCGTCCAAGCCAAAAAGCGAAAGAGCCAGCTGGTGCGTCCCGAAGACTGGGGATGCCTGTAGGAGAATTGAAAGTTGAAAATTGAAAATTGAAAGTTATATAACGCCAAACAATGGAAAACCCTAAGTGGAAGACTCCCGCGACAAATGCCGGAGAAGAGTTCGAGATGATAGCCAAGACCTTCCAAGGCCTTGAGACAGTGCTGGCTACGGAGCTGATAGACCTCGGCGCCAACAACATCCAGATAGGACGCCGCATGGTCAGCTTCACCGGCAACAAGGAGATGCTCTATCGCGCAAACTTCCAACTGCGCACAGCCATCAAGGTGCTGAAACCCATCAAGCACTTCCGAGCCACCTCTGCCGACGAGGTGTATGAGGCAGTGCAGCAGATTGACTGGACCGAGTTCCTGACCAACGAGACAACCTTCGCCGTGGACAGCGTGGTCTTCAGCCAAGAGTTCCGCCACTCCAAGTTTGTGGCCTATAAGGTCAAGGACGCCATTGTGGACCAGATGCGGGAGCGGACAGGAAGCAGGCCGAACATCCGCGTCACCAACCCCGACCTGCAGCTCCACATCCACATCGCAGAGTACGACTGCACGCTCTCGCTCGACAGCAGCGGAGAGAGCCTGCATCGTCGCGGCTACAGGCAAGAGACGGTGGAGGCGCCGCTGAACGAAGTGCTGGCGGCCGGCATCATCATGCTGACAGGCTGGAAGGGCGACTGCGACCTCATCGACCCGATGTGCGGCAGCGGCACCATACCCATCGAGGCAGCCCTTATAGCCAGGGGCATCGCTCCCGGCGTCTATCGCAAGGAATATGCCTTCGAGAAATGGCCCGACTTCGACAAGGAACTCTTCGACAGCATATACGAGGATGACTCACGAGAGCACGACTTCGAGCACCACATCTATGGCTACGATATCAACCACAACGCGGTCAGCATAGCCACAACAAACGTCAAGGCAGCCGGTCTGAGCAAGGAAATCAGCATCCAGCAGCAGGACTTCGCCAACTTCAAGCAGCCCGCAGAGAAGAGCATCATCATCACCAATCCCCCCTACGGCGAGCGCATCTCGGCGCCCGACCTGCTCGGCCTCTACAAGATGATAGGCAGCAAGTTCAAACACGAGTTCACGGGAGGCGACGCGTGGGTGCTCAGCTATCGCGAGGAATGCTTCGACCAGATAGGACTCAAGCCGTCGCTCCGCACACCGCTCTACAACGGAAGCCTCGAGTGCGAACTCCGCAAGTACCAGATGTTCAGCGGGAAGTTCAACGACTTGCGTGCCGGAGGCGGCGACATCAAGACCGCTCAGGAGCGCCGCATGATGGCCGACCGCAAGAGATTCAAGCAGCACCGCGACTTCAAGGACAAGCTCGAGGACGACCCCCGCGAGCGCTTCACCCGAAAGAAGGACAGGGAAGACTATCGCAAAGAGAACAAGCGGGGCGACTTCCGCAAGCCCTTCGACAAGAATAAACCAGGAAAGAAATATGGCAAGAAACGCTACGATGATGAAGACTAAACACCTCATACTGTCGCTCCTCATGCTCACCACAACAGGTTCACTCTTCGCCCAAAAGCTCTTCACACTCGAAGAACTCAACTTCGGCGGCAAGAATGCCTCGCAGTTCACGCCCGAACGATGGAAGCTGCGCTGGGACGGCGACCGTCTCCTCGATGCCGACGAGAAACCGGCTATCGTCATAGACCGCGTCACAGGCAAGACTATCGAAGGCGATACAGTGGACCTCGACGCACAGAAGCGCTCGCCGCACGATGGCGAACTGGAGTACTGCAAGGCTTCCGGCGCCGTCGCCTTCCTCCGCAACAGCAATCTCTGGGTCGCTTCGGCAGAAGGAAAGGAATATCAGCTGTCGAGCGACGGCTCACGCGAAATAGTGTACGGACAAAGGGTGCATCGCGACGAGTTCGGCATCTACAAGGGCACCTTCTGGAGCCCCGACGGGCAGCAGCTCGCCTTCTATCGCATGGACCAAAGCATGGTGGCCGATTATCCGCAGGTCAACACGTTCGAGCGCGAGGCGACACTCGCTCCGGACAAATACCCGATGGCCGGCATGACCTCGCACAAAGTGACGGTCGGCATCTTCTCGCTCGTGACAGAAAAGACCATCTACCTCGACCTCGGCGACCCCACCGACCGATACTTCACGAACCTGGCTTGGGCGCCGGACGGCAAGACACTCTATCTCTACGAACTCAACCGCGACCAGGACCAGACTTACCTCGACGCCTACGATACTGCAACAGGCCGCAAAGTCCGCACCCTCCGCGAGGAGTTCTCGGACAAGTACGTCGAACCGCTCCACCCCATCACCTTCCTGCCCTGGGACGACAGCAAGTTCATCTATTGGAGCTGGAAGGACGGCTATAAGCACCTGTACCTCATGAACACAGATGGCAAGGAGCTCGGGCAACTGACCAGCGGCAAGTGGGTAGTCAAGGAGCTCGTCGGCTTCTGTCCCGCCACAAAGAGCGCCATCATCATCACAAAGGAAGCAGGCGACTTGCAACGCAACATCTACCGCCTCGACCTGAAGACAAAGAAGCGCACGCTGCTCGACAACGGCCGCGGCTGCCACTCCGCACAGCTCTCCGCCGACGGGCAATACCTCATCGACACTTGGCAGGAACCGACCGTGCCGCGTGCCTGCGCCGTGACCGACACAAGAACCGGCAAACAGAGCTTGCTTCGGACAGCAAAGGACCCGTGGGAAGGTTGGTATCAGCCCATATTCGAACAGGGCACCATCCTCGCTGCAGATGGCGAGACAACACTCTACTGGCGCATGGTCAAGCCGATGGACTTCGACGCGTCGAAGAAGTACCCGACCGTCGTCTATGTCTATGGCGGCCCGCACGCCCACAACGTCGAGGCCTCGTGGCATTGGGGCTCGCGTTCCTGGGAAACCTATATGGCCCAGAAAGGCTACATCCTCTTCATCCTCGACAACAGGGGAAGCGAGGACAGGGGCAGGGACTTCGAGCAGGTCACCTTCCGCCATCTCGGTCAGGAAGAGATGAAAGACCAGATGCAGGGCGTGGCGTTCCTGAAGTCGCTGCCCTATGTGGACAGCAACAGGCTGGGCGTACATGGCTGGAGCTACGGCGGCTTCATGACCACATCGCTCATGACCACCTATCCCGACGCCTTCAAGGTGGGCGTAGCAGGCGGCCCGGTCATCGACTGGAAGTGGTACGAGGTGATGTACGGCGAGCGATACATGGACACGCCGCAGCAGAACCCCGAAGGCTACGAGCAGACAAGCTGCATCAATAAAGCCAAGAACCTGAAGGGCAAGCTGCAGATCATCATCGGCATGAACGACCCGACCTGCGTTCCCCAGCACTCCCTGCAGTTCCTCAACGCTTGCGCAGAGGCCGGCACACAGCCCGACTTCTTCGTCTATCCAGGCGAGGGCCACAACATGGCAGGCCATAAGAGCGTCCATCTGCACGAAAGGATTACACAATACTTTGAGGATTACCTGAAGCCCCTCCCTTAGTTCAAAATTCATAATACACAATTTATAATTCATAGTCATGCGAATCCTTCTTTTAGGCAGCGGCGGGCGCGAACATGCGCTGGCCTGGAAAATAAGCCAAAGTCCGAAATGTGAGAAGCTATACATCGCCCCTGGCAATGCCGGCACGGCGAGTGTGGGCGAGAACATCAACATAAAGGTCAACGACTTCGAGGGCATCAAGATGCTCGTCTTGAGGAACAGGATACAAATGGTCGTGGTAGGTCCGGAAGACCCCTTGGTGAACGGCATTTACGACTTCTTCAAGAGCGATGCCGAGCTGAGGGAGATCCCCGTCATCGGCCCAAGCAAGGCTGGAGCGATGCTGGAGGGCAGCAAGGACTTCGCGAAGGGCTTCATGCAGCGGCACGGCATCCCAACAGCCGCCTACCGCACTTTCACCGCAGCCACTGTGGAGGAAGGTTTCTCCTTCCTCGAATCCCTGCAGCCACCCTATGTCCTGAAGGCCGACGGCCTGTGCGCCGGCAAGGGCGTCCTCATCCTGCCCACGCTCGAGGAGGCGAAGAAGGAGCTCAAGGAGATGCTGGGCGGCATGTTCGGTGGCGCCAGCAGTCGTGTGGTCATCGAGGAGTTCCTGGACGGCATCGAGTGCAGCGTCTTCGTCCTGACCGACGGCAAAAGCTACAAGATACTGCCCGAAGCGAAGGACTACAAGCGCATCGGCGAGGGCGACACCGGCCTGAACACCGGCGGAATGGGTAGCGTGAGTCCTGTCCCCTTTGCCGACAAGGAATGGATGCAGAAGGTGGAGGACCGCATCATACGCCCGACGGTGGAAGGCCTCAAAGAGGAGGGGCTCGACTACAAAGGCTTCATCTTCTTCGGCCTCATCAACGCAAAGACAATGGTCGACGGGCAATGGTCGATGGAGCCCAAGGTCATCGAGTACAACGTACGCATGGGCGACCCCGAGACTGAGACCGTCATGCTTCGCCTCAAGAGCGACCTGGTGGACCTGCTCGAAGGCGTTGCCACCGGCACACTCTCAGAGCGGAAGGTTGAGTTCGACGAACGAGCAGCCGTCTGCATCATGCTGGTCAGCGGCGGCTACCCGGGCTCGTACGAGAAAGGCTTCGAAATCACGGGCGTTGACGACGTCTGGGGGAGCATCGTCTTCCATGCCGGAACAGCCATGAAGGACGGTCAGCTCGTCACCAACGGCGGGCGTGTGATAGCCGTCAGCAGTTATGGAAAAGACAAGGAGGAGGCCTTGCAGAAGAGCTTTGCCAACGCCAAGCTGATAGCGTTCGAGGGCAAGAATTTCCGCCGAGACATAGGAGCCGACCTGTAGGCTCTCCAGACCCCCCTAAGGGGCACTTGAAAACGCCGCGTGCGGGGATTGCCAACGCCGCACGCGGAAATGGTCATCGCCGCACGCGGAAATTGCAATCGCCGCAGGCGGCGTTTGACGACACCACACGCGCCTTGATAATCAACGACTTAGAAAAACCGAAATGGCCTTAGGCAACAGATTCCATAACAAAATAGCGGGAAGCGTCTTCACACTTCCCGTCTGTGCTGTGTTGGCTGTCGCCTTGTGGTGGTTGCCGCAGCGGGCCTTTACCATTCCCCACGCTCTGGGACTGGCGCTCTGTCTGCTGACCACCTACATCGTCATGGAGACGAACGGCCGCCTGCACATCATCCGCATCCGCTCGCGCATGATGTCGTGCGTCTGGCTCATCCTGGCTGCAAGTCTCTCCTTCATGCATCCCCTGGCGGAGCCTATCGTGGCAGCCGCATTCCTCTGCGTGAGCTACCTTCTGCTCTTTCGATGCTATCAGAAGCACCGCCCTCAGAAGTACGTCTTCCACGCCTTCCTCATGCTCAGCCTCGGCAGCTTCGTCGCCCCCGTCATGCTGGCGATGGCCATTCCCTTCTTCCTCTACCTCGCCATCTTCTTGCGCACCCTGCCGGCAAAGGCGTTCTGGGCAGGCGTGCTCGGCCTCATCGTACCCTTTTGGTGCTATGCCGCCGGATGTTTCATAACAGGGAACATACAGGTTTTCGTGGCTCGGCTGGCCGAGATGGCTCAGTACGAAATGCCATCCGTGGAGGGCGTCATGTCGATGCCGCTCGCCGAACAAGTGTCCGCAGGCATCGTCGCCTTGCTCAGCCTCGTCAGCATCGTGCATTATCTCCGCACCAACTACGACGACATGATACGCGTGCGCATGATACTATATATATATGTATCGCAAACCCTCCTGCTGATGGCGTTCCTTTTGCTTCAGCCCGCGACTTACGAGACCACGATGGCATTGCTCATAGCCAGTGCCAGCCCGCTCATCGCACACTACTTCGCACTCAGCAAAAGCATATTCTGCGCCATCTTCTTCCTGCTCTCGCTGTTGCTCGTAGCAGGCATGGCGACGCTGAACCTCGTCCCTGAAACCCAGGAACTCCTCAGCCTCTTAGTCTTTTAAGCCTTAGGGAATTAACCTTTCCGCTGCTTCAACCTTACAGCCCTTCACGCCCTCCTACCAGATGTCCTCTGCCTCCTCGGGATTGTCATAGACCTCCTTGGACACATACTCGAAGTAGTCCATGTAGAACTCCCTCGCCTCCTTGTCGAGCACCGACTGGAATCTGATGTAATAATTCTGGAAGGGATACAGATAAGCGTTGACCATGATGCGTCGCGTCATGTAGTGGAACGTGCGGATCGACGTGCTGCTGCCCAGCTGATTCGACCAGGAATTGGGAGCTTTCATGAAGCCCTTCGTTCGCATCGACTTCTCTACACGGTCGTTATACTCGTCGTCCTTGGTATCGGCCTCCCATCCGACATTCGACGGCGTAGTCACATCTCCGTCTCTCCGCTCCAGGCCACCCAAACGGAGGTCCATGGGGATACCGGCCGCCGGCATGTGCTCCACATCGGATCCGAAATAGACTTGTGCCATCGAACGTACGCGGGAACCCGTGGCCACACCAAAGCGCACCTCATACTGCCCTGCTCGCGGCACAGGCGGCAACTTCAGGGTGAAGTCGTAGCGGCCGATGATGTTGAACTCATCACCCTGCAGGTTATGATAGTTCGACATGTATCCCTGAAGATAGTAGAAGAGGGTGCCTTCGCGAATCTGCACGCTTTCAAGGTACGGGTAGTTGGTTGGTATGGCCCGCACGTTGACGGCGCCAAAATTATAGTAGGCGCGTTGTGCCCTCACGTCGTTGTTCATCAGTTCCGGCATGAGGGAAGCCGACTCGACGCGTATGCGCTGAGTGCCCATCTGGTTGCAGACATTCTCTGTGCACACGAGGAGGTTGTCGATGGGATAGATGATACCGTTGGCGATGTTGGTGTCGTCGGTACCTGCCTCTGCATAGGTCAGCACACGCACGCCTTGGTTCTCGTCGGGCCATGCGCTCTTGCCTTTAAGCGTCGGGAACTGTCCGCTCTCATGATAGTCGTTGATGTTCTCTTTGGTGGGGCCGAACTGTCCGCGTCCGTTACGCAGTTTTGGGAATCGGTTCAGGTAGATGCCGTCACTCTCGCGGCTCTCGTATGTTTTCAGCAAGCGAGGCAAGCCCATCGTCTGGTAGTAGTCCATGATGGGGATGGTGGGGCCCTTATTATTGTTGTAGTTGTAGCCCAGCTCATTATAGTGGATGACCAGCTTGTCCCTGCCTATGCGCTGAGGCAGCAGGTGATAGGTGACAAACTGGTTCAGCACGTTCCTCTCGCTGGTGTAGTCCTCGTCGTAGGTCGTTCCGGGTATATGGTCGAAGAGTCCCGACTCGCGGAGGAAGTTGCAGACGTCCTCGACGGTAATCTCGTCCACACCCTTGCCGAGCGTTTCCTCCCAGAAGTGGTCGGTTTCGGCGAAGAGGGTGAAGCCATAGTAGCGATGCGGGGGTATGGTGCCTACCTGCCCTACTGAGGTATGGTTGGGCAGGTCCTTCACTTCGCCCGTCAGGTAGAGCATCTCCCACTTCTCGTCGCGGAAGGCATTGAGCGTGTCCAGCAGTCCGCAGGCGAGGACGAGCTTCGACATCACACTGTAGCCGCTTCCCGAAGTGCGTGCCCATTGGTACATGAAGTCGCCCAGGCGGTCGTTGCTCGGCGCTATCACGCCTTCCACCTGATGCACATAGCCGTTGGAGAGGACGATGTCGCGGTTTGTCTTCGACAGCATCGCCTGTCCGTTGATAGAGATGCTGTCTCGGTCATATTCCCCGATGAAAACGCGCAATTTGCGGTTGTACATGTTCGTAATCCCGAACTCATGTTCGCTTTCGGGGAAGGCTGTGACGGTAAATGCCTCCTGGTCGCCGCTGTCGAGGATGCTGTTATAGACAATAACCTTCTTGATGCTGTCCAGGTCCGACTCGTTGGTGAAGCCTTTCCAGGAAGGCTCGGTGATGAGTCCCTTGTGGAAGAGCGTGTCCAGATAGTCTTGGATGGCGGCGTTCGTAGGCGCGAAGACCGTATAGTGTCCGCGTGCCGAAAGCAGCTGCTTCAGTGTGGTCTCAGAGACGGCGCTTACGGGCATCTCGCCGAGCAGGCGGATGTAGTCGCTATAGTACTCCTTGCCTTCCAGGTACTCGGCAATGGTCTTTTGCGTAAAGACGTACCGGTCCGACGTATCTATATGCTCTGTGCATCCTATCAAGGTAACAAAAAGGACTGCTGCCAGGAAAAGTTTTTTCATTCGACGGTAATTCTTTTTCGAAACCCCGGTTAAGGGGGTTTCTCGGGTTAATAGGGCTGTTTGTTTTAGCGGCATAGTGCAGCTGCCGGTTCACGACTTTGTACACTAGGTGTGCAAAGTTAAGATTTTTTACGATATGTTGTACGATTCCACCCCGTTTATTTCGCATTTATATGTGCAATAGGCGAGAAAATGTGCTTTATCGTATCCGAATCACCCCTTCCGGCAGCCGGATTCTTGCTACGAAGGCTGCGTATGAAGCGTTGCAGGCTGCGTTTCGGCAAGCGCAAATTGCATTTCTGCATACGCAGGTTGCGTTTCAAGGTTTCTGAAGTGTGCGATGGAGAATCCTGCAGCGTCGGAATGACTTTTCCGAACGCCATAAACGGAATTCTTTCGGGGCGAAAATCCACTTTTTGAGATGTGTAACTGCACATATTCCATGAAAGATGCGTCTTTTTATAGAAAAAAATCGTAAATTTGCAGGCATGAAACCCTATCTTGTCGATATTCCGGTGCTCATCCTGTTCTTCAACAGGCCGCAACAGCTGGGGCAAGTCTTCGAACAAGTGCGTAAGGCTCGTCCGTCCAGGCTGTTCCTCTATCAGGACGGCCCCCGCTCGGAAGCAGACCTGCCGGGCATCATGGCTTGCCGCGAGGTCGTGGCACAAGTGGATTGGGAATGCCGCGTCGAGACATTCTACCAAGAGAAGAACTTCGGTTGCGACCCTTCGGAATACATCTCCCAGAAATGGGCTTTCAGCCATGTTGACAAGTGTGTGGTATTGGAGGACGACGATGTGCCGGCCGTCAGCTTCTTCACCTTCTGCAAGGAGATGCTGGAACGCTATGCCGACGACGAGCGCATCACGATGATCAGCGGCTTCAACGTGGAGGAACAAACCACGGATGCTGAGGGCGACTACTTCTTCTCCACGAACTTCAGCATCTGGGGCTGGGCTTCCTGGCGGCGCGTCGTGGACCAATGGGACGAGCACTACACTTGGCTCGACAACCCCGTCGCCGTGCGCCAGCTGGAGGAGCTGATACGCGAACGGGGCTATCGCGACGACTTCCTGCCCATGTGCCGCAAGCATCGCCAGCAGGGCAAAGCCTTCTACGAGACCATCTTCTGGTCGCACATGCTCCTGTCCGGCGGCCTCGCCATCGTGCCCGTCAAGAACATGATAAACAATCTGGGCGCAACGGCAGACAGCACACATTTCGGCGGCTCGCTCAAGACAATGCCCCGCGGCTACCGGCGCATCTTCACCATGAAACGCTATGAGCTGCCCGATGGTCACACACTCGTTCATCCGCCCTACACTATCGAACACGTTGTCTATCGGCATCGGGCCTACCGCATCATGGGATGGATGTGCCCGATGGTAAAAACAGGCCGTTCCATCGAGGAATTGTGCCTTAACCTGCGCTACGGCAACTTCCGCTTCATACTCACATCCATCCGTAACCGCATCAAAAAATGGCTGGGCAAGGAGGCTTACCGATGAAGGTCTTGCTGATTAGTACCTGCGAACGAAGCGGCGGCGGCGCCATTGCTGCGCACCGCCTCATGGATGCCCTCAACAAGAACGGCGTTGAGGCAAGGATGATAGTGCGCGACAAGCAAAGCGACGACCCCGCCGTCGTCAAGGTAGGCAACAAGCTGCCGAAACTCATGGAACGCCTCACAGTCCTGCCCCGTTGCAGCTTCCGGCGCTCGAGGCTCTGGCAAGTGGACATCGCCAATACAGGCATCGACATAACCCGCACCGCAGCCTTCGAGGAGGCAGACGTCATACACCTCCACTGGGTCAACCAAGGCATGATTTCTCTCGATGGAATGGGCAAAATTATGAGCAGCGGCAAGCGCGTGGTCTGGACACTGCACGACGAATGGCCCTACCTGGGCGTGTGCCACTATCGGGCTGGCTGCGAAGAGAGACTCTGCCAAAACTGTCCCCTGCTCTACGGCTCCCTACCTTTTATTGTACGCGCGCACAAACAGGCGCTCTTCCATCGCTGGCACCCGACTTTCGTGGGCTGCAGCCAATGGATCACCGACGAGGCCCGGCGAGTCATGCCTCGGCTACAGGTCGTGCACATCAACAACTGCATTCCCTCCTCCCTCTTCCATCCCACAGACATGCAGCAGGCACGCAAGGCGCTCTCTTTGCCGCAAGACAAGCGACTGCTCCTCTTCTGCAGCCAGAAGGTGACAGACGAGCGCAAAGGCATCGCCTTCCTGACAGAAGCCCTGCAGCAACTTTACAGAGACGACCTGCATCTGGCCATCGTAGGCAAGAACGCAGAGAAGATTCCCCTGCCCGACGGCATAGAAGCCACCTGCTTCGGCTCAGTCGGAGAGCAGATGATGCCAGCGCTCTACAACGCCGCCGACGTCTTCCTCACGCCAAGCCTGCAGGACAACCTGCCTAACACGATTGCCGAGGCCATGAGCTGCGGTACACCTTGCGTGGGCTTCAATGTGGGAGGCATTCCCGAGATGATAGACCACAAGGAGAACGGCTATGTGGCTCGCTACCGCGATGCTGCCGACCTGGCAGAGGGCATCCTGTACGTCCTCGGCCACGACCTTCGGGAAGCCGCACGCCTAAAAGCCGCAGAGGCTTACGACGAAACACGCATCGCACAGCAATACATCCAGCTATACACCCAATCGGAATACCCAGAATACTCAGAATAATCCGACTCCTCCGAACAAGAACGATGAAGCCGCTCATCACCATAGCAACCGTCACCTACAACGCCGAGACAACCCTCGAGCGCACGCTCAAAAGCGTTGCCTCGCAGGACTATGACCGCATAGAGCATCTCATCATCGACGGCTGCTCAAAAGACCATACGCTCTCCCTCGTGCAGCGCTACGTCGAGGAGAACCAGGCTCGACACAACATACGCCTCGTCTGCGAACCCGACAACGGGCTCTACGATGCCATGAACAAGGCCATACTCTATGCCACAGGCGACTACATCGTCTTCCTCAATTCGGGCGACTGCCTGCACAGCACCGACACCATCTCTGCCTTGGCCAAGCAAGCCAACTGGACAAAGGGGGAACATCGGCACCCTGCCATCCTCTATGGCGACACACACATCGTGGACAATGACGGCACCTTCCTGCGCCGCCGCCGACTCACGCCGCCGGAAGTGCTCACACAAGACAGCTTCCGCAACGGCATGCTCGTCTGCCACCAATCGTTCTATGTGCGCACCGACCTGGCCAAACAGGAACTCTACAACCTCAGCTACCGATACTCCGCCGACTTCGACTGGTGCATACGCCTCATGCGCCGCGCCACACGACGCCGCCTACGGATGGTCAACACCCACCTCGTCCTGACCGACTACCTCAACGAAGGCATGACGACACGCAACCATCAGGCATCGCTTCGGGAGCGCTTCCGCATCATGGCACACTACTACGGCTGGCCGTCAACCATCATGCGGCACTTCTGGTTCATCGTCAGAGCAATAATAAAGAAGTAAGATAAGAACAACTGCCTTCCCCTCCGGGGGACCTCGAGGAGACTATATGCTACGACCCTTTTACCATAAAGATGTCATCGAAGCCGGCTGCGACGAAGCAGGACGCGGCTGTCTGGCAGGACCGGTCTATGCAGCAGCCGTCATCTTGCCGCCCGACTTCAAGAGCGACCTCCTCAACGACTCGAAACAACTCAGCGAGAAGAAACGCTATGCCCTGCGCGAGGTCATAGAACGCGAAGCACTGGCCTGGGCCGTGGGCATCGTAAGCAATGAAGAGATAGACCGCATCAACATCCTCCGCGCCAGCATCCTCGCCATGCACCGCGCCCTCGACGGGCTCAAGCTGCGGCCAGAGGAAATCATCGTCGACGGCAACCGCTTCACTCCCTACAACGGCCTGCCCTATACCACCATCGTCAAGGGCGACGGCAAGTACATGAGCATCGCCGCCGCAAGCATCCTGGCAAAGACATACAGGGACGACTGCATGTGCAGCCTTCACAAGGAATATCCCGTCTATCACTGGGACACAAACAAAGGCTACCCTGCCCCCGCTCATCGGCAGGCAATACGCGAACACGGCACAACCCCCTACCATCGCATGACCTTCAACCTGCTCGGCTCACCTCAACTGGAATTCAACTTCGACCAATAACACATAGCTAGATTAAAACAAATACCGTATGAAACGACAACTGTTACGATTAGCCTTTGTGCTGATGGGCATCTTGGCGGCACAAGCCCAAGAGCTCACTGTGTGTACCTACAACGTCAGGTACAAGAACTCGGGTGACACCGATGCCGGCAACGGCTGGAACACCAGGCGCACCTACCTCATCAACTTTGTCAACTTCCAGATGCCCGACTTGCTGGGCGTGCAGGAAGCAGTAAAGGCTCAAATGGACGACATGGCAAACGGGCTGAAGGGCTATGCCTACATCGGCGTAGGACGTACCGACGGCGGCACAAGCGGTGAGTACTCTGCCATCTTCTATCGCAAGGACCGCTTGGTGGTTCTCGACCACGGCGACTTCTGGCTGAGCGACACACCGTGGAAACCGTCGAAAGGCTTCCCGAGTCAAGGCGGCAGCGAGCAGTACTATCGCATCTGCACATGGGGAAAGTTCTTCGACAAAGCAACAGGCACGGTCATCTATCACTTCAACACTCACCTGGACCTTGACGAGACAAACCGCCAGCAGTCGTACTATCTCATAAAGCAGAAGATTATGGAGGTTGCCAGCACGAGTGCTCCCGTCATCATCTCGGGCGACTACAATGCCGTGCAGACAGGGGAGGCATACAAGCTCTTCTATGAGTCCGGCTTCCTCTACGACTGCTTTCTCAAAGCCAAGCAGAAGTTCATAACGAATGGCACCTGCGCGGGTTTCAATGCATGCAACTACAACACGGTCAACGGAGAGTTCAGGCGTATCGACCACATCTTTGTGACGAAGGCTTTCACCATCGACCGATATGCCGCCCTCAACCCCTGCTACTATTCTACCGACGGAACGGCGGACTATCCCTTGAAGGCGTATTCTGACCACAGCCCGGTGATTGTGAAGCTGACCATCAAGAACCCTGAGATGTCTGAACTCAACACGACTCCGCCGCCTGCCGTTGACGGTGTTTACCAGATATCGAATCTTGAAGAGCTGAAGGCCTTCTCATACATTGTCAACGGCATCGAGGGATACACCAAGAACGCTAAAGCAAAGGCTGTCCTGCTGAACGACATCGACATGACTGGGGTATCTTTCTGGAGGCCCATTGGGATGGGCGGCACTCAGTTCCAGGGCACATTCGACGGGCAGGGCCATCACATCTCCAACTTCTCGATGACAAAGATTTCGGGAGACAAGAACGGTTTGTTCGGCAACGTGAAGAACGCCACCATACAGAACTTCAGCATCAGCGGAAAGCTTTCCTTCCTCTATGGCGGTTCGGGAGCCGGTGTCATCGGCTGGGCAGAAGGCTCCACCATCCGCAATGTCCACTCCATGCTCAACATCACAACGACAAGATCCGACATCCATCATGTCGGTGGCGTCTGCGGCAGTCTGCGTGTGGGAAGCACGGCGAGCGGCTGTTCGTTCAGTGGCACGCTGAAGGACACAGGGAACAATGACGACTGCTTCGGAGGAATAGGCGGATACTCCAACGAGAAATGTCTCTACGAGAACTGCGCCAACTATGGCACCATACTCTTCTCGAGTCCTACCTGCTATGCAGGCGGCATCCTCGGATACATCAACAACACTGCTTTCTATGGTGTGAAGAACTGCCTCAACGTGGGGACTGTGAAGATGACCACAGACTCGCAGCCCACTTACGGCGGTGCGCTCATAGGTCGCGCAAGAGGCCTCACAGTGTCCAACAATCAGAACAACTACTGGCTTGAAGGCAGCGGCAACGGAGCATGCGCCGGAGAAAATCCCTCATCCGCCGGTGCCGTCACTGCAGAGCAGCTGAAGAGCGGCAGTATATGCTATGCCCTGAACGGCAACCAGGCTGTAATCAACTGGTTCCAGACGCTTGCCACGGACGACTATCCTGTGCTCGACTCCACTCATCTGCAGGTCTTCCTCAGCGAAGAGGGTGCGTACTTCAACGACGACCCCAACGGCATCACAGACCTCAAAGAAGCCGACGACCTCAGGAACAGCGTCATCTATAACATCGCTGGTCAGAGGCTTGCTAAGCCGATGGAGGGCATCAACATTATTAACGGAAAGAAATACATAAGAAAATGAAAAGGACTTTATCATACATCATCATATCGATGATAGCGTTCTGCGCTGCGGCTCAGGACCTCTACATCGGCAGCTTCTATGTCACCTCAACCAACGACGAAAGCAGCTTTGGTGACGGCAATGACAAGTGGACGTCGCGCCGCACCCACATCTATAACATGTTCAAGTTCGAGCTGCCCGATGTGCTGGGACTGCAAGGCCTGACTTCAGCACAGCTTTCCCAGATGAGAATCAACATGGGGTATAATGGCGCCGGCGACATCCTCTACAACAAGTCCCTCGAGCTCGACACATGCGGGACTGTCACCGATATGCCGGAAGGCAACACCTGCTCCTGGGCAAGACTGAAGAAGGACGGGACTGCCTTCTACGTCTTCAACTTC
The DNA here is from genome assembly GCA_017428785.1 of Bacteroidaceae bacterium. GTDB lineage: Bacteria > Bacteroidota > Bacteroidia > Bacteroidales > Bacteroidaceae > Physcousia. Next base: position 137,540 of record JAFRQD010000030.1, read on the forward strand.
TGCTTCACCCCCGACAGCGCCCTGGTTTCGACGATGCGACTGCGCACCGCCGCAGGCGAAATCAACACAGAGAACCTGCCGAGCTTTGCCGTGGGATACCTCGGTGCGAAACAGACCACGACGGCTTACAGCAGGCTGACGGCGAAATTCATCGACTGCTACACTAAGGCTACGATAAAGAGTGCAGAGTTCGGCACCATCAACAACTTCGACCTCGAGAACAACCACGGGACAGACCGCTACGACTTCGTGATGGCCTCCGCGGGCATCAGCGTCAAAGCATACGGGCAGCTGCAGTACGGCTACTTTACCCTGGAGGCCGACAACAGCCACAAGCGCCGCCAGCTCTCCACCCACTTCCCCGTCATGGCGAAAGTGACGCTCCCTTAGGGCAGGCAGAACACATCAGGCATAGGACGCCCCGAAGGGGCAGAAAGTTGTCAGCCCAGGGCAGCGCCCTGGGTACAAGCACATATGTGTGTAAATCACGCCCCGAAGGGGCAAAAGCACTAAACCACATCGCTTTTGCCCCTTTAGGGCGCTTTCTATTTCCGCTTCATAAACTTTGGGTTGCAATGTGTTCACCCCACCCCTGCCCCTCCCCGTAAATGGGAGGAGAGAATAGGTAACCGATGTTTCAGGGGCAATGTCCTGCCCTTCTGCGGACAAAGACACGGACCAGAACGAATTGACAAAGTGTAAGCAAATCAGCCGATTTGCTTACACTTTGGCTTTTAGGCAAACCGCCGAGAATCGCATGAAATCATCTCGGTGGCACTTTTGTACCCTTTTTCAATTTGACGCGCTTAGAACGCGACAATTTCATAACTGCATGATTCACAAGGGGCATTTTCTAGTGGTCAATGGCCAACGGGCAACAGAAAATGGCCGGATTGACAACTCCAGATAGCAAAAGCACCCCATTTCATCGCAAAAAACGCCATTTTCGGCTGTAGAAATCCGCCGACTTCCGCAGGCGGAAAAACAATCGCCGCCTGCGGCGTTGGCCATCGCCGCAGGCAGAGTGTGCAATCCCCGCAGGCGGCGATGGAAAACACAGCGTGCCAAGCCCTCTTTTTCCCCCTGTTTTGAACAGCCCCGAAACTGACAAAAGAAAAGAGAAAAGCCCGTTTCGCTTACTTTTTGACAATTCGACGTTCAGCGTTTTCCCTTTTGGGGGCCATTATTCCACAATCTTAACACATTCACCCCCGACTTTTGCACCCTTTCTGTTAATCTGTGTTAATTTTTTACATTAAATATTGTATGCACGCACGCGTGTACCTTAAAAAATATAAATTTACACAGGATTTCGGACAAAAAGGAGCGAAATCGACGGTTCCCGACCTCGTTCAGAGGAAAAATGACGATATTGAGTTCCATATATTATTAACACTAAAACTAAACTATCATGAAAAAGAAATTCTACTCTCTACTCCTGACTTCCATACTTGGCTTGTTGGGAATGCAAGTAGGGGCGCAAGAGTTGACCACTACGGAGATCGACGGCGTCAGCTACTACGAGATTAAGACTGGCGATGACCTCAAAGTCTTTGCGGACATGGTGAACGCCGGCACTTTCGATGCCAATGCCGTGCTGACAGCCGACAATGGCATAATCGATATGACGGGCGTTGAGATGGAAGTAATCGGCAACAGTCCCGATAATGCATATCAAGGCACTTTCAACGGGAACAACCAGACGATTACCAACTACTCATTGAACGTTGACAACTTTGAAGCCAGCTTCGGCTACGGCATGTTTGGTAACACAAACGGTGCAACCATCAAGGACTTCACCATCGATGGTAACATTATATTTGACGGTCCGGCTGCTAACAGCGACTACGGCTGCGGCCTGATCGGATGGCCCGACGGAGGAACCCTCATTCAGAACATCAAGAGCACAGTTAATATAGAAGGAAAGGTTTACAGACATGTCGGCGGTATAGTCGGCTCCCTGCGTACTGCCACAATCGACCGGTGCGAATATGCAGGAACCCTCAATGGCTACGAATCCAACAACGGTGTTGCCGGCATAGCTGCATACACCAACACCGGGACTATCACCAACTGTATCTTCTCGGGCACAATTACAGGTAATGGCTCAGGATACTTTGCAGGCATTTTGGGTTATGTGAATAACACAAACGCAACAGTCAAGAACTGCCTTTCATACGGACAGATCGACAATACCGGCTCTTCAAAATACCAGGGCGTCCTGGTGGCTCGCCTGCGTAACATTGGCACATACAGCAATAACTACTACAAAAATGGTGATGAGGGTATAACGGGTGAAGTCGCAACTAATGCCTCAAATATATCCAACACCACAAAAGTTACCGACGAACAGCTGGCAAGCGGTGAGGTAACATACAAATTGAACGGTGACCAAAGCGACATTAACTTCTACCAAACTCTCCCGGACGACATAACTCCGACTCTCGACGCCACACACGGAACAGTCTATGGAGAGGGCACTGTTTGCATCGGCACAGGTGCTCCCCAAAATGTTACATACAGCAACACGCCGGGAACCGGAATTGTCGAGAGCGACCATGTCTTCGTGGACGGCTTCTGCTGCTATTGCGGCCTCTTCGACGTGACCTACATGACACCCGACGAGAACGGCTACTACCAGATAGGCACACCCGCCCAACTCATCTGGTTCGCCTATAGGGTTAACACCGGCATGTACGACGCCAACGCAATGCTCACTGCCGACATCGACATGGAGGGTGCCGACATCAGCCGCTTCCCCATCGGAAGCACCACAGATGCCACAGGCGGACGCTACGAGGGCACCTTCGACGGACAAGGCCACAAGTTCAGCAACTTCAAGCTGATCAGGCCGGATGCCCCGAAGAACTTCGGCCTGTTCAACACCAACACAGGCGTAGTCCTCAAGAACTTCTGGTTCGACGAGACCTGCGAGATAGAAGGCACCGAGGTTACAGGCCTCATCGGTCGCCACGACGGCGGCGGCTACTTCGAAGGCTTGGGCAACTTCGCCAACGTCACCGGCAAGAACAACAACATCGGCGGCCTCTTCGGAGCCATCTTCGGCAATTCGTCAGACAAGAAGCAGGTAACCATAAAGAACTGCTGGTCTGCCGGAACAGTCCTCTCCACGAACACCTCAGCAACGAACTACACGGACTGCGGCGCACTCAGCGGCTGGTTCAACAATGCCAACATCACCATAGAAGGCTTCTGGACAATAGCAGAAGTGGTGAACCCAAGAGGCGATGACAAGTATGTGTTCCGCAACGGCTCAGGCGCCAAGTTCACCATCAAGAATTGCTTCAGCATGTACGGCGCTCAGTCCAACTTCCCCAACTTCTCCGAAAACCAGCTGACAAGCGGCGAGATATGCTGGAAGCTGAACGGAGAGTCGTTCATCGACGCCGCATGGCACCAGACCTTGGGACAAGACCAATATCCCCTGCCGTACGGCACAGAGCCTATCGTCTATATGACAAGCACCGGAGACTATGAGAACATCAGCAATGACTCAGACCCGAACGAGATAACCGACTTCATCAACAAGATTATCGAAAGCGAGACAACGTTCCTCGAGGACATGGTGGCTTATCAGGCACTGATCGACCAATACAAGGCCGCCATCGAGTCGTGGAGCGACATCGAAGGCCTCGACGAGTTCTTAGAGAAATATAAGGCCGACCTTGAGCTGAAGGAAAGCGTCAAGACATCCGCCGCCAACTATCAGGCTTATGCCGATGCTTGCGATGCTGCCCTCACTTACCTGAATGAGAACCCGGGCGAAGGCGAGTGGTATGACCTCATCACGGCTTATCTCCAGAATGAGGTAGAGCCAGGCAACGACTATCCTAATGGCAGCTACTCCTACATCATGGAGAACCTCTCCCTGGACGACGAGGCCATCACAAAGGAGATAGACTTCATGAACCAGATGCTGCAGAATGCCATCGCAGGCGGCATCACGGCAGGAACCGAGGTAACTCGCCTGCTCAACAATCCCGCCTTTGCAGAAGGCTTTGAAGGATGGACCAGGGAAGCCGCCGACGGCATGACCCTCGCTTCTGGCGGCACAGCAAGCATCATGCCTATCCTTCGCGGACTTGGAAACGGCACATTCAATGTCACACAGTCCTTCACCGAAATACCTAACGGCATATACATGATGTCACTCAACGGCATGTACCGTCCCGGAGCAGATGTCACCTACAAGCTGCATGCCGGACAGCTCTACATGAACGACACATACAACTTCGTCATGACTCCCGGCGAGGATGTTATCGCAGAGGGAGATGCCGAACCTGGTGTGAACTGCCTCGGCGAAGGCAGCGATGCCCTGTATGACGACGGCGACATCATAGGATGGGTGCCCAACGCAATGACCGGTTCTTCCGTAGCATTCAAGGCAGGCCGCTACCAGAACTTCTGCGCAACAGAGGTTACCGACGGTGTGCTTGCCGTTGGCGTGCGCAACCTCAGCTCAGGCCTGGATAGCCAATGGCTGCCTTTCGGCAATCTGCACGTCTACTATCTTGGCACGGCAGAGGAAGCTGACGAAGACCTCTCACAGGTTCTCGAAGGCTACAAGGCTCGCGCTCAGGTTATCTTGGATTTCGAACACAGTGACAGCAATGACGACTTCTTCGTTTATCCCAACATGTACAAGGGCCTGAAGGAGCAGATTGCATTCACCGTTGAACAGGCCGACACTCTGCTGACTGGCGGCACCTTAATAAAAGGCGAGGACAAGATGGCAATCATCAACACCTTCTCCGCCCTCTTCAACGAGGTATATGCCTGCCGCAAGGCTTACATCGCAATGCATGAGGCAGCCAACAAGCTGTCCGACATCATTGAAAGCCTGTTGGATGCAGGACTCATTGAAGAAGAAGCGTATAACTTGTGGAACCAAGAAATAGAGGACGCACGGAACCACTACAGTAATGACGACGGTGAAGGAGATGTCACGACTGAAGAGGCAATCGCCATCGCCGAGAAGCTGAACGGATGTGATTTGATGATAAAGCCAGTGGACGGCGTTTACCAGCTTGCCAACGCAAGAGACGTAATGCTCTTCTCCTTGATTGTGAACACACGTGAGTCGGACGCCAAGGCTGTCCTTACGGAAGACATCGATATGGGAGAAGCTGTCACAGAGCATGGCTACGAGCCTATCGGTACCCCAGACCATCCTTTCAAAGGCGAGTTCGACGGACAGAACCACAAGATAACCAACTTCGGCCATTATGTCGTGGAGGAAGAAGGAGAGGCAGGCTACTATGACTTCTCGCTTAGCGGCGACGCTAAGGGCTTCATAGGCTATGCTTCTGGCGCAACCATCAAGAACTTCAGCATTGAAGGTGCCTTCGAGTATAACGGCGGCACAGGCGTTGGTGCTATCGGTTGGGCAACAGGCACTAGCCTCAGCAACATCCATTCTTCACTCAACATTGCAGTTCCTGATGTTTCACATCACATCGGTGGCGTCTGCGGTCACCTGAGTGAGAACAGCTCAGCCACGAACTGCTCGTTCAGCGGTAGCATCTATGACAAGGCAGGCAGCCATGACTGCATTGGCGGCATTGGCGCTTACTCAAACAACGGCGTCAAGTACACCAACTGCGCAAACTACGGCACTATCACCTACACGGCAGCCAACGCCTACGCTGGCGGCATCTGCGGTTATGTGAACAACAACAACTTCACCGGCGTCTTCAACTGCCTCAATGTAGGCAAGGTTGGCATGGAAAACGGCACTCCCACTTACGGTGGTGCATTCGTCGGACGTCTTCGCGACCACGCCAATTCCAAGTTCGAGAACAACTTCTGGCTCAACGACAGCGCTCCCAATGCCAGCGGAGAGAACGGCATCTCTGCCACCACCGTCTCTGCCGAGCAGCTGGCAAGCGGCGAAGTCTGCTTCAAGTTGAATGTAAGCCAAAGCGAAGAAGTCGACTGGTATCAGACGCTGGGCGAGGATGAGTATCCGCTCCTCTTCGACACGCACAAGATTGTCTATCTCGCCGACGACGGTTCCTACACCAACGAGAAGCCTTCCACTTCGCCTCTCGGCTCTAAGGACAACCCGTTCGTAGTGAAGACGGCTGCCGACCTTTCCGGTCTGCTCAACCTGCTTGTATCAGGCCGCACGAACTATATTGTGATGCAGGACGATGTCGATATGGCTGGCGTAACAGACTGGACGCCTCTCTTCAACATCCCCGACCAGTCGAACGGCTATCCCTTCATCGATTTCGACGGTCAGGGCCACGTCATCCGCAACCTGACGTCCAACACGACCGGCTCGTATGACTATTGCGGTCTCTTCGGCGTGCTTTGCGGAAATGTGCGCAACCTCGGTGTGGAGAACGCTACCGTAGAATGTGCAGGCGGCACGGGCATCCTGGCCGGCTACCTCGGTCACTCCACCTACGGCCGTCCTTGCTACATCGAGAATGTCTGGGTAACCGGTAAGGTAACAGCGAACGGCTACTGCGGCGGCATGTTCGGCAACATTGCCGACGAGAGCCACATCACCAACTGCTATGCTAATGTGGAAGTCAACGGCACGAGCGACTACACGGGCGGCATCATCGGACGTGTACGCAACAAGGTCGTGATGAACAATGTCTATGCAGCCGGCTCCTCCAACCACGGAGGCATCATCGGCGGCGGCTTCCAGACTGCAACGCCCGCAGGCTCGTACACGAACGTAGCTGTATGGAACAATACGGTAAAGAACTTCGGTCCTGTTCGCGACACAGATGAAATGAGCGGCATCCTCTACTACGACGGCAACAACTTTGCCGACCTGCAGAGTCAGGTTGTGGCATGGGATCCCAGGGTATGGTCTTGCGACATGGAGCCGGGCAGCTATCCCATCCTGGCCGACTTCGATCCCGTCGGCATCAAGGGTGTGACGGCAAGCGAAAGCATCCAGACCATCGGCATCTACAACCTGGCAGGCCAGCGCCTGAGCAAGCCAGCTAAGGGCATCAACATCGTGGACGGCAAGAAGATTCTTGTTAAGTAAACCCTCTCCCAACCCCTCCTCCAAAGGGAGGGAAAGGCAGAACAAAACAAGCCCGCCTGTGCATCTCCGCATAGGCGGGCTTTATGTGTAAAAACGCCGCGTGCGGCGATTGCAATCCCCGGCTGCGGCGATGACCATTTCCGCGTGCGGCGTTGGCAATCCCCGCACGCGGCGTTTTCAACCCCCTCACAAGGGGGTTTTGAGAGGTCTGAAAAAAGTCTGTGGAAACGCCCAAAAAGGGCAGGATTGTGCCCGCCCGATGTGAGCCTTAGTTGTGAACCAAAGTGCCTATCTCCTCTCCGTCGAGCACGCGCTTCAGGTTGCCCACAATGTCCATGTTGAAGACATAGATGGGCAGGTTGTTCTGCATGCACATGGCGGTTGCGGTGATGTCCATCACTTTCAGGCCGCGGGCAATGACTTCCTCATAGGTGATGTCGTGGAACTTCGTGGCAGTCGGGTCTTTCTCCGGGTCGGCCGTATAGATGCCGTCCACACGCGTGCCTTTTAGCATCACGTCGGCCTCTATCTCTATGCCGCGCAGCGATGAGCCGGTGTCGGTGGTGAAGTAAGGGCTGCCTGTGCCGGCGCTGAAGATGACCACCTCGCCCCTGTTCATGGCCTCGATGGCCTTCCATTTGCCGTAGAACTCGCCGATGGGCTCCATGCGGATGGCTGTCATCACCCTGTTCTTCTGGCCCACAGCGTCCAGCGCGCTGCTCAGCGCCAGCGAGTTGATGACGGTGGCACACATGCCCATCTGGTCGCCCTTCACTCGGTCGAAGCCCTTGCCGGCCCCCGACAAACCACGGAAGATGTTGCCGCCGCCGATGACGATGCCAATCTGCACGCCCATGCCGGCGGCCTCTTTAATCTGCTGGGCATACTCGTTCAGACGTTTCACGTCGATGCCGTAGCCCTGTTCGCCTTGCAGGCTCTCGCCCGAAAGCTTAAGAAGAATGCGTTTGAATCTCATGTCTTTGTTTTATATTTGGTATAGTGGATAGTGTCGGACTATAGGACAAACCTGACCTCCTTGAACTCATAGCGGCGCAGCTTGCCCTCCGAATCCTGCAGGACGAGGTGGCCGGAAGGCTCCACATCGACGAGCTTGGCGCAAAAAGTGCCCATTTCATCGACATATTTGTGCTCCTCGCCGCGGCGGTAGAGGTGCGTCTTGTAGTGCTCGTGAAGGGCATCGAGGGCAGCGTCTTTGCCATCGTCTATGAGGTTCATGTAATGCGAGAAGCGTTCCATAAACCGCTCCAGCACGATGCGGCGGTCGATGTCGTGCCCCACGATGTCTGCCAAAGAGCGCGGATTAGGCGCATCGCTCAGGAAACGCCGCTGGTTGACATTGATGCCGATGCCGATGACAGAACTTCGCACCAAGGCTCCCTGCAGGTCGTTCTCGATGAGCATGCCCACCACCTTGCTGTCCTCGAAGTAGATGTCGTTCGGCCATTTAATGACAGCCTCCCCCGTCCCCTCCAAAGGAGGGGGGATTTGTTCGCTGCTACGCCGTTCACCCCTCCTTTGGAGGGGACGGGGGAGGCTGAAGCTGTCTAGCGTTTCCTTCAATGCCAGCGCTGTGGCTTCCGAAAGGGCGAACATCCGTCGGACCGGCAGGTTGGAGGGCATCACGCGAAGGCTGAAGAGGAGGTTTTCTCCTCTCGCCGACTCCCAATGGTTCTCGCCAGAACCTCTGCCGGCACTCTGGAACTCAGCCGTCACGAGCGTCGTCCTTTGGTCGCCCCTCATGTCGAGGTGCCGCAGGAAGCTGTTCGTGGAATCCACCTCGTCGAGCGCTATCATGCGGAACGTCGGCGAGTCGTCCAGGATGGAATGCTTCTCCATTGTTTTCTTCAAATGTAATGCAAAGTTAGCAAACTTTTCCTTTCCAGAGGCATCGCAAGGAGAAAAAGAACAAATTAACACAAGTTTTTCGACACGAGGCTCAGTATTATGCAAACTTTTCCCTATCTTTGCATGAAATAAGCCCTGAAATGAGATGAAACGGCATCTTACGGCTACCATTGTATGCGGCGGTCCGTCTGTCAACCCGCCCCTATACATTATATAATATATATTAAAGATGTGAACGACGACTATCACGGCCCGACGCCACACCTGCGGCTCGAGGCAGCACTGTTGGAACATAAACTCAATTAAACCATATCACATGAAACACACGCTCTTATCCTTAATGACATTCTTTGTGATGCTGTATGCCTCGGCAAGCGACAGGCACAACTACATCAGCCTCGACTCCCGTCTTCAGCACGGCGGCAATACGACGTGGTACATGATGCGCGACGGGGAGACGAAGGCTACGGGCAGAGAAATCTCTATGCCCGGCTTCAACACAAGAGGCTGGAAGGAAGCCATTGTGCCCGCTACCGTCTTGACAAACCTCGTCGAGCAAAAGGTCTACCCCGAGCCGTACTACGGGCAAACCAACAAGCTCTCGAACGACCTCATCCCCGACATCGCAAAGGTGGGCCGCGAGTTCTACACCTACTGGTTCCGCACGGAGTTCGTCGTGCCCATAGAGTACAAGGGCAAACGCATCTGGCTCGAACCGATGGGCATCAACTATCGGGCCGAGATATGGGTGAACGGCTACATGATCGGCACGATGGCAGGTATGTTCAACAGCCAGCCGTTCGACATCACCGACCGCGCCGTGCAACCCGGCCAGAAAGCAGCCCTCGCCATCCGCGTCTTCCCCGTCGACATCCCCGGCACATCAACACCGAAGACTTGGGGAGCGGGCGACGAATGGCACAACGGCGGCGACGGCTGGATCGGACAGAACGTCACACATCTCATGTCGGTGGGATGGGACTTTACCTTCGTGGACGGCGTCCGCGACCGCAACACCGGCATCTGGCGCCCGATACGGCTCTATGCCACAGGCCTCCAGCAGATGCGCAACCCCTATATCTCGTCGGAGCTCTCTCACCCGAACTACGACGAGGCACGGGAGACAGTGAGCGTAGAGATATGGAACCCGAACATCGGCAGCGGCGAGTGCTCCGTCAAAGGAGAGATAGACGGGACAGGCATCACCTTCAAGTCGAAGAAGATAAAGCTGCAACGCGGCGAACACACGACCGTTACTTTCTCGCCCAAGGACTATCCCCAGCTTGTCATGAAGCGCCCCCGTCTCTGGTGGCCGAAGAACAAAGGCGAACAGTTCTTCTACACCTTGCGACTGATGCTGCTCGACGACAAAGACAATCTCCTGGACACGCTCTCCACACGCTTCGGCATCCGCGAAGTCATCGCTTCCCGCGAAACACCCGACAAGTCGAAGGTCTTCATCGTGAACGGCCACAAGGTCTTCGTTCGCGGCAGCAACTGGATACCCGAGGCTATGCTCCGCACCAACAACCAACGCATGGAAACAGAACTCGCCTACACTGACCAGTCAGGCATCAACCTGCTTCGCCTTTGGGGAGGCGGCATAGCAGAGAGCGACCGCTTCTACGAGCTGTGCGACGAGTTAGGCATCATGGTCTGGCAAGAGTTCTGGATGACAGGTGACACGAAGCACCCGATGGACGAAGAACTCTACCTTGCCAATGTGGAGAACACCATGAAGCGCATCCGCAACCATCCAAGCATCGTCTTCTATGTCTCGAGCAACGAGAGCACTGCTGTATCCGGTGCCGAGGAACTCATCAAGAGCCTGGCGCCAGAGGTGCCTTACCAGATGCAGAGCGAGTGCGACGGCATACACGACGGCAGCCCTTACAAGCAAGTGAACCCCATGCGCCATTACGAGAACACCGGTTCGGACAGAGGCAGCCGCGTGGACGGCTTCAACCCTGAGTACGGGGCGCCAACGCTTCCCATCGTCGAGAGCCTCTACGACATGATGCCTCGGGAAGACCTCTGGCCTGTCAACAACCCCACATGGAACTATATGGAAGGCTCCGGCTTCTACCTCATGACCACCGTCTACAAGGACATGATAAACCAATACGGCGAGTCGCACAACATCGAGGAGTTCGCCCGCAGGGGGCAGATGGTGGGCGCCATCAACTCGAAGAGCATCTGGGAGGTGTGGAACGAGAACAAGCTGCAGTACGGCGACCGCTGGTGCTCGGGCCTGCTCTTCTGGTACCACAACAGCCCGAACTGGCAGGTGTGTGCAAGGATGTGGGACTGGTTCTTGGAGCCGACCGCTTCCCTCTACCACACCATGCATGCCCTCGAGCCTGTCCACATTCAATACGACTATATAAAGGGCACTGTCAGTGTTTACAACGACTTGCTCACAGAGCAGAGAGGACTCAAGGCTAAGGCTGAACTCTATGACATGCAGAGCCACAGGATAAATTCTGTGACAGAAAATATCGATGTGCCTGCCGACGGCGTGGCAAACGACATCATCTTCGTTGACATTCCCACTGACATATCTCCGGTTCACTTCATCGCTCTGGAGCTGACCGATTCCCGAGGCAATGTCGTGAGCCGCAACTTCTATTGGCGCTCGACGAGCAGGTACGAAGGCAAGAACACGTTGACCGGCCCCTGCACCGGCGGCTTCGAACCGCTTGCCTTCCTGCCCGAAGCAAAGCCTGCCGTGACCTCGCGCCGCCTTCCCGACAAGGACGGGAGCCTCGTGTGGGAGGTGACAATCAAGAACAACAGTCCGCGCATCGCCTTCTTCTGCCAGCTGCTCCTGACGGACATACAAGACAGACCCATACACGGCACCTTCTACAGCGACAACTTCTTCTCCATGCTGCCAGGCGAGACGCAGGTCATCACCATCCGCACAAGCAACCGCGACAAAGCCGACTTCCGCCTGCGCTTCAACGAGAACATGGGAGCAAGGCAGAACATCGCACTAAGATAGATTTCCCGAACACACAGATTATTCACTTTATACAGACAGAAAACATGAAATGCCAAGAAAGATTCCAAGAGATATATAAGCGCGAGCCGGAGGCTCTTGCCTTCTGTCCCTACCGTGTCTGCCCGCTTGGTGCTCACAGCGATGCCAACCTCGGCAAGATTACCGGCTTCGCCATCGACAAGGGCATCCATATCGCCTACAGTCCGAAGCACAATGGCGTGGTGGAGCTCTGCTCCTTGCAGTTCGACAAGCGTGCGCAGTTCCATGTCCGCGACGTGCCTCGCCTGAAGTGCGACGACTGGGCCGACTACCTTCGCGGCGCCACCATCAAGCTTGCCGAGCACTATCCTCTGTCATGCGGCTTGAGCGGCGTCATCGAGGGGAGCCTTCCCATCGGCGGCCTCTCGTCGTCGGCAGCAGTGGCTCTCGTCTTCCTCAAGGCGCTCTGCAAAGTCAACGACATCCAGCCGACGCCTTTGGAGCTCATCCTCATCTCGATGGCAGCCGAGAACGAATACGTGGGCGTGAACAGCGGCAAGCTCGACCAGAGCTGCGAGGTCTATTCCAAGAAGAACCACTTGCTCTACCTCGACACGAAGACCGACGAGTATGAGCTCATCCCGACGCATCCGTCGATGAAGCCGTATCGCATCGCCGTCTTCTTCAGCGGCATCGAGAGGACGCTGGCCGGCAGCAAGTTCAACATGCGAGTCGATGAAGCCCGCAGTGCCGCCTACGCCCTGATGGCATACGCCGGCATGGAGTACGGCAAGTTCCCCGAGGCCAACCTGAGGGCCGTGCCTCGCGAGATATACGAGCAGTACAAGGAACGCCTGCCGGAGACTTGGCGGCGCCGAGCCGAGCACTGGTACACGGAGTTCGACCGCGTGGAGCAAGGCGTAGAGGCCTGGCGCCGAGGGGACCTCGAGACATACGGCCGCCTCAGTTTCGAGAGCGGACAGAGCAGCATCTCCAACTGGGAGACCGGTTCGCCGGAACTGAAGATGCTCTACGACATCATGCGCCACACCGACGGCATCTACGGCGGACGCTTCAGCGGCGCAGGCTTCAAAGGCTGCTGCATGGCCCTCATCGACCCGACCTTCGAGGCAAGCATCGCGGAGCACGTCACAAGAGAATACCTCAAGGCCTTCCCTCACCTCGAGGGCAAATACAGCGTCCACATCTGCGACAGCGCCGACGGACTTTTGTAAAAAGTGAAAAGTGAATAGTGAATAGTGAAAAATAAGAGTTACTGACGCTTCAGGGCTCCTTTTGAAGAAGACATTTCTGTTTTTCACTATTCACTTTTCTCTTTTCACTTAAACAGATACTTTTATTTTTCACTTTTCACTATTCACTTTTCACTTAAACAATGAAGTGCCTTATCCTTGCGGCGGGCTATGCCACCCGCCTCTATCCCCTCACAGAGAACTTCCCGAAGCCGCTCCTCAAGGTGGGCGGAAAAGCCATCCTCGACTGGCTCATCGACGACATCGACGGTGCAGGCCTGGTCGACGAGTACATCGTCATCTCCAACCACAAGTTCGCCCATCACTTCCTCGACTGGGCCGGGACGAAGACACAGAAGGTGACGGTCGTTGACGACGGCACGGAGAGCAACGAGACGCGCCTCGGAGCCGTCTGCGACATACAGTTCGCCATCGACAAGCTTGCCCTGGACGACGACATGCTGGTCATCGCAGGCGACAACCTGCTGGACTTCAGCCTGCAACGCTTCGTCCGCTATGCCCACCATAAGCAGACCTCCTGCATCATGCGCTTCTGGGAACAGGACGACAAGAAACTCCTGAAATGCGGCATCGTGACCGTCGATGCCGACGACCGCGTGCTCCGCATGACGGAGAAGTCGTCCACACCCGAAACGCACTGGGCCTGCCCGCCCTTCTACTACTACACGAAGCAGGACGCGCGCCTCGTCAGCAAAGGCATCGAGAGCGGCTGCGGCACAGATGCCCCGGGCAGCTACATCGCCTGGCTCTGCACGCAGACCGCCGTCCACGCCATGGAGATGCCCGGCCGCCGCTACGACATCGGCAACCTGCAAAGCTACGAACAGGTGCAGCAGGAGTACCGCGGCATCACCGTCTGAACCCCGAAAAACAGGGGGCTCCACAAGGCATTTCCCACCCCCCTGAAAGGGCCTTGAAAACGCCGCGTGCGGCGATGGCAATCCCCGCGTGCGGCGATGACCATTTCCGCGTGCGGCGTTGGCAATTTCCGCACGCGGCGTTTTTCACCCCCTCACAAGGGGCATGAAAAGGCCGTTCCTGCAAACAAAATTCCCGCCTTTTCGCCATTTTTCTTCCTAATTATTTGCAGGTTTCGCAGAAATACCATACCTTTGCACACGAAAAGATGAAAGTGAGGGGCTCGAGAGTTCCTCACTTTTCTTTAATAACCTAAAAAACACTTAAGACAAATGATCAGCAAAAGTGCAGTGCAGAAAGCCGTAGAAGAATGGCTTGAAGGCAAAGAGTATTTCCTCGTTGACATCAACATCAGCCCAGATGACCGCATCGTCGTGGAGATAGACCATCAGGACGGCGTGTGGATAGAAGACTGTGCCGACCTGAGCCGTCACATCGAGTCGCGCCTGAGCCGTGACGAAGAAGACTACGAGCTCGAGGTGGGCAGCGCAGGCCTCGGACAACCCTTCCGCGTGCGCCGTCAGTACGAGATACACATCGGACAGGAAGTAGAGACACAACTCCACGACGGCCACAAGTTCCACGGCACACTGCTCAGCGTAGGCGACGACGGCTTCCAGCTCGGCATCATGCAAAAGGTCAAGGAAGAAGGCAAGAAACGCCCCGTCACGATGGAGGTCCCCACAGACTTCCGCTTCAGCGACGTAGCCTACACGAAATACCTCATCAAGGTGAAATAGCCTAGAAAAACCTAGGAAGACCTAGGAAAACCCAGGAAGACCTAGGAAATCCCCCTAAAACAGAAAGAAACAAAACAAATCATAATGGCAAAGACAACTAAATCAAAGGACTCGGTGAACATGATAGAAGTGTTCGCCGACTTCAAAGAGAAAAACAACATCGACCGCGCCACACTGGTCAGCGTGCTGGAGGAATGCTTCCGCAACGTCATCGCCAAGATGTACGGCTCAGATGAAAACTACGACATCATCGTCAATCCCGACAAGGGCGACTTCGAAATCTACCACAACCGCGTCGTCGTGCCGGATGGCGAAGTGAACGACACAAACAAGGAAATCTCGCTGAGCGATGCACAACAAATCGAGGACGACTACGAGATAGGCGAGGAAGTAAGCCAGCGCGTCGAGATGTCCGAATTCGGGCGCCGCGCCATCCTGCAACTCCGCCAGACCCTCGCCAGCCGCATCATGGAGCTGGAGTATGACTCGCTCTACAACGAATACAAAGAGCGCGAAGGCGAAGTCATCAGCGCCGAAGTGTATCAGACCTGGAAGCGCGAGACAATGCTCATGGACGAGGAAGGCAACGAACTGCTCCTCCCCCGCCAGGAAATGATACCGGGCGACTTCTTCCGCAAAGGCGAAAGCACCCGCGCCGTCATCCTCCGCGTGGAGAACACCGGCGGCAAGCCCCGCATCATCCTGAGCCGCACCGCACCCGAATTCCTGCAACGCATGCTCGAAGCCGAAGTGCCCGAGATACAGGACGGACTCATCACCATCCACAAGATAGCACGCATCCCGGGCGAACGCGCCAAGATTGCCGTGGAAAGCTACGACGACCGCATCGACCCCGTAGGAGCCTGCGTCGGCGTGAAAGGCAGCCGACTGCGTGGCATCGTACACGAACTGAGAGGCGAGAACATTGACGTAGTGACATGGACCTCCAACACACAGCTCATGATCACCCGCGCCCTCAACCCCGCTCGCGTCAACAGCGTCTCCATCAACGAAGAAGAGCACACGGCAGAAGTCTATCTCGACCCCGACCAGGTTTCCCTCGCCATAGGTAAAGGCGGACTCAACGTCAAGCTCGCCAGCATGCTCGTGGGCTACACCATCGACGTCTTCCGCGAACTCGACAACGACGAAGACAACGACGACGTCAGCCTCGACGAATTCACCGATGCCATCGAGCCCTGGATCATCGACGAGCTTAAGAAGATCGGCTTCCAGACAGCAAAAGGCGTGCTGGGCGCACAGCGAGAGATGATCATACAGAACGCCGACCTCGAAGAGGAAACCGTCGACGAAGTGCTGCGCATCTTGCAAGCCGAGTTCGAATAACACTCCATAAGACCACCCTTAGCCTATTAAACCCATTAAGCCCATTAGACCCATTTAACCATTCAAGGAAGAAGCCGGAATAATATATGAGCATCAGATTAAACAAAGTAACCAAGGAATTCAACATCGGACTGCAGACGGCCGTTGACTTCCTGCAGAAGAAAGGCTTCAGTGAGGTTGAGGCCAATCCCAACTACAAGATTACTGAAGAGCAATACGCCCAGCTGCAAAGCGAATTCAGCTCTGACAAAGGACTGCGCAATGAGGCGACACAGCTCATTCAGCAACACAGCGGCGGGACCAAGAAGGAGCGCAAGGAAGCACCCAAGCCAAAGCCTGTGGAAGAAGTGCAGATTGAGGCACCCAAGATGGAAGGCCCCAAGATTCTGGGACGCATCGACTTGAACAAAGGACGCGCCGAAGCATCGAAATCGGAGAAGGCTCCAGCCGAAAAGCCAAAGGCAAAGCATGCCGAAGAGAAGAAGAAGAAAGCAGAAGCGCCCAAGCCCGCTCCAAAGGAAACCCCTGCCCAGCCCGTGCAACCAGAGAAGCCTGTTGCTCCGACAGAGGCGCCTGCAGAACCCGCTCCTGTTGAGAAGAAAGAGGAAGAAATCTTCCGCCTCACACCGGCTGCCAGCGCGGCTCCTTCTTTTACCATCAAAGGCAAGATTGACCTCGACAGCCTGAACCAGACAACGCGCCCCAAGAAAAAGACTCACGAGGAACGCCGCCGCGAACGCCTTGAGGCTCAAGGTGGAGACAAGAAGAAGCGCCTCCGTGTAGGCAAGGAGCGTGTCGATGTCAATGCCGTTGCCAATCAGCCGCAAGCCGGACAGAAGAAGAACAGCAGCAACCAGCAGCAACAACAGAACAGCGGCGGTGGCAAGAAGAAGCAGAAGAACCAGCCCAAGCAATCTCCCCTGCAGCCTGAGGTAAGCGACGAAGAGGTGGCAAAGCAAGTTCGTGAGACGCTTGCCCGCCTCACAAGCAAGGGCACGAAGATGGGCAAGGGCGCCAAGTACCGCCGCGAGAAGCGCGAGGCCATCCGCCAAGGCATGGAGGAAGAGCTGGCCAACGAGGCAGCAGAGAGCAAGGTGCTCAAGCTGACCGAGTTCGTGACGGCCAACGAGCTTGCCACGATGATGAACGTGCCCGTCACGAAGATCATCGCCACTTGCATGAGCATCGGCATCATGGTCAGCATCAACCAGAGAATGGATGCCGAGACCATTAACCTTATCGCCGAGGAGTTCGGCTTTACCACAGAATACGTTAGTGCAGAGGTCAGTGCTGCAGTCAGCGAGGAAGAGGACGACGAGGCAGATCTCGTGCCACGCGCTCCCATCGTTACCGTCATGGGCCATGTCGATCATGGTAAGACGTCCCTGCTCGACTACATCCGGCAGACGAATGTCATTGCGGGTGAGGCAGGCGGCATCACACAGCACATCGGTGCCTACAATGTGACGCTCGACGACGGACGCCACGTCACCTTCCTCGACACTCCCGGCCACGAGGCTTTTACCGCCATGCGTGCCCGCGGTGCTCAGGTCACCGACATCGCCATCATCATCATTGCTGCCGACGACGACATCATGCCGCAGACGAAGGAGGCCATTGCGCATGCCACAGCTGCCAATGTGCCCATCGTCTTCGCCATCAACAAGATAGATAAGCCGGGCGCTAACCCCGACAAGATAAAGGAAGGCCTTGCTGCCATGAACTTCCTCGTGGAGGAATGGGGCGGCAAGTACCAGAGCCAGGACATCAGCGCCAAGAAGGGAATCGGCGTAGAAGACCTCTTGGAGAAGGTGCTGCTGGAGGCTGAGATGCTCGACCTCAAGGCAAATCCCAACCGCAAGGCAGCGGGCTCCATCATCGAGTCCAGTCTGGACAAAGGCCGCGGCTATGTGGCTACGGTGCTCGTCAGCAACGGCACATTGCATGTGGGCGACATCATACTGGCCGGCACCAACTACGGTCGCGTGAAGGCTATGCTCAACGAACGCGGACAGCGCGTTGAGGCTATCGGCCCGTCGCAGGCTGCAACGGTTCTCGGCCTCAACGGTGCTCCGCAGGCTGGCGATGCTTTCCATGTCATGGACTCCGACCAGGAGGCCCGCGAGATAGCCAGCAAGCGCGAACAGCTGGCTCGCGAACAGGGCCTGCGCACCATGAAGCGTCGCGGCTTGGAAGAGTTGGCCCACAACATCGCTCTCGGCGGTGTGCAGGAGCTTAACCTCATCGTCAAAGGCGACGTGGACGGCTCCATCGAGGCCCTCAGCGACTCTCTCATCAAGCTCTCTACGGAGAAGGTGCAGGTCAATGTCATCTACAAGGCAGTGGGCCAGATCAGCGAGAGCGACGTCAATATGGCAGCCGCAGCAGACAACTGCTTCATCGTAGGCTTCCAGGTGCGTCCCTCTGCCGCTGCACGCAAACTGGCCGAGCAGATGGATGTCGATATCCGCCTCTACAGCGTCATCTACGATGCCATCGAGGAGGTGAAGGACGCCATGGAGGGCATGTTGTCGCCCGAAATCAAGGAAGAAGTCACAGCACAGGTCGAGGTCCGACAGGTTTACCACATCACGAAGGTGGGCACCGTGGCAGGTGCATACGTCGTGGACGGCAAGGTCAGCCGAAGCAACAAGGCACGCGTCATTCGCGACGGCATCGTGGTCTTCACGGGAGCCATCAACGCCCTGAAGCGCTTCAAGGACGACGTGAAGGAGGTATCGACGAACTTCGAGTGCGGCATCTCCCTCGTAGGCTACAACGACCTGCGTGAAGGCGACATGATTGAGACATTCCAGGAGATCGAGATCAAGGCTACGCTCTGAACGAGCCTGAAATCTCTGTCCCCCGACGCTTAAATGTCAGGTTCGGCAGCCAGCATTCAGTCACCGGACATCCCCGATTCTTCCGACGCAAGCTGCGTACGGAGAGACGGAGGCTGCGAACGGACCGTTGCAGGCTGTGTCTTTAGAGACGCAGGCTGCGTATGAAGAAACCGGCAAACGAAAAAGAGCATGCCCTCTGCGGCAACGACTCTTTTCCGTGTGCCGCGATAGATGGCGACGGCGGCTGCCTGTCCCGTCCTGGAGGCAGACTACACATAACTAACAACTGAACAACCATACATGGACATCCTTCTGCTCATCCTTTTAGGAGTCGGCTTCGTCAGCGGACTCTTCTCGGGAGCCGTCAAGCAGCTCGTCTCGCTTGTGGCTTTCGCGGTAGGTTTTGTCATTGCCTGCCTTTACTATCAGGAACTGGCAAAGGTGCTGACAGGCTTCCTGTCGATGCCTACCCTCTGTGAGGTAGTGTCATTCATATTGCTTTGGGTCATCGTGCCTCTTGTCGCGAACCTCGTCGGTTCCCTGGTCTCCTCGCTGATGAACCATCTGCCCGTCATAGGGCTGCTCAACAGACTGCTGGGCGGCATAATATGTCTGGCGAAGTATGCCCTCGTGCTGGGAACGCTCATCTGGTTCTTCTCGTCCATAAAACTCCTCAAGGAAGAGACGATGGAGAAATCCCGACTCTGCAAACCCCTCAAGGCGCTGCCCGAATATGTCTATAAAACACTGAAAGCCCCCTCCCTACCCTGCGACGCAGAGAAGGAAGAGGGCCTCCGATAATTCTAATCCCATAACACTATTTCCTTTATGAAAGCAAAGCTCATAATTTTCCTGGCGGTACTGATCCCGATGGGGGCTGTGGCGCAAAGTGACGAAACGATGTCGCAAGTGATAGAACGCGGCCTGCAAAGGGCTACCAGCCAGTCGCTGCTAATGGCCAACACATTGAAGGACAAAAAGGACGCGCTGCCACGCACCTACGAGAAGGGGCAGCTGCAGACCTGCCGCTACGACAATTGGGTGTCGGGCTTCTTCCCGGGTGTCCTGTGGCTGCTCTATGAGAACAACAGCGACGAACAGTTGCGACACTTTGCCGAGCTCTTTACCGACCGTGTGGAGCCTGCCAAGAAACTCACCGACACACACGACCTGGGCTTCATGCTGTACTGCAGTTTCGGTCAGGGCTACCGGCTCACGGGCAACAAGCACTATCTGGATGTCATCAACGAAGGCACACAGAGCCTGCTCACGCGGTGGAACCCTAAACTGGGCGTCATTCGCTCTTGGGACTTCGGCAAGCAATGGCAGTATCCCGTCATCATCGACAACATGATGAACCTCGAGATGCTTTGCTTCATGACACACGAGTTCTCCGACCGACGCTATGTGAAAGTAGCGGAGACACACGCCAAAACCACCATGAAGAACCACTTCCGCGAAGACTACAGCACATACCATGTGGTATCATACGACACCATAACCGGTCAGCCTCACGCCAAGAACACAGCTCAGGGCTATGCCGACGGCAGTGCCTGGGCACGCGGTCAGGCATGGGGACTGTATGGCTACACAATGATGTACCGCGAGACGCGGAATCCCATCTTCCTGGAGCAGGCCCGCAACATCGGGAAATTCCTGCTGAGCCACCCCAGACTGCCAGCCGACGGAGTGCCCTATTGGGACTATGACGCCCCCGACATACCAAATGCGAAGCGTGACGCATCGGCTGCCGCCGTCATGGCCTCCGCTCTGATAGAGCTGAGTCAGCTCGACCCGGGTGAGATGGCACCGAAGTGGCTGGCCATGGCTGAGAAACAGCTGCGCTCGCTCAGTTCGCCCGCATACCTCGCAGAGGAAGGAGAGCAAGGCGGCTTTATCCTGAAGCACGGCCTGGGCCACATGCCCGAGAAGAGGGAAATCGACGTTCCCCTCACCTACGGCGACTACTATTACATAGAGGCATTGATGCGCATGAAGAAGCTGTTGGGAAAGCCGACAGGCATGGACAACCGGCGCCTGTGGGTGCAGGAAATGACCCGCATTGCGCGTCCGGTCCTGGAGAACTTGGCAGCAGGAACGCTGAAGCAGAAAATGCCATTCGAGTCACTCTCCGACGACCCTTTGCGCCGCGAGGTGTCGTACCTCGAGGCTGTGGGGCGCACCATCTGCGGCATCGCCCCGTGGCTGGAGCTCGGCCCGGACAAGAATGATGAAGAGGGGCAACTGCGTGCGCAGTACATCGAGCTTGTCGTGAAGGGACTCAAGAACGCCGTCAACCCCAGCTCGCCCGACCATCTCATGTTCGACAACCGGCACACCCAGCCGCTGGTGGATGCTGCTTTCCTGGCCGAAGGTCTCTTGCGGGCACCGACGCAAATATGGGGGAAGCTGGACAAAAAGACTCGCAGCTGGCTCGTGAACGAGTGGAAGACCTCGCGGAGCATCAAGCCCTACGAGAGCAACTGGCTGCTTTTCGCCTCCATCGTCGAGGCTGCCCTGCTGGAGTTCACAGGAGAATACGATGCGGAACGCCTGAACTACGGCGTCAGGAAGTTCCGCGAAGAGTGGTACAAGGGAGATGGCTGGTACGGGGACGGCAACGCCTTCCATCTGGACTTTTATAACAGCCTTGTCATCCATCCGATGTTCACCGAGGTGCTTCGCATCATGAAGAAGCACAACCTGGCCGGCGCCGACTTCCTGCCCACTCAGGAGAAGCGGCACGGACGGCTGGCAGCGTCGCTGGAGCGTATGATTTCGCCCGAAGGCGCCTATCCCGTCACAGGCCGCTCCATCACTTATCGCTTCGGAGCCTTCCATGCCCTCTCGGATGCCGCGCTGCTGCACCTGCTTCCGACGGACGTCAGCCCAGCCGCTGTGCGTTGTGCCCTCACCGCCGTTATCCAGCGCCAGCTGAGCCAACCGCTCACTTTCGACAAGGACGGCTGGCTTCGCATAGGCTATACCGGCAGCCAGATACACATGGCTGAGGAATACATCAACACGGGAAGCATCTATCTCTGCATGGCAGTCTTCCTGCCCCTCGGCCTTCCCGCCGATGACCCGTTCTGGGCAAGTCCCGCCACCGACTGGACGTCGCTCAACGCCTGGAACGGCGTCGATGTCGGGGCTGACCACGCTATTGGGAACTAAGCCCAATCATCTGTCATACCGCTGAGGTCTTCTTGCAACACCGGCTGGCTGTCGTTCCAATAGTCGAAGAAGTCCTGAGGTTGAGGGGCGCAGTCGTTCTGCGCCTCAAGGAGGAGTAGTTCCCTTTGCTGGCGGTCGCGCATCTCGCGGGCCATAGCGACGAAGTATTCCCGCGTATCCTGCCAATCACAGTCGTACATCTCGTACCAGAGCGCGTCGTACCAGCCATCGCCAGCCCGATACGCCCAGCTGTCGCGTCCATGAGCGTCGGACAGCCCCACGCGACGCTCCACATCATCGATGCGACGGCCTAGCATCTCGCAGACGCCGTCGGAGATGACGTCCCTGAGCCGCACATATTCCGGACGGAAATGCACGTCGATCCAATCGTTGTAGTCCTTCATGTGGATTTGTCTGAGCGTGTATTTCCAGACCTTCAGCGCCCACATCAGATGCCCGGCTTCCGCACAGAGGTCGCCCAGCAGGAGCCCTTTCTGCGCTTTGCGGGCACAGACCGAAGCCGCCCTGACCACGCGTATGCCTTTGTTCACGATGGCATTCAACATCCTGGCTTCCAGGTACACAACTCCCTCGTTGGGCGTACATCTGCACACCCAATCATGATTGAAATGTTTTCTCACGATTAAACGGTTTTAGTGTAACAACAATAAATAAAAGAACACGCTGCACACCCTTCTTCCGAAGGGCGGCATTCAGGTTCCTGAGAACCATCTGTTGTTACACTTGCCGGCTGGCGATATGGGCTATCCAGTCATCATACCGTTCAAAAACGGCTGCAAAGATACGAAGAATATTTCATAATCGGCAATGCTTCCTCCGGAAATATTTTCCCTAACCTCTTGTTTTGCTGTTTTCCGAATTTGACAAATTGATACTTTTCGGGCGATTTTACTTACATTCGCATTTTACGGAAACGCTCTAGAATCGCCGAAAATCCATTTACCCTTACTTATCCACCCTTTTTCCGTTTTTCGCGCTTAGAACGCGAACATTTCATAACTGTTTGATTTACAAGTGGCGTTTTCTAATGGCCGATGGCCAATCTGGATTGTTCAATGGTCAGATTGCCAACTCCAACTTACAAAACAGCCCATTTCATCGCATTTTTGCACACTTTTCCGCCTGTGGAATCCACAATCGCCGCATGGGGAAAATACAAACGCCGCACGCGGCGTTGACCAACTTCGCGTGCGGCGTTTGGAATCCCTCCACCCGGCGCCACCAAATCCGGCGTTTTGCGCTCCCTTTTTCCCCACTTTACAGCGTGTGCAATAACTGACACTTTGCTACGGAAACGCCTGCCTTAGGCTACATTTTGATTTCCGAGAAAACAGTCAGGCACACTCCTTCCGAGCAATGGACATCAGCGCCGAACAGGATAATAAATGTTAAAATAAAGATATTCTCGACGAAAAGTTTGGTGCTATTGCGTTTTTGGTGTACCTTTGCCCCCAGTTTTGAAAACTATCACACAACATTTCATTTAGGTACATGAAGAAAAACATCAGTGGATTGACCAGCTGCAGGGCTGTCCTGTCGCACAGTTAATGCTGTGCCATAGAACTCGCATCACCCATGCAGGACTGTATCCTGATGTGCGCTCTTTGACTTATTGTACCCATCCTGTGTTTGTGTGATAGGGAAATCATCCAATGAAATCTCTATGGTAACCGCGGGCATCTGCTTCGGCATTTGCCCTAAAACTCTTGTGCCCTTTACTGAAAGGGTTTTTTCCTTATTGTTTTATTATGATTATCATTAAACAAAAGAGATTATTATGACTGGAAACAAACTTATAACTGAATTCAAGAAACAGAACAGGGACACTATCTGGCAGCACCTCGAATCGCTTGCAACGAACCGCAAGGTCTATTCCGATAGCATGAAGGGCATCCATCCTTACCTGCGAAACAATACATTATTTATATATGCCGCTCATAAGAGTCTGGTGGTGGTCTGCCTGGACAACTGTCCGCCGAAGGAAGAACTGGCCGACGAGGCGCCCTTCAACCTGGAGGACCCACTCTATTTCAGCGAGAACAGCCACCGCGTCAGCCCCGTCTGGCAGCTGTCCGAGACAATCAACCTCATCAGAAAGAAGATGGCAGAGGGCCGCAACGACTGGCCCATCCTGGGCGTACTGCTTACGGAAAGCACGATCATCAACGCCAAAGACATGCAGGATGTCTGGGACGAGATGGATGTCAAAGTCATCGACCGTGCGGACCTCGACGTCGAGCAAACCTTCGCCACACATCCCGACGAGGAGCTCACCTTCGGCACGATGATTATGAACTTACTCCGGGAGCTCGACGAAGAAAAGCGCCCCAAGGAGTCGTCCATCGGAAAGGAAGAGGATGAGTTCGCCGCCATGCTCGAGAAGTTCCTCAACGACGACTCGGGAAACAAGAAAAAGGAGGGGGAGAAAGATGAGGGAGAAGACGATGACGAGGAGGATGAGATGGAGGAAAAGGAGACGCCCTTCGGAAGCGTCGGCTCCGACGTCGGCCTGCCGTCGGGCATCATCGAGCAGAACAACAATGTAAGCGTGAAGGTAAAAGTCCTGCCTCCCTTGGCCAATCCCCGAAAGGAGCTGGACAAACTGGTGGGCTGTCAGGAGATAAAGAAACGCATGGACGAGCTGTTGGCACTCACCCGCTACAACAAGATGGTGCACGATGCCTTCCCCAACGCCAAACAGCACGAGGTTTCGCTCCACAGCATCTTCTTCGGACGGCCCGGAACAGGCAAAACCACCGTCTGCAAGATATTCGGTTCGCTGCTCCACGAGGCAGGCGCCCTGTCGAAGGGGCATGTGTTGGTCACCGACCGCGGCACCTTCATCGGGACACTGTGGGGCGACGAGGAACGCAGCGTCCGACAGGTGTTGGAGATGGCTCAAGGAGGGGTGCTCATGATAGACGAGGCTTACCTCCTCAACAGCAAGCACGAGAACGACCCGGGGCGAATAGCCATACAGATGCTGATGGAAGTGCTGGCCGACGAGAAGCAGCGCGACATTGCCGTCGTGCTGTGTGGCTATAAGGAGCCAATGATGCAACTGCTCGACACCAACCCCGGACTCCACTCCCGCTTCCCAAACCGCTTCGAATTCAACGACTTCACGGTTGACGAGCTGATGGAGATTACGCGTCGCCGCATCGGAGAATACCAATACCGCCTTACCCGTCAGGCATGGCAGAAGTACAAAGAAATGCTCACGGCAGCCTATCAGATGCGCGACCCCCAGTCGTGGGGCAATGCCCGCTTCGTGAGCAATCAACTGGAACGCATCTTCATCCGGCATGCCCAGCGCTGCGTGAAGCAACAACCTGCCGACGGACAGCGACTGCTCACCATTACGCCAGCCGACATCACGCCCATCGATGTGCCACGCCCCAAGCCCCGAATCGGATTCTGAAGCCGTCAAGACAGCTCGGAGCGAGCGACACTATCTGCCTTCGCCTGGACAGACGGACATCAGGCCTTCACCTTGATTATGGCCTTGCGCAGGCCCGTCGGAGTGATGGCAGGAGCGTGTCCGTCTTCCGGGAAGAAGATGGCAAACTGCCCCGGGTGCAACTTGAAATAAGTGGTAGCCACATCCTCGGGCGTCTTAGGCGCTGCCGGGTCGTGAAGCGTCATGTCGATGGCCTCGTCATAAGGGGCGTCGGGCAACAGAGAGGCCGGCGCCCAGCCATACTCCTCGCTGTCGTTGAAAGGCACCTGTATGTCGATCATGCGCCGATGCGTCTCGAAGCGAGCTTCCTTGCGCGTCTTCGCAGGCGCCTCCTGTACGTTGATGAAGAGGTCGTCGCCCTGAATCTTCGTGATACCTGTAGGGAGAGAGTTGAGGTCCGTCGTGCGCAGAAACTCTGCCACAGCAGGGAAAAGCGGGTTCAGGCCGAGATAACGGTCGAACGCCTGAATGCTGTCAATAATCATAGCTGTCGATTCTTTATATTTCGGTGTTTTGCATGCAAAGATACACAAATAAGTGGAATACTACGCGAGCAGTCATATTAAAATATACCTTCTTTGGAAACATTTTTCACTTCAGCAGGTCTTTATTTACAAAAAAGGTATAATTTTGCATTGCATACACTTAAAAACAGACGACCTTTATGCTTTCTTTGATTGGACTTCTCGCCGCAATGCTTCTTTCCCTCACGACGACCGAAGGGGGAAACGAGCGAATAGACCTGTCTGGCAGGTGGCAGTTTGGCATGGGCGACAAAGAACACTACGACGACCACATCCAGCTGCCCGGTTCTATGCTGACAAACGGGAAGGGCTACGATGTGGACATTCACACGCAGTGGACGGGCTCGCTCTACGACTCGAGCTATTTCTTCAATCCCTACATGGAGCCCTACCGACGGCTGGGGCAGATGAAGTTCCCTTTCTTCTTGACGCCTGAGAAACACTACGTGGGCAATGCCTGGTACAAGCGTACCGTAATGGTGCCGATGGAATGGAGCGGCAGGAATGTGACGCTCTTCCTGGAGCGTCCCCATATAGAGACAACTGTCTTTGTGAACGGGGAGGAAGTCGGGCATCAGATGTCGCTATCAGTCCCGCACTGCTATGATGTGACGCGACACGTGAAGTGGGGCGAACAGAACGAGATAGCCATCCGCATATACAACGGCATAGAGAATGTCTGCGTAGGCCAGGATTCACATTCCGTGACAGACCAGACACAAGGGAACTGGAACGGCATTGTGGGGCGCATGGAGCTGCAGGCTATGCCCATCATCTGGAGGAAAAAGGTCATACCGCATCTGGAGGAGAAGAAGGTGGAGATAGTTGTCAACGAGCAGGCCTACCTTCTGGATTTAGGCGAGGAGGCCGAACTATGGGACGAGTTTAGCCCGCATCTTTACACGCGGACTGTGGACTATCAGGGCATGAAGGTGCCTGTGACGTTCGGTCTGCGGGAGATTAAGATAGAGGGGCGGCAGTTCTACATCAACGGCCGGCCTTTATTCCTGCGGGGAACGGTGGAGAACTGCTGCTTTCCCGAGACGGGTTATGCGCCGATGGACGAGGCGGAGTGGCTGCGCGTGTTCCGGAAGTGCAAGGAGTACGGCCTGAATCATGTGCGCTTCCATAGTTTTTGCCCACCGGAGGCGGCCTTTGCTGCTGCCGACAAGGTGGGAATCTATCTGCAGCCAGAGGGTCCTTCGTGGCCTAATCATGGAGTGAAACTGCGCAGAGGGCAGAAGATCGACGCCTATCTTCTGGAGGAATCGAAGCGCATCGTCGACACCTATGGCCACCATCCTTCGTTTGTGATGATGGCGGCAGGCAACGAACCTGCCGGCGACTGGGTGAGCTACTGCAACGACTGGGTGAAGCAGATGCATGCCTACGATGCCACGAAGGTGTATTGCGGAGCGTCCGTCGGCGGCGGATGGGCGTGGGACAATGAATCGGAGTATCATGTGAAAGGCGGTGCTCGAGGCCTGGACTGGACAAGCAAAGCTCCCCAGTCGCAAGACAACCATTACGATGGCATACTGCGTCCGAGGAGTTATACGGGAGAAGGCGACAATCAGTCTCCCGTCATCGCCCATGAGCAGGGGCAGTGGTGTGCCTTCCCCGACTTCAAGGAGATAACGCAGTATTCAGGGGTTTACAAGGCCCGCAACTTCGAGATATTCCGCGACCTGCTGCGCGACAACGGGATGGAGGCAATGGCCGAGAAGTTCCTGATGGCCAGCGGAAAGCTCCAGACGCTGTGCTATAAATATGATATCGAGCGGAACCTGCGGACGAAGGACTATGCAGGCTTCCAGCTCCTGGCCTTGAATGACTACAGCGGTCAGGGCACAGCACTCGTCGGGCCGCTGAACGTGCATTGGAGGGAGAAGGGTTATGTCACAGCCCAGCAGTGGCGAGAGTTCTGCAGTCCCGTCGTGCTGCTGGCCCGCTTCCCGAAGTTCGTCTTTGAGAACGACGAGACGCTGCGCATTCCCATCGAATGTATGAATGCCAGCGACAAGGAGGTGAAGGGCCAGCCCTTGATTTATGAGATATGGCAGGACGACAGGCGCATGGTGGCCTGCGACACGCTGTTTGCAGGAAGCATCGCCGTGGGCAAGAACCACGAAACAGGTATTGTCAGCCTGCAGCTCGACCAGATACATGAGCCGTCGAAGATGACGCTGCGTGCAAGGCTGGGCAACCTGACGCAGAACCATTGGGACTTCTGGGTGTATCAGAAGGGACAACAGACAACAGACAACGGACAACAGACAAGCTTTAGCTCGACGAAGTCAACGGACAACAGACAAGCTTTAGCTCGACGAAGTCAACAGACAACGGACAATGGTCAACGGTCAATATACATCGCCGACTCTCTGGACGCTCAGGCGCTTAAAGTCCTGAAGAAGGGAGGCAAAGTGCTCCTCACCGCAGCAGGAAGGGTGAAACTGGGCAGCGATGTGGTGCAGCACTATTTGCCTGTGTTCTGGAACACATCGTGGTTCAAAATGCGTCCGCCTCACACAACTGGTGCCTACATCGACACAAAGCATCCGCTCTTCAGGCATGGATTCCCAACTGACGACTGGAGCAACCTGAACTGGTGGGAGTTGCTGAACAAGGCGCAGGTGATGAACCTGGCGGAACTGCCAAAGGACTACCAGTCGCCCATACAGCCCATCGACACTTGGCATGTGTCGAGGAAGCTGGGTATGATGGTGGAAGCACGCGTGCTGAAAGGCAAACTGCTGATGACCACGATGGACATCGTGAGCAACCTGGAGCGGCGAATCGTGGCCCGACAGATGCGAAAGGCAATCCTCGACTATATGGAGAGCAGCGACTTCAAGCCGGAGCTGATGCTCGATGTCCAAATCATCCGCGACTTCTACACGAAACAGGCATCAGGAGTCAACATGTTCACAAAAGACTCGCCCGACGAGCTGAAACAGAAATAAGGGCCATTCCCCGGGAAGCGGCACAAAGATACAGATACGGCATACCTCCAAAGCTCGCTCAGAGTGAGGAAAAAGCCCTCAGATGCTGCGGAAAAGCCTCGCTTGGGGCATCAGATTCTTGATATGCAGCTTGCGTATGTCGGAACGCAGCTTGCGCATGTCCGTCCGCAGTCCCCGTCTCTGCATTTGCAGCCTGCGAATGAAGCATTTAATATGGCCGGAGTAAAAAGCCAGCGTCACACGGTTAGTTTGCAAGCGTCATACGTTTAGTTTGCAAACAGAGCAGGCCGAATTTTGCAGGCAGCAATATTTCTTTCTCTGCTTTATTTTGTTTTGTGCCAACTTATTCGTACCTTTGCACTCTCAAAAAAGGGGAAGCATGGAAGAGAAGAACAGCTTTGTGCGCGAAGTGGCGGAGAAGAAGTATGAGTACGGCTTCTCTACCGAAGTGCAGACCGACATCATCGAGAAGGGACTCTCGGAGGATGTGGTGCGCCTCATCTCCAAGAAGAAGGGAGAGCCTGAGTGGCTCCTGGAATTCCGCCTGAACGCCTTCCGACACTGGCTCACGATGGAACAACCCTCTTGGGGACACCTCAAGATGCCGCCCATCGACTATCAGGACATCAGCTACTATGCCGACCCGACCAGCAAGGGGCAAGAGGCAGGGAGCAAGGGGCAAGAGATTGACCCTGAGCTCGTCAAGACCTTCGACAAGCTGGGCATCCCTCTGGAAGAGCGCATGGCACTGGCAGGAACAGCTGTCGATGCCGTGATGGACTCCGTGAGCGTCAAGACGACGTTCCGCGACAAACTCAAGGAGAAAGGCATCATCTTCTGCTCCATCAGCGAGGCAGTGCGCGAACATCCCGACTTGGTGCGCGAGTATCTGGGCAGCGTCGTCCCCTATCGCGACAACTTCTTTGCGGCGCTCAACTCAGCTGTCTTCAGCGACGGCTCCTTCGTCTATATCCCAAAAGGCGTGCGATGCCCCATGGAGCTCAGCACCTACTTCCGCATCAATGCCCGAGGCACAGGGCAGTTCGAAAGGACGCTCATCGTGTGCGACGACGATGCCTACGTCTCCTACCTCGAGGGCTGCACTGCTCCCATGCGCGACGAGAACCAGCTCCACGCGGCTATCGTGGAGATTGTGGTGAAGGAACGGGCAGAGGTCAAGTACAGCACGGTGCAGAACTGGTACCCGGGCGACAGCGAGGGCAAGGGCGGAGTGCTCAACCTCGTCACGAAGCGAGGGCATCTGCGCGGCAAGGACAGCCGACTCTCCTGGACACAAGTGGAGACGGGCAGCGCCATCACATGGAAGTACCCCAGCTGCGTCCTCTCGGGCGACGGCAGCCAGGCAGAGTTCTACAGCGTGGCGCTCACCAACAACTACCAGCAGGCCGACACGGGCACCAAGATGATTCACATCGGCCGCAACACCAAGAGCACCATCATCTCGAAAGGCATCAGCGCCGGCAAGAGCCAGAACGCCTACCGAGGCCTCGTCAAGGTGGCATCCACAGCCGAAGGCGCCCGCAACTACAGCAGCTGCGACTCATTGCTCCTGGGCAGCCATTGCGGCGCCCACACCTTCCCTTATATGGATGTGCACAACGAGACGGCTGTCGTGGAGCATGAGGCAACGACAAGCAAGATAAGCGAAGACCAGCTCTTCTACTGCAACCAGCGCGGCATCTCGACCGAGGAAGCCGTCTCGCTCATCGTGAACGGATACGCCAAGGAAGTCATCAACAAGCTCCCCATGGAGTTTGCCGTCGAAGCGCAAAAGCTCCTTGGTGTCAGCCTCGAAGGCGCAGTAGGATAACTGGCTCAGTTATTCTCCATTTCCTCATCGAGGCGACCTCCCCAGAGATATTTGTCGGTTTCCCGGGCCGCTACCCCGCTCAGCAGAAGCAAGGCCACGAGATTGGGAATGGCCATGAGGGCGTTCATCGTGTCGGCAATGTTCCAAATGACATCCAGGCTGATGATGCTGCCAAAGAAGAGAGCCACGATGTAGAGGATGCGATAGAAGCGGTTGATGCGCTGGTGCTCGATGTAGTTGACGGCGCTCTCCCCATAATAGCTCCACCCGAGAATCGTGCTGAAGGCAAAGGTCAGGATGCCGAAGGTAAGCAAGGGAGCACCCACATACGGTATCTTGGAGAACGCCACTTTCGTCAGCGCCGCGCCATCTGCAAAACTGATGTCCGGATAAGCCAGGATGCTGCTGACGAGCACCAGGCCTGTGAGGGCACAGATGATGACGGTGTCCCAGAATGTGCCTGTGCTCGACACCAGTGCCTGCCGGACAGGGTTGCGCGTCTGCGCTGCTGCTGCCACGATGGGCGCACTACCCATGCCGCTCTCATTTGAGAACAAGCCCCGGGCAATGCCGTATCGGGCAGCCATCATTACCGTTGCCCCGACAAAGCCTCCCCCCGCAGCAGTAGGATTGAAGGCCGACTCTACGATGAGCTGTACGGCTGGCCATACAAAGCTCCCGTTCATACAAAGAATCACGATGCAGCCTATCACATATAGCGCTGCCATGAAGGGCACGAGCACGGTACACACTCTGGCAATGGACTTCACGCCACCCATGATGACAAGCCCCGTCAGCAGGCAGATGAAGATGCCCACAATCCATGTGGGTACGCCGAAGGTCTCGTTCGCCAACAGGGCAATCGAGTTGGCCTGGACTGTGCAGCCGATGCCAAAACTGGCCAAGGCGGTGAAGATGGCGAAGAGCAGTGCCAGCCATTTCATGCCAAGCCCGAGCTCCAAAGCATACATAGGGCCTCCGTAGGTTCTGCCGTCTTCACCCTTCACCCGATACTTCACTGCCAGCAATCCCTCTGCGTATTTTGTGGCCATGCCGAAGATGCCGGTCAGCCAGCACCACAGCACAGCGCCAGGTCCTCCCAGCGCCACTGCCGTTGCCACGCCGACGATGTTGCCAGTGCCAATGGTGGCAGCCAAAGCCGTAGCCAGCGCTCCGAACTGGGACACATCGCCGGTTGCTCCCTTGTCCTTCTTGACAGAAAGACGGATGCCGGTCAGCAATCGGCGTTGCGGGATGCGGAGCCGAAAGGTAAGGAACACATGCGTGCCCAACAAAAGGATAACCATTGGCCAGCCCCAAAGCACGGAACTGAGCAAAGAGAACAGGTTGTTGATAGCGTCCATCAGGCGTCTTTGTATTTATTACGGCCTCCACTCATCGGCTCGTCTGTCAGAGTTTCCAGGGCTTGCGGTAAGCAGGCATGATGAAGCGGTCGGCCTCTTTGTTGTTGAACGTGTGTTTCTTGTCGTCGTACGTGAGGGCTTCGTGGGTTCTTGCTGCAATGTTGCCGATATGGGCGTACTTCGCGCAGAAGCTGCCGTTTGTGATGGGACAAGCCGTCTGCATATCCCGCCGCTTCACGCAATCCAGGAAGTTGTTGGTGTGGTCGAGGTGATCGTTGTTTGAAGGCTTGACAAGCTTTGCCTCCACCCTGTCGCCTTGGGGAATCACTTCCCAACTCTCGCGATTGGCTATGAGGGTGCCGTTTGTCCCTTTGAACTCAAGCCCGTAGTTGCGGCCGTATGGACCGGACTCGATGGCTATGTTCGACCATTGTATAAGGTAGTCCGGGAACTGATAAGTGACGTTCAAGGTGTCGAAGGTCTCGGAAAAGTTGTTGGGATAGGCATGGTTGCCACCTGCCGCGACGACTCTTTGAGGCATTCCCTTGACATCCATCCCCCACAAGGCCATATCGAGCAGATGCACGCCCCAGTCGGTCAGCAAGCCGCCGCCATAGTCCCAGAACATGCGCCAGGAGCCGTGAAAGCGCGAGGCGTTGAAGGTGCGCTTCGGAGCAGGGCCGAGCCACATGTCGAAGTCAACGCCGTCGGGAACAGGACCGTCCTTTGCGGGGTTCAGCAGAGCGGCATACGAGAAGTTTGCCCATACATTGACGCGACCGATGTGGCCCAGCTTCCCGCTGTCGATATACTCCTTCATGCTATGCCACAGGGCAGCGCTCCGTTGTTGCTGGCCTACCTGAACGACGCGGCCGTAGCGCTGAGCGGCTGCCACCATCGCATCGCATTCTCCTATGCTGTTGGCAAGGGGTTTCTCCACATACACGTCCTTACCTGCCGAACAAGCATCGGTCGTTATCTTGCAATGCCAATGGTCGGGCGTGCCTACGACAATGACATCCACATCGTCGCGCTCCAGAATTCTCCGGTAGTCTCCATAGAGAGCAGGCCGTTTGCCCCAGTTCTTCTCCGCTTCTGCTGCGCGGTTCGACAGGATGCCGCTGTCTATATCGCAAAGGGCGACGCAACTTGTGCCCGGATACCTCATGATGTCCGAAAGGTCGTACCATCCCATGGAACGGCAGCCCACCAGAGCCACATTCAGGCGGTCGCTGGCGGCTACGGTTTGTCTCGACGGCGCCCCTGCATAGAGCGAACGGGGGATGATGATGCCTGCAGCCACAGCCGTGGCCGATTGGCGAAGGAAAGCCCGCCTTGTTAGTTCATTTTTCATGACTGAAAGTTATTGCAGCTTTTTCACCTTTTTACCTTTTTACCTTTTCACTTTTTCACCTTTTCTTCTTTTCACCTTTCCTACAGAGGCCTGATCCAGATGTTTCTGAAGCTGATGGGCTGACTGGGGTCGCCATGCGACTGCAAGCGTATCGGGCCGTCGCCATGCTTCACGGTCCGCGGGAAACCGATATATTCCGTAGTGCCCTGTATCTCGGTATGGTTCTGGAGGACGATGCCGTTCTGTATGACGGTCACGAAAGGCTTATAGAGGTATGTGCCATCTTCCTTGAAGACAGGAGCCGTGTAGATGATGTCATAGACATTCCATTCGCCAGGCTTGCGCATCGCATTCACCAGCGGTGGCGTCTGCTTATAGACGCTTCCCGTCATGCCGTTCACGTATGTCTCGTTGCCGTAGCAGTCCAGAATCTGCACCTCGTACATATCCTGCATATAGACGCCGCTGTTGCCTCGAGCCTGGCTCTCGCCGCTGATGTCCTTGGGCACGCACCATTCCAGATGCAGCTGGTAGCTGCCGAACTTCTGGCGAGTCACGATGTCGCCTTTCGACTTGTCGACGGTCACCACGCCGTTCTTCACCGTCCATCCCGCATCCCCGCCGTTGGGGTTCATCCATGCGGAAAGGTCTTTCCCGTCGAAGAGCACGATGGCGTCGCTCGGAGCGGAATTGGTCTTGATGTCGCCCGGGCTGACCACCTTTGGCTGGGGTGTCCAGTACTCCGACATTCCGGGACGCATGGCCTCGGGCTGCGGATAGTTTTTCTTCTCCTGAGCTTGTGTTGATGCACAAAAAACGGCAATCGTCAATGTTGCCAGCGAAAATAGTCTTTTCATAGTTGTTGATATTTTATTGAGGTAATGATTCCTATCTGTTTCTGCTGCAAAGGTACGAATAAGCGAGCACAATACAAAAGGAAAACCGAAGTTTTTCTTTTCATTGTCGAGCGGAAGTACCTTCGACGCAAGTCAAAGGTACGAATAAAGAGGAGACAGAGGAGCGAAACATTCAGAATTATAAAAAGAAAAGAGAAAAAAGAGGAACAACGCCGCTATTCGCGCAAAGCGTATATGCGATGGCTGCCGCGACCATGGAAGGACAGCAGGGCATCGGCTCCCATGCTCCAGGAGCGCAGTTCCTTACAGGCAGCCGTGTGTGGCATTGATGTGAGGGCCGCATACTTACGGCCGCCGATGAAGGGCGTTTCAGCCAGATAATCCAAGAGCCTTGCCCGTCGCTGCGCCTCTGTATAGGGAGAGGCATTGGGGCGGATGATGTCCCTGGAGGGCGAGCGCTGCAGGTCGATGTTGCTGTCGATGCTGCACACCAATTCCCTGTCGGGACGGAAATTGACGCCTCCCACACAGATGCTCCTTGCATTGCGATGGCTCATGTCCTCCGAGCCGTCCTCCTGTTCCGAGTCTCTCTTCATGGAGAGTCTGGGACTGAAGATGCCCAAACCGTTGATATGCAACGAGGCGCCCTCGCTGCCCATCAGCTCTCCAATACACTCCACCACCTGTATCAACACGCCTTCCACGATGCCTCGCTCAAAACCGCTGTGGCGGCTGACGTGACTTACCAGATACTCGTGCGACAAAGCCCGCAGGCCTATCAGCCTGGGAAAGAGTCGCTCCCTGCCATCCCTGTGCGGGATGTTCATTTCTTCCATTACATAGTGTGCCATAGTTCTTTTTGTTTTTATTATTATTTGGTGTCCGGTAGAATTATTTCATAAACATCAGCACCCTCGATTACATAAGCATTCATAATGAATAGCTCTTGTCAGGGGTTGGAAATGCAATGATGTAAATAAAGCCTGGAAGGCTTCACTGTTAGTAACCGGGGGCGAAGCCCTCGGACAGAACATAGAGAGCACCTCCCCGCTCCTGCCTGGAAGGCAGTACACTGGCCTCTCATAGTACTGCCCTCCAGGCAGCGAGGAGCAAGTTATCCGTTGATTCCGAGGGCTTTGCCCCCGGTTACTCATAGTATAGCCCTACAGGCTTAATATGCAAACTGACTTTACTCAGTAGTAAAGCAGTCA
Source organism: Bacteroidaceae bacterium (assembly GCA_017428785.1). GTDB lineage: Bacteria > Bacteroidota > Bacteroidia > Bacteroidales > Bacteroidaceae > Physcousia. Next base: position 173,303 of record JAFRQD010000030.1, read on the forward strand.
GCACGATTTATTCCGGACAGCAATATTTTATTATAAGTTCCGAGGGCTGAATTCCTTCCCAACCCCTGCATATATTATATACGCCGGAAGAGGGAATTGTTAACCCCGAACAGCAAGTTTTTTCCTCCCGCGAGCTTGATTCTTCATACACAGCCTGCAAATGCAGCCACGCAGCCTGCATCCGCAGCGCCGCAAACTGCGTCCGTCCATACGCAGCCTCCAAACACTCTTTTTCGAAGCCCGGAAGCAGTAATCCTGCTGCGCTGGGGGACGATTCCGGCTGGAATAAAAAAGAAATAAGGGCATTAAAGAAGGGAAATGTTTTGTACTTTAATTAAAAACATGTACTTTTGTACGAACTAACCCCGTTTTGGATGTCGGAAAGATTAAAACACCTGCCTCTATTCCTGCTCGCCGTGGCATTGGTCGCGGCGGCTGGGTGTCTGCTCCGCTTCGAGAGCAACTTGCTGTGGAAGGTGCAGGAGCTGAACCTGCACTTGGACACGGCCCTCTTCTTCAGGCAACAGATGGTGGTGGCAGGCGGATGGCTGACCTGGCTGGGGACGCTCTTCACCGAGTTCTTCTATCATGCCTGGCTGGGCGTGCTCCTGCTGTGCGCCTGGTGGGCTCTGCTCATGTGGTTGACTGCCAAGGCTTTCCGCATCTCAAGGAAATGGGCGGTGCTCCTGCTGGTGCCCGTGGCTCTGCTGCTGGCATCCGATGTGCAGCTGGGCTACTGGATATACTGCCTGAAGTTGCGCGGCTATTTCTTTGTGGCCACGTCGGGCTTGACGGTGGCAATGGCCAGCGTGTGGGGGTATCGCCGCTTGCCAGCGTGGCTCTGCCCTGCGGCCGTCGTGCTGGGCGGCATCGTGCTCTATCCCCTCCTGGGCGCCTATGGGCTCCTGGCCGTAGCGCTGATGGGCTTGCTGTCGTGGCAACGAAGCGATATGAAATGGCCGCTAAAAGCCGCTAACCTCGTGCTGGCTCTGCTGACCGTCGGGCTGGTACCCGTCGCCTTTTATTGGAAGGTCTATCATCAGACGAATTACGACTACATCTACAGGGCCGCTCTGCCCGTTTTCGAGCTCGACAAGCCCTATCCCCAGTACTATGTGCCCTTCCTTCTGATAGGGCTCTTCTACCTGGCGATGGCTTTGCCCGTCCCCGAGAAATGGCGGCAAGCGGCAGGAAAGACGAGGAACTGGATGATGTGCCAGGCTGTCCTTCTGGCGGCTTTGGCATGGGGCGTGCATCACTATTGGTACCACGACTATAACTTCGAGAAGGAGCTGGAGATGCGTCGTGCCCTTGAGCAAAGCGATTGGGAAGGCGTGCTGCGTGCTGCCTCCCGCCTGAAGGAAGAGCCCACGCGTGCCATCGTGATGATGAAGAACCTGGCGCTCTTCCGGTTGGGACGGCAGGGCGACGAGATGTACCACTACCGGACGGGCTCCAAGGCCGTCAATGCACCCATGAAGGTCAGGATGACACAAGTGGTGGGCTGTGCCGTCTATTATAACTACGGCCTGATGAACTATTGCTACAGGTGGTGCCTGGAGGATGGCGTGGAATATGGGTGGAGAGCCGAGTACCTGAAGCACATGACGCGCTGCGCCTTGGTGACCGGCGAGACGGAGGTGGCGAAGAAATACATCCGGCTCCTGAAACATACCCGTTTCCACAAGAAATGGGCAGAGGCTCAGGAGCAATATGCCGACCATCCCGAAGCAATGAACGACAACCAGGACTATGCCCTCGCGAAACGCCTGCTGATAAAAGAGGACCGCCTGGCTTCGGATAACGGATTGGCGGAATTGTTCCTGATGAACGCCCTGCTCTATAACGACTCCACCGACCCTCTCGTGCAGGAACTGACCTTGCTCTCCGCCCTCTGGAAGAAGGATATCGGCATGTTTTGGCCGCGATTCTTCAACTATGCCGCTTTGCACAAGGGCGAACACATGCCCAAGCACTATCAGGAAGCGGCCTATCTGTATGGAAACCTGGAACATGAGGTGGACATCAGCAACATGCCTTTCGACGAGGATGTGGTGAGGAACTACAACGACTTCATGGCACAAGCCCAGCTGTGCGCCGGCATGACGGAAGAACAGATGCAACCCATCTTCTATCCCCGGTTCGGCCATACATTCTATTACGAATACTTCCTTATCAGAAACCAACAAGTGTACTGATGCATTTACGCTTTACGACATATATTTGTATCCTCTCGGTTCTGCTGCTCTCGGCCTGCCATTCCGCCGGCGTGCCCGAGAAGTACACGAAATCCGACAGACTGCCGGACATCTATCCCGACTATATCGACGTCACCATTCCCGTGAACATCGCCCCCCTGACATTCATGATGAACAGCGAAGCCGACGAGATGGTGGCTCGCCTCACCTTCGCCAATGAGGAAATGGTGCTGGGAGGCGACAGGATTCAGCCCGATGTGGACGACTGGCACAACTTGCTCCAGCAGGCTCGCGGAGGAGACATTGCCGTCGAGGTCTTTGCCCGTCGGGACGGCCAATGGACAGGCTACAAACCCTTCGCCCTGCATGTCTCCACGGACAGCATCGACCCTTGGCTCAGCTATCGCCTCATCTCCCCATCCTATGTAGCATACGAGGAACTGACGCTCAACCAAAGATGCCTCGAAAACTTCGACGAACGAGTTATGGTGGACAATATGCTGTGCAGCACCGAAAAGGACGGCCAATGCGTGAACTGCCACAGCTACCAGCAGTACAACCCCGACCGCATGCTCTTTCACGCCCGTCAGAACATGGGCGGCACTATCATCGCCTACGACGGCAACCTCATGAAAATCAACATGTCGAACGACTCCATTCTCTCCTCGGGCGTCTATCCGGCATGGCACCCCTGGCTGCCGCTTGTCGTCTTCTCGTCAAACAAGACAGGGCAGAACTTCCATACCGCCAACCAAAATAAAGTGGAGGTGTTCGATACCGCCAGCGACCTCATTGCATACCACATAGAGACGGGCCGCGTGACCAATATAGAGAACGGCCCCGAGGAGTTCGAAACCTATCCCGCATGGGCTCCCGACGGTAAGACGCTCTACTACAGCAGCGCCCATTTCGTCTATAACGACTCGCTGGAGCAGGAAGCAGATGTCATTTCGAGAAGCAAAGAGTTCAAATACTGCATTTACAAAAAGAGCTTTGACCCCGAGACCATGACCTTCGGCCAACGGCAAATGGTGTTCAACGCTGATTCGCTGGACAAGAGCGCCACTCTGCCACGTGTTTCGCCCGACGGACGAATGCTCGTCTTCACGCTGGCCTCCTACGGCTGCTTCCACATCTGGCACCACGATGCCGATCTATGGCTCACCGACCTGCAGACGGGCGAGAGCAACAGGATGCAAGGCATCAATTCCCAAGACACTGAAAGCTACCACTCGTGGTCGTCCAGCGGCCGATGGCTCGTGGTAAGCAGCCGCCGCGAGGATGGCAACTACACCCGCCCCTTCTTCGCCCATATCGACGGGCAGGGGCACAGCTCCAAGCCCTTCGTCCTGCCGCAAGCCAATCCCGAGCACAACCGACTGTTCATGAAAAGCTATAACATCCCCGAGTTCATGCGAGGCCCCGTCAATTTCAGCCCGCAAGACTTTGCACGGGCTCTGCGCAAAGAAGAAGGGCAGACCGCAAAATATGTGCGGGACTTCAAATAAGACTTTAACACCTAACAACTACTTTAAACATGAAACGACATCTCCTTTTTCTCTTCCTGCTTCTGGCTGTCGGCACAACCCGTGCGGCGCTGGTCAGCGGAACGGAATACTTCATCTGGCTGAATATCTACGAGAAACTGCTTGGCAGCACTGCCGACGGGAGCAGTCCGGCACTATCGGCTTGGGGCACCAACTCTTCCACCGACAGCTATGTGTTTGTGGCCGAAAGCAGCGGCAAAAGCGGCTACGTGCTGCTCAAACAAAAGAGCAGCGGAAAGTATCTGGCTGCCAGCAGTTCCAACGCATGGAGCATCGTCTTCGAAAGCAACCGCTCGACCGATGACCGTTTTTGCTGGAGCGGCGAAGAGGGGACGTATGTCTATCTGACGAACAAGAAGAATACGGGAGCTTATATGGGCGTTGACGGGGCCAACAAAGGCAGCGCTTTCGTGAGCGTCTATTACGACAAGCCCAAGGGCAGCTACTCGCAAATGACCATCATACCGACAACAGCAGGGGACTACAATACCGACCGTCGGGCTTTCGAGAGCGCAGAATACACCAATGCCCAAGGGGTGCGGGAGATTGACTACATTCAGCTGGCAAGCAAGAACATCAGTCGCGGCGATGCCATAGACATCCACCTCACGGCCAACGAAAGCCCCATTATCGGCTCCTCGACGGTTGACCTGGGCAGTGACCGAACATGGCTCATATTCGACAACATTGTGCCGTCGAAAGTGAAATCGGACTTCCTGAAATATGTTCGCATCAATGGATCGATAGCCAGGGTGAACGTGAACTGCAGGGTAGAGATTTACCTGAACGGTGCCGCCGTGATTCCCATTCCGCAGACCATCTTCACGGCCGACGGTTCGGGCTCGTTCACGCTGGGAAAAGGCAACCATACCGACCTTGGGGAGCACAGCAACTGCATGACGAGCTTTACATTGCGACGCGGCTATATGGCAACTCTGGCTACGGGACGCAACGGCGGGGGCTACAGCAGGGTGTATGTGGCAGACCATAGCGACCTCAACATCACGCTTCCCTCCGCTCTCTCGAAGCGCGTCACTTCGGTGAACATCAAGCCCTGGCCGTATCTTTCAAAGAAAGGATGGGGCAACACGGCAGGCTCTTCTGGCGGTCCCGGACTGCGGGCTACTTGGTTTTGGGCGTGGAATGCGAGCTATTCGTCAACAACGGATATGGAGTATGTGCCCTGCCGTCAGCACCTTTATTGGCCGAGCGTCGAGGAGGTGAACAGCCATACCTCGACGGCTGCCCTCTCGTTAAACGAACCGGAACATGCCGAGCAGCACACCAGCAACAAGTGCTCCTGTGGCGGGACAATCTATGAATGGAATGCGTACCTCCTGACGAAGGACTTCCGTGCAGGAGGCGGTCGCGTCGGCTCTCCACAGCCCACAGATTTCGACTATCTGACGAAATACTTCAAATACGTTGACCAAAACGATAATGAGACGCGATGCGACTTCGCCGTCACCCATGCCTATTGGTATGTGAGCGGCAGGTCCGCATCTTCATACGCCAGTTGGTTCGTTAACCAATGCAAAAGCATCTACAACAATACGGGACGTCCGGTTTGGCTCACGGAAATGGAAATCAGCTCCTCATGGAACAAGAACAATAAGGACAATAGCGACTGGCTTGATGGCGACTGGAGCTACAGCAATATCGCAAAATACCTGCAGGTTCTGTTGCAGAAAATCGACGAATGTCCGTGGATAGAACGCTACGCCATCTATGGGACAGACTGGTATATAACATATATGTACTACGAGGCGAACCCCAACAAAGGCTTGACGCCTGCCGGAGAAGTCTATCGCGACCACCGCGCCACCTTCGCCTATAATGCTGCCTACACAAAGGAACCCGTATGGTGGACGCCAGGAGTAAAGAAGCCATCGCTATCGGCAACATACGATTCTGCCACGAAAGCGCTGACCTTCAACATCACAAACGAGAATGCCGACGCCACCGACCGCCTCGAATTGGAGCGCTTCAACGGCTCCTCTTGGGAAACCCTGACGACATTCGACAACCGTCAGCAACTGGAAGACAAGTCGCTAAGCACAACGCTCCCGAATTTCGCTTCGTCACAAGGCAGCAGGTTTCGCGTAAAAGTATATACCCTCTACGGAGGCACCAGCACAAGCGATGAGATGGAGATAGGAGGGATAAAGAATGGCACCATCGTCGCCAACTCAAAAACGGACATCCCGGGATGGACATGCGTTCGCAGCGCTAACAACGGCTTCACCAAAGGAAGCTCCGGCGACACTTATTTTGAAGTTTGGCATCCTACGGCTCAAGGCATAAGCTTCAACTATTGGCAGGACATCACGGGACTGGAGGATGGCATCTACAAGCTCACGGCCAACGTGTTCCAGTCGGGAGCTGCTGATGGAGCCGTTGCGCTCTACGGACAGACAACAGAACAGCTGTGGACGGCACCTGTTATGACCGATGGCACGATAACCGACTCGTCTGTCAGCATCGAGAGTATTGCAATAACTGATGGAAAACTGCGCGTTGGAGTGCGCAACATCGCTCCCATGAAAGCGCGTTGGGCAGGTGCCGACAATTTCGTGCTGACACGTGTTGGCGACGCTCCTTCCTCCAATTATGAACTGCGCGAACTCATGGATGAATACGACAACATCCTCATGGCAGTCTGGCCGCTCAGTGGTGAAGAAACCCGCGATGCATCGGGCATGATTATCAATCCGCAGGCAACGGGAGAACGAATGGACGGCTGGACGGTACAGAACGTCGACATTAGTAAAGGCGAGGCACACGATAGCGACGCCTCGAATCCATACTTCAACTACTGGTCGCCCAACTCCTATACTTCATCCATGAGGCAAGCGATTAGCGGTTTGCCTTCAGGACAGTACTCCCTTTCAGCCATGCTTCGAGGCAGCTCGAAAGTATCCCTGACACTTGCTGCATCGACAAGCGATGACAGTCAGCAGACCAACTTCACCGGCACAGGAACCACAGCAACCGGCAGCTTGCCAATGGGATGGCAGAGAGTGACATTGCCGGCCATAAATGTGAGAAAAGGCGACGAACTGACCATCAGCCTCACGGCAACGGGGTCATCATGGTGGAGTGCCGACAACTTCCAGCTAACATTTGAGCCAGAAGACCCCACCGCAATAGATGCCCCGCCCGTCTTTAAGGAAAGCTACAAGCAATGGATCTATGACCTCAGCGGTCGCAAAGTTCATAGTTCCTTCGGCGACTACAGATTGCCCAATGGATTGAAGAAGGGCATTTATATCGTAAACGGGAGAAAGCTTCTTCGTTAACAATCGAGCGATTAAATAGGGATAAAGCACAGCCCAAATGAAGCAAAAACAGAGATTAAACAGAAAAAGACAAGCTTTTATTTGGTGCTTCGCATATTTATTCATACCTTTGCGGCCACTTGACTATACATATATATATATAATATATACTTTAATCTATTTAATTGTTAACTAAAAACAAATCAAATGAAGAAAATCAAACTTCTTTTGGCCGCTATGGCGGCTATGGTCGGCATGAGCGTAAATGCTCAGACGTGGACAGGCAATGAGGTTGGAGCAGGTACTTTCTACCTTTACAACGTCGGCGCTCAAAAGTTTCTTAACAATGGTGACCCCCTTCAAAGCTGGGGTACAAATGCTTACTTGCAGACCGGATTCGGTTTGGATGTGGTAATTGCTGAGGTTAGTACAGGCGTTTATACCATTGAAACGAATATTTCCAATGGTGGAAATGATCATTTTTTGGGAAACTCAACATGGTGTGATAAACCCGCTACCAACTGGACTTTCCGTGCTGTTGATGGCGAGACCAACACTTACACTTACCAGATTATCTCTGATGGCCAATATCTGATGGCTAATGAAGGTCTGGATGATGTGGAAATGGTTGGTGACCCTGGTAGCCGTACGACATCCACATATTGGAAGCTTGTTACCGAGGATGACTTCAAGGCTGCCATGCAGGCCAAGACTTATTCTGCTACTGACCCAATGGATGTTTCTGTATTCATCAAAGGCCGCAGCTTTGCCCGCAATGATGGCCGCAACAGCATTTGGACTACCTCACACAATGGTGGTAATTGGACATGGATTGGAGGTTCCGAAAACAAATACTATGGCAACGAGGCATGGAACAACACATTTGATGTACATCAGGAGATTGCAGGTCTGCCCGATGGCACATACGAAGTTAAGTGCTCAGGCTTTGGTACAAATGGAACAACCTACATCTATGGTAACACCAAAATGGGGCAGCTGCAGACAGACAACTCCACAAGCCATGGGAACAGCAAGGAAGCTAAGTGGAAGGCTATCCATGAAGACAATGCTTTTGCCGGCCAGACTACTGGCACATTCACACTCTCCGGCGGCAACCTGACCGTAGGTATCAAGCGCGAGACCAACAAGAGTCAGGACTGGGCAGTTTGGGACGAATTCCGGCTATACTACTATGGACTTGACCTTTCAGAGTTCGCTGCCACACTTGCTGCTGCTGTTAATGAGGCAGAGGCTGTTCAAGGCACAGTTCCTGCAGCTGCCTACGACAACCTTGCTGCTGTTGTGACAGAACAAAACAAGACTTACACAACCGCTGCCGCATACACTGCTGCTGCAAATGCTATTGTAGAAGCAACAAATACAGCCAAGGCTATGCAGGCTAATTATAGCCGCTATCAGTCCGTTCGCGAAGCCGTGCTAGACATCAACAATGGCATTGATGTTACTGCTGCTGACACAGCCGTAGAGGCCGCTACGGACAATGATGGTATTGATGCCGCTGTTAGCACCCTCCGTAATGCATTCTCCACTTATTTGGCTGGTGCTGGCATTGCAGATAATCAAATTGACATTACCGCTGCTATGATTGATAACGCAGCTCCTTTCACAAATGCCGATTATTGGACTGTTAGTCAAACTCCTTCATTCGATGCAACAAATAGAGTAGCAGAGTTCTGGAATATAAGTGGAGCTTCTATCAAACAGACCGTTGAGAATCTGCCGACAGGTTACTATCGTCTGACTGCTATCGCACTTGGACGCCCGAACCATAAAGGAACACTTAGCGCAAATGATTTTAGTGTTAATTTAGTAGGTCATTTTGACCAACCTAGTGGAAACACTACACAAGGAGGTAGTTGGTTCAATGATGGCAATGGTGTTAACGAACTATTATTCAATTTAGATAATTCTACTGATGTAACCATCGGTATTACTGCAGATGCGACCACTGGCGACCACTGGACATTATGGCGTAGCTTCCAGCTTGAATATCTTGGCACAAATCCCATTTCACTTATGACAGATCGTTATAATGAAGCCTTGAATGCAGCTACAGCAACTCGCGACAATGCAGATTATGTAAATGTCACAGGTTCAGAGAGAACAAATCTTCAAGCCGCCATTGATGCCACTCCTACCACAGTTGCTGAGTACGAGGCTGCTATTAAGTCCATGAATGATGCTGTTGCTGCCTTCACTGCCGCAAAGACCAACTATGACATTTATGCTAAGGAACGCGCTCTGGCCGATGCCATCAGCACAGACATCGTTGTCGCTGCTCCCACATCCGCAGAGAATGCTCTGACACAGTTCCGCGCCCTGAAGGTCGCTGAGTACAACTATGTGGCTACTGCTTATCCCTACTCAGCCACCTCTAAGATTGGCGAGTTCACATCATGGGAACGTACGGGTACATTAAACGGTAATACCGATGTAACCTTTGAGGCTCTTACCAGCCAGCACTGGAGCGGTGAAGCCAGAACATACTACGAGCAGCCTGCAAATGGTTGGAGTACCAATGCCAACACTACTTGGACTGCGAACTACCAGAAGGTAACCACTTTGCCCGCAGGTAGCTATGTCATCAAGGTTGCTGCCCGCGCTGCTTCCAGCACAAGCACCCAGGCCAAGATAACATGCTCCGCAGCAACCCTCGACGGTCCTATCTTCAACTTCGGCGACACAGGTAAGGGTATCACCAAGTCTGGTGTAGCCAGCTTCGACGAAGGCGAATTCTGCAACAATGGCAATGGCCGCGGATGGGTTTGGAACTATCTGCCCTTCACACTGACCGAGGAAACTACAGTAACAATGACCGTTGTTGCTGAGGCAAAAGGAGCATACCAATGGTTCAGCGTTTGCGACGGTGAGTTGCTCTCCATGAACGACATCGCTACTGCTGTGACTTACAACGATGCTTCCGCTAACACCATCGAGGATGTTGACGTAGCCAATGTCACCATGACCCGCAACATCAAGGCCGACTTCAACACTGTTGTCCTGCCCTTCGACTTGACAGCAAATCAGGTACAGACCGTCTTCGGTTCAGGTACTGAGGTTTATACTTTCTCTGAGACCAGCACTGACCCCAATGATGTTACCATCAACTTCAACAAGGTTATTGCCGGTACAATCACTGCCAATGTTCCCGTCCTCGTGAAGGCTACACAGGCCAGCACCGAGCAGGTATTCAAAGGCGTTCAGGTTGTTGCTCCCACAGCTGAAGAAGTTAAGGTCGAAGGCACGAACTTCGACTTCGTAGGAACTTATGCTCCCATGACTGTTGCAGAAGGCGACTACTTCATTGGCAACGGCGCTCTCTACAAGAGTGCCGGCAACACCAGCCTCAAGGCCTTCCGTGCTTACATCAAGGCTAAGACCGAGGCTTCTGTCAAGATGTTCATCAACGGCGAAGAATTCGAGACCTCTATCAGCGAGATCAACGGTGTAGCCGAGAACGGTGTCATCTACAACCTCGCCGGTCAGCGCATCAGCAAGATGCAGAAGGGCATCAATATCGTGAACGGAAAGAAGGTTCTCTTCTAATTCCTAAATCTTATCCCTTAATTCTTAAATAGGACAAAGACAATGAAAAAGACATATATAATTCCTGCAATGATGGCGGTGCCTTTTGTTGCCACACAAGTGATTGCCGCCAGTATCACACATGTAGACGGTGACTCCGGACTCGACCTTGGCGAAGGCGATATCCCTGTTGAGGGCGATGTGAAGATCATCACTCCCGACCTTTGGGACAATGAATGGTAAGAGAAACCTAAACCGTTAACTGAAAAAAGCCCCGCTCGCAGCAGAAAAACAGACTGCGGACGGGGCTGTTTTTTTCTTTCAGCATTTACCTTCTTCATTCGCAGGCTGCAAATGCAGGGACACAGCCTGCATCTGCCGCGCCGCAACCCGCATCCGTCCATACGCGGCTTGCAAATGAAGCATGCCACAGAGCCAAAAGGACATCCTCCTTGCCAAGAAGGATGAATGCCCAATGGCAAATATACATTTTCTATTGGTGTCCGGTAAAAATATTTCATTATCTCTTGCCCCCTCCCAACCATCGGCATTTAGAGCAAGATGTAAGTGGCAGGGGCTTGGGACGCCCCAAAGGGGCAGAAAGATGTCAGCCCAGGGCAGCGCCCTGGGTATTGATATGCCGCGGCAAATGGCGCTCTGTAAGAGCAAAAGCACTAAAACCCAATCTTTTGCCCCTTTGGGGCGCAATCTACATCTGCGTCATAA
>JAFRQD010000031.1 GCA_017428785.1 Bacteroidaceae bacterium
CAAAGGTAGTAAAATCCGCGCATACGCCTATATGCACAGACAAATGAGCAAATGATTTCAGACAAATGAGCAAGCAGCAAGACAGGAAAGCAAGGTTCCAGAAACTGATTTTGCGGGTAAGCAGACGCATGAAAAAAGCCCCAAGCGCAGGGCTTGGGGCTGTGTGGCTATTAAGTGTCAGGGGGATTAATTGCGGGCGTTTCGTGCAGCCTCGGCGCGGTAGGCGGAGGGTGACACGGAGAAGCGGGCCTTAAAGTCGTGGTTGAAAGTGGTGGCATGGGTAAAGCCGCTGGCTGAGGCGACTTCGCCGATGAGGAGGTCGGTGGTCTCCAGCAGGTGGGTGGCATGCTCCAGACGGCAGTCACGAATGAAGTCGGCGATGGAGTTAAACTCGCTGCCACGGCTGAAGGCTCCGCCGATTTGCTCCTTCGTGAGGTGGAAGTGGACGATGGCTGCCTGACGGTCGAAGGCGGGATTGAGATAGAGCCGCTCGCGCCTGATGACATCGCAGATGTGTGTGAACAGTTCGTCGTGTGGCAGGGTGCCGAGATTGACGGGGGTGGCCGTGTCGCCCGCGGGTGCTACCCGCTCGTCTTTGGCGCGCTTCATCCGCATGTTCTCGGAAATTTCGCGGACGAGGACTTCGTTCTTGCGGCGGAGGATGCTCTTCTGGTGGCGATAATAGACGGCAAAGCCTATGGACAGTACAATCAGGAGCAGACCAACACCTATATATATCTTCATGCGGATGAGGGCGGCATGCTGATGCTCAATTTCCAACTGCTGCTCCTGAGCGTGGTAGCGGGCGGCGTATTCGTGGGCCTTGCCAGAAAGGGTGCTGTCGGTGAGCGCCTGATTGAGCGTGGCGTAGCGGTTAAGGTAGTTGTAGGCCTGAGCGTGGTGGCCGGTGGCATTGGCAGCCTCGGCGCGGGCATAGAGGATGTTGGCGTAGTCGGCGGTCAGGGTGTCAGTGCCCATGTGCTCTTCCAGATCATCATAGAGGGCGAGGGCCTTGGAGTAGTCGCCCAGCGCCATATAGACAGGTGCCATCGTCTGGTGAGCGTCGCGGCTGTCGGCGTAGCGGGTGCCCTCCACCTTGCTGAGATATTCGCGGGCCTTCTGGGCTGCGGCAGTATTTGCGTAAGCTTCGGCCAGAACGACGTAGGCTTTGGTACGGTAGAAGTCGCAGTAGCCGGCGCGTTCGTCGGGGTCGCTGGACAGTCGGTGAGAGTCCTGTGCATAGTCCTGTGGGTGCTGCTCGTAGTGGTCGAGCCGCTCCACGATGCTTAGGGCCACAGGGATGATGTCGGCATAGCGGTCAGTGGCGCGTAGCACGTCTATCTTTCGGCGTAGGGCGATGATGGAGGCATCGAAACGGGCCACGCTTCCGTTGGCGTTGAGCAGTCCAATGATGCTGTCGAGCCGTGACAGCCCCTCGTCGGTGCGCCCCAGCGAGTAGAGGATATAGCCCAGGTCGGCCTCGGTGCGCAAGGCCTCCGTCGCATCGTTCTCGGCACGGCAGAGGTCGGCCTTCTTCGTCACCCAGCGCATCCACTGCGCATAGTCCTGCCGCATGCGGTGGGAGATGATGAGTATGTCATAGATGTCGTGCAGATAAGTAGTGTCCCGGTTCACCTTGTCGTTTTGCAGCAGCCCCTCGCAGAGCATCACCGCCGAGTCTAGGTGCAAGTAGCCGGACGACTTGCTATAGACGATGGCCCTCAGCAGGTCGGCGCGGTAGTCGGTGATGTTGCCCACCATCTCTGCCGAGTCGATGATCACCATCGCCCGCTCTGGTTCGTAGTCGTAAATCGCCTTCGCCTCCTCCTCGGTATAGAGCGAATCAGATGCCTGCGGCACGTGGTTCGTACCACCCTTGCCTGTGCAGCCTGCTAACATCAACAGGCAGGCTACAACCACTATTATATATGTCGGCAAATGATGTCTCATTTTTTTTGCTAATAAAATTTGGGTGCAAAGGTAGTAAAAAAATGGCTAAAAATCGTGCTTCGCCCCACTTTTAACCTCTTTTTTGTGACATTTTGTCAGGAAAAGAAAGAAAACATTGCGGATTTCAAGAAAAAAGCAATGGGATTCCTTGCCGACATCTGCACATTCGTTTGCAATTTGGCTGTGGACGCGCTGAACAATCCACGCACGTTGAACTACTATGAGAAGAACGGCTTCGTCCTTTCACTTTTCTGTTCGGGCTATTTCAACTTCCTCCTAATATCCTTCGATTGCTGTATCATCATCTGTCCAATGCTGTCACGCATAGCGGCTTCCTGTTCCATTTGGTAGCGGCGGCGGATAGAGTCCTCGTAGTTCTTGGACAAGCCAAGCGACCTGAGGTCGAGCGGATAACGAATTGTTGGCAATGGCGGATGCCGTCCTTGTTGCCAGCCCAGACGTTGCGCTCCAACCATATCACATTTGCGTTGTTGGCAGGCAGCGTAGCCCTTAATGCACGATACTTCCAGCCCGCTAATTGCAGTTCCTCTATCTCTTTTGACTGGTCGTAAATCTTGGTTGCCAGCAGGGACATACAGAAGAAAAAGGCAATACCGATACCCACTAACCACCACGTTTTAGTTGTCAGGTCGTGGGTGACTTTCTTGTGCTGTGGCTTGCTAATCTGCTCTGCAACGAACTGGCGCAAGGCTCGGATTTCTTCTGCCATTGCCTTGTCTCCTTTGGCTGATAGTGCCTCCAACTTACTGCCGATGGCTTCCTGCAGATCTTTCTTGCTCTCCCTCTGACGCTCTGATACAATCTTCAATGCATCCCGAAGGACGCAAAGGTTTCTGTTAGTCCGATTCATGGAATCAACCAAAGGCATGATAGCCTCTTCCAGATTCCCGTTGTCCTCACTCTTGCCCTGCTCCGTCTGAACAGGCTGCTTGTCTCGCTCGGCTTTGCCGCTTCGCTCGTCGAAGAACTTCTCTTCGATGCGCTCCAGACAACCGAAGATGCTTTCAATGATTTCGTCCTTCATATCTCCTTACTTCTTTTTGTTTGTTGTTAATACTCTTTTTTTACTTCGCTTATAGCCTCGGCCCACGTTTCTTTTTCTTCCGCTGCATCCGTCGGCGGTAATCGACGAAGTCGCTTGCCAGAGCAAGAACTCTTCCTCGGCAGGGTCATAGACGGGATTGTTGGTATCGAACAGTCCCAATGACGGGAAGTCTAACGTGGAATGAGACATGCCTTGATAGTTGGGATTAGGCTCTTGCATCGATTGCTCATTCTGTCTTGTCTGCCCTATATTAGCGGCATGCCTCGGCTCATTATTCGCCAGTCTCTCATTGAGTTTAGCATATGAGAACTGCCGGCCTATCTGTGAGCCTTTGAACCGTACACCATCCTTGATGAACGTGATGCCCTCTATGTGCTGTGACGGTCGGTGCAGAGTACGAGGTTGGCAAGGTGCTCCAGTATGCCGTGTTTCTTCAGCGCCTCTATTCCGCGTGAGGGATCAGCGAACACGAAGCAATACTTGGCGCACTGCAGGCACCAGAACCAGCAGAGTGCCTTGTTGATGTAAACGCCCGTCTCGTCCATGCCAGCGCATTTCTCCTTGGCAATGTAATCCAGCAGGGCCATATATGCGGCCTGCGCCTTGGCGGCGTTCCTCGA
>JAFRQD010000032.1 GCA_017428785.1 Bacteroidaceae bacterium
AGGTGAGCCAGCATCTTGGGGCTGGTCAGGTCGTTGATAGCGACTACTTCATAACCTTCAGCCTCGAACATCTGACGGAAAGCGAGGCGACCGATACGGCCGAAACCGTTAATTGCAACTTTTACGTTTGCCATTGTGTTTTGTTTTAATTAAAAGGGTTTATAATAATTTGAACTGTATATGTCAGTTAGGAATTAAGAGTTAATAGAGTTAAGAATTAAGAGTTAAGAATTGTTTTTCAATTTTCAATCTTCAATTTTCAATTGATTTACCCGCAATTGCAGTAATGAGCCGACTTGCAAGCCGCCACTATGAGTGCCAAAAGCAGGCAAATTGATACAAAAATGACCTTTTTCTTCACTTTTTCTTCTTTTTGCGCTGCAAAATTACAAAAATCTTTTTAATTTCGCACTCGATAACCCATAAAAAAAGTCTAATAGTGTCAAATTGCTAAATCAAAATTCCAATTTGCAAGTAAAAATAACTTATTACCCTTAAACTTCAAACCTTTTAAACTTTTAATCACTATGTCATTTATTCAAGATTTCAAAGCGTTCGCGCTTAAAGGTAATGTGATGGACATGGCTGTCGGTGTCATCATCGGCGGTGCATTCGGTAAGATTGTCAGCAGTTTGGTGGACGACGTCCTGATGCCCCTCGTAGGTATGGCAACAGGCAATGTGGACTTCACCAGCCTGGCATTCAAGATTGGCGAAGGCGAAGGAGCCGCTGTGCTCAAGTACGGCCAGTTCATCCAGAATGTGGTGGACTTCCTCATCATCGCCCTCTGTATCTTCTTCATGGTAAAGGGCATCGCAGCTCTGAACCGCAAGAAGGAGGAAGAGCCCGCTCCTGCTCCTGCCGAGCCCAGCGCAGAAGAGAAGCTGCTCACCGAGATTCGCGACCTGCTTAAGAAGTAAAAACACATCCTTCAATGCCTCCCCTTTCGCAGGGGAGGCTTTAAAAACCCTTTTGCACATGGTAAAAAGATTTGCTATACTCCTGCTCCTGATGTCGGCAGCTATGGAAACCTTTGCCCAAAATTCAGGCACCAAGCAGATTTATAAACTCATCAAAGACACCTACGAGACGAAGGCCGACTCTATGACACGTGCCTTCATCCAAACCTTTATGATAAGGACTAAAGGTATCTTCAACGTCAAGTACAATTACTATCAGAATAATATCTACTGGCAGCAAGCGCATGCCATCGATGTCGTCATCTATAACTACGAGCGCATCAATGGCATTGGCACCAGCAACCGTGCCTCTACATATCTCAATTACATCAAGCTGTGGTATAAGAACAAGGGTAACAACTACTCAGGAGCTCCTGCCGCCACTGTCTCCGCCCCCGACACCATAAAGGGGTACAAGATGTTCGAGAACCCCTATACCGACGACATGTGCTGGATAACGCTCACACTCCTGCACATCGGCGAGGCGACTGACAACAACGCTTACTCCATTGTTGCCAGAAAAGTCTTCGACAACTACATCATCACGCGTGCCTCTGAGGATGCCACTTCAGGAGGCTTGTCGCTGCCCTGGAACAACAGCGCGGGCAGCGGCCCCAATGCTTGCACACAATCGCCCGCCACACTGATTGCCGGCAAACTCTACCAGAAATTCGGCGATGCAAAGTATCTGGACTATGCAAAGAAACTCTACAAATATGCCGCCAAGCACATCGTCAAGAGCGACGGCCGCGTGGAGGAACCTCCATTGACATACACACAAGGCACATTCGCCGAAGCCTGCCGCATCCTCTACCACATTACCGACGAAAAGTCATCCGTCAAAAACAAATACAGGACGCTGGCCTATACATATCTTAATTATACCTTTGGAATTGACGCTAATGGAAACCCTAATGACCGATGCAACAGTGGTAACAACATCTTGCGCCACGAGGGCACCAATGCCGACCAAAGCCTCTTCAAGGCCGTGTTTATCCCTTATGCCGTCAACTTCGTCCTCGATGAGCAGATGCTTCAATCCTATGACCAGCCCTATCGCAAGACCATCTACGAATATATTCTGAAGAACACCAAGGTCATGTGGCAGAACCTCGACCTCTCGCGCTTCCCAAACAGAGTGTTCTGCAATTACGATTGGTGCTCCCCATACACGGGCGCCGACTCAGAGGCATCGATGGGCGCGATGTGCAGCGGAAGCTCGTTGATGGAGAACACGGCACGCATGTGTCGCACCATCGTGAACCGTTACGAGCTCGGCACGCTCCTGACGACGGCTAAGAAATTTGCCGTCAATCCCGATTATGCTGAAGAAGATGCCTTCGTAGCCTTCGAGACAGCTAAGCAAGTGGCTGCAGAGATTATGGCCAATCCCAGCGACTACTCTATCCTCGAATTCCATCAGGCAAAGGAGAACCTCGAAGCAACATACCAGGCTGTGCAGGACTTCGAAACCATCATCGAAAAGGTTCAGATGTCTGAATCCTCTGCTCACGACGGTATCTATGACCTGAGCGGCCGCAAACTCTCGAGAGAAAAGCAAGGCTCGGCGAAAGCCAACTTGCCTCGCGGCATATATGTAATAGGTGGGCGCAAAGTCATGATAAAGTAAGCAAAAAGCGACTTAAAGGAAAAAAAACAGCGTAAAGGCGAAAATTTTTCTCTTTTCACTTTTCTCTTTTCACTTTTTGTTGTATCTTTGCACCGCAATTCGACGAAAGAAGTCAGTTTACATTGAAATTGTAAATCGTAAATCGTCAAATTGTAAATAGTGTTGGTGCCTTGGATGAGTGGCTTAGTCAACGGTCTGCAAAACCGTCTACAGCAGTTCGAATCTGCTAGGCACCTCCACCGAAACGAAAAGAGGGCGTGTCAAAACAAACGGACATGCTCTCTTTTATGTTTTAACCACGAATTGCACGAATTTATATTCAGCTGACAATCAGCAGTTGAAGTATTCGTGCAATTCGTGCAATTCGTGGTTAAGGCTTTAGAGTGGTACTATGACACATCTTCTTATTATAAAGAGACAGAAGGTCAATCCCAATCTCCGCCTCCTCCTGAGGTTCCGCCAACAATGACATAGCACTCGGCCTTCACGCCACTGCCGTCCTTGGCACGGCAAGTGATGGTGCATGTGCCGGGAGCAATGGCCTTGACAAGGCCTGTCTGGTCAACAGAGGCAACATAATTGTCGCTGCTCTCCCATGTCACTTTCTTGTTCGAGACGAAATTGGCAGGCTGCACGGTAGCCGTAAGTTGTGCAGTCTGACCTTTATCAGCATCAAGATTGAGTTGCGTCTTGTCAAGAACTATCGCACTGGCAAGAATCTTGCGGACGGGGCGGACACTAAAGCCGAAGTAGCGGCTGCCCCAGCCGTCGTCGATATTGAGGGAGTCGAACCACAGGCTGTACGCTTTTTCGGAGTTGTCCAGGTCCCCGCTGAGCGAACGCGACCAGTACATGCCTAGCGCCCCCGCGTTGTTGCAACTCGTGCCGTGGCGGTAGCCCGCAGCGGGCAGGAAAATTGAATTGCCGTTGCTATTGCTCGTTATCTTGCGGCCGTTCACGCCGTTCACCTGCGTCCATTCTGTCGTAGTGTTGCTGCTGTTGCACAGCTCTGATATCTGAGAGATGCTCGGTGTCTCCCATTCGCTGCCCCTGTTAGCTGTAGCGGCATCGTACCCAGAAAGAAGTTCAGTCTCGCCGCCATTGAAATAATACATAAAGAAAGTTCTACCTTTATCATTAGTGTCAAAGTATCTCCTCCAAGTGTAATTGTCCTTCGGCTCTGTTTCGCCCCATGCAAAGTAATCGCCATATTCCTCGGGGCTGTTGGCGCCTACGTTGCATGTTGCCCACAGCGTGCCACTGGGCAAGCCGAGGTCAACAAATTCAGGTCTAGCCCTTACGGTAACTTGACAAGACACCTTCAATGCGGGGTTGTCCGTCGATTGACAAGTGATGGTGGCGGTGCCGGCTCGATAGGCACTCACTTCGCCCGTTGGAGAAACATAGACAACCCCATCTGAGTCCCACACCACAGCTGGGAAGGTGGCATTGGACGGCACAATGGTTGGCGTCAACTGTACCTTGTCGCCTACCTCAAGTTCTAAAGATGTTTCGCTCAGCAAGATGTCCGTCACAGGCACGATTTCCTTATTAAGCTTATGCACAGGGCGGACGAAGATTCCATAATTACGCCAGGGAGAGGCTGACATGAGTGTCCTCATATCGAAGAACATTGCGAACGCCTTGTAGCTCTCTTCCGATGCAAGGGTACGCGACCAGTAAAAACCACAGTCTATATCGTATCTGCCACTGGAAGCGTTGAACCAGTCTCCAGGGGGCAGAAGGATATAATTCCCGTTGATTAAACTCGTTATCTTGTTCACTCTGGTGTCATTTACCAAAAAAACTTCCTTTGTTGTGTATGCGTCGCTCATCAATTCATGACACTGTGCCCAGTTTGGCGTCTGCCATTCAACACCCCAGTTCACGGTAGCAGCATCGTCCTCAGGAAGAAGTTCAGTCAGACCACCATTGCTATTATACTTCTTGAACGTACTGCCATTATCATCAGTGTCAAAGTATGTGCTCCAACTGTAGTCGTCCGTCGGTACTGTTTCTCCCCATCTAAAGAGGCTGCCGTACTCCTCGAGGCTGTTGGCTCCTACATTCATTGTTGCCCAAAGCGTGCCAGAGGGCAGCCCGAGGTCAATCCATTTGTGCGCTACCCTTTCCGCCTTCTCTGCGCGAATGGGTCGGATGCTCATGCCGTAGTAGCGGTTGTCGGTGCCCGTATAGGTGCCGCCGGAATAGAAGTTCATACTACAAGCGAGATAGGAAGCGGAGCCATCGAGTTCTGACGACCAGTAGTATCCGTAGCGCCCGTCGTTGTTGAGCCCCTCGTTGTCGTATAAGCCGGCTGCGGGCAGGAAGATGCTCTTGCTGTTGAGCTTACTGGTTACCAACAAGCCACCGACACCGTTCCTGGTTGTGAAGCTTGTCTGGGTGTACTCCTCGTCGTACAGTTCATAGAACTCCGACATGCCCGGCATCTGCCATTCGGTGCCCCATCTGGCGATGGCGGCATCGTCCTCGGGATTAAGGCTTCCGAGGTAGTCTTGGAAACCGGAGCCTTCGTCGCAATTATACTTTGTTATGTTATAGTACTTACCGTCGAGGCAATATTTGTAGTTGAACCAGCTGAATGATTCCTTAGGTTGCGTTTCGCCCCAGGCGAAGTAGCTGCCGTATTCTTCAGGTGTTTCCGCACCGATGTTGCATGTTGCCCATAGGGTGCCGCTGGGCAAGCCAAGGTCAACATACTCACACTCGTGATAGTCTGTTTCGCTGAAAGTGATGTCGGCCACTTCCGAGAGGTTATAGACCACCGTCTTCTCACCTTTCATTTTCACCGTAACCGATTGGGCCAAGGCCATCTGCGCACTTGCCACCAGAAGCAAGAATGCGAAAAAGAATCTCTTATCCATATCTTTGTTTTTTTAGTGTTCTTACTGAGGAGTTATATATTGTGTCTCTGAAAGTCAAACGTGATGTTGCCCGAAAGCACGTGTGAAGTTTGGCAAATCCACGTGTGAAGTTTGGCAAATCCACACGAGATGTTTGGCAAATCCACACGAGATGTTTCCCACCTCCGAAGGTAGAGGAAGTCAACTACCGGCTATTAACAGGACGCACGGAGAACCCGCTATACCAGTATTGATAGTCGTACACATTTATATATTGCGGCGCGTAGGCTATCATATTATGCACATTGTAGCCGTTAGTATAGAGCGATGACGTCCAGTAGCAGCAGCGCCATCCATCATATTGCGTCCTTGTTATGCGACCTGCAGCGGGGAAGAAGAGACGCTTGGAGATGTCATTCTTGTCAACGAAAAGCACACCGGCGATATTTGTATAGTCGGGTTCGTAAGTCTGATCCTTGTCGAGCCAGTAGATACCGCCAGTGGTCACCTTGCCCGTAAGCGACGTCAGCCGCACATCGCCCATATTGCCAGAGTAGCAGGCCTCTTCGAGTGCCCTGAACTCTTCCGGTGTCGGTGTGCGCCATTCGCCTCCCCATTTGGCCGTGGCCACATCATGTGTTGCGTCCAAAGTATTGCTTGTGTAGGAAGGATAGGCACTGGAATCGTAGTATCCGTTTGTGTAACCGTTCTTCCAGGAGAAGGATGCGGCTCCTCCCGATGTGTGGACGATAGAGGCATAGCGCGGCTCCGTCTCGCTCCATGCGAAGTAGTCGCCGCAACAAGTCTCCCAAGAGTCTGCCACGGTCGTCGCGCCCACATTCATCGTTGCCCACTTCTTCCCGCCGATCTCGACGTATTCATGGTTGTCAACCACATCGTTTGCCGTCACCCTTACTCGGCATTCGGCATACACACCGCTGCCGTCCGTAGCACGGCAAGTGATGGTGCATGTGCCGACACTCCAGCCGACCACATCAAACTCGCCTGGAGAACACTCATAAACACTAGCCACTTCCTCGTCGCTGCTTTCGCATTCTACTTCCTTGAAGGAAGCATTTTCCGGCAGGACTATAGCATGAATGGAGTCAAAGTCGCCTCTTTCGAGAAGAATGTCTGTCTTGTCCAGTTCAATTTCCGTAACAGGGACAAACACTACAGGGCGGACGCTTTGTCCAAAGTTGTTGCGAGAAAAAGCGTCCCAAAAGAATGTTCCTGAGGTGTCAAAGCCAAAATGCTCTATAGTGTTGCTGGTAACAAGTCGTCGGGTCAAATAGTAACCGCTGACATTCACCTTGCTAGTAGCGGGCCACTTGATGCCTGCGGCAGGAAGGAAAAGGCTGTTCCCATTGCTCTTACTTGTAACCAGATAGCCGTTAATGCCGTTCTGTTCAGTCAATTGTGCCGTAGTTAAGGATTCGTCGAACAGTTCATAGAACATATCCTGGCTGGGCGTCATCCACTTGCTGCCCCAATTGACTGTTGCGGCATCGTCTTCTGGCAAGAGTTCTCTCAAATTGTCCACAAAGCCTTCATGACCGTCGCTTCTGCTCAAACAGTATTTTGTCCAGTGTCCCGTAACACCATATTTATTGTATGAATCATCAACCCTTGGTGTCGTCTCGCCCCAAGCAAAGTAATCGCCGTATTCTTCGGGGCTGTTGGCGCCCACGTTGCATATTGCCCACAGCGTGCCAGAGGGCAAGCCAAGGTCGACATACTCTCTGCCATTGATTATATTACTCTTCACCGTCACTTGGCACTGCGCATATACGCCGCTGCCGTCCGCAGACCGAACGGTTATGGTACAGGTTCCGGGCGAGTTGGTCGAAACATAATGTGATTCTTCTCCGGTGACACTGTTCGTCGAAGTCATAAGATAAGCGACAGTCCCATCACCGCTTATTTCCCAAGAGACATAAGGGTTCTCGGCATCTTCCGGCAATACCGTACACGAAATAGGCATCGTCTCGTTAACCCCAAGCTTCATCTCGGTGCAGCTCAACTCAATCGAAGAAACCATGACGGAAGGAGTGTAACGAACCGGACGAACAGGTAAGCCCGTGTAACGGAAACTGCTCGACACCATGACACTAAAAGACTGGCTGAAGTCCAAAGTGTGAGCGACACGAGAGGTCGTATTCTCAAGCGAACGAGACCAGAAGGAGCCCAATGCTCCCTCACTTTCGGATGTCCATCCTAAACGTTGGCCGGCAGCAGGAAGGAAGATGCTGTTGCCGTTCTTCTTGCTGGTTATCTTCAAGCCAATGACATCGTTCTGGCTTGTCCATTCGTTACTTGTGAATTCCTCGTTGATAAGTTCTTCCATCTGCTTCTTGCTCGGCATACGCCATTCGCTGCCCCAAATGACTGTCGCAGCGTCGTCCTCTGCATCAAGGAAGGTTTTGCCGTCAATAGAGCCCTCGCTATAACGGGTGCAATACTTGCTCATTGAGTAGGTTTGAGGGATACAGAACTTATAGTATTCGAAGTTGAAGACGCCATTCCCCTCCGTATCGCCCCAGGCAAAGTATGTGCCGTAATCTTCCGGAGAATCAGCGCCGATGTTCGTCGTTGCCCATAGCGTGCCGCTTGGCAAGCCGAGGTCAACGTATTCGTGATAGGTTTCCTCAGAAAAGACGAGGCTATCCACCTCAGATAAATTGTAATGGACAAGCGTGTTGTCTTTCAACCTAATAGCTACCGACTGCGCCCATGCAGCCTGCCATCCTGCAATAATCAAAAACAGGATTGCCAAATAAGTCTTTTTCATAACCTATATCTTTATTGATTTATAATGTTTCTCCTTGCAAGGATACAGGAAAAAGTTCATAATACAAGTCATTAGACATGTTTTTCCCCTTTTTGTACTTTATTTTCTTACGATTACGAATTAAATTGTATACCTTTGCACGACAAAAGAAACCAATCAACCCATTTTATCATGAAAAAGAAGAACCTCGAGACCATCTGCATCCACGGCGGATGGAAGCCCAAGAAGGGTGAGCCTCAACAACTTCCCATCTATCAGAGTACAACCTACCGCTACGAGACGAGCGACCAGATGGCCCGTCTCTTCGACCTCAAGGACAGCGGCTACTTCTATACCCGCCTTGCCAACCCGACGAACGATGCCGTCGCCCAAAAGATTGCGGCCCTCGAAGGTGGCGTCGGCGCTGTGCTGACGAGCAGCGGACAAGCGGCGAACTTCTACGCCATCTTCAACATCTGTCAGGCAGGCGACCATTTCATCACCGCCAACACAATATATGGCGGCACGTTCAATCTCTTCGGCGTGACGCTCAAGAAGCTGGGCATCGAGTGCACCTTCGTTGACCCCGATTGGGACGACGAGCGCATCGAGGCTTGCTTCCGCCCCAACACGAAGTGCTTCTTCGGCGAAACCATCTCTAATCCAGGCTGCAACGTGTTCGACATCGAGCGCTTTGCCAAGATGGCTCACAAGCATGGCGTTCCTCTCATCGTCGATAACACTTTCGCCACTCCTATCAACTGCCGTCCCTTCGAATGGGGCTGCGACATCGTGACGCACTCCACGACGAAGTACATGGATGGTCACGCCACTCAAGTGGGCGGCGTAGTTGTCGATAGCGGCAACTTTGATTGGGACAAGTACGCCGAGAAGTTCCCCGGCCTTTGCACACCCGACGAGTCCTATCACGGATTGACCTATACGAAGGCTTTCGGCAAGATGGCTTACACCACCAAACTTGTTGCCCAACTGATGCGCGACCTGGGAAGCATTCCCGCTCCGCAGAACTCCTTCCTCCTTAACCTCGGACTCGAAACGTTACACCTCCGCATGCCCCGTCATTGCGAGAACGCGCAGAAGGTGGCCGAGTGGCTCGAGAAGAATCCGAAGGTGGGATGGGTGAACTATGCAGGCCTGCCCTCCAACAAGTACTATGCTTTGGCGCAAAAGTACATGCCAAAAGGCACTTGCGGCGTTATCGCCTTTGGCTTGAAAGGCACTAAGGAAGAGGCCATCCGCTTCATGGACAACCTCGATTTCATCAGCATCGTGACGCATGTAGCCGATGCACGAACCTGCGTCCTGCACCCTGCAAGCCATACTCACCGACAGCTCAGCGACGAACAGCTCAGGGAAGCCGGCATTGCCCCCGACCTGGTTCGACTGAGCGTTGGCATCGAAAACGTGGAAGACATCATTGCCGACCTCGAACAAGCCATGTCGAAGATGTAAAGACAAAAAAAACCTCCCGGCCAAGCGGGAGGTTTTTTATATTAAGTTAATTAGTCTTAATTGTTTTTGCCGTTTGCGCAAGATTGCGTATCTTTGTCAGACAAAACGAGCAAAATGACCATGAACAACAGTCAACAGGCTATGACAGACAAGCTAAGGGCTACAGATTGCTGTAAGCTCACGAAGGGCGTTGCCCCTCGCCTCTTGTCCGTTGTCTGCTGTCTGCTGTCCGTTGTTGCTTTGACATCTTGCAAGAGCCAGTATATGGTAAAAGGTTCCTCGAATGTGGACGAACTGGAGGGCAAGGTGCTGACGCTCAAAGTCTATGTGGACGGCGAGATGAAAAGCATCGACTCGACGAGAGTGGTGCACGGACGCTTCTCTTTCGGAGGCAACATGGACTCCATAATGCTGGCCAACGTCTTCTTGGGAGACCTGAGCCTGAGGCCTATCGTGCTGGAAGAGGGAGAGGTCAGTTTACAAATCGGCGAGACACAACAGACTGCAACGGGAACGCCTCTCAACGACACGCTCTCCGGCTTCATCCTGCGCAAGACCCAACTCGATGCCAGAATGGCAGAGCTGCCACATCTTGAGGCGCAGATGATTATGAATGGAACGAACGACGATGAGAGGATGTTCGAACTCACCAAGCAGTCGAAGCAGTTAGCCGACGAGAACGACCAACTCGTCACCCACTTCATACGCGCGAATTATAATAATGTACTCGGTCCAGGCATCTTCATGATTCTGACCAGCAGCCTGCCCTACCCTATCCTCACGCCTCAGATAGAGGAAATCCTGACGCACGCCACGCCATACTTCCTGGGACACCCTTATGTTAAGGAGTACATCGAGAAAGCCAAAGAATACAACGAGAAAACGAAGGGGTACTGATGCCATGAAGATTCTTTACCGACTTTACCAAATCCTTATTGCCTTGCCAATCATCATCCTGACGACAGCCCTAACAGCCATCGTCACCATCATCGGCTGCACTCTCGGCAAGGCAAGGACGTGGGGATACTATCCTGCAATGGTTTGGAGCAGGCTGATGTGCCGTGTGATGCTCCTGCCTGTTAAGGTTGAAGGGCGTGAGCTGTTGGACAAACGGCAGTCTTACGTTTTCGTGGCCAACCACCAAGGTCCCTACGACATCTTCCTCGTTTACGGCTTCTTGGGGCGCAGCTTCCGCTGGATGATGAAGAAATCCTTACAAAACATCCCGCTTATAGGCAAGGCCTGCGAGAGCGCTGGGCATATTATGGTCGACAAGAGTGGCCCGAAAGCCATCCACAAGACCTACGAACAAGCCAGAAATGTGTTGCAAAATGGCGTTTCATTGGCCGTGTTTCCCGAGGGAGCCAGAAGTTTCACAGGCCACATGGGGAAGTTTCGCAGAGGAGCATTCCAATTGGCGGACGAGTTGAGGTTGCCCGTCGTTCCTATCACGATAGACGGCAGTTTCGATGTCCTGCCCCGTCAGAAAGGCATCAATTTTGTAACCTGGCACAGGCTTCGTCTCGTCATTCATGCCCCGATCATGTCCGAAGAGCAGGGACCAGAGGCAGTTCAGCGCACCTTGGAACAAAGCTATGAATGCATCATGCAAGACCTCCCCGAAGAGTATCAAGGTTTCATCGAGAACCCAGACCAGTAAAGGTTTTTTCAGAATATCTATCAAGGACTCCTGTTATGAAGAAAGCAATCATCACCCTTATGCTCGCCTTCACCTCAATGGTAGGCTGGGCACAGAAGAGCAATTACACCATCAAGGCCGACATCACCCCTATGGTTGAGGAAATGGCAAAGCATAATGTCGTCATCGACACCTTCTACCTGGCCGACTACGGCAGTCAGAAGCCGATTACAAAGAAATATGCTCTGAAAAACAACAAGATTAACATCAAGGGCAAGGTCGGGAAGCCTCAACTTGCGGCACTGGAACTGAGGATGAGGATTACCGGAGGTGTGCGCACAAACCACATTCCGTTTATTCTCGAAGCAGGTAATATCACGATTAAGATGGACGGCCACTCATGTATCGTTGCTGGTACGCCATTGAACGATGCGCTGTCTGGTGTCACCAGAGAGTATGGGCAAGCACATCAGGATGGCGATTCAGGCAAAGCCCGTCAACTCCTCAGGGATTACATCCTCAAGCATCGTGACGACCCCACTGCCGTACTGATGCTGACGGCAATGGAGCACTCAACCACAAACGATGCCAAAAACGTATTGGCACTCATCGGACAATGCAGCGAGGAAGTCCAGCAGCATCCTACCACCATTCAGTTTGCCCAAAGGCTGAACACCCAGATAAACAGTCCCAAAGAGGGCGACAAGTTCAAGGACTTCGCCGTGGAGTACGATGGCAAGACCACTCGCTTCAGTGATTATGTGGGCAAAGGGCAGTATGTGCTCGTTGACTTCTGGGCCTCTTGGTGCGGCCCGTGCCGTGCGGAAATCCCCAATCTGATTGCCGCCTATAATAAATATAAGGAGAAAGGACTCGTCGTGCTTGGAGTCGCCGTCAGCGACAAACCAGAAGCTACACTGAAAGCCATTAAGGATGAAAAGATTCCCTATCCACAAATCATCAATTCGCAGCAGATAGCCACCAACCTTTACGGCATCAGAGGCATTCCCGAAATCATGCTCTTCGGCCCTGACGGCACGATTCTCAAGCAAGGCCTGCGCGGCAAGGACATCGAAAACAAATTAGCAGAAATCTTCAAATAGATTCCTCACAGATTAAGAAAAGTTAATATGGTGAAAAGATTATTTTTGATTCTACTTCTGTTGCCGCTGGTGGTTTTTGCTGAGAATGGCACCATCCAGTCAGGCAAAATATGGCCCGATGAGGACGGTAATCACATCAACGCTCATGGCGGAGGCATCTTGAAATACAACGGCACCTATTATTGGTTTGGCGAACACAAGTCCGAACATACTAGCAGCGCCCTTGTAGGAGTCACTTGCTATAGTTCCAAGGACTTGCTTCATTGGCACAACTGTGGCGTTGCGCTCAGCGTAACTGACGAAAGGGGGCACGACATTGAGAAGGGTTGCGTTCTGGAGCGTCCAAAGGTTATATATAATAAGGAAACGAAGAAGTTCTGCATGTGGTTCCACCTCGAACTGAAAGGGCAGGGCTATAATGCAGCCCGCTATGGAGTGGCGGTTTCCGAACGACCTGAAGGCCCCTACGAATTCCTCTACTCTCAGCGAGCCAACAAAGGCACTTGGCCCATAGAGTTCGGAGAGAAGGAAATAGCATCCGCAAATGCGCTGAACATGGCCGATTTCAAGGAAGGATGGACGCCAGAATGGCTCGAAGCCGTAGGAAAAGGGCTCTTTGTGAAACGCGATTTCAAGACGGGTCAGATGTCGCGAGACATGACGCTCTTCGTGGACGATGACGGCAAGGCCTACCACATCTTTTCCTCAGAAGAGAACCTGACCCTGCATATTGCCGAGTTGACCGATGACTATCTGCACCACTCAGGCCGCTACACCCGAGTAGCTCCTGCCGGTCACAACGAGGCACCCGCCATCTTTAAGCACGACGGCACCTATTGGATGATTACCTCAGGTTGCACAGGTTGGGACCCCAACGAAGCCCGCATGTTCTCTGCTCCAAGCATCTGGGGACCATGGACACAACATCCCAATCCCTGTCGCGGTCCTCTAGCAGATAAGACCTTTGGCGGACAAAGCACTTTCATCCTTCCCGTCAGTTCAGGGGACAAGACTCAATACATCTTCATGGCCGACATTTGGCGCCCCCGCCATCCCAGCGACGCACGCTACATTTGGCTCCCCATCGAGTTCGAGGACGGCAAACCCGTCGTTCGTTGGCGCGAAGAATGGAGCACTTTTTGAAAAGTCGGGGAGCACTTTATTTTAATTCTGTGCACCTGAGTTGACGACTGGATGAGCTGGCTCGTCGGCACAGAGCACTACTAGAAGGTTGCTTACCATAGCGGCCTTCTTTTCTGTGTCAAGCTCCACAACATTCTCCTCCTTCAGTTTGTCCAAGGCCATCTTCACCATGCTCACAGCACCATCCACAATCTTCTCGCGGGCAGTAATGATGGCTGCGGCCTGCTGACGACGAAGCATGACGGCAGCAATCTCAGGAGCGTATGCCAGATAGTTGATGCGCGCCTCAGTCACTTCGAGGCCAGCCATCGCCAGACGCTCGTTCAGTTTGGTGGTCAGCACATCGTTTATCTCAGCAGCACCACTGCGCAGGGTAATGGTCTCGTCCTCCTTCGTATCCTCGTTGTCGTAGGCATACATGCCAGCCACTTCGCGAAGAGCGGAGTCGCTCTGCACGGCAACGAACTTCTCGAACTTGTTCATGCGAGCTGTGGAGGAGTTGCCCACTTGTGAGCCTGCAGCATTGGATACGTCGGTATCAATGTCGAAGATGGCTTTATAGGTATCCTTCAGTCTCCAAACCACGACCAGACCGATGAGGATGGGATTGCCCATCTTGTCGTTCACCTTGATGGGTTCGGCGTTCAGGTTACGGGCACGCAGGCTTACATTCTTGACGCCCATGAACGGGTTCAGCCAATAAAAGCCCGTCTTGCGGAAGGTACCCACATAGCGACCGAAGAAAGTCATTACCTTTGCCTGATTTGGCTCCAGCATAGAGAAGCCGCAGCAGCATATAATACTTGCTATGAGCAGCAAAGCAGAGAGAACAAATAAGTAAGCACAGCTGTGCCCAAGTTCGCTCTCTACAATACCCGATATGAAACAGAAAACCGTAAGACACCAAAGCAGGATGTCGATGAAAATCATGAGGAAACCATTCAGATAACCACCCTTGAACTCAAATTCCTTGTCTGTCCTTTCCATAATAGCATTTATCATTTAAAGATTGAAAAATTGAAGATTGAAAATTGAAACATTCGCCATTTACCTTTTGTTCTCCCATGAGAGGGAACCAAAGGGGGCTCCCATTTCTCTCCTCCCCCTTGGGGAGGTCGGGAGGGGCTCCTTTTTCTTCTGCAAAGGTAAGACAAATATCGCTTCCCTCCAAATTTACAGGCAGGAACTTGAAAAATAAGCAGAGGCTTTTCTTATTTTGAATTTAGTTATTTTGAATTTTGAATTAAAAGTCGTAATTTTGCAGAGCATAATTGAATTGTGAACCAAGAATTATGAATTGATTCAAATGACGCTGAAAGATACTTCCTTCGTGGACTTGATGCTCAAGCGGGTGTACAATGTCCTGATTGTCGCGAATCCCTACGACGCCTTCATGCTCGAAGACGACGGACGAGTGGATGAGAAAATCTTCTCCGAGTACGCTAAGCTCGGACTTCGCTTTCCGCCTCGCTTCCTGCAAGTGACCAATCGAGAAGAAGCCGAAGCACAGATGGCCAACGGCGGCATCAACCTCGTCATCTGTATGCCTGCAGCCGAGGACAACTCGGTGTTCGACATCGCCAGAGACATCAAACACGACTACCCATCCGTCCCCATCGTGGTGCTGACGCCTTTCTCGCATGGTATCACAAAACGCATGCAGAACGAGGACCTCAGCGTCTTCGAATATGTCTTCTGCTGGTTGGGCAACACGGAGCTCCTGCTCTCCATCATCAAACTCATGGAGGACCGCATGAACCTGGAGCACGACATCAAATCGGCTGGCGTGCAGATGCTTCTGGTCGTGGAGGACAGCATCCGCTTCTACTCCAGCATCCTGCCCACGCTCTACAAGTTCGTACTGCAACAGAGCCTTGAGTTCGCCACCGAAGCCCTCAACACGAGCCTCGAGATGCTGCGAATGCGAGGACGCCCGAAGATAGTCCTTGCTCGCAACTACGAAGAAGCATGGGAGCTCTACAACCAATTTGCAGACAACACTCTGGGCGTCATCAGCGACTGCCGATTCCCGCTCAAAGCAGGAGGAGAGAAGGACGAAGAGGCTGGCTTCAAGCTCCTCAGTGCCATCAGAGCCAATGACCCGTATGTCCCCCTTATCCTCGATTCCAGCGAGAGCGACAAAGCAAAACTTGCAAAGGAATGTCACGCAAGCTTCATCGACAAGAACTCTAAGAAGATTGATGTTGACCTGCGCGACCACCTGCGCGACTATTTTGGCTTCGGCGACTTCATCTTCCGCGACCCGGACACGATGGAGGAAGTGGCGCGGCTGCACAACTTGAAGGACTTGCAGAACAACATCATGACTTTGCCCACGCGAAGCCTCCTCTACCATATCTCTCACAACAATGTGAGCCGTTGGCTTGCCTCTCGTGCGCTCTTCCCCATCTCTGAGTTTCTGAAAGGCATCACATGGGAGAGCCTGCAGGATGTCGATGCACACAGAGCTATCATCCTTGATGCCATCGTGGCCTACCGAAGGATGAAGAATCAGGGCGTTGTGGCTGTCTTCCAGAGGGAACGCTTCGACCAATACAGCAACTTCGCCCGTATTGGTGAGGGAAGTCTTGGAGGCAAAGGCAGAGGCCTCGCATTCATCGACCACTTGTTGGGACGACATACTGACCTCAATGAGAGAGAAGGTGTCACGGTCTGCATTCCCAAGACCGTTGTGCTCTGTACCGACATCTTCGACGAGTTCATGGACACGAACGACCTCTATCAGTTGGCACTCAGCGACATTCCCGACGAGGAAATCCTCAAGCACTTCCTCCGGGCTCGACTCCCAATGCGACTGGTGGGCGACATGGAAGCCTTCCTCGATGTCGTGGCAGGACCTATCGCGATACGTTCTTCAAGCCTTCTCGAGGACTCGCACTACCAACCCTTCGCTGGCGTTTACAGCACCTATATGATTCCCGCGACGCACGACCGCTACGAGCGTCTCTCCATGCTCTCGGAAGCCATCAAGGCCGTCTATGCAAGCGTCTTCTACCAGAACAGCAAGGACTACATGACGGCCACCAGCAATGTCATCGACCAAGAGAAGATGGCGGTCATCCTGCAAGAAGTGGTGGGCGAGGAGCACAACGGACGCTTCTATCCCATCATCAGCGGTGTGGCGAGAAGCATCAACTATTATCCTATCGGCGACGAGAAAGCCGAAGAGGGCACCGTCTCGCTGGCAATGGGCTTAGGAAAATACATCGTCGATGGCGGCACCAGCCTGCGCGTCTGCCCGGCACATCCGCACCAAATCCTGCAGATGAGTGAGATGGAGATTGCCCTTCGCGACACACAGACGCACTTCCTGGCCCTTCGGGCAGAGAGCTCGAAGGAGGCAGGAGAGATCAGCGTCAACGATGGCTTCAATCTCATCAAGGTGCCTGTCCGCGAGGCAGACGGCGACGGCACGCTGCAATGGATATGCTCCACCTATGACCCTATGGACCAGTGCATCTACGACGGCTTCTACGAGGGACGCAACCGCAAGATTATCTCCTTCGCTGGTGTCCTGCAGAACGACATCTTCCCCCTGCCTGAGCTAATGCAAAAGGTGCTCAAGTATGGGCAAGACGAGATGAAGCGCCCCGTCGAGATAGAGTTTGCGGTCAACCTTCATGCCGACCGGACCGGCGAGTTCTGCCTCTTGCAGATTCGTCCGATGGTGGACAACCGAATGGAGCTCGACGAAGACCTCACCGCCATCCCCGACGAGGACTGCCTCCTGCGTTCTCACAGCGCAATCGGACACGGCATCTACACCGACATACAGGACATCGTTTATGTCAAGACCGAAGGCTACACGCCATCCAACAACCCAGCCATCGCCGAAGAGATAGAGAAGATAAACAGGAAGACCCTAAACCAGCCCACAGCCCCTGCCAGCCCCCTCCCCGATCCCCCTTTGGGGGAGGGCCTCAGAAGCAAAGAGGCTCGCAGCTTGGACACTCCCCCAAAGGGGGAGCAGGAGGGGGCTGGCGGAGCTTCCTACCTCCTCATCGGTCCCGGCCGTTGGGGAAGTTCCGACCCTTGGCTCGGCATACCCGTGAAGTGGTCGCAAATCAGTGCCGCACAGGTCATCGTGGAGGCAGGATTGGACAGCTTCCAGGTTGACCCCTCCCAGGGCACTCACTTCTTCCAG
Source organism: Bacteroidaceae bacterium (assembly GCA_017428785.1). Classification (GTDB taxonomy): domain Bacteria; phylum Bacteroidota; class Bacteroidia; order Bacteroidales; family Bacteroidaceae; genus Physcousia. The sequence goes on from JAFRQD010000032.1 coordinate 17,747, forward strand.
AACCTCACCTCGCTTGGCGTATGCTACCTCACCATCAATGCCTTCCGAGGCGACGGCATCTACCGGCAGGAAGTTCTCGACAAGCTGCCTGCCGTCCAAGAAACAGAGCATGTCCGTCATGTACGCCTGCCCCAGCCCCTCACCATCAAAGTCGATGGCTGCAAGAAAGAGGCTGTGGTGCTTACAGAAGTAAAGAACTAAGAAAATAGAGACTGTCGGAATAATTCTTCATCTTTCATTCTTCGTTCTTCATTTCTTTTTCGTACCTTTGCCCCACAAACAAGCAAAACTATTCACCCAAAAGCTGCACGCATGGATACTCGAACAACTAAAGGCAAAGTCATCGACCCTGTGAACTTTACGCCCCTCACCGTACAAGGCATTCTGCCCAAGGAGTTTGCCCTGGAATTAGTGCGGCGCTACAAGGAGATCATTGCTCCGCGTTTCGACCCTGCGATGAAGGTCATGATGTTTGGCTCCTATGCCAAAGACTGCCCCAACGAATGGAGCGACATTGACGTGGCCGTCATTGTTCCCAAGATAGAGGAAGGCACATGGTTCGACATGTCTGTTTTACTAAACAAAGATGTGGACAAAGTGAGCCTATACCTTGAGCCGATCCTTCTCGAAAGTGGCGAAGACTCGCCCATCTATCGCGAAGTGATGCGAACAGGGGTGGCAGTATAAATATAATATCGGAAAGCAACATCACCTATGGAGTTCTTCAATACGATTAGCGACTGGCTGTGGACCTACATTGTCATCACGATGCTTGTGGGCTGTGCGCTCTATTTCACTTGGAACCTGCGGGCTGTGCAGTTCACGATGTTGCCGACGATGCTTCGCAACCTCTTCAAACCTGCCAGCGAGAGCGGCGAGAGTTTTGGAAAACTTAAGGTTTCGTCCTTTCAGGCCTTTGCCATCAGTCTTTCGTCGAGAGTGGGGACGGGCAATTTGGCAGGTGTGGCGAGTGCCATCTTTGTTGGTGGTCCTGGAGCGGTCTTCTGGATGTGGGTGATGGCGCTGCTCGGAGCAGCCACAGCCTTCATGGAGGCGACTTTGGCTCAGCTCTTCAAGCGGAGAGGCAAGGAGAGTTTCTACGGCGGTCCCGCCTACTACATGAAGTACGGCCTGAAGCGCCCCTGGATGGGCATCCTCTTTGCGCTGCTCATCATCTACGGCTTCGGGCTTGCCAACCAGCTTGTGCAGAGCAACACGCTTTGCGATGCCATCGGCGAAGCTTTCAAAATCTCACCTTCTTATGTTGCCGTCGGGCTTGCCTTGATGACGCTCGTCATCATCTTCGGCGGCATCCACCGCATCGCCCGTTTCTGCGCGACAATCGTGCCCATAATGGCTTTCGGCTACATTCTCCTGGCGCTCTACATCCTTATCGCCAACATCACGGAGATTCCCGCCATGCTGAGCCTCATCGTCCGCAGCGCTTTCGGATGGGAACAAGCAGCTGGCGGAGCAGTTGGTATCGCCATCATGCAAGGTGTGAAGCGAGGCCTCTTCTCGAACGAGGCAGGCGAAGGAAGTGCCCCGAATGCCGCAGCCACAGCCACTATTCCGCATCCCGTGATGCAAGGTCTGCTGCAGAGTCTGGGCGTCTTCACGGACACGCTCGTCATCTGCACCTGCACCGCCTTCATCATTCTGCTGAGCGGGCTCTATTCGGAAGGCTCCGACGGCATTATCCTCACGCGTCATGCGATGGACTACCACTTAGGCAGCTTCGGAGCCTGGTTCCTCACGGCCGCCATTTTCCTCTTTGCCTACAGCACCATCATCGCCAACTATTTCTACGGCGAGACGAATGTCCGCTACATCAGCGAGAAGCCTTGGGCGATTGCCCTGTTCCGTGTGCTGAGTGGCGGCGTAGTGCTCATGGGCGGCTTCATGACGCTTCAGGAAGCGTGGAGCATCGTGGACCTCGCAATGGCGCTGATGACTATCCTCAATCTCATCGCGGTGTGCCTCTTGAGTCGCTACGCTTTCCGACTCATGAAAGACTTCAAGGAGCAACTTCGCAAAGGGACGAAAGAACCCGTCTTCAACCCCGACCTCTTCCCCGAAGCAGACCTTGAAGGCTGGAGATAGGTGCGCAAGGCTGAATTGCAGCACGCAGATTTGGGAAATAATCTTTACAAAAAATCGACCTCCGAAGTGCTGTGTTGACCGACATCGCAGGGGTTGTTTTCCAACGCCGCACGCGGAGTTGGCCATCGCCGCGTGCGGCGTTTGCAATTTCCCCGTGCGGGGATGACCGATTCCGCAGGCGGAATTTGGCAGAAATCCTTGCGGAATATATCCATATAGCCTTCGCGGATTACACTTTCTTTGCCCTCCGTTTCAGAATGCCTCTTCGGAAACCATTGATTTCAGAAGGAAACTCGATTTAAGGCCTTATTTTGCGTTTGGGGTAGAAAAGTGCCACAAGAGGAAAAAGAAGCCGTCAGAGAGCGTTCGCCAGAGAAAATTCTTTACAAAACAGCGAGGTCCGGCTTTGAACCCTTTGAGGAGTCCTCACTCCTACCCCATCCTCCAGACGACCACGACACACCTTTGGTTTGCTATTGAACCACGCTGCGTTTTATACCAAAATGTATCAAGATTAGTTATTTTGATTGAGTTATTTTGTTCCTTTACCATTTTTTTTTGTAAATTTGCAAAGCAAACTCATCCAGCATTGGAGTACCTTTTTAATTTGACCGGTCTGTATATCATAACAAATGTATGGCCGAATTGGGATGTGCTTCTTCGCAAAAAGGTGAGGCTTTGGTCAAACAGTAAAATGCGAACGGACAAATGGTAAATTACATCGATTGCTTCATCCCTTGGCAGAGCGACGAACAGGTCGGGGGAACACTGGAGAACCTGAAGGCTGACGAGAATGTGCAGAGCGTGAACTTCATGCGGGAAGAGGGTCCGGGCAATACCCGAACCATCAAGCGCATTGCCGAGACAGCCACAGCTCCCTATACATTATTATATACCAAGTACGACACCTTGCAGCTCGGCTATCATGCCCTGACCAGATGGCTCACCATCGCCGAGGACAGCCAGGCGCTGATGATGTATAGCGACCATATGACAATAGGAGCAAGGAGCAAGGAGCAAGGAGCAAGAGAAAACCAAAAGGCAGAGCAATCCTCTTGCCCCTTGCCCCCTGCCCCTTGCCCCTTAATCGACTACCAACTAGGCTCTGTCCGCGATGACTTCCAGATGGGTTCGGTACTGCTCTTCCGTACGGAGATGCTGAAGGAATATGCCGCGCAGGAGAACCTGCACAACTATCAGTTCGCAGCGCTCTACGACCTCCGCCTCTTCATCAGCCGCAAGCAACTGCCCCTCCACATCGACGAGTTCCTCTATACCGAGGTGGAGCACGACACGAGGCTGAGCGGGCAGAAGCAGTTCGACTATGTCGATCCGCGCAACCGCAGCCGACAGGTGGAGATGGAGCGGGCTTGCACTCGGCATCTACGAGCCCTCAACGCCTATCTGCACGGCGACGAGTACGACGAGGTGAACCTCTCGGAAGGCGAGTTTGCCGTCGAGGCATCCGTCATCATCCCCGTTCGCAACCGCGAGCGCACCATAGAAGACGCCATCCGCTCTGCCCTCACACAGGAGACATCGTTCCCCTTCAATGTCATCGTCATCGACAACCACTCCACCGACGGCACAACGGAGAAGATAAGGACCCTCTCTAACTCCCCCTCTATGGGGAGAACAACAGAAAGCCTCCCCATAGAGGGGGAGGTTGGGAGGGGGTCTATCATCCACATCATCCCCGACCGCAACGACCTGGGCATCGGCGGCTGCTGGAACCTGGCCGTGCACCATCCGCAAGTGGGGCGCTTCGTAGTGCAGCTCGACAGCGACGACCTCTACTCCTCGCCCCACACCTTGCAGCGCATGGTGGACGCGTTCTATGCCGAAGGTGCTGCGATGGTGATTGGCTCCTACCGTATGTGCGACTTCCAGCTCAACACGCTGCCGCCCGGCCTCATCGACCATCGCGAGTGGACACTCCAGAATGGCCGGAACAATGCCCTGCGCATCAACGGCCTCGGCGCGCCTCGTGCCTTCTTCACACCCGTCTTGAGAGAACTGCAGATACCGAACACAAGCTATGGCGAGGACTATGCGCTGGGCTTGATGATAAGCCGACGCTACCGCATCGGCCGCATTTACGACGAAGTGTATCTCTGCCGTCGATGGGAAGGCAACAGCGATGCTGCCCTCAGTCAGGACAAAATCAACAAGAACAACGCCTACAAGGACCACCTGCGCACCCTCGAGATTAAAGCCCGCCAGCAGCTCAACCTGCTCTGGCAGCACAAAGTGACGTCCGAAGAGATTGAGGCCTTTTTCCAAAAGGAACTGCAGGAATGGCCCGAGGCTGCCGAGCGATACAAAGCGCTGGAGGAAGGCGTGCAGGCAAAGGAACTGCCCCTTGGCGAGACGACTCTTGCTGCCCAATACAACCCTGCCCGCATCGTCTCCACAGGCGCAGCCATCGACAAGAAGAGCATCAGCGAACGCCCGTGCTTCCTTTGTGACAACAACCGGCCGAAGGAGCAGCACAAACTGATGACGGAGAAGCATTATCAGATTCTCGTCAACCCCTACCCCATCCTGCCGCAGCACTTCACCATCCCCATGCGGAGGCATACGCCTCAAAGCATCTACAGCAGCTTCGGCACGCTTCGTCGGATGGCTTGGAACATGCCGAAGCATATCGTCTTCTACAACGGTCCGCTTTGCGGCGCGTCGTGTCCCGACCACATGCATCTGCAGGCAGGAAGCCGCGGCATCGTGCCTCTGGAGCGCGACTGGACGATGTACGAGAAGGGGCTGCGGAAGCTCTATCCCCTGACGGGCGAACAGATGGCATCGATGGAGGAAGCAGGCAATGTGGGCAATCGCATGGGACTTTATCTCCTGGAGGGTTACGCGTGTCCGGTCTTCGTGATTCGCAGCCTGCCAGCCGAGAGCGACAGCCTCCTCTGCCAGCGCGTCTATAAGGCTCTGCCCATCGTTGGCGACGAGACAGAGCCTCGCTTGAACATCGTCTGCTGGCGTGAGAAAGGAACTGCAAGCCGGCCTGACGAAATCGTCACCCTCATCTTCCCTCGCAGCAAGCACCGCCCCGACTGCTATTATGCAGAAGGCAAGGAGCAACTCTTGATAAGCCCGGGAGCCCTCGACATGTGCGGTCTCTTCATCACGCCTCGTGAGCAAGACTTCGAGGCGCTGACAGCAGAGAAAGCCGCAGACATCCTCAGGGAAGTGACGCTGAGCGAAGAAGAGCTGAAGCCCATCATCGCCAGCCTCTCCCCAACCCTCTCCCAAGAAGAGGGAGAAAAGCTGCAGCAATCCACCTCTCCTTTGGAGGGGAAGGAGGAGGCTTCCGTATCCGTCGGCATCATGAAGGACACCATCATTCGCTTCTGCATGAACAACATCTATGCAGCCAAAGGCAACGAGGTCATGGGCGAGCAGACGGCAGAATACACCGAAGGCGGCATCCGTTGGAAAGACAATGTCTATCAGGAGCTGACCTTCCGTCCTCAGGAAGATGCGGCGTCTTTCACGCTTCACGGCGTCACCATCGGGCAGAAGTTCCATTGGGAACGACAGGAATCGCAGACCTTCAGCGGCATCCTCAAGCTCGTGGTCGATGAGGACAAGATTGTGGCAATCAACATCCTGCCCGTCGAGGACTACCTGACGAGCGTCATCAGCAGCGAGATGAAGAGCAGTTGTTCGCTCGAGTTCCTGAAGGCAGCTGCCGTCATCAGCCGCAGTTGGCTCTACGCCCAGATGCAGCGCCGCCAGGAAAGGGCAGGCCAGCCGGCGCCTTTCTTCTCCTTTGTCAAGGGAGATGGCGAGAGCATCCGCTGGTACGACCGTGAGGACCACACCATCTTCGACGTCTGTGCCGACGACCATTGCCAGCGCTACCAGGGCATCACGAGGGCAAGCAATCCGCAGGTCGCAGAAGCCGTGAACGCCACTCGGGGGCAAGTCCTGATGTACGACGGGAAGGTTTGCGACACGCGCTTCGGCAAGTGCTGCGGCGGCCAGACCAACGAGTATCAGTACTGCTGGGAGAACATCGAGGTGCCCTATCTGCGCTCCGTCAAAGACCCGTTCTGCAACACGAACGACACACAGATACTTCGTCAGGTCCTCAACGACTACGACCTCGAGACGCACGACTTCTACGAATGGACGGAAGAGCTGATGCAAGAGGAGGTGCACGACCGTATCTGCAAGCACCTGAAGATGGAGCTGGGGCCGATTCTCGCGATGGAAATCGTGGAGAAGGGACCTGGCGGACACATCAGCAAGCTGCGCATTGTGGGCAAGGAGAAGTCGTTCGTCGTGGGCAAGGAACTCGAGATACGCCGCATGCTCAGCACCTCAACCCTGAAGAGCAGCGCCTTCACCGTCGAGACGAAGAATGTGAGAGGCGGCATCCCCGGTCGCTTCATCCTTCATGGTCGCGGCTGGGGCCACGGCGTCGGACTTTGCCAAATCGGTGCCGCCGTGATGGGCGAGCAAGGCTACAGCTACAAACAAATACTGGGGCATTATTATACGGACGCAGAGATCAAGCCTCTCTCCTGAATCATGACGCTCTACATCTTTAATCCAGAGAACGATATGGCGCTTGCCGACGGGCATCCGGGCTACACGCCGCCTGCTCAGATACAGCAGATGCGGCGCGAGCTGTGGTGGCTGCCGCAGTGGTGGGCAGAGGAGGACGATATCGTATGGAACGGCGAGGACAGATTGACACTGAAGGACGATACGCGCATCCTCCCTTGGGGATGGAGCCCAGCCCTCTGCCATCAGTTGAAGCAGGCGGGAGTGCAGGAATCGCTGTTGCCCTCGTCGGAGAAGCTTGAGCACATCCGCCAGCTCTCGCACAGACAGACGGCAGTTTCCCTTTTGCAGGAGCTACGCGACGAGCTCCCTCTCGACGGACATATCGCCGGCGAGAGCACACTTTGCCATAATATCGAAGAAGCAGAAGATGCGGTGGGAAGATATGGCGAAGCCGTCATGAAGTCGCCTTGGAGCAGCAGCGGAAGGGGTATTAGAAAAGTCCCTGGACCAATCGGACCCTCTCCCAGCCTCTCCCTTGTAAGGAGAGGAGCAGATAGCCAAAGAGACATTGAGGGAACTGATGTAACCACTCCTCTCCCTACAAGGGAGAGGCTGGGAGAGGGTCTGAAGACTTGGGCAAAGCGCATTCTGAAGGCCCAGGGCAGCATCGTCGTAGAGCGGTTCCTGCATAAGGTGACCGACTTCGCCTTGGAGTTCTGGCTCGATGGCAAAGGCGGGGTTGAGTACAGAGGGCTTTCCCTCTTCTACACCAACGAACGCGGCGCGTATCTGGGCAACTGGGTGGCGCCCGAGGAACAGAAGCTTGCGTGGCTGGCGCAATACATTCCCTTGCAATATCTTCAAGACATCAGGAAGTGGTGGGAGGAGCGCTTGAGCCGTTTCGACTACGCAGGTCCCGTGGGCATCGACATGATGCTGGCCGAGGAAGGCATTTGCCCGTGCATCGAGGTCAACTGGCGCTGGACGATGGGACTCGTCTCTTGCCTTGTAGCCGAGCAAGGCCGCTACGGACGCATGGTGGTGGAGTACATTTATGGCCATTATTCAGCCGAGGTTGAAGCCTTCGGAAACTGAGGTCGGAAAGGCCCCCATAGGACCCTTCCAAACGCCGCGTGCGGCGATGCCCAACGCCGCAGCCGGGGATTGCCATCGCCGCACGCGGGGATTGCCATCGCCGCACGCGGGGATTGCCATCGCCGCAGGCGGCGTTTGGAAGCCCCGCAGAGGGTATTTCTCAACCCCGCCTAAGCAGCTGATAATCAAAGATTAACACACATATAGCTTCCTGCTTCAAAAATCCTGTTCTTCCGAAAAGCAAACCATCGGCCCTCATTCGCTATCATCCATCTTCTTTGATGCCTTAACACAAAAGCGCAGAGCAATTTTCAATATTCGATCTTCAACACTTCATTTCCCAACCTTTCTTCCATACATTTGACATGCGTCGAAAGTACTTCCGCTCGACAATAAAAAGAAAAACTCCCGTTTTTCCTCTGTATTGCCCCCGCTTATTCGTACCTTTGACATGCGTCGAAAGTACTTCCGCTCGACAATAAAAAGAAAAACTCCCCTTTTCCTTTGTATTGTCCTCGCTTATTCGTACCTTTGCACACACATATATAATATAATAATATGAACCGCAGAGAATTCCTTCAGCGTTCCGGCTTGCTTGCAGGAGCAGCCTATCTGGGTTCGCCAGCACTTGCTGAGACAATTGCCACTTTGGGCGAGCCCAACCTCGTAATCGGCATCGTGAGCGACATCCATCTGCGTGGCGCAGACACGGCCGAGACGTTCGTCCACACCTTGGAATACTTCCGAAGTCTGAAGGTGGACGGTGTCATCATTGCCGGCGACATGGCCGACCAGGGACTCCTGCCGCAGCTGCAAGTGGTGGCGGATGCTTGGTTCCAAGTCTTCCCCGACAACAAAGGCATCGATGGGAAAGAGACGGCTCAGCTCTTCATCTACGGCAACCACGATGTGGAGGCCTACACCTGGGGCGGCACCATCAGCAGTGTCGGGGCAGAGACGGCGCAAGCACAAGGCATCGGCCGACAGGCTGCCGCTGCTTGGAAGCAATGTTTCAAGGAAGACTATCAGCCCATCTGGATGAAGACCATCAAGGGCTATCACTTCATCGGTGCGCATTGGGAGAACCAGAACCACATCTCGGGACTCGCCGACTTCCTCGAGGCACACAACTCCGAGCTGACTGCCGACGGGAAACCCTTCTTCTATATCCAACACCCTCACCCCAAGGACACTTGCAACTGCGCTTGGGCTTGGGGCAGAGACGACGGAACGGTCACAAAGTTGCTCAGCAATTATCCCAATGCCATCGCGTTCTCCGGCCATTCGCACTCGCCGCTCGACGACGACCGCGACCTCTGGCAAGGCAGCTTCACCAGCATCGGAACCTCCTCGCTCAAGTATCTCTACCCAATGCCGGCTCGCGAAAATACCTATCAGGACGACTGGTCGGCCAAGCCGCCTTCGCAGATGGCGAAGATGGACCCCTCGGACGGCCGTCAGGGCATGGTGATGCGCGTCTACGATTCGGCTATCACATTCGAGAAGCGCGAGTTTGTCTATGACGAACCCATCGGCGAGGCTTGGTATCTTCCCTGGCCCATCTCTGCAACCCAGCCGCTTTCCTTCGAGAATCGCGCCAAGACAGCAGCAGTGCCGCAATTCCCCGCAGGCACAAAGGCCACCGTCACGGCAGGCAATGGCAGCGACCGCTACGGCGTTTCGCAGAAGCAGGTGACGGTTCACTTCCCAACGGTCCTGAAGAAGAACGCCGGCGTGCGTGCCTTCGACTACGAGGTGCAGATAGAGTACGACTGGCTCGACGTCCGCCACGTCACCGCTACGAAGCGCGTCTTCTCGCCCAAGTGCTACCTCGGCGAGAACAAGGAAGAAGGCGAAGTAGTCTGCGTCTTCGGCGAGAGCGAACTGCCCAAAGACTTTGCCTACCGCTTTGCCATCCGCCCCTGCAACTGCTTCGGCGGCAAGGGCAATGCCATCTATTCGGACTGGATAAAATAACAAAACACACCATCCATGCTCAAATACAAGATCCTACATATCGTGGCAGTCCTGCAACTGACTCTTGTTTGCATCTCATGCGAAACAGATCCGGATGTGGGTTTGTACCAGTTTGGATGGATCAGCGACGATGGCTACAGATATCTTGAAATATATCGTCCGGACAGTTCCCTTATCGACACTGCTCATATCGCAGGGACAGCTTTCCTTGAGGCCGATGCGCATAACCTTTGGTGCCTCGATTCGGCCGACCTAAGGATGTCGCACGAGGGCGACAGCAGCACAGAGTGCCAAAACATCTATCCGCTGTACGTTCATCGTCCTTCTGGCAGAACCGACACACTCTTCCTGTCGCATCATTGGCATGCTTGCTGTTTAGGGTTTGGGCATGTGCATCGAGAGAGATTCCTCGACAAGTGGATTATCCTGGAATGCCGTTTGCCTGGACGCATCCTCGGCTACAATCACCTCTTCGACGAAACGGACAAGGACACGCCATTGGACAATCTTAGCGAAGGTTCCTACGATTACGAAGGGCAACGCCTCATCTTTGAAAGCAAGGACTTCGACTTTTGGGTGATTAACCGCCTGACGACAGATTTGTACGGACCGCTTACCGAGAAGGAACTTCTGGCACAACTGAAGGCATTGGATGTCCCGTTGCCTGTCGAGTTGAAGAGTTCGTACTTCCCGTACAAAAGGCATCGGGAGAAAGGAACCGGCAATATCATTCACTTCCCAGACTCAATGTACACGCGCTGCCTCTTTTGGCGCGTCTGGCCTCACGGGCAAGAGGTTGAGCAAAAGATAATAGGAAACAAATAACACAAAAAGAATACAATAATGAATAACGTTGAATCAATCTTTGCAGCCAAGCTGCTGGGCGTAAAAGCCATCAAGTTACAGCCAAGCAATCCCTTCACATGGGCAAGCGGCTGGAAAAGTCCCTTCTATTGCGACAACCGCAAGACGCTCTCCTTCCCCGACCTTCGCAGTTTCGTCAAGGTGGAGCTCACGCGCCTCGTCATGGAGCAGTTCCCCGAGGCAGAAGGCGTGGCAGGCGTTGCCACAGGAGCCATCGCACAAGGTGCTTTGGTGGCCGACGCCCTCTCTCTTCCCTTTGCTTATGTCCGCAGCAAGCCAAAGGACCACGGAATGGAGAACCTCATCGAAGGCGAACTCAAGCCGGGCATGAAGGTTGTGGTGGTCGAGGACCTTATCAGCACAGGTGGCAGCAGCCTCAAAGCCGTCGAGGCGCTCAGGAAAGCAGGCTGTGAAGTGGTGGGCATGGTCGCATCTTACACTTACGGTTTCCCCGTTGCAGAAGAAGCTTTCAAGGCAGCTGGCGTCAAGCTCCTCACCCTCACAAACTACGAAGCCGTCGTGACAGAAGCCCTCAAGACAGGTTACATCAAGGAGGAAGACGTTGCCACTCTCCACGAATGGCGCAAAGACCCTGCAAACTGGAAGGCTCCTCTCTAACTTCCTACCAAAGGGGAGGATATAAATGGTAAATGCGAGATGACAGAATACAAAAGCGAAGTAAAGAAGATATTCGCTCCCATCGGACGCGTCTATGAGCGATTGGCAGACCTCAACAACTTGGCTGTCATTCAGCAAGGCCTTGACAATCCTGAGGCGATGGAGCGCATCAAGCAGCAGGCGGGCGACAAGGTGACGCCTGAACAGCTGGAGCAAGTCGTAGAGAAGTTGCGCTCGTTGCAGTTCGACACAGATTCCGTTTCCGGTCAGACGCCAATAGGCACTGCCACGCTCCGCATCATAGAGCGCGAGCCGGACAAGACCATCAAATTCGCAGCGGAAGGTGTTCCTATGGCCGCCAACATGTGGATTCAGCTCCTGCCAAACGGCGAGAACGAGTGTGCAATGCGCCTCACCCTCAAAGCTGACCTCAACTTCTTCATCCGCCAAATGGTTGGCAAGAAGCTCGAACAAGGCGTCGATGGTTTGGCACAAATGTTGGCAAGCCTCCCATACTGAGAAAAGGTAAAGAAGTGAACAGGTGTAAAACCTTTCAACTCATTAACCTTTTAACTTTTCAACCTTTTAACTTTTCATCTATTATATGAAGCTTTGGGACAAAGGATATGAGCCGACGGCGGAGATAGAGCGCTTCACCGTTGGTCGCGACCGAGAGATGGATATGTATCTGGCTGAGGCCGACGTGCTTGGTTCGATGGCACACATCACCATGCTCGAGAGCATCGGGCTTCTCGAGAAAGACGAACTGCAGGCCCTGCTGACAGAACTGCGGAACATCCTCGCGGAGATACGCGAAGGACGATTCGTCATTGAGGAAGGCATTGAGGACGTTCACTCGCAGGTCGAGCTGATGCTGACAAGGAAACTGGGCGATATCGGCAAGAAGATACATTCCGGCCGCAGCCGCAACGACCAAGTGCTGGTCGACCTCAAGCTATTCATCCGCAAGCAACTGCGGCTTGTGGCAGAGGACGTGAGGAATCTCTTCAGCGAATTGCAGCAGCAAAGTGAGCGCTACAAGGACGTGCTGATGCCTGGCTATACGCATCTGCAAGTGGCGATGCCCAGCAGCTTCGGCCTTTGGTTGGGAGCTTATGCGGAAAGCTTGGTCGATGACCTCGTCTTCCTGCAGGCAGCCTATCGCATCACGAACCGCAACCCGCTCGGCTCTGCTGCTGGTTATGGCTCTTCCTTCCCCTTGAACAGGACGATGACGACGGAATTGCTGGGCTTCGACTCCCTTGACTATAACGTGGTCTATGCTCAGATGGGGCGCGGCAAGACGGAGCGCAACGTGGCCTTCGCCCTGGCAGGCATAGCAGGCACCGTCAGCAAGCTTGCCTTCGACGCCTGCCTCTTCAACAGCCAGAACTTCGGCTTCATCAAGTTGCCGAAGGAGTGCACGACGGGCTCGAGCATCATGCCACACAAGAAGAACCCCGATGTCTTCGAGCTGACGCGTGCCAAGTGCAACAAGCTCCAGGCATTGCCTCAGCAGGTCACGCTCATCATGAACAACCTGCCGAGCGGCTATTTCCGCGACCTGCAAATCATCAAGGAGGTCTTCCTGCCTGCTTTCCAGGAGCTGAGAGAGTGCCTGCAGATGGCCACCTACATCATCGCAAGGCTCGAGGTGAACGAGCACATCCTCGACGACCCGCGCTACGACCTGATGTTCTCTGTGGAGGAAGTCAACCGTCTGGCCGGCGAAGGCATGCCTTTCCGCGATGCCTACAAGAAGGTCGGGCTCGACATCGAAGCAGGCAAGTTCACACCACATAAGGAGGTGCACCACACACACGAAGGCAGCATCGGCAACCTCTGCACAAAGGAGATTGCAGCCCTTATGCAACATGTCTGGGACGGCTTCCATTTCGAGAAGGCAATAGAGGCAGAAAAAGAATTGATTAAACATGACTAAGTTCAACATACAAAAAGCCTCCCTTTGGGGATGCCTGATGGGGGCTGCCCTCTTGCTTTTCTCCTGCAAAGACGGCGAGGTCAGCAACAAGTACTGCAACATGCGGGCACGAATGACAGTAGAGAATGTCATCCAGGCACCCGTGCTATACACTTGTTGCGAGAGCATGGGCGAGTATTGCATCGTCAAGAACGACGGACAGAAGTTTGTCTTTACCGACGCCACAGGACACTCATCCTACATCAACAACCTCGCCATCAACGGTTATGGCGGCTTCTATCTTGGCTTGAGCGGCTTCATTGTAGGCAAGCTCACCATTCCCGAGATGGGTGAGGACTTTGTAAAAGTCGTATGCTTCGACCTCGCCTGCTCCAACTGCTATCAGAACTACAATATTACGAAGAACCTGGTGCTGAAGACGAGTGGCTACGTCAAATGCAACAGTTGCGGACGCACCTATAACCTGAACGACTGCGGCACTATCTCCGACGGCCCGGCTGGTCGCAATCTCTTCCGCTACAGAGTCAGCTATGTCGGATATGCCCTCATCATCAATAATGGATAATTCAAAACTAAAACTTATAGCATTTATGAAACATTTCTGTACTGTAATCGCCGTGTTGCTGACCTGTTTCGGGATGAGCATTCGGGCACAAGTGAACATCAATGTCAATGTGGCACAAAAGGGCATCGAAATAAGCCCGACACTCTACGGCATCTTCTACGAAGACATCAATTACGCCTCTGATGGCGGCCTCTATGCCGAGCTGATAAGGAACCGCTCGTTTGAGTTCGACACAGAGAAGCCTGAGCATTGGAAGGCGGAAGGTGCCAACATTAGTCTTGCCACCGAGGGTTTGCTCAACGAGAAGCAAGGCCACGCCCTGAAGGTGGAGGCCGCACAGCCCAATGCCGGCATCAGCAACGAAGGTTACTGGGGCATCAATGCTGTGGCAGGGACGCAGTATAAGCTGTCGTTCTGGGTAAAGCCTCTATTAGGGAAGTCCGGAACCTTAAAGGCATCACTCCAGAGCAGGGAAGGCAAGATGCTGGGCGAAACGCTTATCACGAACAAACTCACTAAGGGCTGGCAGAAGGTTTCGGCCACCATCGTGGCTGAGGCTTCCGACCCTCAGGCCGTCTTCCATCTTCAGTTCGAGAAGCCAAGCACTGTGCTCCTCGATGTGGTGAGCCTCTTCCCGCCCACCTTCAAGGGCCGCGAGAACGGCTGTCGCATCGACCTGGCGGAAAAGCTACAGGCTTTGAAACCCGCCTTCATGCGTTTCCCCGGCGGCTGTTATGTTGAGGGCAACCACAAACCAGAGAACGCCTATCACTGGGAACGTACCGTTGGCCCCATCGAACGCCGTCCTGGCCACATGAATGCCAACTGGGGCTATCCCACGACCGACGGCCTCGGCTTCCACGAGTTCCTGCAGCTTGCCGAGGACCTTGGGGCGAAGCCGCTCTATGTGGTGAACATCGGCATCTGGCACGGCGGTTGCACGCCTCTGAATGAGTTGCAGCCCTGGATTGACGAGTGCCTGGGCGCTTTGGAATATGCCAACGGTCCCGTCACGAGTCACTATGGCAAGATGCGTGCCGAGAACGGGCACCCTGAGCCATTCAACATTGCCTACATCGAGATTGGCAACGAGAACTACAACTATCACATGGAGAACAACTCGGACCAGAGCGACCACTATCCGGAACGCTTCCGTATGTTCTACGACGCCATCAAGGCCCGCTTCCCGGAGGTGCAATGCATCGGTAATGTGGAGTCATGGGGGACTGACTATCCCAAGTGGCGCAACAGCAATCCCGTCGATATCCTCGACGAGCACTACTACCGCAACCCTGCATGGTTCGTAAACCAGTATCACCGCTTCGACAACTACGACCGCCGCGGTCCCATCATCTATCCCGGCGAGTATGCCGTCACACAAGGCTACGGCACCACGGGCAACATGAATGCAGCTATGGGCGAGGCGGTCTTCATGATGGGCATGGAGAACAACGCCGACATTGTCCGCATGAGCAGCTATGCACCCATCTTCGTCAACGAGAACGGCATCCAGTGGCGGCCCGACATGATCCGCTTCAACAGCGGCCAATCCTTCGGCACGCCAAGCTATTGGGTGCAGCAGCTCTTCCCGAATCATGTGGGCAACAGAGTCGTGAAGAGCGACCTGCAATGGAACATCCCGCAGAAGAAACAGGAAACCGTAACGCCGGTGAGCATCGGTGTGGCCACCTGGAAGACGCAGTCCAGCTATCGCAATCCGCAGCTCATCATAGAGGGAGCGGAAGTTCCTCTTTCCAGCATGAGACAATGGAAGGAGGGCAACCAGCTTCCCAAGTTCCAAGGCAAATGGAGCACGAACGCCGAGGGCATCCTCAGCCAAACGAGCAATGCCGAAGAGCCTATGATGGTATGCCCCGAGACCTTTACCGCCAAGCGCTACACCTATAAGGTGCAGGCCAGGAAAGACGGTGGAGCAGAGGCCTTCATGATTGTCTTCAACTACATTGACGAAAGGAACTTCGACTGGCTCAACCTCGGAGGATGGGGCAACACGAGAACCTCCGTCGAGACCACCATGAGCGGAAACCGCAACACGCTCGAGGGTGCGCACAGCGACAGCTACGAGACTGGCCGCTGGTACAACATACAGCTCGATGTGGACGGGGAGGACATCACTGCTTCCGTCGATGGCAAGGAGGTCTATAAGGGCAAGAAGAAATCCACAGCGCTGTATGGCGTCTATGCCAACAGCACACTCGACGAGAAGACGAACACGCTCTACACAAAGGTTGTGAACCTCTGCGACTCAGGCACCACAGGCAGCATCGAGCTTTCGGGCGGTGCGGCCCAAGAGGCAACGATGGTAAGGCTGGTTGGTATGTCGGGCGACGACGAGAACACCATGCAGTACCCCGACAACATCGTTCCGCGTCCCGCAAAGGTACAGACAGCAGACGGAGGTCGCAAGCTCACCTTCGACGTCGCTCCCTTCAGCGTAAACATCATCACTACGAAGCTCAGGTAATAAGCCGTCACCGCTCCCTGCAAAAGACATCGCGGCGTCCGGAGTTCATCTCTCCGGCATGCTGTATTCTTAAAACGCAAGCTGCAAATATAGAAACGCAGCTTGCGTTTGTTCTGTCGCAACTTGCGGCCCTACATACGCAACCTGCGGCACAAGAATCCCGCACCACGAGAGGGAAAAGACGGAGGGCGAGGATGGGTTTTGCAGCATGGATAAAGGGCTGATGCCTACTGCTCGACCACCATCCGGCGAACGACGATGTCCTCCAGGGGACGGTCGTTCTTGTCTGTCTCGACACCCTGAATGGCTTTGACCACCTCCATGCCCTCGATGACTTCGCCAAAGACGGTGTACTGGCCGTCGAGGTGAGGTGTGCCGCCTCGCATGTAGTAGTCGTCCACCATCTGCGGCGTGAGTTCGATGCCCTTCTCCTCCAGCATGGCCCGCACCTTTTTCATGTCGGCAGCAGCCTGCTTCTTGCCGTAAACGATGTAGAACTGGCAGCCGCTGCTCTCCATTTGGGGATTGACATCGTCGGGTTCTCTTGCTGCTGCCAAAGCACCCCGCCAATGGTAGAGATACGGCAGGCAGAACTCCGCAGGGATGGTGTAGCCCACTTCCCCTTCACCCAGCAACTGTCCGGGCTCAGCGTTCTTGCTGTCGGGGTCGCCGCCCTGAATCATGAAGTTCTTGATGCAGCGATGGAAGAGCGTGCCGTTGTAGAAGCCTTCTTTGGCAAGCTTCATGAAGTTCTTGGTGTGCAGCGGTGTGTCGTCGGAAAGGGCGACACGGATGTTGCCGACGCTCGTCTCGATGCGTACGACATGGCGTTTCTCCTTTTTCTTTCCTTCGAGAGAAAGTGTTCCCATGCAAAGGAAAGCGATGATGATAAATAAAATTCTATGTTTCATGTTTGTCTGATGATGTTTGCTACCTCTTCGGTGCATTGCCTTACGTTATAGTATCGGTCCGCAAGAGCCCGGCCTCGCCTGCCCATCGCTTCGGCCTCGTCGGGATGGCTCGCGATGTAGCGCAGCTTCTCCACCCAGCCCCGGACGTCGCCCACCTCGAGCCAGAAGCCGCAGCCCTCTGCCTCGATGTCCATCGGCATCTGCGGATTGCGGGTGCACAGGATGGGAAGGCCGAGCGCAAGTGCCTCGACGACGGTCGTCAGCCCCACCGTATAGTTGCTCCGCTGGCAGCAGATGCAGACGCAGCGGCTTCGGGCGACATACTGCGCTATCTCGTGCGGAATGGGTCGGTCGCCGTAGTGCAGATCGATGTTCGCCTGCTTGCCGGCAAGGAGAGGTTCGAAGTACGACTGCCGCTTCTTCTCCGCAAAGAGCGTCAAAGGCAAACCCGTCTCGTGGAAAGCCTGTATTAGGGTCTCGAAGTCCCTGAGTTCCTTGCCTGTCGAGATAAAAGCCATTCCGACAGGTCGGGAGTTGGTCTTCTGTAGGCTGTCATAATACTCAAGGTCGGCTCCCCAATGCACCATGCTCATGCGGCGCGGGTCGGCTTTCGCAGAGAGGAGGCTGTCCTGCATGAGCTTCTCGGAGAAGAATATCATGTGGTCCATCCCTCGATAGAAAAGGCGGGCAAAGGCCTCTCGGAGCGGGTTCTTCGCCTTGACGACGGGCTGGTGATGCCACACGACGATGGGGTGCCGGTAAAGCCTCAACGCCCGAAGCAGGATGACGGGCTCGATGCCGAGGCTGTGCGTGGCATAGAGCACATCGTAGCGCTTGCTGCATGTCAGCACCTTCCACGAGGCGACCAGCATGTCTCGCAGCCGCTTGTAGGTGTGCCTCTGATGGTGCCAGACCACATCGATGCCGTAATCGCCCAGTTGCAAAGCGCCATAGAGGAAGTGCGAAGGGAAGGTTCCCTGCTTCCACTCACGAACGATTCGCTCGGTGTCTTGGGTATGATAGAAGTACGCAGTCATTTCTCTTTACTTTCCCCTTTCCACCTTCCACTCAGCCAAGGCACGCGTTCCACATAGGGAACAGCCAAAAAGCAAAGCACAAAGGTGATAACGAGTATGATGATGAGGTCGGGAATGCTCTTGCGAAAGGGATGGCCGAGCAGTATGCTGGCGTAAGCATAGCTGAGGACTATGGGGTAGTGCATCACGAAGAAGACCATGCTGTGCTCGCCGATGTAGTTAATCACAGGCGCCCGAGGCGTGGGCAACGACAGCAGGATGCCGGAAATGCCAAGCAAGGAGAGGGGCATGATGAGCAGCACTTGCCAGAACGGTCCTACCCAATGGTTCGTCTTCATCTCATACTCGCCGTGCAAGTAGATATTGGCAAAGACAAAGCCAACGAAGAGCAGGGCACTGACAAGGAGCGCCCACGGCTTCGGCGTCTTGTCGAGGACATGATGCCAAACCTTGCCTATGTAAAAGAAAAAGGTGCCGCAGAAGACGTTGTTCATGAAGAACCACAGCGGGTTTCCCTGCTTGAAGAGCCAATAACCGATGGCAGGGAAGAGCAGCACTATCCAATGGAGGTATCGGACGCGCTCAATGAAGTGCATGAGGACATAGGTCGCGAAGAACGACAACAGGAACCAAAGGGGTCCGTTTCCGAAGGTGAGGCCGCTCTCGAGCCAGGTGAAGGTCTGCACTTTCCCTATTGCCTTCGCTATCCCTTCCGGGAAGAGGCACAACCAGAAAAAGGCCAGGACAAAGCCGATGACGCCCCAGGAAAGATAGGGCACAAAGAGCCGTCTGACACGATCCCGCAGGTAAGGAAGCGTTTCGCCCGTAATGCCTTTGTTGAAATAGCCTGCTTTGAAGAAAAAGAAACTCATGAAGAAGAACGTCCACGCCATCGTCTCCTTCCACCAGGGCGTGCCGCGAAGCTGCGTCTGGCAGATGGCGTGAAGCGTCACCATACGCAGGATGCACAGTCCGCAAAGCAGGTCGAAAGCATTGTTGCGCGTCTTCATTTAATTCTTCCCTCTTAATTCTTAATTCTTAATTTAATTATATAATGTATGGCCTCACGCATGATTTTCGCCCCGCTCAGCCACATGATGCCGCCATAAAGCACGGCAGCGATGATGATGCGACTCAGCAAAAGCAACCACAGGTTCCCGATTCCCCTGGTGAGCCACCAGGTCAAGGCAAGCACCACGAGGGTGAAGACAAGGAACGGCATGACGTCGCGCAACGCATCGGCAAACGAGAGGCCTGTCAGGCGCCAGGCAAACCACTGCCAGATAATGAGCCAGGCGATGTTGAGGGCTACGAAGTAGATGACCATCGGCAGGAATCCATAAGGATAAAGCAGGATGAGCCCTGCCCAGACGGCAAGGCACTGGCCCACCGTGCAAGCCATGTTGACATCGCTCCGCCCGCGGCTGATGGTGAGATTGCTGTAGAGCGTGGTAATCGGCACAAAGGCTCCATGCAGGCAAAGCAGGGAGAGAATCAAGCCGCTCTCGCGCCACTTCTCGCCTCCGGCAATCAGAATGAACTCCTGCGCCACAAGGCCCAGGCCGAGCATGGCAGGGAAACTGACGAAGCAGACGAAGCGAAGCATCTTGCGGAACACATGCTGATAGCGCCCGATGTCGTCCGTTACTTGTGCCAGCGTGGGCTGAGCGACGCTCGTCACCATGCTGTTGATGGTGCCCGACGCCATATCGTTCCACTTCTTGGCGTTGGTGTAGATGCCAGCCGTGTGGTCGCCGAAGAACTTGCCAAGGAGGACAGAGAAGGCGTGAAGGTTGCAGATGTTCACAATGTTGGTGAGCATCAGTTTGCTGCTGAAGCCGAACATCTGCCATGCAGGCTTTAGGTTGAAGCGGAGCGTCGGCCTCCAAGGCGAGAAGAACCAGGCCATAAGCTGCGTGATGAGGACAAAGCAGACGGCTTGTGTCACGATAGCCCAATAGGCAAAGCCCTTGACAGCCATCGCGATGCCGACAAGGCCGGAGAGGAGCATGGCCGTGATGGAGCAGATGCTGGTCTGCCGAACCATCAAATGCCCGAAAAGATAGGCCCTCTGCACCGTGCCGAGACCGGACAGAAGGAAGCCGAGGAAGAGCACACGGGCCAGCGGAATCAGCTCAGGCTGCTCGTAGAAATCGGCGATGAGAGGCGCACAAAACCAGAGGATGACGTAGAGTGAGGCGCTGACCAGGAGGTTGAACCAGAAGACGGCATTGTACTCCTCGTGGGTCGGCTCGCGACGATTGCAGAGCGCCGCCATGAAGCCGCTCTCCTGCAGGGCGTTGGCGAGGGCGGCAAAGATGTTGAGCATCGCCACCTTCCCGTAGTCGTTGGGCGTGAGGTAGCGCAGCAGGACCAGCCCGAAGACAGCAGCTATCAGCTGCATCAGGCCGTTCGAAAAGCCGCCCCAAAGCATTCCGCCGGCAGTCCTTTGCTTCAATGATTTCTGCTCCATCGCTCTAACTTTTGGGGTTTAGTGAGTTTTATGGACGACGCATACATTTGACTTCGCATAATCTGCAATTTGCCCTGCAAAGGTACGAAAAAGCGGACAATAAACAAAAGCTTTGGCTTTTTATCTTGTTGTGGGAACTCCGTATGCGTTCACTTTCTGCTTACAAAGGCTTGGAAAAGAGCAGATATCGCACAAATCAAATTGTCACGCTTTTTGGCATATTTCTTTCTTTTTGCTATTTCGAAAACAAACGCAAAGTGCGGCAGTTTTGGGCGGAAAACGCCTGATTAGGCATCGCCGCAGGCGAGGATTTCCAACGCCGCACGCGGGGATGACCATCGCCGCACGCGGCGTTTGGAATTTCCGCACGCGACGATTACAGATTTCCTACGCCGAAAATGGCGATTTTTGCGATGAAATGGACTGTTTTTGCAAAGTAGAGTTGGCAATTCGGCACTTTCCGACAGAAAACGCAGTTTGTAACCCTTTCTGTTTCAGCCGAAAGCGTTTTAAGCCATTTTCTTCGAAAAAATGAGTAAAACTATGGTCGAAAACATTTTCGGCGTTTCTGGAGCGTCATCCAAAAAACCAAAAAGAAAGCAATTTCCAGTTTTTGCTTTCATATTGTCAAATCGCACTCTTTACGACACAATACATTAAAAATATATAAAAACTTGCAAGGACGAATAAGTTTGACTACCTTTGCACGGAAAATAAACACACGCAACAACCAAACACGCAAAACCAAACGATTATGAACAACCAGGAATTCAACTATCAGGACCTGTCTGCGAACCAACAGTTGGAAATGTCTGAGGCATTTCCCATCCTTATGCGAAAGGTATATGTCTGGATGACACTCGCCCTCGCCATCACCGGTATGACGGCCTATTATGTGGCAACCAACGAAACCCTGCTGAATGCAATACTCGGCAATCAAGTGCTGTTTTGGGGACTTCTCATTGCAGAATTTGGCTTGGTGTTCGGCGTGAGTGCCGCCATCAATCGTCTGTCGGCAGTGACAGCCACGCTGCTCTTCATCCTCTACTCCATCATCAACGGCGCCACCCTGTCCGTCATCTTCCTTATCTACGAGTTGAGTTCGATTGCGACCGTCTTCTTCATCACAGCCGGCACATTCGGCACGATGGCTCTGATAGGCTACACAACCAAAG
Source organism: Bacteroidaceae bacterium (assembly GCA_017428785.1). Taxonomy (GTDB): domain Bacteria; phylum Bacteroidota; class Bacteroidia; order Bacteroidales; family Bacteroidaceae; genus Physcousia. Next base: position 39,516 of record JAFRQD010000032.1, read on the forward strand.
TCGACCTGTCGTCGATGGGAAAAATCCTCATGATGGCCCTCATCGGACTGATAATCGCCACCTTTGTCAACATATTCGTCAAGAGCGACGGCCTGACCATGATACTGAGTTATGTGGGCGTCGTCATCTTTGTAGGGCTGACGGCTTGGGACTCGCAAAAGATCAAGCACATGCTGATGATGGCCCCCGATGCCGGAGAAGCCGCTCAGAAGTTGGCACTTTTAGGTGCACTGACGCTCTACCTCGACTTCGTCAACCTGTTCATTTACCTGCTCCGCATCTTCGGCAAAAGGAGGTAGAAATTGAAATTTGAACGCTAAAGATTGGAAGATTGTCGTCCAAACTTAATAATCGACAATTTTTCCCCTTTCAATATTTCTGCTTTCAAAAATTTTTTCGTACCTTTGTGCCCGCAATTTAATACACATGGCAATAAAGTTTCAGTATAATAAAACCTCGTTGCAGCAGATTGAGAAGGCTCTGAAGATGCGCCAACGCACCCTTCCCATCATCAAAAGCAAGGAGACGGCGCTGCGACTGGAGGTGAAGAAAAGCAAGGAAGAGGCCGACGAACTGGAGCAAAAACTGCGAAGTCAAATCGAGGGATACGAAAGGATGTATGCCCTCTGGGGTGAGTTCGACACTTCGCTCGTCAGCTTGGACGACGTGAAGTTGAGCGTCAAGAAGATTGCCGGCGTCAGGGTTCCCGTGCTCGACAACATCAGCCTCAAGGTGAAGCCCTTCGGTTTGTTCAGCGCCCCGAAGTGGTACTTCGACGGAATCAGGCTCCTGCAGGGACTTGCGAAGACTGCCGTAGAACGCGAATTCGTCTTTGCAAAGCTGCACCTCTTGGATCATGCACGTAAGAAGACGACTCAGAAGGTCAACCTCTTCGAGAAAGTTCAAATCCCTGGTTATCAGGAAGCGGTGCGTAAGATTAAGCGTTTCATGGAGGACGAGGAGAACCTCAGCAAGTCGTCGCAGAAGATTCTGAAGTCCCTTCAGGAGAAGAGAAAGGAGGCTATCGCATGATTGAAAGAATGAAGAAGCTCACCTTCCTGGTGACCGCGAAGGAATATGACGAGTTCATCGACGGCCTGCGGGAGCAAGGCGTGGTGCATGTCCAGCAGTTGAAGCAGGGACAGACCAGCCCGGCTCTGCAAAAGGCACTCGACGAAAGAGTCCGCTATCAGCAGGCGATTGACTACCTCGACATTTCGCTGAAGGCGTGGGAGAAGGAGCAAGGAGCAAGGAGCAAGGAGCAAGAGAATAGCAATCTGGGCACAACAGGAGAACAATCCTCCTGCCCCCTGCCCCTTGCCCCTTGCCCCTTAGAGTCTGTCGAAACGCTTAAGGCCGAGGAGGTCAGCATTCGCCACACGATAGACGAGGCAGAGAAGAACATCCAGAAGCTTGAGCCGTGGGGCAACTTCGACTGGGGGAAGATAAAGGAACTCCAGGAAAAGACGGGCATGCAGGTGTATTTCTATGCCTGCGGAGCCAAGTCGTTCCAGCAGGAATGGGCTGAGAAGTATTTCGCCACACCCATCGACGAATACCGCAAACGCACGTACTTCCTGGCATTCTCCGAGGAGGAGCCGGACATCAAGGCTGAGCGTCTTGAGTTGCCAAGCGGCTCGCTCGACCAATATAAGAAGGAGGCAGAAGAAGCCAAAGCTGCCCTCCAGCAGAATCACGACACGACTTGTGAGGTCGCACGGCAGTACAGAGATGCACTCGAAGCGGGCCTGAAACAGGCTCAAGGCGAGATTCAACTGCGACAAGTGGAGCTTTCGGACGAGAGTATCGCTGACGGAGTGGTGCGACTCATGGTGGGGTGGACGCTGGAGGAAAAGGCAGAAGGACTCACCAAATGGCTCGACGAGAAGCAAGTCTACTACGAGCTCGAGGACCCGGCCTACGAGGACGATGTGCCTATCAAGATAAAGAACGACGGCTACACCAGCCTCTTCGAGCCCATCCTCCGCATGTACTCGCTCCCCAACTACCACGACATCGACCCGAGCCTCTTTTTCGCTCCGTTCTTCATGCTCTTCTTCGGACTCTGTCTGGGCGACGGCGGCTACGGACTCATCGTGCTGCTCGGCGGCATCTATCTCGCCATGAAAGGCAGCGAAGAGACCAAGAAATACGGACGCCTCGGCATCTGGCTGGGCTTGGCGACGCTTGTCTGCGGTCTGCTCACAGGCACCGTCTTCGGTATCGACCTGACGAAACAGGACTGGGCATTCTTGGCACCAGTCAAGCCCTACTTCCTCAACGACAATGGCATCGGCCCGCTCTTCGGATACTCGCCTATGATGGTCATCTCCGTCATTATCGGTCTTGTGCAAGTCCTCTTGGGAATGGTGCTCAAGGCATGTAAGGCGTGGAAGAACTACGGCTTCGGCTATTCCATTGGCACCTTCTCGTGGGTGGTGGCGCTGCTCTCGGCAATCGCCCTCTTCGGCTTGCCCGCTTGCGGAGTCAGCTTGCCACAAGGACTCATTTATGCGCTCTACGGACTCATCGCGATTAGCGTCGTCGGCATATTCCTCTATAATAATCCGTCGGCGTACAAGAACCCGATACTCGGTCCCCTGTTGAACATCGGCGGAGGCGTCTGGGCAACTTATGGCATGGCTACGGGCTTGCTGGGCGACTTGCTGAGTTACATCCGCCTCTTCGCCCTCGGATTGACGGGCGGCGTGCTCGGCGGCGTGTTCAACGCCCTTGCCTTCGACCTCACTTCCAGCCTGCCGTGGTTCATCCGTTGGCTGCCGATGGTGCTCATCCTGCTTGCAGGCCACGGCATCACCTTCGCGCTGAGCATGATAAGCGCATTCGTTCATCCGATGCGACTCACGTTCGTCGAATTCTTCAAGAACGCCGATTTCAGCGGCGGCGGCAAGGAGTACACACCATTTAGGAAAGTTCAAAGTTAAACATAAACCAATAACAATTAACAAACCCTCATAAGGCATTGTTCATTATTCATAACCTCGCAAGCAAAGCCAAAACAGCACATAAATAATAATATAAGGTTGCGAAGCCTCGCCAAGCATTGCGCGATTGTGAATTATGAACTCTGAATTATGAATTAAAACACAAAACTTTATGGAAATCTTATTAGCGTATCTGGGTATTGCACTGTGTGTAGCCCTCTCTGGAATTGGTAGTGCTTATGGCGTAACCATTTGTGGTAATGCAGCAATTGGTGCCTTCAAGAAGAACCCCACAGCAAGCGGCTCCTACATGGGCTTGGCTGCTTTGCCTTCTTCACAGGGTCTGTACGGCTTCGTCGGCTTCTTCATGCTCAACAACAAAGTGACGTCCGACATCACGATGCCTGCTGCTTGCGCCATCTTCGGCGTAGGTCTGGCTCTCGGCCTCGTGGCTCTCTTCAGCGCAATCCGTCAGGCAAAGGTCTGCGCAAACGGTATCAGCGCCATCGGTGCCGGCCATAATGCTTTCGGTACCACTATGGTATTGGCCGTCTTCCCTGAGCTCTATGCCATCCTCGGCTTGCTCGTGCTCATCCTGACTGCTAACGCACTCTAAAAGACCCCCTCTAGCTCCCCCTTAATGGGGAGGACAAATAACAAATGATTAAACGGTAAATAACAAGATGAAACCAACACTATTTCTCCTTGCTGCAGGTATGGGCAGCCGTTATGGCGGCCTGAAGCAGCTCGACACGCTGGGTCCTCAGGGACAGAGCATCATGGACTATAGCATCTACGATGCCATCCAGGCCGGCTTCGGCAAGATCGTATGGGTTATCCGTCGCGACTTCGAAGAACAGTTCCGCACGCAAATCCTCGCTAAGTACGAGGGGCATGTGCCCTGCGAACTCTGCTTCCAGAGTCTCGACGCACTTCCCGAAGGCTTCACGGTGCCTGAAGGTCGCCAGAAGCCTTGGGGCACCAACCACGCCGTCCTCATGGGTAAGGACGTCATCAAGGAGCCTTTTGCAGTCCTCAACTGCGACGACTTCTATGACCGCGACGCATTCCGTGTGATGGCGAAGTTCCTGAGCGAGCTCCCCGAGGGCAGCAAAGGCAAGTACGCCATGGTGGGCTTCCGCGTGGACAACACGCTGAGCGAAAGCGGCACCGTCAGCCGCGGCATCTGCGAGAACGACGAGAAGACGCACCTGCTCACGGGCGTCGTAGAGCGCACGAAGATAGAGCGTCGCAACGGCGTTGTGCAGTATCTCGACGATAACGGTGAAGATTGGGTCAGCATTCCCGACACCACGCCCGTCAGCATGAACTTCTGGGGATTCACGCCCGACTACTTCGACTACAGCGAAGCCTATTTCAAGACTTTCCTCTCCGACCCGAAGAATCAGGCCAACCTCAAGAGCGAGTTCTTCATTCCTCTGATGGTCGACCACCTGATTAAGACAGGTCAGGCCACTTGCGAGGTGCTCGACACGACCAGCAAATGGTTCGGCGTCACCTATCCCGAAGACCGTCCCGAGGTTGTGGCAAAGCTTGCTGCACTTCACGAAGCAGGTCAATATCCCGCACAAATGTTCTAAATACAAATCTGGCCTCACTCTCATTCCGAGGGTGAGGCCAGTTTGTTCTTATACTGCATGCTGATTTTGAGGCGCTTAGGGAACGCCCAAACGCCGCCTGCGGCGTTGCCCATCGCCGCACGCGGAAATTGCCATCGCCGCACGCGGCGTTTGCAATCCCCGCACGCGGCGTTTTCCGACGCCCCATAAGGGGGTAAATTCCGCCCCACGGAAGGTGGTACAACAGTTGATAATAAATCGTATTTTTGCTCATGAAACGCTTTGCCTTTTCCTTCATCCTGTCTCTGTTTGCCTTGATGACTATGGCACAGAGCCTCACGGACGACACCCGTCGCATCCGCGAAGAGTTCCAAGACCGCAAGTTCGGCATCTTCCTCCATTGGGGCATCTACTCGATGCTGGCCGACGGCGAATGGGTCATGCACAACCGTCACCTCGACCGCGACGAGTACGCCAAGCTGGCCGGAGGCTTCTACCCTTCTCGTTTCGACGCTCGCGAATGGACAAAGCTCTTCAAGGAGGCAGGCGCTCAGTACGTCACCTTCACCAGCCGCCACCACGACGGCTTCTCGATGTGGGCAACGAAGGCAAGCCCTTACAACATCGTGGATGCCACTCCCTTCAAGCGCGACATCATAGGCGAGCTTTCGCAGGCGTGCAGGGAGCAAGGCCTCAAACTCCACTTCTACTACAGCCACATGGACTGGCAGCGCACGGACTATCCGACGGGAGCCTGCCAGAACTGCCCGCACGACCCCTCGACCACAAATTGGGACACTTACTATGCCTTCATGAACCGTCAGCTGACTGAGCTTCTGATGAACTACGGCCCCATTGGCGCCATTTGGTTCGACGGCATGTGGGACCACAAGGAGAAAGAGTTCGACTGGCGGCTCGAAGAACAATATGCGCTCATCAAGCGCTTGCAACCCACTTGCCTCATCGGCAACAACCATCACGGCTCGCCCATCGGAGCCGAGGACTTCCAGCTCTTCGAGCAAGACCTGCCGGGACAGAATACGGCGGGCTTCTCCGGAGAACAGAAGGTCTCGCAGCTTCCCCTGGAGACCTGCATGACGATGAACAACACGTGGGGCTACAGCATCACCGACAAGAACTATAAAGATGGCGACGAACTCATTCGCCGGCTCGTCACAGCGGCAGGCCTGAACGCCAACTTCCTGCTCAACATCGGGCCGCGCCCCGACGGCACGCTGCCCGATCAGGCAGTCAAGATACTGAAGCACATCGGTTCCTTCATGAAGGTCAACGGCTCAAGCATCTACGGCACACGTGGCGGATGCGTGCCCCCACAAAGCTGGGGCGTCACGACTCAAAAGGAAAACACGCTCTATATACATATATTAAATAAGGTAGAGGACAGACAAATCTTCCTGCCCCTCACAGGACAGAAGCTCGCGAAGGTCGAGACATTCGCTGGCGGAACGAAGCTCACCTTCAAGCGCGAGAAGGAAGGCTACCGCATCTTCCTGCCCGCAGAGCCCTGCATTGTTGACTACATACTGCGGGCAACACTAAGGACCCCCTAACCTCCTTGGGGAATTAACAGAAACTCGTCAAACCGTAAATTGGCATCATGTATATCATAGGCATCGCCGGAGGCACAGGTTCCGGCAAGACAACAGTCGTAAAGAAGATTATCGAGACATTGCCCACAGACCGTGTGGCGCTCATCCCGCAGGACTCTTACTACAACGACACCACACACCTCACGCCCGAGGAGCGGAAGCGTATCAACTTCGACCACCCGGACGCATTCGACTGGAAGCTTCTCACCCAACAGATCCAGGCGCTGAGGGAAGGCAAAAGCATCGAGCAACCCACCTACAGCTACCTCATCAGCAACCGCCTGCCCGAGACCGTGCACATCGAGCCTTGTGAGGTCATCATCATCGAAGGCATCATGGCCTTGTGGAAGAAGCAGCTGCGCGACCTCATGGACTTGAAGATATTCGTCGATGCCGACCCCGACGAGCGACTCATCCGCGTCATCCAGCGCGACACGGTAGAGCGCGGACGTACCACTCAGATGGTGCTCGACCGTTATCGCGATGTCCTGAAGCCGATGCACGAGGAGTTCATTGAGCCCACGAAGCGCTATGCCGACCTCATCATCCCGCAGGGCGGCAACAACCAGCAGGCCATCGAGATCATGCGCACCTATATTATACATCGCATCAAACCTTGAAGACCCACCTTCTTCTTCTTTTTCTCCTGGTTTCCTGCACAGCCAAACAAGAGAAAGACACGTCCGTTCTCTTCGCGACTGATGCTGAGGAGGCAGACACTTTGCAGTATTACGACCTGCACGAGATACAGGCCAGCGGCACGATTATCGCGGGAACCCTGAGCGGGCCGGACACCTACTATGAGTATCACGGCAATGGGATGGGCCTGCAATACAAGCTTGCCGAGGCTTTTGCGCAGAGCATAGGCGTGGTCCTGCAAATGGAAATCTCCCCCGACACCGCGTCTCTCTTGAGGAAACTGGAGGCTGGAGAGATTGACTTCATTGCCCTCGAGATGCCGAAGTGGCAGGTTCGCGAGGGCGAATCGCTGCTGAAAAAGGCGATTGCAGAGTGGTGGCAGCCCGAACGCGTCAAGCAAATCGAGAGTTCGGCCAGCAATACGACGGTTACCGTCCGACGCCACATGCGCCCAGTCATGCAGGATGCCGCCCACGGAATCATCTCGGCATACGACGACCTCTTTCGCAAATATAGCAGTTCCGCCGGTTGGGACTGGCGACTTCTGGCAGCCATGTGTTATCAGGAGTCAGGCTTCGACCCCAATGCCGTCTCGTCGATGGGGGCGATGGGGCTCATGCAGCTGATGCCCTCCACAGCCGACGCCATGGGAGTTCCCTCGGACAAGCGCTTCGACCCGGAGCAGAACATTGCGGCTTCGGCACGCTACATCAGGAAGGTCAGCCAGTCGTTCTCGGACATCAAGGATGGAGAGGAGCGTACCCGCTTCACGCTGGCCGCCTATAATGGAGGTGTAGGGCATGTTCAGGACGCACAGACTCTGGCCCGGAAGAACGGGCGTAACCACCAGGTTTGGCAGGAAGTGGCGCCTTTTATCCTGCGCCTTTCCGAGCCACGATACTACCGAGACCCCGACGTCCTGAACGGCTACATGCGTGGAAGCGAGACGGAGGCATACGTCCGCCTCATCATGTCGCGATGGAACCAGTATCGCGGCAGCGCCCGTTCCTACAGCAGCGGCAGCACTCCGGCGCCTGCCAGGAAGAGCCTCCAAGATGGCGAATACAAGAGTGTCGTCAAGCCAGCCGAGGAATGGACGCCGGAGGAGTGAGGTATTTCCACACGCCCAATTGCCCGCCCCCACACGCTTTCTTTTCAAACATGGCACGCTTAGTTCGTTGTTGCATCATGATGCAGCAATTGATTATTCATGATGCAGCAATTGATTTATCATGATGCAGCAACGAACTCCGCTGGCGGCGTTGAGCGACGGGACTGGCCGGAACGGGTCATCCGGCACGGGAGAACGGGTTATGCCATATGTTAGCCCCACTTATTCATACCTTGGCCTTCGTCCGAGCCACATCTGCGCCCGACAATAAAAACAAAATAAAAAGCATTGGTGTCCGGTAAAAATATTTCATCATCTCCTGCACCCTCCCAACCATCGGCATTTAGAGCAAAATTTGATTGACTGAGGCTTGGGACGCCCCAAAGGGGCAGAAAGATGTCAGCCCAGGGCAGCGCCCTGGGTATTGAAATGCCGCGGCAAATGACGCTCTGTAAGAGCAAAAGCACTAAAACACAAATCTTTTGCCCCTTTGGGCGCATTCTACCGTTGCACCATAAACCCAGGGCGCTGCCCTGGGCTGACATCTTAATGGCCTTTCAGGCCGAATTTACCGGACACCAATAAATAAAAACCATTTTGCTTTGTATTGTGCCCAATTATTTGTAACTTTGCAAAGCAATTATACACAAACACTTCAACCATTATGACAAGAAGACTCTTTTCCGTGCTGTTGGCGGCGTTTGCTTTCGGCACACTTTGCCTTATGGCTCAGGACTTTGACCCCAATCAAGGTTACCGCCTGGAGATTGGCGACGGCCTTGCTCTCGACAACCAGAACGGCACCATCACTTTCTCGCCCGTCAACAAGAAATCGCAGACGCAGGTATGGCGCATCGTGAAGTCCGACAGGCAGGGCTATCATTGCCTTTACAGCCCGAGTGCCGAGGTGGCTCTCGACAACGGCAATCACGGCACGAGAGAGGGCGAGGTGCTCAGTTGGGAACTGAATCCCGGAAACCCCAATCAGCAGTGGCTCATCGAGAAGAGTGGCGAAGAGACATGTGTCCTGACCTGCGCTGCAGGCGGCCTCAAGCTCGGCTACAACGACAATTGCCAGCCCGGAGGACATGTCTGGCAGATGAAGGCCACCAACGCCGACAACTTTGTCCAATGGCGACTCGTCAAGACGAACCTCAAGATAGAGGCCAAGAGCACAGCCGCAAAGTCGAAGAACGACTGGGAAAACGAGGCCATCTTCGGCATCAACAAAGAGCCTGGACGCGCCACTATGTTGCTCTATGCCAACGAGAAAGAGATGAAGAACGACGCTGCATACCAGCAGCCCTGGCTCCATCCGAACTCATCCCTCAGGTTGCTGCTGAACGGACAATGGCAGTTCAATTGGGTTCCGAAACCCGAAGACCGCCCGGTCAACTTCTATAAGACGAACTTCGACGCTTCTTCGTGGAAGACCATTCCCGTGCCTTCCTGCTGGGAGATGCAGGGATATGGCACACCCATCTACACGAATGTGACCTATCCCTTTAGGAATCAGCCGCCTTTCATCAGGGGTCAGGAGGGATATACGGTCTTGAAGGAACCCAATGCGGTTGGCAGTTATCGCCGCACCATCACGGTGCCCGCATCGTGGAACGGAAGGGAAATCTATCTCCACTTCAACGGCATCTACAGCGCAGCCTATGTGTGGGTGAACGGACAGAAGGTGGGCTACACCCAAGGACCGAACAACGATAGCGAGTTCGACGTGACAAAATACATCAAGCCGGGCATCGAGAACCTCGTCTGCGTTGAGGTCTATCGCTGGAGCGACGGCTCGTACCTCGAAGACCAGGACATGTTCCGCATGAGCGGCATACATCGTGACGTCTATCTCGAAGCACGTCAGAAACTGCATGTGCAGGATGTCCGTCTCCGCTCGACGATAGGCGGACACGGTCGCAGAGGCGGTCAGGAGTCAACAGTCAATGGTCAATGGAAACCCAGCCGCGCCTTCCTCGGCATCGACATTGCCCTGCAGAACCTCGGCAAGAAGGCAGATGCCCGCATCGACGTAGAGCTTGTGAACCCCGCAGGCAAGACCGTTCAGACAGCCATCCTGCAAGTCAGCGGCATAGAGAGCGGCAAGAAGGACGCTCAGCTCAACCTCGAAGTGCAAGACCCGGAGCTTTGGACAGCCGAGACGCCCAACCTCTACACCGTCAACATCAGCGTGGGCGGCGACGTCTATACGCAGAAATATGGCTTCAGGAAGATTGAAAACCGAGGCGGACAAGTGTTCATCAACGGAAAGCGCGTGATGTTCAAGGGCGCCGACCGACACGACACGCACCCCATCTACGGCAAGGCCGTGCCGGTGGAAAGCATGATAGAGGACATCCTCCTGATGAAACGCTACAACCTCAACACGGTTCGCACCAGCCACTATCCTAATGATCCGCGCATGTATGCCCTGTATGATTACTACGGCATCTACGTGATGGACGAGGCCGATGTGGAGTGTCACGGCAACCACAGCCTGTCGAAGAACCCGAAATGGGAGGGGATGTATGTTGACAGACAAGTGCGTATGGTGCTCCGCGACCGCAATCATCCCAGCGTCATCTTCTGGAGCATGGGCAACGAATGCGGCGGCGGCAGCAACTTCGTAGCAAGCAAGAAAGCCATACAGGAGCTCGACGACCGCCTCATACACTACGAAGGCATGAACGAAGTGGCGGATATGGACAGCCGCATGTATCCCAACATAAGCTACATGAGGCGCCTCGACCAGGACGAGAGCCTGAAGGACCGTCCCTTCTTCCTCTGCGAATACGCCCACGCCATGGGCAACGCCATCGGCAACCTGCAGGAATACTGGGACTACATAGAGTTCGAGAGCAAGCGCATGATAGGCGGCTGCATCTGGGACTGGGTTGACCAGAGCCTCTGCAAATGGGGTGAGCCGACGACAAACATGTACTATGGCGGTGGCTTCGGCGACTATCCCAACGACAACGACTTCTGCTGCAACGGCATCATCACGGCAGACCGTCACGTCACACCCAAGCTCCTCGAGGTCAAGAAGGTATATCAGTATGTCGACTTCAAGTTGACGCAAGAGGGCAAGCTCCGCATCCGCAACCGCTATTGCTTCACCCCCCTCAGCGCTTTCACCTTCCATTGGAGCCTGCTTCGCGACGGTCGCATGATAAAGAGCGGCACCACATCGCTGCCCGAAGTACAGCCTGGCGACAGCTGCTTCATCGAGCTGCCCTGCGAAGTGCCTGCCGAAGAGGGCCTCTACCATCTTAATCTCTCCCTCCAACTCAAGGAGGCAACGCGCTGGGCAGAGGCTGGGCATGAAGTAGCAGCAGAACAGCTTTTGCTGCGCGACGGCAAGCCCACGCTCATGGATGCAGTCAAGGTGGGCGGCACCCTCAAAGTCGAGGAGAACGCTCAGCAAGTGAGCGTCAAGGGCGATGGCTTTGCGTTTGCCGTCAGCAAGCAGAACGGCGCCGTGACCGAGCTGTCGTATAACGGCAAGCCCATCATCGTGACAGGCGAGAAGGTGCCCTTCGGCAACCTCACCTTCAACGGCTTCCGCAGCATCAGCAACGACCGCCGCGGCAACTTCAAGAGCGACATCGTTGCCCCAAAAGTGACGCTGAAGCAGGAAGACGGCGACGCAATCATCAACGTCAAGTATGACGTCAAGTCGGGCCGCGAGAATCGGACCTCCATACCGGTCGAGACAACATATACTATATATAATGACGGCAGCATCGGCGTCAAGAGTAACTTCGGCAACGAAAGCAATCAGGACTTCAGCAGGCTTGGCCTCATCATGGCTCTCGAGCCGCGCCTCGGCAATGTGCAGTGGCTGGGCCGCGGTCCTCACGAGAACTATCCCGACCGCAAGACCTCGGCATTCATGGGTGTGTGGAACGGCACGGTGAACGGCATGACTGAGGAATACATCAAGCCTCAAAGCATGGGCGAGCGCTGCGACGTGAAATGGGTTACCTTCACAGACGACAAGGGCGAAGGCGTCCGCTTCCGCACAGGCGGCACATTCCATTTCAGCGCCCTCCACTACATGGACGAAGAGCTCTGGCAGACGAAGTACAAGCACGAGCTCGGCAAGATTCATCGCCCAGAGATTATCCTGCACCTCGATGCAGCTATGCGCGGCCTCGGCAATGCCAGCTGCGGCCCGGGCCCGCTGCAGAAGTATGAACTTCAGGAAAAGAGCTATAGCTACGGCTTCGTCATCGAGCCTGTGAAGTGACAATCAGATTACCCTGATTACTCCAAACACTTAGAATAATCAGAATACTCCGAACACTAAGATTACAATGAAACAGGAAGAACTCTCCCTTGAAGAACAAGTGGAACGCATCCGCAAGAAGCGGGCTGGGCAACACGACAACACCAACATCAGAATGGTGCTCAACATGTTGTTCCTCATCCTGGCAGCCATCGGCCTTGCCATGTACTTCTTTGGAAGCGAGAATCATGTGCCGGCCCTCATCGTCATTGCTGCAGGGATGGTGTTCAAGGTAGTAGAATTCATATTGCGCATCATCTAGGCATGATAGAGCACTTAGTTCTTTCTGCACCGCTCTTTGTCTCAGCATTCTGGTCGCTGTGGCTTGGGCTAGACTATATGGCCCGCCCCGACCGCATCACATTGCGGCTGTTCCTCTTCATGCTCACCACAGCAGTACTCTACCTCTGCCACTTCATATACTTCAGCATGTCGGGGCATGCGCCGTGGCCTGTGGACATGTTCTACCGCTTCTGCAATCTGGCGGTCTTTCCTCTTTGGCACTTCTTTCTGTGCGAATTGACATTGCATCGCCTGAGCCGCAGAGAGATACTCCTGTGGCTTGCGCCGGCAGTTCTGCTTGTGCCGATACTGCTGGTATGGGACGGCGCGCTGGTAATTGCGAGGATAGTGTTTGCCGTGCAAGTGGTTTTGGTCTTGATACTGGGATGGCGAATGCTGCGCAGTTATGAAGCAATTGTGGCCTCATACTATGCCGACACAGAGCCTTACTCGCTGCATGCCCTGCGAGGCCTGCTCCTCTTCCTTTTTCTCACGACGCTGGCCTCGTTTACCTTAAACTTGCTGGGACGAGAGCATTTCCTCTCCTCTGTGGCCATGCTGACTGTGCCATCGATGCTCTTCTCGGTCTTCATCTTCATGCTGGGCTATGAATCTGTCCGTCTGCGGCCCATCGTGACAGCCGTGCATGAGGAGAACAAAGCAGACATCCGCCTCTCTGTTAACGGAGACGACAGAGAGCAAGACAGAGGTTTGCTGCCGCAGGATGAGGAAGACGAGGCAAGCCACATTGCGCAACTGCAGAGCGAGGTGCTGAAAGCGATGGATGAAGAGAAGCTATACTTGCAGCCCAATCTGAAGATAAGCGATTTGAGCCTACATCTGGGGAGCAATAGGAACTACATCTGGCGTGCAGTAAACGCTGGACTGGGCGTGTCCTTCTCAGAACTGGTGAACCGCAGACGCATCGACCACTTCATATACCTTGCCCAACAAAATGGCTTAAGCGATGTGAACGACACATGGCAGAAGTGCGGCTTCACCTCTGCCTCCTCTTTCTATCGTAACTTCAAGCTCTACAAGGGCTGTACGCCAGCCGAATATCTCGCACGCAACACTAAGGGATGAGTATCCGCTTGCCCAATTCCTGAAGGATGGCTTGCCCCCAGAGGATACCACCCATGACATGGTCTTCTTCCAGCATCGTGTACTCGACATCCGCTCCGACGGACTGCAGATAGGCATAAAGCTGGTCGGTGCAAGCTCGCGGCACATAAGTATCTTCGCGAGAATGCACAAGACGCACCCGAGCCCGAGGCTTCCAATCATTAGGAATAGCCTTGGACTTCAACACTTCCATCAGCCAACTGTACTTTGGGTTCTCGGGAGAAAAGAAGTCCAACTGCAGATATGTCTGCAAGTCATAGCCAAGCATCGACGTGAGTTCTCCCAGGGGAATATCGCCCTTGCACCACTCCTGGTAATGCTCCAGCAAGTCGCCACGAAACACCTTGGTAAAGTCGAGCCCAAGATGGTCGTAGTAGTTCATGGAATAGATAATGTTGGGCACTATAGAATACTGAGAGTAGCGTGTGTTCAGGAAAGAATTGAAGGCCACCGACGGGTCGTAGGCCCCGCCGCCGCACCACACCTCTTCTACCTTGACGCCGAGTTCTGGGTGCAACGCATAGTGGCGTGCCAATGCCCAGGCTATGCCGCCGCCCAGCGAATAGCCGCCTATGTAAGAAGTGGAAGGCAACTGCCGTCCGTAGGTGTTGCGGATAAGTTCAGCAGCAGCACGGCGCAAGTCGGCAGCCACCACTGCAGAGTTCTCGTGCTGCATGTAGCTGATAGGCAAGTCCTCGGAAGCCCCACACCCTATCAAGTCCGGAATAATGCAAATGTAGCCCATGCAGCCCACTATCGCTTCAAAAGTAAGGGGGTTGCGCGACACACAATTTCTCTTGCTTTTGTTGATGGGCATTACTTCCATGACTCCTCGCGGTGTGCTGCGATTGGGGTAATACACCACGCCTGATGCCGTCACAGGCGAGCCATCGGGAGCTGTGGTGCGATATCGAACACTATGAGCCGTCATATTGCAAGCCACAAGACGCAAGAGAGCTATGTTCTGCTCGGTGTTAGCCCGCTGCTCCTCGGTCATGCTATAGTCCTCGTAGAGGAAATCCACAATCTCCTGAAACGTTACAGTCTGGGTGCTTTCCACTCCTTCCAGCACCTGAGGCTCAATAGGAGGCAGTATGCCATCGTTATCGCTGCATGCGATGAGAAAGAACAGCACTGCCAGCGTCGGGAGACGCCGGCAGTACCGATGAATGTCCGAAAGGGAAAACATCATGCTGATGTCTATATCAGAAGTTGTAGTTCATGCCGAGCAGGATATTGAAGGTATCCACGTCGAAACCGAAGCGGTTGAGCGTCATTCCGCTCTCCTTCTCCTTGCCATGGATGAAGCCCAGGCTGCCCACCTTGGCAGTCAGGGTGATCTTCTTGGATGCGTCGAAGGAGAGGCCCGGACGAATGTTGAGTTCCACAACATTGAGGACGGGATCTTCATCCATTCTATCTTCTAATCCATCGCCGCCGTTCATGCCTACATGTATATAGCCCAGGCTACCCTCCAGGAAGAACTTCAGTTTGCCCGTCTGCCAGAAGTTGTAGCGAGCATAGGGAGCGAAGCGGAAGCTGTTGAGCTTGGCATAATCATCTGCTGCCACATCAGCTGCGGTGCTGGCAACTGCGTTGACGATGGACTTCAGGTCGTTGAAGTCGATGCCGCCAAAGGCTGCGTAGCCATGTGAATAGCCAAGCGAAACGCCGAGTGACCACTTGTCGCTCAAGTTGTAACCTACCTCGGGCATTACCTTGACGGAAGCGCCGGACTTGCTTTCACCGGCGTTCGACATCTTACTCCATGTGAAGCCGAAGGTTCCACCTACATAGAACTTGCTCTCCTGAGCCTGCATAGCACTTACGCCTGTCAGCAAAAGTACTGCTAAAAGAATTTTCTTCATACTTTTTAATTTTAAATTATTGAAACTAAAATCCAATGATTTTTCATTTTATTAAGACAAAAGTACAACAAAGTCAGCATTTTCTTATTCGCAAATCTGCAGAAACTATTCGCAAATCTGCAGAAACGCCTTCTGGAGGCACTTTAGAGCAAGGTTTTCCCTACGGAAGAGTTCTTTTCCGAAAAGGAATCGACCGAGATATCCTCCTTTGTTTGTCTGTTTGCTTGCATGCGGACGAAACGAAGGGAAGCGCCCGACAGAGTGATTCCATCACATCAGGTTGGCTGTTTCCACACGCTCAATCACCCGACTCTTCATACTGTCTTTCCAAACTCAGCACGCTTCGTTCGTTGTTGCATCATGATGCAGCAATTGATTATTCATGATGCAGCAATTGAATTATCATGATGCAACAATGGACTCCGCAGGCGGCGTTGAACGACGGGGCTGACCAGAACGGGTAATTTAACACGGAAGAACGGGCTTCCTGCCACAAAGGGCTTTCTTTCATGGCACAATGATGTGCCGATGATTGGACTGCGGCCTTTATATTGGGGAAACAACAAACAGACTGGCGATTTGCCGGCAATACTGAACGCTTTTCATGCAGTTTTTCCATTCTTAATGATTTTTTCTGCACTCGGGCCTATGTGTCTTGCGATTTTTTCCTACATTTGCATAATGTTAGCCTCGTCTCTGTATGAAACGGCAGCAACGCAAACCGACCACTCCTATTATTAAATAATGTATAACGCGAATTGGCCTCACAATTTTATCAGGTAAGGAGTTAAAGTGGAAGAAACAAAAAGGAACCATATAATGAGGGAAAAGCTTCTGATTCTTATGCTCGCCATCTGCACTTTTCTGCCGATAAGCGCTCAGGTGCAACGCGTCAACAAGGACGGAAGCAACACAACTCTCTATGATGACGGCGAGACATTCATCGAGACGCCCGAGAGCGGCACTTATGTAGATGGCGCCGGCAACCGTACCACCTGGGGACGAGACACCACGAGGTTCAAGAACAAGAAGAACATCCCCATCGGGCAGTTCCAATGGGTCTTGGAGCCTCGGCTCGGCACCGTCATCGATGCAGAGAACAACGACACCGTCGTGCACGACTTCCAGAAGTGGAACGCCACCGATGGCTATGCGGGCGAATATAACTACCTTGCCAACATCTCCTCTCCCCGACTGAACCGTCTCTACTTCAACCGCGACAACACTTCCGACGAGTTCCTCTTCCTGCAACCGTTCAGCTTCTTCCGTGGCTCGCTGCAGGACTTCCGCTACACCAACACGAAAAGCCCCATCACAAACCTTGCCTACCACTCTTGTGGCAACAGGCAGACGGGTGAGGACCGCGTCCGAGCTTACTTTGCCACCAACATCAACAAGTTGGCAGGCTTAGGCCTCAAGATAGACTACAGTTATGGCGTCGGTTATTACTATGCGCAGCCAAGCAGTATGTTCGGAAGCACCTTCTACGGCTATTATCGAGGAGACCGCTACAACCTGCATGCCTACATAGGCATCAACCACATGAAGATGGGCGAGAACGGCGGCATCGAAGACGACCGCTACATAGAAGACCCCTTGAGCCTCGGGCAGTCATACAGTCCGGGCAACATTCCCACGGTGCTCGACCAGACCTGGAACCGCAACCACGAGCAGCACTACTACCTGACACATCGCTACAACCTCGGCTTCACACGCCTCCTTGAGGTGCCCGACTCCCTGAAGCCTACGCCGCCGTCTTCCGCCGAACTGCTCGCCGACCTGCCCGACAGCGTGCAGACGGTTCTTCGCGAAGACTCGTTGGCTCGAAGGATTGCTGTCGATTCGCTCTTGCAGGTATGGAACGACAAGCAGTTGGTTCCCAAAGAGTTCATCCCCGTCACAAGTATCATCCACACCTTCGATGTCAGCAACCTCAAGCACGAGTACCTGTCGCACTACACAACAAAAGGCTATTACACGAACCTCTATTATGGAGACGGGAACAAGATGGAGGACATGACGCGAGCCTTTTCCGTGCGCAACACCTTCGGCATAGCGCTTCGCGAAGGCTTCAACAAGTGGGCGGCAATGGGCATCACACTTTTCGGCACACACAAGCTGCGCACCTACCAACTGATGAACGGGGATGGAGGCACGACGCGATACACGGAAAACGACGTATCGGTGGGCGGTGAGCTGGCCCGCACACAAGGCTCCCGCTTCCACTTCAACACCTCAGCCGAGGTGTGGCTTATCGGAGAACATCTCGGCGACCTGAACGTCGACGGCAAGTCGGACCTGAGCCTGCGCCTTGGCAAACGTGACACGCTTCTTGCCGATGTCCATGTCGGCTTCATGCACCGCATGCCATCCTTCTTCTTCCGCCACTACCACTCACAGGTCGCCTGGTGGGACCACAACGACTTGTCCCGAGAGGTTCGCCTGAAAGTTGACGGCACGCTGCGCCTCAAGAAGTTCGGAACAAAGCTGCAGATAGGCTTCGAGAATGTCTCGAACTACACCTACTTCGGCATGCAGAACACCCTTCGCGAGGGCAGGAATCCAGATAGCATGTTGCCGACAGACTTCAGCCATGCAGTAAATGTCATGCAGGCCGGCAGCGTACAGGTATTTGGCGCGACGCTTGCACAAGACCTCAACTGGAAGGCCATTCATTGGGACAACCAAGTGAGCTACCAGACCAGCAGCAATCAGGACGCCCTGCCGTTGCCTAAGCTCAACATCTACACCAACCTCTATCTGCTCTTCCGCATTGGCATAGCCAAAGTCCTGCGCGTGCAGATAGGCGCCGACATGCGCTACTTCACCTCATACTACGCTCCTGACTACAGTCCTGCCATTCAGCAGTTTGCCGTGCAGGACGCCAACTACGAACGGATGAAGATAGGCAATTATCCCATCATAGGCGCTTATGCCAACCTCCACCTGAAGCATTGCCGCATTTATGTGTCGGCAAGACATGTCAATGCAGGCTCCGGCCACTCCTTCCTCGTGCCGCACTATCCTATTAACCCCATGACCATACACTTCGGCCTGAGCTGGAACTTCTTTAATTAAAGCCCCCTCCTCGCTCCCCCTTTGGGGGAGTGTCCTCATAACTATATTATAATGAGTAATCAACAACAAGAAGAGCACGCTCCCGAGTACTCCCCCAAAGGGGGAGCGGAGAGGGGGCTGTCTTATTACAGAGAGATACGCTGGGGCTTCATCGGTTGCGGTGAAGTCACCGAGAAGAAGAGTGGGCCTGCTTTCAACCTGGTGCCTGGCTCGCACATACAGGCCGTGATGAGCCGCAGCAAGGAGAAAGCCTCCTCTTATGCCGAGCGGCACAACATCCCGCGCTGGTATACAGATGCCCAGCAGCTCATCAGCGACCCCGATGTCAATGCCATCTACATCGCAACACCGCCTTCCTCCCATGCCACCTACGCCATCATGGCGATGAAGGCAGGCAAGCCAGTTTACGTAGAGAAGCCCCTTGCAAGCAGTTACCTCGACTGCCAGCGCATCAACCGTGTCAGCGAGCAGACGCATGTCCCTTGTTTCGTGGCTTACTACAGACGCTGCCTGCCCTACTTCCAAAAGGTGAAGGAACTGGTGGAGAACGGTGCCATCGGTAAGGTCACGTCCGTGCAGATACGCTTTGCCTGCCCGCCTCGCGACCTCGACTACAACAGCACAGCCCTGCCCTGGCGTGTGCAGCGCGACATTGCCGGCGGCGGCTACTTCTACGACCTCGCTCCTCATCAGATTGATCTGCTGCAAGAGATATTCGGGCCGATTGTCAGGGCGAAAGGTTTCAGCAGCAATCGCGGCGGACTTTATGAGACGGAAGACACCGTCAGCGCCGCCTTCCAGTTCTCCGACGGCCTGCCTGGCAGCGGCTCGTGGTGCTTTGTCAGTCACGAGAGCGCACGCACCGACCGCATAGAACTCATTGGCGACCGAGGGCAACTGCACTTCTCCGTCTTCACCTACGAGCCCATCGTCTTGCGTAATGAGCAAGGGCGACTGGAGTTTCATGTCGAGAACCCCGAGCATGTCCAGTTGCCTCTCATACAGAGCGTCGTGGAGCATCTGCAGCAAAGCAGCATCTGCACCGCCGACAGCATCAGCGCCACCAGCGTCAACTGGGTGATGGACCGCATTCTCGGAAAGATATAACCCCTCTTCACCTTTTCACCTTTTCACCTTTTCAATTTTTCACCTTTTTACCTTTTCTTTGCGATTGGGGGTATTTGATTTGCCTGTTCGATGGTCTTATAGATGTAACGAGACCAAAAAGACATGATGGATTACAGTAAACAACAGTTCGAGCGGCTCTTCAAGGACAGCTATCCGCACATGTATCGCATGGCGTTCTCCTTGGTAGAGAATGCCGAGGACGCTAAGGACGCGGTGCATCAGGTGTTCGTCCAAATGTGGAGAGGCAAGCCTGAAATAGCCACGGAAAGCATCCGAGGCTATCTGCTCTCTGCCACAAGGAACCAATGCCTGCACATCCTGCGCGACCGGCAGCTGCAAAGGCGACTGAAGGAAGAGCTTCAGAAGGAAACTGCCTGGCAGAAGGATGAGGAGCGGGAGGAACTGCTGAAGCAACTTCAGCGAGTCATCGATGACGACCTCACAGAACAAGACCGCCGAGTGCTCCAGCTTCACTACGAGGACGAGATGACCTACGCGGAAACTGCCTCCGTGCTCGGCATCAGCTCGTCGGCCGTCAACAAACACATCACGCGCTCTTTGGCCAGAATCAGAGAAACCCTTAAAATTGCAAAGTAACATGAAGACGGAAGACATCGACAAGAGAATCGGCATGCCCGACGTGGACAAAGAGTGGGCACGCTTCGAACAGGAAGTCATCGGCAAGGAGGCAAAAGCAGGCAAGAACCTCTGGCTTTGGGGCCTTTCCATCGCGGCCTCCATCATCATCGTGGCTGGCCTCTTCTTTCTGAATCACGATTCCAGAGAAACAGAACAGTTACTGAAAGAAACATCCAAGCACTCCATTTCCCATGAAGTCGTCTCAGAGCCATCATCCTCGGAAAAGCCAGCCGAATTGATTGCTAAAACTTCCCAACCAAAGAAGATTAAAGAAAATTGGAAGGGCAGCACTGTAACCGATAATATTTACGTCAGCACTGCAACCTATAATACTTTCGACTGCGATGAGGAAAACGCCGTTTTCCCTGGGGGAGAAGAAGCCCTGCTTGCATTTATCAAGGCAAATTTGAAATTACCTAATTTGGCCATAGAGTATGGTGCCAAAGGAAGGATATTCACGTCCTTCGTAATTGACAGCGTAGGAGAGGTATCAGACATCCGTATCCTAGAACGCCCACAGGCACGGATAAGTTACGACACCCCACGTCTAAGTCAGGAGCCTGAGGACACGCAGGTAAAAATAAAAGACCTAATTGCACTCCAGCTTGGAGAAGAGGCTACACGCATTCTCAGTTTAATGCCAAGATGGCGTCCAGCCATATGGGGAGGGAAACCCACAAAAACAAGATACCATCTTCCAATTATTTTTGACGCAACAAAAGCTGAGCAGCAAAAGTTTCTTGCAAAGAATCTAGCCTCTGAATCTGTTGATCAGGCTTTACAAGAACAGATCGCTGGACTAGATATTGTGCCCAATTCCTCATATTTAGGTAATGGCACCACGATGCGACTTCGGGGGTTAGGAGATAGCGTCATCGACCAGATTGGCAAAACGGATTCTTTTCTCGTGGTGGTCAACGGCAAGACTCTGTTTGACTCGCGTGGCATGACATCAGAAGAAATCGAAAGACGTATTGAAGAGTACCTCAATGAGCAAGGTCTTTTGCAAAACATAAAGATACCTTGTAATAACGGTGCAATAGTAATTATGGCCTCCACTCCAGAGGAAAGGGAAGAACTTCAACGCATGATAGCTAATGCTACTATCGTTCCCACTTCGGCAGATTTGGGTTCAGGCACCACCATGCGACTTCGGGGAACAGGCAGCGGGCCAAGCGACAAGGACAGAATTGACTCCACGCTTATCCTGGTCAACGGCGAACCGCTGCCCGATTCATTAAAGTGGCAAGTATTGGGCAAATCCCCCGATGACGTGGACACAAACATGCCTCGGTACTTTTCCCGGCAGGGCCTGCTGATTGACAGCGTGTATGTCCACAAAGACTCTGAGTTTACAGCGAAGTACGGCTGGCGTGCCAAGTATGGCGTAATCGAGATAAAGACCGTGCCCGATACCTATTGCGACGCTTATGTCCGTAAGCATCCAAAGCTGAAGAAGAAGTATCAGCGTGTTGAGGGCTACGTGTTTGATAACAACGGCAAACCTTTGACGGAAGCCTACGTGCATATCGAACGGGATTTTATAGGTGCTGCGACCGACTCGACGGGTCATTTCGTCTTCTGGGTTCCGAGAAAGGATGTCACGCTTCGTGCCGAGCAACCCGGCTACAAGACCTATGAGTTCTCGCCCACCGACAAAAACCTTGTCATGCATCTCGAGAAGAGCTACAACGGCTACAACATGCGGCTGCGAGGAAACTCACAAGAGCAAATCGCCGGTTTGCCTAAATATGTGCCCGACGAAAACGAGGTACGCCTTCTTCCCCTAGGCGCCATAGGTGGTTCACATGACAGCCCGCCCAATGACTCCATCCTCTATCTCGTCAACGGAGTGCCTCAACCAAAGGAAAACAACAAGTGGTTAGACAAGAGGTCTTATCTCGACTACTTAAAAGGGCAGCACTTGCTTGTAAGCAAAGTAATGAGACACATGAATGAGGAAGCCAAGCAACGCTACATCGAGAAGTATGGCGAGGCAGCGAAGCACGGCGTCATAGAGTACATCTGCGTGGAGGACACACTATGCGACTACTATATGGACCAACACGAGGAACTGAAAGCAAGCCGCCGCCGTGTGTCGGGCATAGTGTACGACGAAAACGACGAGCCTTTAGCCCATACCATGATTTATATATGGCATGATAAAAGGGTATGGGGATTCGAAACAACAGACTCTTTAGGAAACTTTACCTTTTGGGTTCCCCGCACAGACGTCAAGATGGAGTTCACATACGTTGGCTTTTATAAGGCTGTCGTCGTCGAGCCAAGCGATACGTTCCAAACAATCTATCTTCTACCTAATGACAACTTAAAAAGCTTGAAGGAAAGTCTAAAATTTTGAATATGAAAAAGCGAATCATTACATTAGTGGCCGTGCTGATGGCGGCAGCCATTGGCCTGCAAGCTCAGAGCAGACTGGAACCGATGACACAAACTCAGCAGAAGCTGTGGGGAGAAAAGTATTTCGGGACTTGGCTGTCCGAGAGAGCAATTCAGCAGATGCTCATATTCCCTTCATTCAGCTTCCCCTCTGCACTGTATGTGTAT
>JAFRQD010000033.1 GCA_017428785.1 Bacteroidaceae bacterium
CCTCTGAGCCGTCGGGCACAACGAGCAGGATGTTGCTTCTCCCAAGATCACTGAAAGGATCGCCTTCAGAGTCGGGGGGAGTAACTGCCTCGCAATAAATCTCTTTAAGCCCCTGGCAGCCATTGAAGGCCCCATTACCGATGCTTGTCACGCTGCCAGGGATGGTAATGGATTTCAGCCCCTGGCAGTAAGCGAATGCAAAGTCACCTATGCTTGTCACGTTGCCTAGAATGGTAACAGATGTCAGGTTGGAGCACTCACAGAATGCAAGGATTCCTATGTAGGTCACGCTGTCCGGGATGGTAATAGATGTCAGGCCTTTGCAGCCATAGAATGCTTGGCGTCCTATGCTTATCACGCCGTCCGGGATGGTAATAGATGTCAGCCCGGAGCAATTATAGAATACATAGGCTCTTATGCTTGTCACGCTGTTCGGGATGGTAATAGATGTCAGGCCTTTGCATCCGGAGAAGGCATCGTCTCCAATGCTGGTCACGCTATTTGGGATGGTGATGGAGGTCAGACCACTGCAGTCTCGGAATGCTTTATCTCCGATGCTGGTTACGCTGTTTGGGATGGTAATAGAGGTCAGGTTGGAGCAGAACCTGAATGCTTCGCTACCGATGCTGGTCACGTCTCCGCCTATTATATATGACTGCACCTGGTCGCCGAAGATAAGGCGCATTTGTGTCCCGCTCGACACGATGGCATTGCTGTTCAATGTCACCGATGTTAAAGCGGAACATCCAGAGAAGGCACCTTCGCCGATGCTGGTCACATTGCTGGGAATGGTGATGGAGGTCAAGCTTGTGCATTCTTCGAAGGCATTGCTACCTATGCTGGTCACGCTGCTAGGGATGGTAATGGATTTCAGGCCGTAGCAGTAAGTGAATGCAAAGTCACCTATGCTTGTCACATTGCCTAGAATGGTAACAGATGTCAGGTTGGAGCAGTCATAGAATGTAGAGCTTTCTATAGTAGTCACGCCGTTAGGGATGGTAATAGAGGTCAGGCCCTGGCAGCCAGAGAATGCATCTTTTCCTATGCTTGTCACGCCGTCCGGGATGGTAACAGATTTCAGGCCGTAGCAGTAACAGAATGCCCGTTCTCCTATGCTTGTCACACCGTCAGGGATGGTAATAGAGGTCAGGCCGAAACAGTAATAGAATGCATAGTTTCCTATGCTGGTCACTCTACTGAGAATGGTGATGGAGGTCAAGCTTGTGCAATCATAGAAGGCATAGCTACCGATGCTGGTCACGTCTCCGCCTATTATATATGACTGCACCTGGTCGCCGAAGATAGAGCGCATTTGTGTCCCGCTCGACACGATGGCATTGCTGTTCAATGTCACCGATGTTAAAGCGGAACAACCATAAAAGGCAAATTTGTCGATACTGGTCACGCTGCTCGGAATGGTGATGGAGGTCAAGCTTGTGCAACCCCAGAAGGCTAAGCTTTCTATGCTGGTCACTCTACTGGGAATGGTGATGGAGGTCAAGCTTGTGCATCCTTTGAAGGCATAGCTACCGATGCTGGTCACGTCTCCGCCTATTATATATGACTGCACCTGGTCGCCGAAGATATGGCGCATTTGTGTCCCGCTCGACACGATGGCATTGCTGTTCAATGTCACCGATGTTAAAGCGGAACAATTATAAAAGGCATATTTGTCGATACTGGTCACGACGTTTGGGATGGTGATAGAGGTCAGGCTTGTGCAATCATAGAAGGCATAGCTACCGATGCTGAACTGGCCGTTCATGGGGAGGATTACCGTCTTCAGGTTGGAGCAACCCAAGAATGTCATGTTGCCGATGCTTAAAGCCGGGTTCATTCCAGCCATGTTTATGCTGGTCAGCTCGGTGCAGTCCTTGAAAGCTTCGTCGGCAATACTTGTCACTACATATGTGTAGCCGGTATAGATGTCAGTGGCTAAACCCGGGATGGTGATGTCGCCTTTGTATTTATTCCCCGAGGGGTTGGCTATTACCATGGCCAGATTGCCAGATTTCTCGAAAAAGAGGCCGGAAACGGGATCGAAGAACGAGGCCTTTGCTGTGAGGGGCAAAAGCCAAAGGGCAACAAGAAGCAACATGTGCTTGCATATGCTGAGGGTAAGTGTTCTTGCCATAACAGAATGCTTTTGTTGGTTTAGAATATACTTATCTGTGCCACAAAGTTACGATTATAAATTGGAATTTGAATAATAAAAACAGAAAAAATGTCATAAAACACAGAAAAAAGTTATTTCCCCTTAGTAGTTTGGATGAGGGGTTTCAGGGCTGTCGGTTGACCCTCCTTGAGGGGGTTGCAAACGCCGCGTGCGGCGATGACCAACGCCGCACGCGGAAATGCCCATCGCCGCACGCGGAATTTGCCATCGCCGCAGGCGGCGTTTTAAGCCCCTCTGAACGCGCTGATAAATAGCACGTTAGAAAATGGAAAAAGATGCCTTCTGTCTAAACGGGGGGGTCAGGGAAGGATGAACTTCTTGCCGTTCCGGATGTAGATGTTTCCCGGCTTGAGGTCGGTGACGCGGCGGCCCAGGAGGTCGTATGTTTCATTGACCATTGGCCATTGACCATTGACCATTTCTTCTTCGCGGACAGCTTCGATGCCGTCTATCATATCGTCCGTGAGGTCGCCTACGATGGTGCCGAACTTGGCCCAGCTCGATGCCTGATACTTCGAAAGCGCACTTGCATAGACGTGTATCGTGGGATTGCTGTTGAAGATATAGTCCGAGAGGGTCGGCGGGGTGAGTGCTTTGACATAGACATCCTTGACGGGGGAGTTGTAGAAGACGCCTTGGGCTATGCTCGAAACCTTCTTGCCGATGATGACTGTAGTGAGCCGTTCGCAACCGCCGAAGGCCTCGAGGCCTATCGAGGTTACCTTGTCGGGGATGGCTATCATCTTGAGTCCGGAGAACTTGAAGGCTCTGTCGCCTATCTGGGCTATCGTGAGAGGCAGTTTCATCGAGACGAGTTTCTTGAAACTCTCAAAGGCATAGGCACCCATCACGTTGAGCGAGGTCGTATAATTCTGGTAATAAGGCACATAGCCCTTGATGATTTTGGCATCTGTAAGGTCAATCGATGCCAGATTTCCCGAGCCGACGAGCTGGCGCATGTACTTGATGTCCTTGCCGTTGATGCTGCCGCTGATGACTGCCTTTATGGCTTTCTCGGTCAAGAGGTCGGCCAGGACGCCTGCCTTTGGCATCTCCACATACTCGGTGCCGCTGCCCGTCCTTGTGATTTTGTGCAGCGAGCCGTCGGCATCGAGGGAATAAAGTTGAGAGTTGAGAGCTGAGAGTTGAGAGGTGGGGATGCAGAAGTTCTTCGCGTTGGCTGCAAACAGGAGGTTGTCGAACTCGTCGAGTGCCATGAAGCCCAATCCTCCGCTGCCCTCCAATGCATAGAGGGAGTCGGACTGCAGATAGGTGTATTCCGAAGGAGCGCAGGCACCAGGCAGATAACTGGTGAACTGCCCTACGGCGCCGCATTGCCCCACCTTTTCCGACTCTCGGCGATGCTGCCCAGGAGTCGTAAGGAAGTCTGTGGTAAGCACATAGTCGGCACGGTCTTCTATGAAGATTATCTCGCGATTCTTCACCGGATACTTCGCTATCTCTGCCAATGTCCTGTTGATGTCGGACTGCGTCACCGTCATCGAGTGAGCGCCGTAATCATTGACGGTATAGTTCGTGAGCGGTTCGAAGAAGCCCCATATCCTGAAGAAGTCGGTGAGGTCCTCTTGCACGATTTCACACACCTTGCGTACAAACTTCAGGCAACCTGTGTTGGACTGGTAGAGAGACAGCGGGTCGTTGCGAAGCGCATTGAAGAGCGTGGGATAGAAGGATGTGTTGTGTTGAGCCAGATGATAGTAGAGGTAGAGCTGCCAATACATGCGCATCTGGCTGTCGAGCGGACGGGTGAAGAAAGGTTCGTGACGCGCATATTCGTCCATGACTGTGGCAAGCGATGCACCGCTCGTTGTGACAAGGCCCGTGTGGAAGCGGATGTAGTTCGAGAAGAGGTTGTTCGAGACCTCAGTCCCGCCTTCCACAGTGATAGGCCCCTGATTGTTGTGACCGCATTCATGAGCGGAACACCAGTCGTCGAAGGTGGCCGTCTTGCTCACATCGAAAGAGCTTTCCACACAACCCGACGTGTTGTACATGGTTCGGAAGGACGAGGAATTGGCAAAGCCGCCGTCCGACGCCTCCCCCTCGACAGCGAAGTTCGGGTTGTTGTAGTACTGGGGGAAGAACGACTCGCCTCCCGTCAGGTAGAAGGGAGCGCCGCCACGCTGGCCGGAGGCTACAGACTCGCTGATGCCCGCAAGCTCCTTCTCCCAGACAGTCAGGCTGTCGAACCAGCAGATGCTCTTGTCGATGGTATTTGGCCAGACCGACCTGTATGTGCTTGTCTTGAAGTGGAAGAGCGCCTGACCGCCCTTGACGGTGAACCGTTCGTGCGTGGCTTTGGCGAGGATTGCCTTGTAGTCGGCATCGCTCTTGCGTGCCACATCATAGTATCCATTCACCTTGCCTCCCTCGATGTGAATCTTCATCTCGGGCCACTCGCCAAGGGTCTTGCCCATCGACTTCGTGTCGGCCGTATATATTATGTAGTAGAGCGCATTCGTGCTGCCGTCCACCACATTCAGCCCCTTCCTGAGCATCTTGCCCTGTTTGGCAGAGGTGACGAGGTCGTTGCCAGCACAACCTGCCATGTAGAGCGTGGCATCGGACGGGACATCGCTGTCCACGAAGACATACAAGGGGTCGCCGTCTGACACATAGATGCCGGTAGGATTGCCCATGAAGGAGCCTCCGGTGGTCTTCAGCCTGCCGTTCCAGTAGCCGGCATCGCTGTAGGCCTTGTAGCTGTGGATGCGGAAATCCTTCTCGTAGGGCGCCCAGTCTTCGTTCTTCAGCTTGAGCGCAATGGGAATCATGTAGGAGGGCATGCCTGCTGCGACGAGGCTCTGCGTCAGTTCCTCATCGCTCATCGCCTTGTATGCGGCTTTCAACTCTGTGCAGGCCGCATCCTCGAAGAAGCTGCCCATCAAGGCATTGGCCACATCGCTCGAGTCCGCCTCCTCAGGATAATACTTCTCCAGGTTCCCCTCGAGAGTGCCGTACTGACCCCAGGAGGATGCCTTGTACTCTGCCAAGACACTGGAATAGACACGCACCCTCGGGCTGGCCGTGAAGATGTAGGCAGCCAATGCCGGCGGAGTCTTCGGCTTTGCTGAAACCAGCGAAATGGCCGACGAGTTGTAGAAGACAGCCTGGTCGAGCTGCGACACCTTCTTGCCAATGACAACCGTCTTGAGGGAATTGCAGTTGGCAAACGCAGCGCCGCCCAAATGCGTGACGCCATCGGGTATCTCCACCTTGCTGATGCCTGTCAGCTGAAAGGCCGACTTGCGTATGTCCTTGACGGTCGTGGGCAAAGTGACGGAAAGGAGCCTGCCGCAATTGTAGAACATGGAGTCGCCGATGACATCGTTCTCTGTACGGTGCGAAGTGAAGTAAGCCTCGCCTCCGCTGACGATGCGGACATCCGAAAGGTCGAGCGTCCGCAACTTCCTTGCTTCTATCTTCTCTCGAAGGAACTTGACGTCAGTGCCATTGATGGAGCCTGTCAGCTTCAATGTGCTGCCGGCCGAACCGAAGACGGACGACAGCGTGCCGGCCGTCGCCACATGAATTGTGTCGGCCGACCAGCTCTCCAAAGCGAAGAGACAGGCCACACCGACCTGCATCACGCGAAGTATCTTGGGGATTTCCATGCCTTTCATATCTTTCTTGTTGGTGTGCCTCGACGACTGCACACGTGTCGTTGGTAAACTAGGCACGCTTAGTTGGCAAACTAAACATGCCTAGTTGCAAATCATAACCTGCTTACTTGCTAAACATGAACTTCTTTCCGTTCCGGATGTAAATGGTGCCAGGCTTGAGGTCGCTAACCCTGCGGCCCATGAGGTCGAAGACAACGGCCCCCTCCCCGCTCCCCCTTTGGGTGAGTGCCTCTTCCTGGACTGCTTCGATGCCGTCTATCATGTCCTCCGTAAGGTCGCCCACGATTGTGCCGAACCTTTCCCAATTAGCTGCCTTGTATGCCGCCACAGCACTGGGATAGACATGGATGATGCGGTTCTTGCCGCTGAAGAGGTAGTCGCTGACGCCATTGAGTGCTGGCGGAGTAAGTGGCTTGACGTATGCCTCTTTGACGTTCGAGCTGTAGAAGACGCCTTGTTCCATTGTGTTGACCTTCGCTCCTATAACCACAGAGACAAGGCCGCTGCAATAGGCAAAGGCATCACCACCTACAAAGGTCACATTGTCGGGGATGATAACAGACCTGATGCCCGAGCCCGAGAAGGCTGCCGAGCCGATAGATGTAAGGCTTGCCGGCAACTTTATCGCCACGAGCTTCTTGTAGTTTTGGAAGGCGTTGGCAGCTATCGAAGTGGCCTTTGCCTGCTCGAGGTCGATGGACTGGAGGTTCTCTTTGTTGATGAGCTGTTTCATGTAAGTTATGTCCGACGAACTTATCGGGCCGCTTACAATCAACTTGATGACTTGATTGTTCTTCAGCTCTGTCTTGAGCGTGCCTGCTTTAGCAAGCTCCACATACTCGGTGCCGCTGCCTGCCTTAGTCACTTTGTGCAAGGTCCCGTCGGCATCATAAGAGTAGATGGTGAAGCCGTAGCCGACGCTCGACGGGATGCAGAAGTTCTTGGCGTTGGAAGCATACATGATGTTGTTGTCGGCATCGAGCATGAAGAAGCCCAAACCACCTGTGCCTTCCATCGCATAAAGGGAGTCGGACTGGTAATAGACATAGCTCGAGGGCTCGCATCCATCAGGCCAATAGCTGGTGAACTGGCCAAGCTCGCCGCACTGGCCCACTTGGTCGGAACCGTTGCGCTTCTGGCCTGCTGCCTGAAGGAAGCCTGTGGAGAGGACATAGTCCGCACGGTCTTCCACGAAGATTATCTCGCGGTTCTTCAC
The DNA here is from genome assembly GCA_017428785.1 of Bacteroidaceae bacterium. Lineage (GTDB taxonomy): Bacteria > Bacteroidota > Bacteroidia > Bacteroidales > Bacteroidaceae > Physcousia. The sequence goes on from JAFRQD010000033.1 coordinate 7,037, forward strand.
CGGATAGTTGGAGATGTTGGTTTTCGTGGTTTTGATGCCTGAAGAGGTGACGGCAATAGGATGGATGCCATAATCCTCAAGGGTTGTTTTCTTTATCGGTTCAAAGAAGCCCCAAATGGTAAAGAAGTCGGTAAGGTCTTCTTGTGCCACTTCGCAGACCTTGCGGACAAACTTCAGGCCACCGTTGTTGTTGTTGTAATTGTTATACAAAACCAAGGGGTCTTCGCGCAGCGCCTTGAAGAGTTCAGGGTAGAAGGAGGTGTTCTTTTGGCCGAGGTGATAGTAAAGGTAGAGGTCCCAATACATGCGCAAGCGGCTGTTGACATCTCTGTAGTAGAAGGGCTCATGGCGTGCGTACTCCTCCATCACGGTGGAAAGCGTTGAGCCGCCGGACGAGTTGAGGCCGCCAAGATAGCGCACGAGGTTGGAGAAGACGTTGTTCGATGCCTCTGTGCAACCTTCCACATTGATGGCCCTTTGGTTGTTGTGGCCGCATTCGTGGCCTGCGCACCAGTCGTCCATGTTCTTGTTGGTGGCATCGAGGCAGTTCCTGATGCAGTCCAGACCGTTGTAGCTGGTTCTGTAGGGCGTTGAGTTGGCATAGCCGGCATCTTCCGGCTCACCTTCGATGGCGAAGTTCGGGTTGTTGTAGTACAGAGGATAAATGGCCTCGCCGCCTGTCAGGTACCACGGATAGCCTGCCTTCTTGCCTGTAGCCACCTCTTCTGTCATGCCCATCAGGTTCTTTTCCCATACAGCCACGCTGTCGAACCAGCAAATGCTCTTGTCCATCTTTGTGGAGGTACTGAACACCTGCCTGTAAGAAGTCGTCTTGAGGTGGAAGAGCGAGTGTGCGCCTCTGACGGTGAAGCGGCCCAGTTTGGAAGCGTTTCGAATCTTCACATAGTCGGTTGAAGCATGGAGGTTGACATCATAATAGCCGTTCACCTTGCCGCCTTCCACATGAATCTTCAGCGCCGGCCACTCTGCAAGCGTCTTCTCCATGGACTTTGTGTCGGCAGTATAGACGATGTAGTAGAGCGCATTCTTTGTGCCCTCGATGACATTGAGGCCTTTCACGAGCCTTGTGCCTGTCTTGGCATCCGTGATGAGCTGGTTGTCCACACAGCCTGCGAAGTAAAGTGTTGCGTCGCTTGGCACATCCTCGTCCACGAAGACATAGATCTCGTCGCCATCCTTCTCTGCATAGATGCCGGTGGGGTTGCCCATGTAGGAGCCGCCGCTGGCCATCATCTTATCGTTCCAATAGTTCGCATCGCTATATGCTCCGTAGCTGTGGATGCGGAAGCCTTTCTCGTAAGCGGCCCAGCTTTCATTCTTCACCTTGAGGGCGATGTTCACCATGTACTCCGGCATGCCCGCCTCGTTAAAGGCCGCTGTCAGCTCCTCGTCGCTCATGGCCTGATAATCTGCCTTGAGCACGGTGCAGGCAGCGTCCTCGAAGAAGTTGCCGCACAGCGTTCGGATGATGTCATTGGGGTCCATCTCTTGAGGATGAGTGTTCTCCAAACCGCCATAGAGAGTGCCCAGGCTTTTCCAACCGGTCGCTTTATAGTCTGCCAGCACTTCTGAATAGACATATATCCTGAGACCGCTGGAAGAGAAGAGATAAGCCGGCACACCTGGAGGCGTGAGAGGCTTCACATACGCAGTCTTGAGATTGTTGCAGCTGTAGAAGACGCCTTGATTCAGGTTGCGCACCTTCTTGCCGATGACCACAGAAACCAGCGCGTCGTTATAGGCAAAAGCATCGCCGCCGAGCGTCGTCACAGAGTTTGGGATGTCGATTTGCTTGATTCCTGTCCTTGAGAAGGCGTTGGTCTGGATGGCCGTTATTGTCGAAGGCAAGACCATAGCCTGAAGCTTGGAGCATTCGTAGAACATCTTTTCGCCGATGACGTCGTCGGACGTCTTGAAGCTTCCCGTGTAAGCCTCGCCGCCACTGACGATGCGGACGCCCGACCAGTCGAGGCTCGTCACCGTTCCTGCCACAACCAGCCCGCGAATGTACTTGATGTCGGTGCCGTTGATGACGCCCGTCACCTTAAGTTCCTTGTCGGTAGAGGTCAGCAATGTGGACAGCGTTCCTGCTGTCTCGACATTGACTTCGGTAATTGCCCACACATTCTGCTGGACAAGATAAAGCACGGCTGCCACGAACAGCCTCAACAAATTAGAGTAGATTTTCCGATTCATAATATTGCCAGTTTTATTGTTTTTCGCACGCAAATTTACTTTTTTCTGTTGAACCGCGCAAGAGAAAGGGGGAAAAAATATCAAACTCTACTCAGAAATAACTCCGGAAACTGGAGTTTTTTCCGACTGACACAAAAACAAAAAGAGCCGAGAGCAACACAGACTGGTGATGCTCCCGGCTCTTGCTTTTATGGATGAGGGGCTATCTGGCTATGACCCCGAGAATGTTGCTCCGCCCTCACTTCACAGCAACCTTTTTGCCGCCAACGATGTTGATGCCGCGTTGCATCTTCTGGAGCCGTCTGCCTGAGAGGTCGTAAATAGGTTCCTCCTCGGGGGAGGTTAGGAGGGGGCTGATTCCCGTCGGTGTCTCTATCCAGAACTGATCCCAGATGTAGTGAGCCTTGTACAAATCCTCTGAGCCGTCGGGCACAACGAGCAGGATGTTGCTTCTCCCAAGATCACTGAAAGGATCGCCTTCAGAGTCGGGGGGAGTAACTGCCTCGCAATAAATCTCTTTAAGCCCCTGGCAGCCATTGAAGGCCCCATTACCGA
>JAFRQD010000034.1 GCA_017428785.1 Bacteroidaceae bacterium
ATTCGCCTTCTACGCGAATGTACTCGTGTGACTCGCTGTAACGGAGTCCTTCTTCAAATTTAGCCATAATGATTACTTTTTATAATGTTTGTCGTAGAACTTTTTCTTTACTACTTTGCCTGGGAATGTCTTCTTGCGGATTTGGATGGAAAGCGGGGTGTCGAGCTTGGCGTACTCTGTCTTGACGAGGGCCATGCAGACGCTCTTGTCCACGCTGAGGCAGTGGTAGCCGGTGGTGACTTCGCCCACTTGCTCGCCCTCCATGTTGAGGACGGGATAGCCGTGGCGGGGGATGGCTTTGTCTGCGAGTTCGATGCCGACGAGCTTCTGTGCGACGCCGTTGGCCTTCTGCTCCGCGAGGGCTTCCTTGCCGATGAACTCGGGCTTGTCGAGCTTGCAGAACATGGAGAGGCCTGCCATGACGGGGGAGATGTCGGCGCTGAGTTCGTCGCCGTAAAGGGGCAGACCGACCTCGAAGCGCAGGGTGTCGCGGCATCCGAGGGCGCAAGGCTTGCAGCGGCCGCTCGCGATGAGCTTGTCCCAAGCCTGCTGGGTGAACGCGTGGGAGCCGTAGATCTCGAAGCCGTCCTCGCCGGTGTAGCCGGTGCGGGAGATGATGATTCCCGACGGAGAACCGTCGGGCACGGTGGCTGGGGAAGCGCAGGGGGCGGAAAAAGCGGCGGGCACGGGGGCGGTCTTTGCCGTGTAGAACTTCAGCTCGCTGCAGGGGATGCCGAGCACCTCTTCTACGACGGCTTCGGCTTCAGGGCCTTGCACGGCGAGCTGCCCGTACTGGTCGCTCTGATGGTCGAGGCAGATGTCGAAGCCTGCTGTGTGCTCCTTCATCCAGGCCACATCCTTGTCGATGTTTGCTGCGTTGATGACGAGGAAGAAGTCGTTCTCGCCCATCTTATAGACGAGGAGGTCGTCGACCGTTCCGCCGTTGGGGTAGAGCATCATACCATAGTATATCTGTCCGACGGGCGCTCCAGCCACATCATTCGTGAAGATGTGCTGAACATACTTCTCAGCGTCGGGACCTGTGATGCGCACTTCGCCCATGTGACTCACATCGAAGACGCCGCAATGCTGACGCACGGCATTGTGCTCGTCGGTGATGTTGGAGTACTGGATGGGCATGATGAATCCGCCGAAGGGCGACATGAGTGCGCCGAGTGCCACATGGCGGTCATAGAGGCAGGTTTTCTTTTCCATAGATGAATTTAGGGTTAAGGTATGTTTCTTGTTCTATTCTTTCGATGTTTCTGACGTCTTCCTCGGTGAGCCGGAGCGTGTCGGAGCAGAGCTTTTCTATGGCGAAGCGCTTGAACTCCTCGATGCTGATGCTGGTGTGCTCCTTGAGGAGTGTGATGCGCTGCCGCACACTCTCCACGCCGTGCTTTGTGAGCTTCTGCCTGGTCGGCGTGATGGCCTGGAGCATGTGCTGCATGTCGGTGTCGAAGAGCATGGTGCCGTGGACGATGCTCCAGCCGGCTTTGTGGTAGTAGGCATTGCCCGAGACCTTCCGGCCGCCGATGAGCACATCGTTGTTCTCCGTCGAGGTGGCGTCCAGCCCGAGCTCCTTGAGCATTCCGCAGACCATCTGCATGTACTCGCGAAACGTGCTTTGCACCTGGTCGGAGCGTGTGATGTAGCTCATCATGACGTTCGAGCGGTCGGCATATACGCAGCCGCCTCCGCTCTTGCGGCGGTAGAACTCTATGCCGTGCTTGCGGCAGTAGTCCAGGTTCACCTCGTTCTCGATGACCTGGTGCCTGCCGAAGATGACGGTCGGCTCCACTTGCCAGAGGAAAAACAGGTCGCCGCTGTTGTTCAAGGCATGGGCCGCATACTCCTCCATCGCCAGATAGAAGCTGAGGCGTCGCGTTTCGTCTGTGGGCAGGACCAAGTGGGTCATTGGGGTAGCTGTTAGTCGCTTTGCGACTACAAATATACTCTTTTTTCTTGGAAAGACAAAGGGAATGCACAACTTTTTATGTTTTCTTAATTATATCCGTCTGTCCGGATGTCTTCTGGTAGTGGTTGGAAATGTAAAGATTTTTTTCAAAGATGCCCATCAGGAGCGCTGATTTTGGCGTTCGTTGTGTCCGGAGACCCTTGAGGCCGCAAATTTTGGCGTTTTTCTATCTGTTTGGGAGTCAGCATCTTGCAAAATGGGCATAGGAGACGGAGAAGGGAAAAAGGTCAGGAAAAGCGTGCTTTTCGACTAAAAATGCCCCGTTTCATCGTCATTTTTATAGTGGGGAACTGCCAATCGCCGCGTGTTGTGATTGCCAATTCCGCGTGCGGCGTTGGCAATTTCCGCGTGCGGCGTTTGGTTTTTCCGCCTGCGGCGTTTTCTTTCTCCGCATTTTGTGTTTCCATTTTTCTCATTAAGAACAAAAAACTGTCAAGATATTTTCCTGGATTCTCCTGCTTTTTTGTGAAAAAACCGCTAAGGTGACGGCCTGCCCCACCGCACCCTTTTCCGCTATTTTTAACAATGTTTAACTTCACATTCGCGCAAATGTGAAAATATATTTGTAATTTTACGACGCGAATCCATATAAATATAGTAAGTAATAACCACTAAACTCATTTCGCTATGAAAAAGAAACTATTACTCACGTTATTGCTCATGCTGGCATGTTTCAGCATGGCACAAGCAGAAGTCATTCAGTTGGGCTATGGAACAGCCACAGATGGCCCTATGCTTAACACTTTGTATAGTTATTACTATTCTGAGCAGATATATGCTGCTGAGGAGATTAACGCAAAAGGTACCATCACAGATATCGCTGTCTATAACGAAGCCGATGCTGACACGCGTAAGCTCAATATCTATCTCGTTCACACCGCCAGGTACGATTACTCTGATTCCGGTGATAGGTTAGTTTTCGACGATGCTGACCTTGTCTTTAGCGGCGATGTGAACATCACGACTGAAGAATGGACGACTATTCATCTCGACAAGAGCTTCCAATACAACGGCAAAGACAACCTCGGCCTTATCGTGTTTGACGAAACAGGGCATCCGACACCGCTATCTACTGGTGGCAGTAAAGTACTTACCAAGAGGGTCAGATTAAAGTGTTATAAGACGCCATATAATGCTACACTTTATAATTTAGGTGGAGATTCTAAAGATCAGTATTCATCTTATAAGACACAGCTTCGGCTCACCATCACCAAAGACGACTCTGGCTCTGACGATGTAGTACATGTGGGTAGCGGCCTCTTCCATGATAATAATTTTATACCGATAATTCCTAGCTCTGACTACAGTCTGTCTCAGCAAATCTATACGCCTGAGGAAATCAACCACTCTGGTTCCATGACCAGCCTTGCCCTCAAAACAGTTAGAGACATTGGGGCGTCCCGAGATATCGAGGTCTATCTGGTAGAAACCGACAAGAAATACTTTGGCTCCGACCCCAACTCCGACTACATCATCCCTGAGGAGAGCGACAAGGTCTTCAGCGGCAGCGTAACATTCCAGGCAGGAGAGTGGACCCCAATCACCTTCGACAGGCCATTCGAGTATGATTGCAAGAAGAACCTCTGCCTCATCGTGAACGACAAGACGGGAACCACGGGTAATTATGCGAAGTGGCTCTCGTATAAAGCGCCATCCCAGACTATCTATGCAACAAATGACATGTGCTACGACCCCCTTGCACCTTTTAGGAATTTCTATGGAAGTAACGCAAAGTGCCAGCTTCAGCTCACCTTCTCCGACGGAACCCCTGGCCCTTATACAACTGTGGATGTGGGATGCGACAATAATATCTATACCGAGACAGTCCTGCCTACGCATACCGGCCACGACTACTCCTATTCGCAACAGATCTATACACCGGAAGAGATAGGGCAAACCGGCCTCATCACCCAGATTTCCTACTTCGCAGAAAGCTGCAATAACACACCGTCACGAACATTTGACCTCTATATGGTCAAGACCAGCAAGTCCAGCTTCAGCAGTGTCTCTGATTACCTGGTTCCAACGGAGAGCGACAAGGTCTTCAGCGGCAACCTGCCATTCCCTTTGGGAGAATGGGCCACTATCGTCCTCGACAAGCCCTTCGACTATGACGGCACGGAAAACCTCTGCATCATTATGAGAGACAACACCGGAGGGAACAGTTATTACAAGGCAAGCTGGCTTGTCTTTGCTGGCACAAGCGGCTGCTCGCTCGCCTGGCACGGGCTCGACCACCAATATAACCTGGCAAATCCCTATGAAGCAGATGTTATCTCAGGAAAGAAGAACTGCATTAAACTCTCCTTTACCGAATCAAATAGGAAAGAGTTAGGCAGCGGCGATGCCACCAACACCTACCTGCCTACCAATATATATTATAATTATTCCCTCACACAGCAAATCTACACGAAGGAAGAGTTGTGGAAGAACCCTCAGAACGTCACCAGCATAGGCTTCTTCAATAAAGGCGGGGAAAGGAAACGCAACCTCGACATCTACCTCGTGTCGACTGTTAAGCAAGGCTTCGGCACCGACTCTGACTGGATCAACTTCACGGAAGACGACAAGGTCTTCAGCGGCGAAGTGACCTTCGAACCGGAAGTCTGGACGACAATACCCTTCTTCAAGAACTTCAAGTATGACGGCAAGAGCAACATTGCCCTCATCGTCGACGACAATACGGGAGGATATCAGGCAGAGGCACCTTTCCTTGCTTACGAGGCACCACGTCAGACCTTATACGTTTACAACGACAACACCAACTTCAACGTAGACGGCTTGAGTGGCTACTCAGGCACAATCCTGAACATGAAGAACCAGGTGCGGTTCGGCGATGCAGAGGTCGACCTCAAGCCATACGACCTCACAGTCACCGACATTGACTACAATAAAGCCACCATCTCATGGAAGAGTGCCGGCAGCAAGTGGCTCATGCAGTACAAGACAACTTCTGCCAGCTCTTGGTATAATGCGAACAACCTGACTTCCCCGACCTTTACGCTGTTAGGCCTTGCCCAGGAAACGACATTCGATATCAGAGTATGTACCATTAAAGATGACGGCTCCTATTCGGACTACGTCTATACCCAGTTCACCACGCTCCAGCGCTTCCCAAGGCCTACCGATGTGGAAGTCACGGACATTACGCCTACCAGTGCAACCCTGAGCTGGACAGAGAACGGCATAGCAACTAAATGGAGAATATTCTTAAACGGCAATCAGTATACGATAACTGATAGCAATCCTTTCTTTATGACGGAACTAAAGCAAGGCAGTCGTTACGAGGTAGTCGTGCAGCCTATCATCGAATTTGATGATGATGATGAACCATATTATGGCAACAGAAGTGTGCCGGTAACCTTCTTCACTCCCCTTGCCAATCCTGCGCCTGATTTCACATCAATCGTTCCGACACCCAATTCTGCTACCATTGCCTGGGAAGGCAAGGGCGACAGCTATGAGGTGAAGTACAGGTCGGCCGCCTCCGAGGAAAATGTGTTCTTCCGCGATGGCTTTGAGTCAGGGAACCTGACCGAAAAGGGCTGGACCATCATTCGCAATGGCGAAGGAACGTCGGATACAGACTGGCATGTCGTACCGGGTTATCATCATAATGGAGCCTATGCTGTCGCTTCTTATAGTATGTGGACAAACAATCAGAGGTTCGATGTTGATAATTGGCTCGTCACGCCGAAGATTGAGCTGGGTGAGAAGCTGGAGTTCTATATACAGAATGGCGGCTATGCCGCTTGGCTGGACAAATACGAAGTGCTGCTTTCTTTGGAGGGCAATGAGTTGGAGGACTTCAACATCGTGCTGCAGCCGCTCCGGACCTCTTATGTATCATGGTTGAAAGATGTGATAGACCTTAGCGCATACGAAGGACGGGAAGGTTACATCGCCATCCGCCACAAGGACGAGAAACAGTCGCTCATAACTGTCGACGACTTCAGGGTTTACACGCCTGCTAAGGAGGCTGGCGAGTGGCAGACCGTCGAGACTACTGAGAACACGGTAACCATTGAAGGCCTTGAGCCGAACACTGAATACGACTTGGAGGTTGTGAGCATCATGGAAGGCGAGGACAGTTCTTCCAGCGTAGAATCATTCACGACGCTCATTGCTAACCCTGTGCCCTCCGATATCGCAGTCGAGACATCGCCCACCTCTGCCCACATCGACTGGACGGGCTATGGCGATGCGTATGAGGTAAGCTTGAGGAAACGGGTTTCAGAGGGTGAAGGGACCTTCTACGACGACTTCGAGAGCGGCACCCTCTCCAGCAACGGCTGGACAGTATATACAGATGCAGCCACCATTCCAGAGCAGAGCGAAGGCTGGTACGTAATACCCACCGGTTGGAGTAATGTGGTATGTTCAAACAGCTATTATTTCTCGTCGCAAAGCCAAGATGTGGACATACAGGCCGACAACTGGCTGATATCACCTCAGGTTCCGCTGGGAGGAAAGGTGTCGTTCAGGGCATGGATTCGCTTACAATATCCTGAAGAGTTTGCTGTGCTGCTCTCTACGACAGGCAAAGAGAAGGCAGACTTCACGGAAGTGCTCCGTCCGTTGTCGCCGGCCGGCTGGGATGGCTGGACAACCTTGGAATTTGACCTGAGCGAATATGAAGGTAAGGTTGGTTACATCGCCATTCGCGACTATTGCTTCGGCAAGTTCTATATGTACATCGACGACTTCACCGTCTCTTACGATGTAGCATCCTATGGAGAGACAATGACGATCAACACCGTGGAAACTGAGGCTACGATAACCGGACTGGAGAAGAACACTTCTTACGAATGCATGATAACAAGTAAGAAGAGCGGCCAGTATGACTCCCATACCGAGCCCTTCGTCTTCAAGACAAGGAACTTAGTGGACCTCGCTCTCGACGATAATAGCGACAACACCTACATCCTCCAAGGAAACGAGAATGAATTGGCCAATGTTACCATCAACCACAGGCTCTTCAAGAAGGACGGCACTTGGCAAGGCATCTGCCTGCCCTTCGATGTGGATGTGGAGAACAGCATCCTTAAGGGTGCCGACGTGAGGACGCTCGAGTCGTTGACTCAGATGGACAACTATATCCTCATGAACTGCCTGACGCCTGTGACTGAGATGAAGGCCGGCACTCCCTATATCATCAGGTGGAAGGAAGCCGGCGAAGACATCTACAATCCCTACTTCGAATACGTCACCATAGACCTTACAGACAGAGATGTCTGTGTCGTGGACGGTACCGAAGTGGGTGTCTGCAACCGCACAGCAGGCTCCGGCTCGTATATCATTTATTCAGCATTCGAATGTAATTACGATGAGGAATACCTTTGGTTGATGAATGGCACATCCGTACTGACACCCATTACAGCAGATGCCGGCCTCGTAGTGCATGCCTTCGACATCATGTTCAATGTGATGGACATTCAAACGGACGATACTGTCGTACTGCTGAACACCGGCGATCCCATTGACCTGATAGACGGCATTTCCTCTCTCGAGGAGAAAGAAGGAGAGGTAGAAATCTACAATGTCGCAGGCATGCGCCTCAACAAGATGCAGAAGGGCATCAACATTGTGAACGGACGCAAGATACTGGTAAAGTAAAGGGACTTTAAGGACCTTAGAGGCCATAAAGACCTTTAGGACCTTAAATGACTCTCCAGACAACAGGGGCTCGCCCATGCCAGGCGCATGAGCGGGCTCTTTTCGTATGCCGAAATGCCCATCCCTGCGGCCTTCGCTGCTCATGTCCGGGTGCGAGGCTGAAAAACGCCGCACGCGGAGTTCGTTGATTTATCATGATGCAGCAATTGAATCATCATGATGCAGCAATTGATTTGTCATGATGCAGCAACGAACATGGCGTGGCGTGTTGACTTGCGTAGGCCGTTTGCCCGGGCAACGCCGACTGCCGCTTTGGGCATCGCAGGCAGGTGCTCTGACCGATTTCGTGAAATATATACCGATTTTCTTGCCTCTCTACACAAATCGCCGAACGTTGTCTGTGGCGAGAGTCAAGTGCGTCATTCCGAGTGCCAAGTTAGGAATCAACAAGAAAAGCACGCTGCGTTTAAGAAAAATTAACACGACGGGTGTGAATGTTGCGAAATATTAATTGTATCTTTGTGCTCGGAAAAGAATAATAAATACAATCGATATAATCTATAATCATGAAGAAATCTTTACTCATTGTATCGTTTTTGATGGCGTGTATTAGTGCGATGAAGGCTGAAACGGTGCTTGTGGGCGACGGCACCACCGATACAAAAGGTTCGGGCCTCCCGTCGGCAGTCAACTGGAAGTACTGCGTATCGCAGCAAATCTACACGGTTGCAGAAATCAATCATTCAGGCAACATCACAGACATTGCATTCAAGTCGCTCGGCGGACCGACGCAAAGCCGGGAATTCGAAATCTATCTGACGACAGTCCAAGAGTCTTCCTTCGACGACGCTCAAGACTGGAACCCTTTCTCACAAAGCGATCTGGTCTTCTCTGGCGAAGCTTCATTCACCAAGGGAGAGTGGACGACAATCACCTTCGACACACCCTTCTATTATTACGGCACGAAAAATCTTTGTGTCACCGTGATAGATAAGACAGGATCTTTCATCCCCAATACCGCCATCGACTGGCTCGTGTACCCCGCAGAGAAACAGTCTCTGCATGTATACAATGATAATAAGCCTTATACGCAGGAAACCATGAACTTCTCGCAGAAGGGCAATTTCAAGACATGCAAGAACCAGATTCAACTGACGTTCGATGATGATAATCCCAATACCGTCACTATCGGTCTGAACGACGATGGAGACTTTTCCACCCTAGTTCCTATTTTCCAATATAGCAACTACTCAATGTCGGAACAAATCTACAGAAGCGAGGAGATTGGCCGAAGCGGTGTCATCACGAGCATTGCCTTCTACAATGTAGGCAATACAACAGGCCGAAACATCGATATCTATCTGAAGAATACTTATCAGGACGGATTCTTCTCCACCAGTCCCAATTGGATAAAATTTACATTCGCGGAACGCAACAAGGTATTTAGCGGCTATGTGTCTTTTACGCAAGATAGGTGGACTACAATAACTTTAGACAAACCTTTTTATTACAATGATGAAAAGAATCTTGCTGTCATCGTGGACGACAATACGTCAGAGGGTTCTAGTATAGCCTGCAAATCGTATTTTACATTTTCTAAACGCGCTGCCTACATCTATTCAGGTATCACCGACTTCAACCCCGCGAGGCCACCCAAAGAGATGAATACTTCTAGCTATAACAGCTGCATCCAACTCGGCTTTAAAGACTCTCCTATCGAACCCGATGCTGAGCCTGTAATCGTAAAGATAGGCAGCAACGAACGCAAAGATGCAGAGATGCCCACATGCACCAAATACAATAATTCGATCTCGGAACAGATATACACAAAGAAAGAGATAGGCAGGAGCGGTCTCATCACAGGCATTTCCTTCTACAACGAAGCCGTCGTCGATCAGTCGCGCTTGTGGGGCATCTTTTTGGTACCGACAGACAATACTGCCTTTAACAGCAATGAGGACTTGATACTTGCTTCGGCAGACGACATAGTCTTCGCCAGTGAGGTGTTTTTCAAGTGGGACGATTGGACCTCGATACAGTTCCAGGAGCCTTTTTACTACGACGGATCGCAGAACCTTGCCGTTATTATTAACGACAGCACAGGCATTTCGGAGCGCTACGAGTTGCAGTTCCGTGTGTTCGAGGGAGAACCGAATTGCTCGGCCTATCTGAGTTCGAACGATGCGAGCCTCTATCCTAACAATGTGAGAAGCTATGGCCTCCATCGCGCAGGGTACAAGAACTGCATTCGGTTCCACATCATCCCGGACCCCGGCTCTGCACTCGACCTTGACTTCATCAACTTCGAGACGGGCGACCTGAGCCAGTTCTCCTTCCAGAACGACAGCGAGTATCCCTGGATTGTCACTGACGAGACGGCGGCAGAAGGAAAATATTGCATGAGGAGCGGCAATGCGGAAGTGTCTTCGTCGAGTTCCGCCATCTCTGCCACACGCACCTACGACGAGGACGGCATCATCTGCTTCGATGCAAAGTGCATGGGCGAGGGGTCTGGTTGGGACAAGTGCGTTTTCTACATCGACGGTGAACAGCAGTTCTCGTACGGAGCACTTGGCAGAGGCTGGGCCTTCTTCTATTTCCCCGTCCAGGCAGGCACACATACCTTCAAGTGGGAATACACGAAGGACAGCTCTGTGAACCCAGACGGCGATGCCTTCTTCGTGGACAACATCCAATTCCTGCAGGGTAACGAGGCAGAGGAGATGATAACAGGTGTCGAGAGTCTTAAGGACGATAAGGATTTTAAAGACTCTAAGCACATCTACAATCTCGCAGGCATGCGCCTCAACAAGATGCAGCGCGGCATCAACATTGTGAACGGCCGCAAGGTTCTGGTAAAGTAGAAGGACCTTAAGTGACTCTCCATACAACAGGGGCTCGCCCATGCCAGGCGCATGAGCGGGCTCTTTTCGTGTGCCGAAATGCCCGTCCCCGCGGCCTTCGCGACTCATGCCCGGGTGCAAGGCCGAAAAACGCCGCACGCGGAGTTCGTTGATTTATCATGATGCAGCAATTGAATCATCATGATGCAGCAATTGATTTGTCATGATGCAGCAACGAACATCGCATGGCATGTCGGCATGCGGAGGCCGCTGGGACGGGCAACGCCGACTGCCGCCATGAGCATCGCAGGCAGGTGCCCTGACCGATTTCGTGAAATATATACCGATTTTCTTGCATCTTTACATAAATAATCGTAACTTTACGACGGCAAAAGCACCTAAAAAACTAATAGCCTATGAAACGGAACACTTTACTCCTGACGCTCATCCTTATGGGATTCAGCATGGCGAAAGCCGAAGCCACGGATATCGGATCGGACAAACCCGCTGTCCGTCAAGGCTCCTCCCCGACGTCCCTCGTCAATTCCGCACCGTCCGACGTGACACTGCTCAGCATTACGCCAACCACTGCCATGCTCAAATGGAAGGGCAGCAGCGACAGCTATCGAGTGCGCTACAAGAGGGAGGCAGACGGCAACGACGCATCCTTCTTCGATAACTTCGAGTCGGGCAGCCTCGCGGACAAAGGCTGGACAATCCGTACCGAAGGCGAAGCACCCTTTGAAGATGGCTGGGAATGTATCAATCAAGCCTTCAAGAGTGCACATAGCGGCGAGTACCTGGCAGCTGCTTGGAGCTGGAGGCCCAATGTCGCCTATGCGGCAGACAATTGGCTCATCACTCCCCTGGTTTACTTGACAGGCAAGCTCTGCTACTGGGAGACCTGTGACCAATTTTACCCCGATAGCTACGAGGTGCTGCTCTCTACGATAGACGAAGACATCGCCAACTTCACGACAACGCTCCGCCCCTTGGCACCAGCCAGCAAAACATGGACGGAGGTCTGCATCGACCTGAGCGAATACCAAGGGCAGGCAGGCTACATTGCCATCCATCACCTCTGCACCGACTGTGACGGCCTCCTCATCGACGATTTCGGCATCTATCCCGAATACGAAGACTGGGCATCGGTGGAGACCAACGAGAAGAATATAACCCTTGCCGAGCTGAAGCCAAGCTCCACATACGACTATGAGGTGATTGGCGTCGTGCAGGACGAGGAGGGCGCCTCCTCCGGCATCGCTTCGTTCACGACATTGCCGGCCAATCCCATGCCCACGGACGTGGCAATCTATCCGGCGGGCACATCTGTCACCGTCAGTTGGACGGGCTATGGCGACTACTATGATGTTTATTTCAGGAAGTCTGCGGTATATGGCTCCTTCTCGGACAGCTTCGAGTCCGGCCTAAGCCAATGGACCGTCCGAACCGAGGGAGAGTCGCCAACGGAAACGGGATGGGTTACCGAGGACGGTAGCCTCTCCGATACGGCTTACGACGGCTCATTCTATGCCTGCTCTAAAAGCTGGACGCCCGGCTCCGGCTCCGGTCAGCCTTATGATGCCGACAACTGGCTCATCACGCCGTTGCTCAATCTGGACTCCGGCACATTCTCTTTCTGGGAAGAGGCTCGCGACCCGAACTACCGTGACCAGTTCGAGGTGCTGCTCTCCACAACAGGCAACGCCGTCGCCGACTTCACGACAGTCCTGCGCCCGCTGCAACCGGCAAGCGACGGGTGGAACAAAGTCACCTTGGATACGGAATGCAGCAGCGAATCGGGAGTCGTGCCAGGCTACATTGCCATCCATCATAAGGAAAGGGACAAGTTCCATCTGCACATCGACGACGTACAGTTCAGCGGCAAGGAATCGGTGGAAAGCGGAGAATGGAAGTCAATAACCACGAGCGGGACGGAATTCACCATTTTCAATCTGGAGCCTGACACAAGGTACGAGTTGTATATTATCTCTGTGGGAGACTTGCCTGAGGAAGTGTCTGGCACTGGTTTGTTCTGCTTTGCGACACAGCCTTCCGACCCCGTCGACATCGTGCTCGATGCAGATGGCAACAACAACAGCATCATCGGGGAGAACGACGATGCCTTAGCCAATGCCACCATCGATAACCTCACGCTCAGGAAGGACGGCGTCTGGCAAGGCATTTGCCTGCCCTTCGACGTGGATGTGGAGAACAGCATACTCAAAGGTGCCGATGTCAGGATGCTGGATGTCAACTCCGGCCTTACGATTGTGGACAATGTTGCATTGGTCGATTTCCTCACCCCTGTGACAAACATCGAAGCCGGCCTGCCCTATATCCTCAGGTGGGAGAGTGGCGTCGACATCGTCAATCCCGTCTTCCGGAACGTTAAGATAAATCGGAGCAGAAACGGCATGGGCAATCCTGCCTCGGTTCTGTTCGGAGCCACTTACGAAGCCATCAGATACGACTACGACAGCCCCCAATGGTTCCACCTGACAGAAACTCCGGAGCTTTCGCCCTTCGAGGCGGGCTATGTGTGCCATGCTTTCGAGGGCTTCTTCAGGATTGGAACAGAATCCTATCCCGACATAATTTACTATGTCTTGAACACCGGCGAGGAAGACGACTTGGTAACGGGAATCACGGCAACAGGCGACGACTGGCAGCCGACGGAGATTTACAACCTCTCAGGCCAGCGCCTCAGCAAGATGCATAAGGGCATCAACATTGTGAGGCAAGGCTCGTCGAAAGATGGCGGCAAAAAGATTCTTGTGAGGTAAAGGTTTTCGGAGCCTCTGCCGCAGCGATTTCGTGCTGTCCGTAGCAGGGTTTTCCAGTGCCTCATAGGGGGATGAAAAACGCCGCGTGCGGGGATGGCCAACGCCGCACGCGGAAATGCCCATCACCGCACGCGGAAATTGTCATCGCCGCACGCGGCGTTTGGAAGCCTCGCTGCAGGAGGGCGTGCTCCCCTCCTCAAACGCCCTAAAACAGGCGTGTCCAGGCCATCAATAGAACATCTCGAAAGCCTTCTTGATGAGCTTCGGATAATGTGCGCCCTTCTTCATCAGCCATAACCCAAGGCGGCTATAGACAAAACGGGTTATGACGGTCTCTTTCTTTTTCTTCAGGAATATTCTGCGATTGGTTTGGGCGAAGTCTTTTCCGCTCAAGAGGGCGATGCTTGCATTTCTGCCCGTCGCTATGGCATAGTACAGTCCTTCGTAGGTCAGTTTGTTGGCGAAACCGCCTGCATCGCCGATGAGGATTACGTTGCGCTCCCTCGACTTCATGGTGTCGAGGGGAATGTTGGCGCCATACAAGGGAGAGGCGTTGCCGGCTGTGACGTCTCGGATGGTGTTGAGGCTCAGCTCGTTCCTTATCTCTTCCGGCGAGGCGTAGAAGCCTCCCATTCCCACGGCGTCCTTCTCTATGCCTGGGAAACTGAAGAAGTAGCCATTCCTGTAGCGGTTCGAGAACTCGAAGATGAATTCGTTGGCGCCTTTCTCCATGTAGCGTTCCATCCAGAGCGTGGTGTCGCGACGCTGGCCGGTCAGTTGCTTCCTTACACGGCTGTTGGCTCCGTCGGCCCCCACCAGGTATTTGCAGAGCATGGAATTGCCCGACTTGAGTGTGACGAGAATCCTGCCGTCCGGCTGCTTCTCGAAATGCGAAAAGACATCCTTCACAAGCTCGCCTCCTGCGGCTGTGTATTGCCCGAGCAACGCATTGTCGAAGTCCATCCTGCGCACCATCCGCAGCTCTTTGGCCAAATCGACCTCGCAAAGCGTCTTGCCGTCCATCATCAGTCGGAAGTGCCCTACGCCCTGGTAGTCATAACGGAGGTCGGGCATCAGCTCCTGCAACAGCTCGTAGGCCTTGGGGGTGAGTCCGCCGCCGCATATCTTTTCCCTCGGGAAAGACGCGAAGTCAACGAGGACGCAGTCCTTGCCGCCCTTCTTCAGCAGGTAGCCGCAGATGCTGCCGGCAGGTCCTGCGCCTATTATCACGACATCAGTTTCAAACATCGGAAAAAGGAGAGACTTACTTGATTGCAATCTTCCTGCCTCCGACGACATAAATGCCTTTGGCTGTCGGGCGGCCATTCAGGCGGCGGCCGGAGAGGTCATACCATGCTGCTCCCTCGTCTTCCACACTCATCTCCATGCTCCGGATTCCTGTTGCAGGACTTGCGTCGAGCCATTGGAAGTACTCGCCGTAGGCGCCAGTGGCCAGAAGTGCTATGAAGAAGTTCGTGCCAGCCGCCATGTGGTCTTGTGGCGTAAGGCTGTCGTCGAGGCGAAACCACTCGTCTTCGTCCTCGGCATGGGCATCGCGGAAAGAAAGATAGTTGCTGAAAGGCACTACCATATCGCCTCGGGAGTGTACGAACTGGATGCGGTGCTGCGGCTTCCAGCCAGCGGCCAAACTGTTGTCCACCATGGCCTGATAGAGGTCTTGCCACTTGCCTGCAAAATTCTTGAATCCAGGCGTGAACATCTTGTCGAGCTTTCCCCAGACCTCGTTCTTGGAGGGCGAATAGAAGAGCTCAGCCATCTGTGCAGATGTATAGCGGCGACCATTGGCATAGAGGCCGTTTTGCAGCTGGTTGTACCAGAGTTTGCTGATGTCGCCCGTTGTGTATGATTTGCTGGCCAGCCAGTTCATAATGCCTGTGTCGAGGAATTGCTGAGAGAAGAAGTCCTCGAGCGTGTGGCCCTTCATTGCAGGATGCGTGTCGAGAGCGCCTTTGACAATCATCGGCATCACCATCGGCAATGTGCACATCCCGCTTTGGTGGGTGGTCTGCGCATCGTAGCTGTTGCCATTGTCCTCCATGTAGTATTGCATGGTGGCCGGCAGGTCGTAAGGTCCGTCGCCACATATGCTTCCACGGAATCGCAGCCTGTCCGAAAGGTCGTTCTCTTCGATGTAGCGATGTACAGCGAGCGCGACGGCTCCACCTTGCGAGAAGCCCCAGCTGAAGCTCCTCCAGTCGCTCTTGAAGTCCAAAGCCCGCTTGTCGTTGATATGCTTCTGATATAGTGCGAGGCCATACTCTACGGCATCCATGACCTGCCTGGCCGTCAGTTCCTGCGCCAGGTAGGGATGGCTCCTGTCCATGCTTACGCCATAGCCCTCGTAGTCGGGAGCAATGAGCACACCGTGGGAGATGAAGTTCTGGGCGGCGTTCAAGCCCATGCCGTAGTTGCCCTTGACAAGCATGCCGAACAGGAGGCGGTCCTGGGTGTTCTGGTCCGAAGTGGGGCAGTCCTTGTTGGCCGTAATCGTATAGTGACTGTAAATGTGGAGCGACTCGATGCTGTCTGTGGTGGCCGGCGCCTTGGGCATCCAAGCCACCAGCAGGGAGGAAAGGATAACATCCTCGCCGGTTGCGCTCTTCGAAGGGTAGTTGAATGTGTAGAATAGAGCGTCAGAGCTCTTATACACCTGCTTGAGGCTGTCCGACGGCTCTGTCACCTGTGCCTTTGCCCAGGATATGCAAAGAAGCACGGTAAGGATTCCCATGGTCTTTCTCATACAATCACTATATAAGTCGTTCTTTATAAATCAACTGCGGCAGCAATGCGGAGCCGGGACTTACTTGATGATAACTTTCTTCCCGTCTTTTATATAGATGCCTTTGGCGCGAGGCTGTCTGCAAGGACGGCCCTGCAGGTCGTACATTGTGGCGTTCTCATTCCATTGCCCCTCGGAAATGTCCCTGATGCCAGTACCCGTGTTGAGCGCCATCTCGAGTCCGCGCTTGGCATCAATCTTGCCGTGGCCGAACTGTGCGGGCTTGGCTTCGGTAAACGCGTCGGTGCGGGCGGAGCGGCACACGATGTCCTTCACCTCGGCAGGTGTCAGCTTCGGGTTGGCCTCCAGCCACAGGGCGACGGTTCCGGCCACGGTGGGCGCTGCCATCGATGTGCCGCTTTCGGCGTTATAGGGGAAGCCCTGCCAAGTCATCTCGGGACGGTATGGCTTCGGATTGCCTATATCGTCTTTTTCCACGTTGAAGTGGCTCACGGCTGCCACTATATTAATGCCTGGAGCACAGATAGTGGGCACATGCACACCATTAAGGCCAGTGCCGTAGCTGCTCAAGGGGGCGATGTCGTTAAGTGTTTCGTCAATTGAGGGCAAAGGCTCATCGTAGAGTGAACGCACCATAGTGTTGGTGGTATAAGCGCCTGCGGAAATGCAGGAGGGCGCTGTGGCCCAGTCGTTTTGCAACATGCCATCCACGCTGCTCAGGAAGCCTGGCCTGCCCTCAGACGACAGCTCGGCATTGAAGATGTCGAGGCCCACGCCCTGCTTGCTGCCGATGGTCAGTTCGAGGAAGTAGTCTTCTTGCAGCATACCCATACCGCAAATTTTCATGCGCACCTGGTCAGGCTCACGCGACACGCCTAAACGCAAAATGCCACTGAAGCCTTCATCCAGTGCAGGCACTCCCTCGCTGATGATGTCGGGCAGGATGCCCGTCTCGGGATTGAGCATCGGCGATTGCCATAGCGTCTTCCATTTGTTGCCGCCTTCTTTTTTGACCAGCGACAGGCGCATGCGGAGGTCGGCATCCTTCGGCACGAAGCCTTCGATGTTCTCAAATTTATCCTTCATGGCAATCATTGAACGCAGCGTATCCGTGTCGCTTTCAAAATCCTTATGAAGATACAGCCGCCTGTTGCCCTCGTTGCCGGCAGAGATGACCAAAGGCACGCCCTCCTGGCAGATGGCTTCGACAGCCTCCGCTATCTCGCCCTTTCCGTTGTGAGAACCGGTGTTCGTGCCAAGACTCATGCTCACTACCATTGGCTGCTCACGCTGTTTGGCGTAGTCCTTCAGGAACACGAGGCCGTAGAAAGTATCCTTCGAAGAGGTTATCCGGTCGATTGTCATGTTTTCATCACTTGCATCGGAAGAATAGATGGTGCACAACACGATGTCGGCATCTGGAGCCATGCCGCCGAATCCCTGGGGGCTGCGCGTTCCGGCAGCAATGGAAGCGGTGTGGCTGCCATGGTCGCCAGTTGGGAAGTCCGTCGTCAGGGCAGCGATCTGCTCGGGCGTGTCGAAGACGGAGCCGGGCAGTTCCATGCCGTCGGCCGTCACTTTCCTGCCGCTTTCATCGAAAGGCGAATAGACCGCCTTGATGCGGGAGCGTCCCTCGCTGTCCTTGAAGGCAGGATGCTGGTAATCAAAGCCGCCGTCGAGGAGAGCAACTGTGATGCCCTTTCCGCTGTAGGACTTGTCGCCCACCATGCCGCGGGTGCCGTCGATGTCCGATACACCAATCTCGCCGCGCGATATGTCGGTCAAGAGTTTGGGAGCAGAACCGCCAGTACCGATACGCAGTACGCCCTGCATATCCTCCACTTGCTGCAAGACGTCGAGAGGAATGGCTGCAGCCACTTGCTGCCCCAAGCGTCCCTGCAGCTTTACGCCCATTGTGCGCAAGGCATCAAGTGTCTTGTCGGCGCGTGTCTCGTCGAGTTTGATAATGGCGTTCAATGTTTCAACAGATGCAGCGGCTCTTGTCCGCTTTGCAACCTGATGTTTTTCCACCTGCATCCGGGCATCGAGCGTCAGCTTGCTCGTCTGTGCCATAACAGAGGTTGAGATGCAGAAGAGCAGTGCATTTAATAGTACTGGTCTTTTCATAATGAATATGTGTTTAGTTTATTAAAGAATAGTCGAGAGATGTTTCTTTAGCAAAACAGGCAGACAGCCTCTTAGCTATCCGCCTGTTTGCGTACCCCGAGCCGGGGTCGAACCGGCACAGGTTTCCCTATCGGTGTTTGAGACCGACGCGTCTACCGATTCCGCCATCGGGGCTTAAAACTGGGTGCAAAGGTACAACAAAAAGTGAAAAGTGAAAAGTGAAAAGTGA